>JACRAZ010000027.1 GCA_016213205.1 Burkholderiales bacterium
CGGGCGGCTTCACGGCCATCGCGGACACCTGAGATACGATGAACCCGGTCACTCGCATGCCCTGCGCACCGTCCGCCATCACCGTGAAACGGTGTCCGCGATCAGCGTGAAACGGGTGTCCGTGATCGCTGAAATGCGCAGACATTGCGGTGTCAGCAACTCGCATCGAGTGTCATGAGCGCCATCGCCCATCCAGTGCTGGCCGGCGCCGACATCGGCCTGGTCTGAACCCATCCCCCGAAGAAGGAACAACCCCATGAGCTTCATCAAGAACCTGAAGATCGGCGCCCGGCTCGGCCTCGGTTTCGCGCTGGTCATCGCCGCCGGCCTGGCCGTGGCGATCTACGGCCGCTTCGCGCTGCAAGGCGTGGGCGACAACCTGCGCGTGATCACCGACGACCGCATGGTCAAGATCGACCAGGCGCGCGACATCAAGGACAACTCCAACGTGATCGCGCGCTCGGTGCGCAACATCGCGCTGCTGACCGACGTGCCGGCGAAGGAAGCGGAGAAGAAGCGCATCGACGAGGCGCGCGCCGCCAACGTTGAGATCGTCAAGCAGCTCGACGAAACGCTGAAGACCGAGAAGGGCCGCGAGCTGCTCAAGCAGCTCGCCGCGGCGCGCGTTGCCTACGCCGCCGCCGCCGGCAAGGCGATCGTGCTCGGCCTGGCCAACAAGAACGACGAGGCGCGCGACGTGCTGATGAAGGAAGTGCACGTCACCCGGGCCGCCTTCTTCAAGGCGATTGACGATCTCGTCGACAGCCAGGTCGCCCAGACGCAGGCGTTCAAGAAGGAAGCGAACGACTCGGTGGCCACCGCCAGCATGCTGATGCTGCTGCTGGCTGGCCTGTCGGCTGCCGCCGGCGGCCTGATCGCCTGGGCCGTGGCGCGCTCGATCACCCGCCCGGTGCAGAGCAGGCCGTCGAAGCGGCCAGCCGCATCGCCGAAGGCGACATGACGCGCGAGATCGAGGTCCACTCGAAGGACGAAACCGGCCAGTTGCTGGCCGCGATGCGCGACATGCAGGCCAGCCTCGTCAAGGTCGTGGGCCAGGTGCGCGGCAACGCCGAGAGCGTGGCCACCGCCAGCGCGCAGATCGCGCAGGGCAACCAGGACTTGAGCCAGCGCACCGAAGAACAAGCCAGCGCGCTCGAAGAGACCGCCGCGACGATGAACCAGCTCGGCTCCACCGTGAAGAACAACGCCGACAACGCACGCCAGGCCAATCAGCTCGCCCGCTCGGCCAGCGAAGTGGCGCAGCAAGGCGGCGCGGTGGTGGGCGAGGTCGTCGAGACCATGAAGGGCATCAACGACAGCAGCAAGAAGATCGCCGAGATCATCGGCACCATCGACGGCATCGCGTTCCAGACCAACATCCTGGCCTTGAACGCCGCGGTGGAAGCCGCGCGGGCCGGCGAGCAGGGCCGCGGCTTTGCAGTCGTGGCCGGCGAGGTGCGCTCTCTGGCTCAACGTTCCGCCGAAGCCGCCAAGGAGATCAAGAGCCTGATCGGCGCCTCGGTGGAGCGCGTCGAACAAGGCAGTGCGCTGGTGGACAAGGCCGGCGAGACGATGAGCGAAGTCGTTGCTTCGATCAAGCGCGTGACCGACATCGTGGGCGAGATCACCAGCGCCTCCAGCGAGCAGGCCACCGGCGTGAATCAGGTCGGCGAGGCGATCACGCAGATGGACCAGGTGACGCAGCAGAACGCGGCGCTGGTGGAAGAGAGCGCCGCCGCGGCCGAGAGCCTCAGGGGCCAGGCACAGCAGCTTGTCTCCGCCGTGGCGGTGTTCAAGATCGCCGCGGGCCTGGCGCATGGGGCTGCCACCGCGACGAGCTACAGCGGCGCCGAGCGCCGCGGCCCGGATCGGGCCAAGAACGTCTCCTGGCCGAAGTTTGGTGCCAAGCCCGCAGCGGCCAAGGTGTACAAGAGGCCGCGGCCGAACCCCCGGGCACGCCCCCGGCCAAGACCGGCACCGATGGCGAATGGGCCAGCTTCTGATCGGATCGATGCTGAACGACTGATCGATCTGACCTTGCCTCGGTAGTGAACAGCGTCTGCGCAGCATCGCTGACCTCGAAGGCAGCGCCGCGCAAGGACGGGCGCCCGCCGCACGCGGATGCGGCGCGCCCGTTCCCCCGTCAGGGCTTGACGTAATCGGCCACCACCTTCCAGCGCCCGTCGACGATCTGCGACAGGCGCGACGCTTCGCTGCCCAGCCGCTTGGTCGGTGAGTAGGTCATGGGCGGCGCGCCGAAGACGTCGGCCGGGAAGCTCATCGTGTCCATAGCCTTGATGAAGGTATCGGTCGTCAGGTTCTTTCCAGCCTTGGCCGCGGCCTGGGCGAAGTAGTCGACGATCTGGTAGCCGATCACCGAGAACAGCGCCGGGTCGTCGCCGAACTTGGTCTTGTACTTGGTGGCCCAGAAGCGCACCGGCTGCGATGCGTCGTCAAGGTAGGGCACCTGCACCGTCATGGTGGCGTACAGGCCGTCCATCGCCTTGCCGCCGAGCTTGTGGATGAGCTCGGTGTAGCCGGCCTGCGAGGTGAAGAAGATCGGGTTGAAGCCGATCTTGCGCGCCTCGGCGATGCCGCCGATGGTCTCGCGGATCACCGTGCCCAGCACCACCAGATCGCAGTTCGCGCCCTTCAGGCGCGCCATCTGCGACGAGAAGTCGGTAGCGCCCCGCTTGAAGCTGGTCTTCTCGGCCATCTCGACATTGATCGTCTTCAGGCCGGCCTCGGCGCCGCGCAGCACCTCGAGCCCGTACTCGTCGTCCTGGTACATGGCGCACACCTTCCGTGCGTTCTTCTCCTTGGCCAGCTTGGGCAGCCAGGCGCGCGCCGCCTCGTAGTAGGCTGCGACGTAGGCGTACTTCAGCCGGTTCAGCGGCTCGTACATCTCGCGCGCCGCGGTCAGCGGGAAGAAGTTGACGATGTTCTTCTCGAACTGGACCGGCATCGCAGCGTTGTTCTGCGCCGTGCCGATGTGCGCAGCGACGATGAACACCTTGTCCTGGTTCACGAGCTTCTGTGCGGCGAGCACGGCACGCTTGGGGTCGTAGCCGTCGTCCTCGACCACCAGCTTGAGCTTGCGGCCGTGGATGCCACCCTGCTCGTTGATCTCGTCGACGCGCAACTGCATGCCCTGTCGGGTCTGCTTGCCGTAGCCCGAGAGCGGGCCCGACTGGTCGAGGATGGAGCCGATCAGGATCTCGGTCGCGCTCACGCCCTGCTGGGCATGCGCCGCGCCGACGGCAACGGTGAGGGCCGCGGCGAGTACGGCGAGGAACGGTTTCATCTTGGGTCTCCTTGTGGTGGATGGGTCAGCGGTACATCGCCTCGATGGCATCTGCGTACTTTTTCTCGACCAGCTTGCGCTTGAGCTTCATCGTCGGCGTGAGTTCCTCGTCCTCGGCGGTCAGCTGGTTCTGCAGCAGGTAGAACTTCTTCACCTGCTCGACGCGCGCGAACTTCTTGTTCACCCGGTCGAACTCGCCCTGGATGAGCGCGTGCACCTCGCGCGACCGGGTCAGGCTGGCGTAGTTGCCGAACGGGATGTCGTGGTCCTGGGCGAACTTCTCCACGTTCTCTTGGTCGATCATGACCAGCGCCACCAGGTAGGCGCGGCGGTCGCCGATGACGACCGCGTCGGTGATGTAGGGCGAGAACTTCAGTTCGTTCTCGAACTCGCTGGGCGTGATGTTCTTGCCCCCGGCCGTGATGATGATGTCCTTCATCCGGTCGGTGATGTAGAAGTAGCCGTCGTCGTCGACACGGCCGACGTCGCCGGTGTGCAGCCAGCCCTCGACGTCGATGGTCTCGGCGGTCTTCTCCGGCAGGTTCAGGTAGCCGAGGATGACGTTGTCGCCGCGCAGCAGGATCTCGTGCGTGCCCTCGGCGATGCGCATCTGCAAGCCCGGCACCGGGCGCCCGATGCTGCCGGGGCGCATGCCGCGGCGCGGCGTCATCGAGCCCGCGCCGGTGGTCTCGGTCATGCCCCAGCCCTCGCGCAGCGGAATGCCGAGCGCCAGGTACCAGCGGATCAGTTCCGGCGAGATCGGCGCCGCGCCGGTCATGCCGACCTCGACACGCTCCATGCCGATCATGCGCTTGACGTTGTCGATCACCAGCCAGCGCGCCAGCCGGTAGCGCAGCCGCAGCCATGCGGACGGCTCGCGCCCTTCTAGCGTGCAGGTGGCGAGTTCGCTGCCGATGCGGAACGCCAGCCCATAGGCCAGTCGCTGCAGGCGATCGGCTTCGCCGAGCGCGATCGCCACCTGCGAGTACACCTTCTCCCACACGCGAGGGACCGCGAAGAACATGTGCGGCTGCACCTCGCGCAGGTTCTCGAACACCGTCTCCGGGTTCTCGACGTAGTTGACGATCGAGCCGCGCTCCATCGGGATGAACGCGCCGATCATGCGCTCGGCGATGTGGCACAGCGGCAGGAAGGCGACACGCTCGCCGCCGCGGGCAACCCCTTCGAACAGGGCGGCGTTCAGCGTCGACAGCACGGCGATGATGTTGCGCTGGCTGATCATGGCGCCCTTGGGCTTGCCGGTGGTGCCCGAGGTGTAGACCAGCACGGCCACCTCGTTGGGGTCGCGTGCGGCGCCGCGCTCGGCGACCACGCGCGGGTGCGCGCGCAGGTGCTCGCGGCCGATCTCGCGCAACTGATCCAGGCTGAGCACGCGCGGGTCGTCGAATCCCTGAAGGCCCTCCATGTCGTAGACGATCACGCGCCGCATGGCGGGCAGGCGGTCCGCCACCTCGAGGTACTTGTCGAGCTGCTCGTCGTCCTCGACGAACAGGTAGACGCTGCGCGAGTCGCTGCACAGGTACTCCACCTGGGGCGCCGCGTCGGTCGGGTAGATGCCGCTGCACACGCCGCCGGCCGACTGCACCGCCAAATCGGTCCAGACCCATTCGCGGCAGGTGTTGGACAGCACCGATACCACTTCGCCGGGCTCGAAACCCAGGCTCACGAGGCCGGCGCCGATCTCGTCGACGATGCGCGCCACCTCGTTCCAGCTGTAGGCGCGCCAGATACCCAGTTCCTTCTGGCGCATCATCGTCGCCTCGCCCAGTTCCACCACCCGCATGCGGAACAGCTCAGGGATCGAGCGATAGGGCAGCACATCGGCCTTCCAGCCGGCCTCGTCGCCCGAGACGATGCGGTGCGGGTCCTTCGTTGCGGTCGTCGGGTTCATCGCCATGTCTTCTTCTTCTTCCAGCGGCGCTCGCCGCGCACGCCGGACTCCTTCTTGCCGAGATAGAACTCCTTGATGTCGTCCTTCTCGCGCAGGGCGGCGCAGCTGTCGTCCATGACGATGCGGCCGGTCTCCAGCACGTAGCCATGGTCGGCGGCGTTGAGCGCCATGTTAGCGTTCTGCTCGACCAGCAGGATGGTGGTGCCGCGCTCGCGGTTGATGCGCACGATGATCTCGAAGATCTCCCGGGTCAGGCGCGGCGACAGGCCGAGGCTCGGCTCGTCGAGCAGCACCACCTCGGGCGCGGCCATCAGCGCGCGCGCGATCGCCAGCATCTGCTGCTGCCCGCCCGACAGCAGGCCGGCGTCCTGATGCGCGCGTTCGCGCAGGATGGGGAAGTAGCTGAACGAGGCTTCCATGTCGCGCGCCACGGCATCGCGGTCGCTGCGCGTGTAGGCGCCCATGAGCAGGTTGTCGCGCACCGACAGCAGCGGGAACACCTCACGCCCCTCCGGCACGTGGCTCAATCCCTTGCGCACGATCACCGACGGATCCAGCGAGGTGATGTTCTCGCCCCGGTAGATGATGCTGCCGCGGCTCGGGTCGATGATGCCCGAGATGGTCTTGAGGATCGTGCTCTTGCCGGCGCCGTTGCTGCCCAACACGGTGACGATCTCGCCACGCCGTACCTTCAGGCTGACGCCGCGGATCGCCTTGATCGGGCCGTAGGCGCTCTCCACGTTGGCCAGCGCGAGCACGATGTCCTGGTCGCGTGCGGCGCTGCTCATGTCGGCCTCCGCAGCGCGCTCAGATCGTCGGTGCTGCCCAGGTAGGCCTCGATCACGCCGGGGTGTGCCTGCACCTGCTCCGGGGTGCCGAGCGCCAGCACCTCGCCCTGGTTCATCGCCAGCACGCGGTCGGACACCTTGCTCACCAGGCTCATGTCGTGCTCGACCATCAGCACGGTGATGCCGAGATCGCGCTGGATGTCCTGGATCCACCAGGCCATGTCGTCGGTCTCCTCCACATTGAGGCCCGACGACGGCTCGTCGAGCAGAAGCAGCTTGGGCTGGGTGCACAGCGCACGCGCCAGCTCGACCACCTTACGCACGCCGTACGGCAGCCCGGCGACCAGCGTGTCGCGGTAGTGCTGCAGGTCGAGGAAGTCGATCACCTCCTCGGCCTTGCGCCGGGCAACCACCTCGGCGCGCCGCACGCCGCCGGTGAACAGCAGGTCCTGCCAGACGTTGGTGCTGCGGTGCGTGTGCGTGCCGATCAGCAGGTTCTGCAGCACGCTGGCAAACTCGAACAGCTCGATGTTCTGGAACGTGCGCGCGATGCCGAGCTCGGCCACCGCATGCGGCGGACGAGCTACCAGATCCACACCATCGAAGCGGATGCTGCCGGCGCTGGGCTGGTAGATGCGGCTGATCAGGTTGAAGACCGTGGTCTTGCCGGCGCCGTTCGGACCGATGATGGTAAACACCTCGCCGCGGCGCACGTCGAAATCCACCCTGTTCACCGCGACGAGGCCGCCGAAGCGCACGGTCAGGCCGCGCGCACCGAGCAGCACGTCGTCGGTCGGTGCAGGAGATTGGGCAGTGGCGGGCATCACTTGAGCCGCTCCGATTTCTGGAAGGCCTTCTGGCGCTTGAACATGCCGGCCCGGTAGAACGGAAACACCTGCAGGTAGGTGCGGACCTTAAGCCAGCGGCCGTACAGGCCGTGCGGCTCGAACATCACGAAGGCCACCAGCACGACGCCGTAGACCATCGCCTGCAGCCCGGGCGACTGCCCGACCGACACGGGCAGATAGTCCTTGCCCACCGCGATGAGCTGCGGCATCGCGATGAGGAAGATGGCACCGAGGAACACGCCATGCAACGAGCCCAGGCCTCCGACCACGATCATCAGCAGCAGATCGATCGACTGTACGATGCCAAACTGGTCAGGCGAGAGGAACTTGATCTTGTGCGCATACAACGCGCCGCCGACGCCGGCCAGCGCCGCCGACAGCGCGAACGACATCGACTTGTAGCGCGCGAGGTGGATGCCCATACTCTGCGCGGACACCTCCGAGTCGCGGATCGCGACGAACGCCCTGCCGGTCGGCGAGCGCAGCAGGTTGAGCATGCCGAGCGCGCATGCCACCATCACCACGAGGCACAAGAAGTAGAACTCGGTGCTGCCGTCGAGCGCCCAGCCGAACAGCACGGGCGACTTCACGTGCATGCCCGCGTTGCCGCCTGTCACTGATTCCCATCGCGCCAGGCCTTCCTCGACGATGAAGCCGAAGGCCAGCGTTGCGATGCCCAGGTAGATGCCTTTCACGCGCAGCGCCGGCACGCCGATGACGATGCCGACCGCGGCCGACAGCGCGGCCGCACAGGCCAGCGCCAGCAGGAACGGCCAGCCGGCCGCCACTAGCACCGCCTGCGTGTAGGCGCCCACGCCGAAGAACGCGGCATGCCCGATCGAGATCTGCCCGGTGAAGCCGGCCAGCAGCATCAGCCCGAGGCCGACGATCGAGTAGATGAAAACAAACACCAGCTGCGCGAGGATGTAGTCGCTCAGCAGCCAGGGCGCGACCAGCAGGAACAGGCCCAGCAGCGCGTACCAGAACGCCTGCCCCGCGTGCTTGACGACGCGGATGTCCTGTCCGTACTCGGTTTTGAAGATGTAGCGCATGGCAGGTCAGACTTTCTTGCGCAGCTTCTCGCCGAACAGCCCGTTCGGCCGCACCATCAGCATCAGCAGCACGACGATGTACGGCGCGATGTCCTTGAAGCCCTCGGGCAGGTAGTAGCCGGACAGGCTTTCGACGACCCCGATCACCAGCCCGCCGACGATGGCGCCTGGCAGGCTTCCGAAACCGCCGACCACGGCAGCTGGAAAGGCTTTCAGTCCGAGATAGCCCATGTTGACGTGGACGAAGGTGATGGGCGCCAGCAGCAGCCCGGCCACCGCAGCGACGGCGGCGGCCAGACCCCAGACGAGCCCGTTGAGCCGCCGCACCGGAATGCCCATGTAGTAGGCGGCGATCTGGTTCTGCGAGGAGGCCTGCATCGCGATGCCGACCTTGGTGTACCGGAACAGGCCGAAGAGAAGCACGCACAGCACGGCCGTCGCAACGATCACGGCCAGGTGCTCGTAGGCCAGCACCAGCTCGCCGAAGTGAAGCGTCCGGCCCTTGTACGGCACGGGCAGCGTGCTGGTTTCGGTGCCGACGACCGGCAGCATCGTGATCAGCCCGCGCACGATGTAGCCAATGCCGATGGTCAGCATCACGATCGAGAACGCGGGCTGGCCGAGCACCGGCCGGATGACCAGGCGTTCGGCCAGCATGCCGAACAGCGCGACCGCCGCGACGGCGCTGGGCACGGCCAGCCAGTACGGGAAGCCGAGCATCGTCATGAGCACGAGCCCGGCAAAGGCACCCAGCATCATGAGATCGCCCTGGGCGAAGGTGATGGTCTCGGTCGCCTTGTAGATGAGCACGAAGCCCAGTGCGATCAATCCGTAGATGCAGCCCTGCGCGGAACCGCTGATGACGAGTTGGAGAAACTGCACGTAAGGATGGGCCTGGTTGAGATGGAAACGTGCGCGATGCGCACGTGCATCGCTTGGAGGGACAAACCGATCCTCAGCGGAACCGAGAGAAATCCGGCTTGCGTTTCTCGAGGAAGGCGCTGGCGCCTTCCATCTGCTCGCCGGTCTGGAAGTAGTTGGGCGCCACTTCCTTGATCAACTCGTTCATGTCACGGCCCATGATGGGCTGCATGTGGTGGTAGAACGAGCGCTTGACGATGCGCAGACAGGTCGGACTCAACGAGAGCAATTCGTCGGCGTACTTGCGGACTTCCTCGTCGAGCTTCTCCTTGGGCACCACCGAGTTGGCCAGGCCCCATTCGAGCGCCTGCTGCGCGGTGTAGCGGCGGCACAGCATCCACAGTTCTCGCGCACGCTTGTGGCCTAGCACGTTGGCTGCATGCGAGACGATGTAGCCGCCCGCCGGCGAACCCACCCGCGGGCCGTTCTGGCCGAAGATGGAGTGATCCGCCGCGATGGTGAAGTCGCAGAAATAGGCGATGTGGTGGCCCGCGCCGATGGCATAGCCGCTGACGCGCGCGATCACCGGCTTGGGGCACTCGACGATCAGGCGGTTGAACTTGAAGTCCAGATCCTGCAGACCGCTCTTGCCGCCGCTGCCCTTCTCCCAGTTGACGTCGCCGCCGACACAGAACGCGCGATCACCAGTGCCCGCAAGCACGATGACGCCTACCTTGGGATCTGCCGCGGCCGCGGCGAGCAGGCGCTCCATCTCGACGATGTTGTCACCGGTGAAGGCGTTGAGTTGCTTGGGCCGGTTGATGGTGAGGGTGGCGACGTAGTCCTTGACCTCGAGATAGACCTCTTTGTCCGACATGTTCGTGAATCTCCTGTTGAGTTGAAGGAAGGCTCAGTTGAGCTTGATGTTGGCGTCTCGCACCACCTTGCCCAGCCGCGCCATCTCGGAACGGATGTACGCCGCGAACTCTTCGGGCGTGGAAGTGATGACGTCGCCGCCGAAGGAGGCCAGGCGCTCGCGCGTTTCGGGCAGTGCCATCACTTCCAGCACCGCCGCGTGCAGGCGCTCGATCACCGGCCGCGGCGTGCCCGCGGGCGCCAGCAGTCCGACCCAGGCGGTCGACTGGAAGGCCGGATAGCCGGACTCGGCCACCGTCGGCAGATCGGGCAGCACCGCGAGCCGCTTCGGGCTCGTCGCCGCCAGCGCCTTGAGCTTGCCGGCCTTGACGTGTGCCGTCGACGACGACACGCTGTCCACCAGCACCGGTACCTGGCCTGCGATGACATCGCCCACCGCCGGTGCACTGCCCCTGTACGGGATGTGCAGCATGTCGATCCCTGCGGCGGCCTTGAAGAGTTCGGCCGCCAGGTGCGTGGAGGTGCCGTTGCCCGACGAGGCGTAGCTCAGCTTGCCCGGCTGCGACTTGGCCAGCGCCACCAGTTCGGCGAGGCTGTTCACCGGCACCGCCGGGTGCACCGAGATGATGTTGGGCACCGCTGCGAGCAGGCTGATGGGCGCGAAGTCGGCCACCGGGTCGTAGGCGAGCTTGCCGAACAGCGCCAGATTGGCGCCATGCGTGGCATTGAAGCCGATGAACAGCGTGTAGCCGTCGGCCGGCGAGCGCGCCGCCGCCTCGGCGCCGATGTTGCCGCCGGCACCACCCTTGTTGTCGATGACGATCGGCTGCCCGAGCCTGTCGGCCAGGCGCAGCGCCAGCGCGCGCGCCACGTTGTCGAGAACGCCGGCTGGAGTCGACGGCACGATGATGCGCACCGGCTTGTCCGGATAGCGCGTTTGCGCCCAGCCCGCGTGTGGCATCGCCAGGGCGAGTGCGGCGAAGGCGGCCATGAGGATTGTCAGTCTGCGCATGGCGCTCACTCCTGCGCGGTGGCGGCGGCACGTTGCCGCGCGAAGTCGATGAACCAGTCGAGGCTCGCCGGGTTGGCCATCGCGTCGCGATGAGCCACCTTCTCCGCCGGCTGGCCCAGCAAGAGCTTCTTCACGGGCACCTCCAGCTTCTTGCCGGTGAGCGTGCGCGGGATCTCGGGCGCCTCGATCACGGTGTTGGGCACATGGCGCGCCGACAACTGCCCGCGGATCGCGCCCTTGATGCGCTCCACCAGCACCGGCTCGAGCGCGCGGCCCGGCCGCAGCGTCACGAACAGCGGCATCCAGCTCTCGCGCCCGAGGTACTCCAGGTCGACGACCAGGCTGTCCATCACCTCGGGCATCGCCTCGACCACGCGGTACAGCTCGCTGGTGCCCATGCGCACGCCGTGGCGGTTGATGGTGGCGTCGCTGCGGCCGTAGATGACGGCGCCGCCGCGCGGCGTGATGCGCAGCCAGTCGCCGTGCCGCCACACCCCCGGGTACACGTCGAAGTAGGTCTCGTGCAGTCGCTTGCCGCCGGGGTCGTTCCATAGGTACAGCGGCATAGACGGAATGGGCGCCACGCAGACCAGTTCACCCACCTCGTCGACCAACTCGCGCCCGGCGTCGTCCCAGGCCTGCACGTCGGCGCCAAGGCAGCGGGCCTGCATCTCGCCCACGTAGACAGGCAGCGTCGGCACGCCGCCGACGAAGGCGCCGGCGAAGTCGGTGCCGCCCGACATCGGCGTCAGCCACACGTCGCGACGCACCTGCTCGTACACCCAGCGGTAGCTCTGCGGTGCCAGCGGCGAGCCGGTGGAGCCGATGGTGCGCAGCCGGCCCAGGGCCGCGAGCCGGCGCGGCTCGATGCCATTCTTCTCGCACATCGAGAAGAACGCGGCGCCGGCGCCGAAGAAGTCGAGGTCCATCTCGCCGCAGAAGCGCCACAGCGTGCCGTAGTCGGGCCAGGCCGGGTTGCCGTCGTAGATGCACATCACCGCGCCGACCAGCAACGCGGCGACGTTGAGGTTCCACATCACCCAGCCGGTGGTGGTGTACCAGTGGAAGCGGTCGCCAGGCAGCACGTCGTTGTGCAGCGCCATGGTCTTGACGTGCTCGATCAGGATGCCGCCGTGGCCGTGCACGATGGCCTTGGGCAGGCCGGTGGTGCCGGAGGAGTACACCACCCAGAGCGGATGGTCGAAGGCCAACGCCTCCACCCGCAACGGCGTTGCGCGCGCGATCGTCTCGGCCCAGGCCACGCCGCGCGGCCAGGCCTGCGCGTCGACGGCCGCATCAAGGTAAGGCACGAGCACAAGCCGCTCCACGCTCGGCAACGCCTGCAGCAGACTGGCGACGATCTCGCGCCGGTCGTGCGCCCGGCCGCTCCAGCGGTAGCCGTCGACGGCGATCAGCACCTTGGGCTCGATCTGGCGGAAGCGGTCGACCACCGCTGCCGTACCCATCTCGGGCGAGCACAGCGACCACACGGCGCCGACGCTGGCCGCGGCCAGGAAGGCGGTCACCGCCTGAGGGATGTTCGGCAGGTAGGCAACCACACGGTCGCCCGGGCGCACCCCCTGCTCGCGCAGCCACTGGGCGAGCGAGGCCGTTTCGCGTTCAAGACGCTCCCAAGAGACTTCGTCTTTGGCGCCGGCTTCGTTGCGGAACATCAGCGCCGGCCGCTCGCTGCTGCGCTGGCGGAAGATCTGGCTCGCGTAATTCGTGCGCGCGTTCGGGAACCAGCGGGCCCCGGGCATCGAGCGCTCGGCCAGCACCGCTGCCAGCTCGCCCTCCAGTGGCAGGTCGAAGTACTCGACCAGTGCACCCCAGAACGCGTCGATGTCGCCGACCGACCAGCGCCAGAGCGCCTCGTAGTCGGCAAAACGCAGGCCCTTTTCGCGCGCGAGCCAACCCTGGAAGGCGGTGATGCGGGCCGCTGCCGAGCGCTCGGCAGCGGGCTGCCAGATCATGGAAGTGTCGTCATCGACGGTCATGCCGCCGCACCAGCAGATTGCATGGGTTCCATGTTACTCGAACAACTGTTAGTTTGATTCTTGCCGACCCTAGGGTCACCACGGAGGCTCGATCCGTTGACGCGTCGGACCGGGCTTGTTAACGTGCTCGTTCACCCGAACACGCGTTCCGATATCAGAACACTCATGGAGACACTGGAATCGCGGGCTGTGCCGCTTGACGCATCGGCGGCCGCGCTGGCCGATGCGCCAGCGCGGGCCGACGCGGCACCGATGTCGCTGTCGCGAGTGCTGACCCTGCTGCGACTGCTGGCAGCCCAGCCCGCCGGCCTCACGCTCGCGCAGCTGCACCCGATGCTCGGCGCACCGAAGACCAGCGTGCACGCGCTGCTGCGCGGGCTGGTCAGCGAGGGCTATGTGCAGCGCGACGGTGTGATGCATCGGCTCGGCCCGCAGTCCTTCGTGCTCGGTGCCGCTCTGGTATCGGCGCGCTCGCTGGCGGCGATGGCATTGCCTTTCCTGCACGAGGCGCAAGCGAGGTCGGGCGAGACGGTGGTGTTGGCGGTGATCGACAGGTCCGCCCGGACGCTGACCTATGTCGAGGTCGCCGAAAGCCAACAGTTGGTGCGCTATTCGGTGCCCGTGGGCACCACGCGGCCCCTGTACGCCACATCTTCCGGTCGGGTTCTGCTCGCGCACCAGGACCCGGCCTGGCTGGCCGAGTACCTGCGGACGGTCGAGCTGCGTCCGCTGACTGCCAGGACCCTGACCGACCGGCGTCAGCTCGCCCGCGTCATCAAGCGCACCCGCGAGCAGGGCTGGGGCTCGACGCTCGGCGAGGTGACGTCAGACGTCGCCGGCTTTGCAGCCCCGGTGTTCGAGCACGACGGCCGCGTCGACGCCGCCATCATCGTGGCTGCTCCGCTCGACCGTGGCCGCGCCGCCGCCCAGCGGCTCACGGCCGCGGCGCAGGAAGCTGCGGCCGGGCTGTCCAAGGCGCTGGGCTACGCAGCCCGGCATTGACCCGATCCTGGAAAGGCGCGCGAAACCGCATGAGCAACGAACTCCTCTACGAAGTCAGCGACGGCATCGCCGTCATCACCATCAACCGCCCAGAGCGCAAGAACGCGATCAACCGCGCCGTGCGCCAGGCCATGTTCGAGGTCTGGCCGCGCTTCGAGGCCGACGAGTCGGCGCAGATCGCGATCCTGACCGGTGCGGGCGACACCTTCTGCGCCGGTATGGATCTGGTCGAAGCCGCCGACACCGCGCTGCGCATCCCGCCGCGCAATTTCATGCCGGTGCTTGGCGAGACCATCGAGGTCACCAAGCCGGTGATCGCGGCCGTGCAGGGCTACGCCTTCGCCGGCGGCTGGCTGCTGGCGCAGATGTGTGACCTGTGCGTGGCCGACGAAACGGCCAAGTTCGCCATCACCGAAGGCCGCGTGGGCCGCGGCATGCCTTGGGCTTCTCCTGTGATCCACATGCTGCCGCAGCGCATCCTGATGGAGGTGGCGATGACCTGTGACCCGCTGTCCGCCCAGCGCGCCTACGAGCTCGGCTACGTCAATCGGGTCACGCCGCCGGGTCAGGCGCTGCAAGGCGCCAAGGAGTTGGCCGCGCGCATCCTCGTGAACGCGCCGCTCACGGTGCGCGGCGCCAAGGAAATGGTGCGCATGGCCACCGAGATGGGCCGCACGGCGGCGCTGCGCGCGTCCTGGCGTGCCTTCGACGCCGTGTATCTCAGCGAAGACGCGCTGGAAGGGCCGCGCGCCTTCCGCGAGAAGCGCAAGCCGCAGTGGAAAGGACGTTGACATGATTGCGAACACCTCCTACTTGCCCCTCTCGCCTCTGACGCGAGTCCCCGTGGCCGTCGGCCACGTCGGCAGCGCACCCGGCCTCACCGCCGCGCTGGCGGAGCGCGCCGCCGCATGGCGGCACGAGGCGCTGGACGCCGACGTGCGCGAGCTCGTGCGCCAGTGCGTGCTCGACTGGATCGCGGTGTGCCTGGCCGGCGCCCATGAACCGCTGACGCGCATGCTCGCCGAAGAGGCGCGCGAACAGGGCGGGCACGCGCAGGCCACCGTCGTCGGCCAGGGCTTCGCGACCAGTTGCCGGCAGGCGGCCCTGGTCAACGGCGCTGCTTCGCACGCGCTCGACTTCGACGACGTCAACATGAGCTTCAGCGGCCACCCGAGCGTGGTCCTGGTGCCGCCCTTGCTGGCCCTGGCCGAGGCGCGCGGTGCCAGCGGGCCGGAGTTCATGGCGGCCTTCGTCGCCGGCTACGAAACCCTGTGCCGCATCGGCGCTGCCGTCTCGCCAGGCCACTACGCGGCGGGGTTCCATGCCACCGCCACGCTCGGCACCTTCGGCGCCGCGGCCGCCTGCGCGCACCTGCTCGGCCTGCGCGCCGACGACACGGCGGTGGCGTTGGGCATCGCGGCCACCCAGGCGGCGGGCCTGAAGTCGATGTTCGGCACGATGTGCAAGCCCTTGCACGCCGGCAAGGCGAGTGCCGACGGCCTGCTGGCGGCGCAACTGGCGGCCCGTGGCTTCACCAGCCGCGTGGACGCAATCGAGGCCAGCCAGGGCTTCGCTTCGACGCACGGCCCGGACTTCCATCCCGATGCGGCCTTGCGCGACCCAGCATGCGGGCTCTACCTGCGCCAGAACCTGTTCAAGTACCACGCCGCCTGCTACGGCACGCATGCGGCCATCGAGGCTGCACGCCAACTGACCGAGCGCCACGAGCTCTGCGCCGACGATGTGATGCGCGTCGTCGTGCATGCGTCCGCCGTCAGCGACGGGGTGTGCAACATCGCCGACCCTGCCAGCGGCCTCGAAGCCAAGTTCAGCCTGCGCCACACCGTCGCGATGGCGATTGCCGGTGTGGACACGGCTTCGTTGGCGAGCTATTCGGACGCGCAGACTGCCGACCCCGATCTGCAGCGCTTGCGTGACCGCGTGCGCGTGGAGATGCACGCCGATTGCGCGGAGCTGACCAAGGCCGAAGTGGTGATCAAGACGAGCGCCGGCGCCACGCTGCGCCAGCGCCACGACGCCGGCGTGCCAGCCGCCGACCTGCGTGCGCAGCGTGCGCGGCTGGAACGCAAGTTCCACTCGATGGCAGCGCCGGTGGTGGGCACGGATGCGTGCGAGGAGCTGATCGAGCTGGTGGACCGCCTCGACGAACTGCCCGACCTTTCGCCGTTGGCCGGGTTGCTCGCCGGCGTGCCGGTGGCCGCGGCCCGGCACTGAGGCCGCCATGAACTTCCTCGACGAAGAGCGCCAGGCCTGGAAGGACTCCGTCCGCCGCTGGCTCGACCGCGACGTCGGCCGCGAATACGTGCGCAAGTGCGACATGGACCGCGCCTTCCCCTATGAGGCCTACGAGAAGGCGGCCGGGCTCGGTTTTCACCGCCTGCTGGTACCGGAGGCCGACGGCGGCGATGGCGGCGACGTGTTCTCCTACGCGCTGATGTGCGAGGCGCTGTCGGCCTACGGCGTGGACTTCTCGGTGGCCATTGCCGGCGGCATCTTCACCGCGATGAACTTCTCGCTGCACGGCACCGAAGATCAGAAGCAGCGCTTCCTGCAGCCCTTCATGCGTGGCGAAGTGCGCTTCCCGATCTCGATGTCCGAACCCGGCGCGGGCTCCGACGTGGCCAACGTGCAGACGCGCGCCGAAGCGCACGGCGAGCACTACGTGCTCAATGGCCAGAAGCTGTGGTGCAGCGGCGCGGCCAACCGCGGCGCCGTGATCCTGATGCTGGTGCGCACCGCGCAGACGCCCGACAAGCGCAACGGCTTGAGCGTCTTCATCGTCCCCAACGACCTGCCGGGCCTCACGATCCGCCCGCTGCAGACCCTGGCGCGCCGCTCGGTCGTGACGACCGAGATCTTTCTCGACAACGTGCGCGTCCCGGCGGCCAACATGCTGGGCGCGTCGGGAGAGGGTTTCAAGATCATCGCCGGCGAACACCTGGCGCTCGAGCGCGTGGCGGTGGCGGCCAGCTACGTCGGCAACGCCCAGGGCGCGGTCGACGACGCGTTGGCCTACGCCAAGCAACGTGTGCAGTTCGGCAAGCCGATCTTCGACTTCCAGGTCATCCGCCACATGCTGGCCGACATGCAGACCCAGACCGACGCGGCGCGCCTGCTCACCTACCGGGCCGCCGACCTGGCAGCTCGGGGCCTGCCCTGCCGCAAGGAGGTGGCGATGGCCAAGCTGTTCGCCTCGGAGACGCTGCAGACCGTGAGCCGCCAGGCGGTGCAGATCTTCGGCGGCCTTGGCACCACGCCCGAAGCCGACGTCGAGCGCTACTTCCGCGAGGGCATGCAGGCCACCATCGGCGGCGGCACCTCGCAGATCCAGCGCACGATCATCGCGCAGGAACTGCGCGTCTGAAGCACGGGGCATCCATGGCAGACCCAGCGGCTACCCCGAGCGTGCAGGCACTGGCTGCGGCCACCGTGGTGCTGGTGCGCGATGGGCCCCAAGGCCTTGAGACCCTCATGGTCGTGCGCCATCACGAGATCGACTTCGCGCGCGGCGCGGCGGTGTTCCCGGGCGGCAAGGTGGCCACGGCCGACCGTGCCGCGCTGCTGCGCCAGCATGTTCCATCGGGCGTGCACTTCGCCGAGGACGACCTGGTGCTGCGCATCGCCGCCGTGCGCGAGGTCTTCGAGGAGAGCGGGCTGCTGCTGGCGCGCCGTCACGGGCGGCTGCTCGACGCCGAGGCGCTCGGGGATCTGTGGCAGCGCTGGCACGAGCGCACCGCCGCGTCGGCCGAGGCCTTCGCCGACATGGTGCACGGCGAGGGCCTCGAACTGGCGCTCGAGCTGCTGCAGGCGTTCGCGCACTGGGTGACGCCGGAGATTTCTCCCAAGCGCTTCGACACGCACTTCTACATCGCCGCGGCGCCACCCGGCCAGGTGGCCGCGCACGACGGCCGCGAGGCGGTGGACTCGTTCTGGATCCATCCCCACGACGCGCTGCGCGACTGCACGGAACGGCGCCGCGTCATCATCTTCCCGACCCTGTGCAACCTGGCGCTGCTCGGCACCAGCGCCAATGCCGCCGACGCCCTGGCCGCCGCGAAGGCGCGCCCGGTGCAGCGCATCCAGCCGACGCTGGGCTTGCACACCGACGGGCGGCGCATCCCGGTGCTGCCGGCCGACAGCGGCTATCCGGTGCTGTCGGCGGCGTTGATCGACCTGGTCGCACGCTGAACCCGAACCAAGCGAGGCAGAACACATGGAGACCCTGGGCATCGGGCTGCACTTCGAAGACCTGCCGGTCGGCCGGCAGTTCCGCACCGTGGCCCGCACCGTCACCGAGGCGGACATCGTCAACTTCTGCGCCTGCACCGGCATGACCGAGGTGCTGTTCACCGACCTGGAGTTCCTGCGCACCGAGTCCGACATCAAGGGCCGCGTGGCGCCGGGGGCGCTGGCGTACACCTTCGCCGAAGGGCTGTTGGTACACGCCACGATGCAGCACACCGGCTACGCCTTCCTGGAGATGGAGTTCAAGGTCCACAACCCGGTGTTTGCCGGCGAAACACTGCACGTGGAGTGCGAGGTGATCGAGGCGCGGCGCAGCAAGAGCCGCCCGGGCCGCGGCCTGGTGCGCACGCGCAACCGCATCGTCAAGCAGGACGGCACGCTGGCCATCACCTACACGCCGCTGCGCATGATCAAGTGCCGCAGCGAAGGCATCGCGTGAGGGCGGCAGAGAGCGCCGGCTCGACCGGCGCGCAGGCCTTCGCCCTCGGCGATGAGCAGCGCCAGATCCAGCAGATGGTGCGACGGCTGGCGCGCGAGCGCGTGGCGCCGCGCGCTGACGCCATCGACCGCACGGCCGAGTACCCGCAGGACATGTTCGAGCTGCTGCGCGAGGCCGGGCTGTTCGCGATCCCGTTCCCGGCCGAGTACGGCGGCACCGGCAGCATGCTGTCGGCTGCGGTGGCCATCGAGGAACTGGGGCGTGTCTGCTACAACACCGCGTACCTGCTGGTCGTGCAGTGGGTGCCCTTCGGCGCCATCCTGGCCGCCGGCAGCGACGAGCAGAAGCGCCGCCTGCTCGGCCCGCTGGCCGCCGGCCGGTTGCGCGGCGCCTTCTCGACCACCGAGCCGCAGAGCGGCTCCGACGTCGCCGGCATCCGCACACGCGCGCGCCGCTGCGAAGGCGGCTACCGCATCAGCGGCTCCAAGATCTGGTGCACCAACTCGCCGGTGGCCGACTTCGTGCTCGTAGCGGCCAAGACCGGCGAGGCCGACAGCATGGGCGCCATCAACCTGTTCATCGTCGAGCGGGGCAGCAAGGGCTTCACGGTCGGGCGCCACGAGGACAAGATGGGCGCGCGCGGCGTGCCTTCGTGCCCCTTGGTCCTCGACGACGTGTTCGTGCCCGACGCCAACCGCATCGGCGAAGACGGGCGCGGCTTCAAGGCGGTGATGGAAGCCTTCAACAAGAGCCGGCCGCTGATCGGCGCGCGCGGCGTGGGCCTTTCGCAGGGCGCGATCGATCTCGCCATCGAGTTCGTGCAGGGCCGCGTCACCTGGGGCCGCGCGGTGAGCGAGTACCAGGGCATCCGCTGGATGCTGGCCGACATGGCCACGCAGACCGAGGCCGCGCGTCAGCTGGTCTACAGCGCCGCCGCGGCGGTGGACGCGGGTCTGACCGGCAACGCCCTGGCTCCGGTGGCGGCCATGGCCAAGTGCTTCGCCACCGACACCGCGATGCGCGTGGCCACCGACGCCGTGCAGCTGTTCGGCGCCGCGGGCATCTCGGCCGACGTGCCGATCAACCGCTACTTCCGCGACGCCAAGGTGCTGCAGATCATCGAAGGCACCAACCAGATCCAGCGCAACATCATCGGCGACAGCCTGCTCGGCAAGGTGAGGCGCTGAAGGGGCGCGGCCATGGGCCGCGGACCCTTCCCCGATGTCACGCCGGCGTGACCGACACCACCACGGCGTTGCGCTCGACCGTCTGCCCGACGCGGCAGTTCACCGCCGCCACCGTGCCGGCGCAGTCGGCGGTGATGCGCATCTCCATCTTCATCGACTCGAGGATTGCAACGACCGCGCCCTTGTCGACGTGGTCGCCGGGTGCGACGTTGACCTTCAGGATCAGCCCCATCATCGGCGCCTTCACGTCACCGCTGGCCTGTGCCGACGCGCTGATGTACGAGAGGTAGGGTACCGCCTTCAGCGCGTGCGTGCCACGGCCGTCCTGCACGTGCAGCATGTCGCCGTCGCGATGCACGGTCACCATCTCGCGCCGGCCGTCGGCGATGGCCAGGAAGCGGCCGTCGCCGCCGGCCGGGTCGAGCCGCAGGCGCAGCCGCGCGGTGCCGACCCCGACAAGCAGGCTGCCGTCGCGCGCCACGGGCCCGAAGCGGATCTCGGCGCTGGCGCCGTCGGAGCCTTCCACGTGCAGGCTGGGCACCGGTGCCAGGCCATCGTCGCCGCTGTTCAGCTGCCAGCCGCTGCCACCCCATGCGGCCCACGGGCTGCGGTCGTTGCCGGCACTGTCGCCTCGCTCGCCGCGCAGCCAGTGCATGGCCCCGATGGCCAGCGTGCGTTCGTCGTGCTCGGCCTTGCCCAGCGCCCAGCCCTCGATCTGCTCGTCGATCAGCCGCGTGTGGAAGGTCGCCTTGCGCGTTTCGGGCAGGTCGATCAGGCGCTGCAGGAAGCCGATGTTGCTGGTGACGCCGAAGACCCGCGTGTCGTCCAGCGCCCGCTCCAGCCGGTCGAGTGCCTCGTCGCGCGTCGGCGCGTGCGTGATCAACTTGGCCAGCATCGAGTCGTAGTACGGCGTGACCTCGCCGCCCGACTCGACGCCGGTCTCCACGCGCACGCCCGCACGCGGAAAGCCGACGTGCGACAGCCGCCCGGTCGAAGGCAGGAAGTTCGCCGCCGGATCCTCGGCACAGATGCGCGCCTCGACCGCGTGACCGCTGATGCGCACGTCCTCCTGCGCCAGCGGCAGGCCCTCGCCCGAGGTGATGCGCATCATCAGCTCGACGATGTCCAGGCCGGTGATCGCTTCCGTCACGGGGTGCTCGACCTGCAGCCGCGGGTTGACCTCGAGGAAGTGGTAGTCCTTCTCGCCGACGATGAACTCGACCGTGCCGACGCCGCGGTATTTCAGCCGCTCGCCCAGGCGCACCGCGTCGGCCGCCATGCGGTCGCGCATCGCCGCACTCAGGTTCGCGGCGGGCGCCTCCTCGATCACCTTCTGGTGGCGGCGTTGCAGCGTGCACTCGCGCTCGAACAGATGGATGACCTTGCCCTGGCCGTCACCGGCGATCTGGATCTCGATGTGGCGGCCGCGCCGGATCAGCTTCTCGACGATCAACCCGGCATCGCCGAAGGCGTTCTTCGCCTCGCGCATCGCCGACTCGATCTCCTGCGACAGGCCGTCCATCGATTCGATGCCGCGCATGCCCTTGCCGCCGCCGCCCGCGGCGGCCTTCAGCATCACCGGCAGGCCGACGCGCCGCACGGTGGCAGCGATCTCCTCGGGGTCGGTGCTCGGCGACTGGCTGCCGGGCACGATGGGAACGCCGGCCGCGTCGGCCTCGCGCTTGGCCGCCGCCTTGTCGCCCAGGCGCTCGATGACTTCGGGCGTCGGGCCGATGAAAACCAGCCCGGCGGCCTCGACCGCGCGCGCGAACACCGCGTTCTCGGCCAGGAAGCCGAAGCCGGGGTGGATGGCCTGCGCGCCCACCGACTTCGCGGCAGCAATGACCGCATCGATGCGCAGGTAGCTCTCGGAGGCCGCGGCGCCACCGATCTCGACCGACTCGCCGATCTCGTGCACGTGCAGCGCGTCGCGGTCGGCAGCCGAATGCACGCCCGCCACGGCCACGCCCAGGCGACGGCAGGTGCGTGCGATGCGGCAGGCGATCTCGCCGCGGTTGGCAATCAGGATCTTCTTGAACATGGTGCTGCGCCAGCCTTACATCCGGAACACGCCGAAGCGCGAAGGCACGGCCGGCACGCGGCCAGCAAGGTCGAGCAGCATCGCCATCACGTCGCGCGTTTCGGTCGGCTCGACGATCAGGTCGCACCACGTGTTGCGCGCGAAGTTGTAGGCGTTGGCGAAGTCCTCGAAGGTCTTGCGCACCGGCGCCTTGTAGGCCTCGCGCTCGGCGTCGGTCCAGTTCGTGCCGTCGCGCTTGTGCTGGTCGTCCTTGACCATCGCCAGCGTTGTCGCGGCCTGGTCGGGGCCCATGATCGCGGCACGGCCGTTGGGCCACATCATCATCGCATTGGGCTTGAACGCGCGGCCGCACATCGCGAGGTAGCCCGCGCCGTAGGAGCCGCCGATGATCAGCGTGTATTTGGGCACGTTGGCACAGGTCATCGCGGTGATCATCTTCGCGCCGTGCTTGGCGATGCCG
The DNA here is from genome assembly GCA_016213205.1 of Burkholderiales bacterium. Taxonomy (GTDB): domain Bacteria; phylum Pseudomonadota; class Gammaproteobacteria; order Burkholderiales; family Burkholderiaceae_C; genus Pseudaquabacterium. The sequence continues at coordinate 22,046 of JACRAZ010000027.1, forward strand.
GCCTCCTCGGCCTCGCGGCCGACCATGAAGCCGTTGATGTCGGCCATGAACAGCAGCGGGATGTCGCGCTTGCAGCACAGGTCGATGAACTGCGTGGCCTTGAGCGCGCTCTCGGAGAACAGCACGCCGTTGTTGCACAGGATGCCGATGTCGAAACCCTGGATGCGCGCGAAGCCGGTGATCAGCGTGTCGCCGAAGTCGGGCTTGAACTCGTGCAGGTCGCTGCCGTCGATCAGGCGCAGCACGATCTCGCGGTTGCTGGTGGGCACGCGCGGGTCGGCGCTGATCAGGCCGTAGATCTCGCGCGGGTCGTGCAGCGGCTCGCGCGGCGCGGCCACGTCGCGCCGCTGCTTGGGCACATCGCCCAGGTGGCCGACGAGGTCGCGCAGGATGGCGATGGCGTGCGCGTCGCTTTCGGCCAGCCGGTCGGTCACGCCGTCTTCGCGGTTGGCGCGCTCGGCGTCGGCGGGCGCCGGCACGGCTGCGCCGAAGGCCAGCGCACCGCGCTCACGCACCACGACCACCTCGTCGCACATCGCGGCCACGAACGCCGCCGCATCCGCCGCGGGGCCGTGAACGCTGCAGATCTGCGCGATGCCCTCGCGCGACATGCGCGTCTGGTTGTACAGGATCGACCCGAACTGGCCCTCGTCGGCGAACACACCCTGCTTGACGCCAGGCGGCTGCGCGCCAGGCTGCAGCATCGTCACGCACGGCAGGCGGTGCTGCCACGCGAAGCGTTGCGCGCGCACGTGCCGCTTGCAGGTGTGGGCGTTGTAGGCACCGTCGTTGACGGTCGGATCGCTGGCGATCACCATGCACGGTCGCCCTGCGATCATGCCCACGCCGGTGACCACGCCGGCACCGGGCGGGTCGTTGCCATACAGGGCCTCGCCAGCCAGCTGGCACAGCTCCAGGAAGGGCGAACCCGGGTCGAGCAAGGCACTGATGCGCTCGCGCACCAGCATCTGGCCGCCGTCGCGCAGTTGCTGTCGGGCCGCAGCCGAGCCTGCCGCCAAGGCCGCAGTGCGGCGCGCGCGAAGGTCGGCGACGCGGGCCTCGTAGGCCAACCGGTTGGCCTGCAGTTCCTCGGGGCTTGCGGTGATGGCGGACGCCAGGATGCTCATGGCGCCGCCCGATCTCGGCCTGCGGTGGCCGCCAGTTGCTCTCGCCGGGTGAAGGAGTGCATGTCGTCGAGCATGTGGGTTCGGGTCATCGGGTCATCGGGGGCCACGGCCGGGAAGCTTCGGCAAACATTGCGTGCGGCACGGCCACATCGCTAGAATACCAAACATTTGTTAGGTCAACAAACTTCAGCCCGCCGATGACATCGCCAGCAACGTCAGAAACCCTCCGCGACGAGCACTTTTCCCAGCGCGAGGAGGCCCACCACCAACTGATGGCCCGGCTGCGCGCCCGGCTTGACGAAGCCCTTGCTGGCGGCAGCGAGAAGGCGCGCAAGCTGCACAAGAGCCGCGGCCAGATGCTGCCGCGCGAGCGCGTGCAGGCGCTGCTCGACCCGGGCTCGCCCTTCTTCGAAATCGGCCAGCTCGCCGGCGCCGACCTGTACGAGGGCGTGCCCCCCGGCGCCACGATGATCACCGGCGTGGGCCGGGTCTGCGGCCGCTGGTGCATGCTGCTGGTCAACGATGCCACCGTGAAGGGGGGCACCATGTTCGGCATGACCACCAAGCGCCACACGCGGGCGCAGCTGTTCGCGTGGCACCACCGCCTGCCGTGCATCACGATGGTCCAGTCCGGCGGCGGCTTCCTGCCCGACCTGGCCAATATCTTCCCCGACGAGGGCCAAGCCGGCTCGATCATGTACAACCAGGTCAAGATGTCGGCCGAGGGCATCGCGCAGATCGCCCTCGTGCACGGCCCCTCCACGGCCGGCGGGGCCTACATCCCGGCGCTGTGCGACGAGGTGGTCATCATCCGCAAGCAGGGTGCGATGTTCCTCGGCAGCCCGCAGCTCGTGTTCGCCGCCACCGGCGAGGTGATCGACATCGAGCCGCTGGGCGGCGCCGAGATGCACAGCCGCCTGAGCGGCGTCACCGACCACATGGCCGACGACGACGAGCACGCGCTGGCCATCACGCGGCGAATCGTCGAACACCTGGGCGAGCCGCCGCGACTGCGCTGGACACGCGCCGAGCCCGTGCCGCCGCTGCACGACCCGCAGGAACTTGCGGGCCTGGCAGCCGTCGGCGCGGTCGAAGGCGCCGCCTGCCGTGACATCCTGGCGCGCCTGGTGGACGACAGCCAGTTCCAGGAGTTCAAGCAGCTGCACGGCGAGACGCTGGTGTGCGGCTTCGCCCGCATCGAAGGCTTCGAGGTCGGCATCGTCGCCGGCCACGGCCTGCTCACCGCGCAGGCCGGCGCCAAGGGCGCGCACTTCGTGCAGCTGTGCGGCCAGCGCGACATCCCGCTGCTGTTCCTCGTCGACTCACCGGGCTTCGCCGACAGCAGCCAGCCTGGCCAGGCCAACGTCGGCCGCCACGGCGCGAAGCTGCTGAACGCGGTGGCCAACACCGACGTGCCAAAGTTCACCGTCATCACCGGCCGCGCCCACGGCGCGGCCTATCACGCGCTGGGCGGCCGGGCCTTCAAGCCCAACGCGCTGCTGATGTGGCCCGGCGCGCGCGCCTCGGCATCGCCCGACGCGCCCGACGACGAGGCCGGGGCGCTGAACTGGGCGCGCCAGCTGTGGTGCGATGCCATCGTCGAGCCCGAGCGCACCCGCGCCGTGCTGGCACAACTGCTCGACATCGCGGGCCGCCTGCCCGCCCAGCCCGCAGCCTACGGCGCTTTCCGCATGTAGCCCCGGCGGCGGCTTGGCACCGGCGAACGACATGCAGGCATTCAGCGGCGCGGCGGTGACCACCGACACCGCCTTCGAAACCCGCCGCGCCGTCTTCGACGCGCTGGCCGCGGCGCTGCAGGCGCGCCGCGACGAAGCCTCGGCCGGCGGCAACGAGCGCGCGCGCAAGCTGCACCAGAGCCGCGGCCAGATGCTGCCGCGCGAACGAATCGCGGCGCTGCTTGATGCGGGCTCGCCCTTCTTCGAGATCGGGCAGCTCACCGCCGCCGACCTGTACGACGGCGTGCCACCGGGCGCCACGCTGATCACCGGCGTGGGCCGCGTGGCCGGGCGCGACTGCATGCTGATCGTCAACGACCCGACGGTGAAGGGCGGCACGATGTTCGGCATGACCACCAAGCGCCACGTGCGGGCGCAGATGTTCGCCTGGCAGCACCGGCTGCCGTGCATCACGATGGTCCAGTCGGGCGGGGCCTTCCTGCCCGACCTGGCCAACATCTTCCCGGACGACGGCCAGGGCGGATCGGTGATGTACAACCAGGTCAAGATGTCGTCCGAAGGCATCGCGCAGATCGCGCTCGTCTTCGGCCCCTCGACCGCCGGCGGCGCCTACATCCCGGCGCTGTGCGACGAGTTGGTCATCGTGCGCAACCAGGGCGCGATGTTCCTCGGCAGCCCGCAGCTCGTGTACGCCGCCACCGGCGAGGTGGTCGACTCCGAGGCGCTGGGTGGTGCGCTGATGCACTGCAGCGTGAGCGGTGTGGCCGACCATCTGGCCGACGACGACGCCCACGCGCTCGCCATCGCGCGGCGCATCGTGCGTCATCTGGGCGAGCCGGCGCCGCTGCGCTGGACGCGCGCCGTGCCTGAAGAACCGCGGCATCCGGCCGCCGAACTGCGCGGCCTGGTGCGCCTGAACGGCGAACCCGCGGCCGATACCCGCGAGCTGATCGTGCGCCTGGTCGACAGCAGCCGCTTCCAGGAGTTCAAGCCGCTGCACGGCCAGACGCTGGTGTGCGGCTTCGCCCGCATCGAGGGCTTCGAGGTCGGCATCGTCTCCGGCGCCGGCGCGCTCACCGCACAGGCCGCGGCCAAAGGCGCCCACTTCATCGAGCTGTGCGGCCAGCGCGACATCCCGCTCGTGTTCCTGGTCGATTCGCCCGGCTTCGCCGACAGCGGCGAGCCGTCGCAGGGCAGCACCGGCCGCCACGGCGCGAAGCTGCTCAACGCGGCGGCCAATGCCGACGTGCCCAAGATCACCGTCATCGTCGGCCAGGCGCATGGCGCCGCCTACCACGCGCTGTGCGGCCGCGCCTTCAGGCCCAACGCGCTGCTGATGTGGCCCAACGCGCGCGCCGCCGCGTCGCCCGACGCGCCCGACGACGAAGCCGGTGCGTTGAACTGGGCGCGCCAGCTGTGGTGCGACGCCGTGATCGAACCCGAGCAGACACGCGGCGTGCTCGCACTGCTGCTCGATGCGGCCGGCCGCACGCCGGCGCGGCCGAGCGGCTGGGGCGTGTTTCGCATGTGAGCAGGCAGCGGGCTGCAGGCCGGGTCGGAGCCTGCCCGCCGTTCACCGCGGCTGTTCGCCGGCCTCGACCATGCGCCTCACCTCGCCCGCAAAGTCCACGAAAAACTGCAGCGACGCCGGGTTCATCATCGCGTCGCGGCTGGCCACCTTCTCGGGCGCAGCGCCCAGCAGGATCTTGCGCACCGGCACTTCGAGCTTCTTGCCGGTGAGGGTGTAGGGCACGGCAGCGATGGCGACGTAGCGGTCGGGCACGTGGCGCGGCGAGCCCTGCATGCGCAGCGCCTGGGTGATGCGCGACTGCATCGCCTCGTCGAGCATGAAGCCCGGCTTGGGCACCACGAACATCGGCATGAAGAAGCTGCCGCCGGGCAGGTCGAGGTTGAGCACCATGCTGTCCTGCACGCCCTCGACGTTCTCGACGATGCGGTAGATCTCGGCCGTGCCGATGCGCACGCCGGCGCGGTTGAGCGTGGAGTCGGAACGGCCGTAGATGTAGCAGCCGCCGCGCTGGTTGACCTTGAAGAAGTCGCCGTGCCGCCACTGGCCGGGGTAGACGTCGAAGTAGCTGTCGTGGTAACGCCGGTTGTCGGCGTCACCCCAGAAGTACAGCGGCATCGAGGGCATGGGCTTGCGGATCACGAGCTCACCCACGCCGTCGATCAGCGGTTCTCCCTCATCGCTGAGCGCGTGTGCATCCACGCCCAGCAGCCGCGTCTGGATCTCGCCGGCGTACACCGGCAGCGTGGGCGAGGCGCCGACAAAGGCCGAGCACACGTCGGTACCGCCGCTTTGCGAGGTGACCCACAGGTCGCGCTTGACCTCGCGGTAGAACCACGCGAAGGTCTCGGGCGTGGCCGGCGAGCCGCCCAGCAGCACACCCTCCAGCGCCGACAGGTCGTATTTCTTCGCCGGCCGCACGCCGGCTTTGATCATCATCTGCACGAAGGTCGGGCTGGCGCCGAACATCGTGACGTGGTGCTCGGCTGCCAACTGCCACAGCCGCTCGACATGGGGCGCCAGCGGGTTCCCGTCGTACAGCACGATGCGCCCGCCACTGCACAGGCCCATGACCATGAAGTTGAACATCATCCAGCCGGTGGTCGTGTAGAAGAACAGGCAAGAATCCGCCGTCTGGTTGGCATGGAAGGCGATGACCTTGTGTGTCTCCAGCGTCATGCCGCCGTGGCTGTGCGTGATCGCCTTGGGCAGGCCGGTGGTCCCCGAGGAATACAGGATCCACAGCGGGTGCGAGAACTCCACGTCCTCGTAGCAGAAGTCCTCGTAGCGCAACGGCTGCTCGGCCATGACCTCCGACCACAGGCGCACAGCCAGCTCAGGACGCGGCGTCGGCCGCGGCGCGGCCGGGTCGAGGTCGGGCAGGAACACCAGGTGCTCGAGCGTGGGCAGGCCTTCGACGAGCTGGGCGAGCTCGGTGCGGCGGTCGAAGTCCTTGCCGCCGAAGCGATAACCGTCCACCGCGAACAGCAACCGCGGTTCGATCTGCTGGAAGCGGTCGAGGATGCTGCGCGCGCCGAAATCGGGCGAGCAGGCCGACCAGACGGCACCGATGGCCGTGGTGGCCAGCAGGGCGATCACGGCTTCGGGCGTGTTCGGCAGCGTCGAGACAACGCGATCACCGGGGCAGATGCCCATGCGGCGCATCGCCTCGGCCAGCGTGGCGACCTGGTCGCGCAGGTCTTCCCAGCTCAGTGTTGTGGGCAGGCGAATCTCGCTGCGATGGTGGATGGCCGGCCGCCCACGCTGCCCCTTACGCAGCATGTGCTTGGCAAAGTTCACCCGCGCACCGGGGAACCACACCGCACCGGGCATCACGCGCTCGCTCAGCACGTTCGCGTAGGGCGTCGAGGAATCGATCTCGAAGTACTGCCACAACGCGGCCCAGAAGTCCTCGATGGAGTCAACCGACCACTGCCACAGCGAGGGGTAGTCTGAGAAGTCCAGGTTGCGGTGTCGGCGCAGCCAGTCCATGAACCGTGAGACCTGCGACGACTGCACGAACTGCGGGCTCGGAGTCCACAAGAGTTCGCCTTCCTGGACGGGCATTCGCTTCTCCGTTTCGAAATGGATGGGTTTCGTGACCGCGCTGCCTTGAACGGATCGCCTCCACTACGGCCGCGCCCCGGGCCCGCAAGCATCCAGCCAGCGCTTCACCGTCACCAGCAGTTGTGTTCTCGCGAAGGGCTTGGCGATGAAGTCGTTCATGCCCGCCGCCATGGCTTGCTCGCGGTCCTCGGCAGTCACAGCGGCGGTGATGACGAGGATGGGCAGCCGCTGTGCGTTTCGGCGGCGCCTGAGTTCCCGCGCGGCCTCCAGCCCGTCCATCACCGGCATGTGCAGATCGAGCAGCACCGCGTCGAATGCGCCGCCGGTGGCATCGAATGCATTCAGTGCCTGGCGCCCGTTGCCCACCGCCGTGACCAAGGCTCCCGCTTGACAGAGCATGGTTTCGGCGATCAACAGGTTCACCGGGTTGTCCTCCGCCAGCAGCACCCGCACGCCGGCGAGCGAGGGTGCTTCGCCCTGTGAACCTTTCGGCTGCGGCACGGTCTCGGGCAGCGGCAACCGGACCCAGAAAGTGCTGCCCTCACCCACGACGCTGTGGACACCGACCGTGCCGCCCATCAGCGTGGCCAGTTCCCGACAGATCGACAAACCCAGGCCCGAGCCGCCGAAGCGTCGGGTGGTCGAGTCGTCGGCCTGAGAGAAACGGCGGAACAACTTCTCGATCTCTGCCGCGTCGATGCCGATGCCGCTGTCGCGCACCCTGATCGTCACCCCCTCGCCCGGCGTCGCACTCGCGCCGAGGGTGATGCTTCCGGAACCTGTGAACTTGATCGCGTTGCCGATGAAATTGGCGACCACTTGTCGCACGCGGGTCGGGTCACCCAGCACCCAGCCCGGCACATCGGGTCCGACCTGACACTCCAAGCGTAGGCCCTTGGCCGACGCGAGTTCGAGGTAGCTCGCCGACGCTTCCTCCAGCAGGGCGCGCAGATCGAAAGCTACCCGCTCAATCGTCAGCTCGCCGGCCTCGACCTTGGCCAGATCGAGCACATCGGAGAGCAAGGTCGTCAGGTGTCGGGCGCTGCTGACGATGTGGCGCAGATACTGGCGCCGCTGCGGCTCAGACACCTGCTCGTCCAGCCCCAGCTGCGCCAGCCCGTACACGCCGCTGAGCGGCGTGCGGATCTCATGGCTGACGTTGGCCAGGAATCGGCTCATGGTCCGGCTGGCGGCCTCCGCCTGGTCGCGCGCTGCGGTGAGCAGGCGCTCGGTCTCCTTGCGCTGCGTCACGTCGACGAAGATCGCCAGGTCGGCAACCACGCCCTCGGGCATGGCCACGCGGACGGCCGACAACAGAACGTCCACGCGCGTACCATCCCTGCGGCGCAACACCATGTCGACGAACGGCAGCGACGTGCCGATGCCACCGGATTCGAGCTGGAGCGACAAACGGCGCACCAGTTCGTGGTGACCAGGGTCGACGTGATCTCGGATGTCGATCCCGACCATCTCCTCGGGTGACTCGAAGCCCAGCATCGACGCCAGCGCAGCGTTGACACTCCGGACGCGCCCTTCGCGATGGAAGGCGAAGCCGGTTGACGCCCGCTCGAACATGGCCCGGTAGAGTTGCTCGCTGGCCTTCAGGCGCTGCTTGGCAAGGATGTTGGCCGTCTCCGTGCGGGAAACGCCCCAGTACCCCAAGAACTTGCCACCGGTGGACACGAGCGGCTCGGCGCTGATGTTGTAGTACGGGCCCGCTCCACCGCCGACGAGGGCGTTGCGTATGGGTTGGTGCGTGGCGAGGCCGGCCTTGTGGACGGCCCATTGCTGCTCGCTCATCTGCGGCCACACGCCCTCCCACGGGCGTCGGCCGATGGCCCGCGCGGCGTGCAGCCCCTCGGGCCCGTCACCGCGCCCCTCCACGCTGGTGAAGCGAAACTGCTCGTCCATTTCCCAATACCAGTTGGTGGCCATGTCCAGCAACTGGCGGAACCGATGCTCTTGATACTTGGTCTCCCGCAGTGACGTTACCAGGGCGCGCGACATGAGCACGCCAGACATCAGGCTGATGCCCACCAGCGCCGCATGGACCAGCAGGAGGCCGAACGTTGACGAACTGGCCTGGGCGGCCTGTGTCGCCAAGTCCGATCCGGGCCAACCCGCAAGCACCAGCAGCGTGAAGACGCACAACGCCGTGAAGACGAGGGCGCCGGGAACGCCGAGCATCACGCCCGCAACGATGATCAGGGGCGAGTACAGGCTCAGCATCAACGAGCCCAAACCGAGTCCGCTGGCCGCCGAGGTGACGCTCACCGACAACCAGGCCGACAAGAGCACCAGGGACACACCCGCAGCCAACCGGCCACGCCGGGCCATCCAGCATCCCGCCGCGATGGCCCCGATGATGACCAGCGGCTGGGCCACGACTGCGCCACGCCAAGGCGCCGGCAGGGCAGCGTAGTGCCACCAGACGATCAATGTTTCCGCCAAGCAGCCGACACAGCTGATGCCGAAGAACATGCGGGTGATCAGGGTGTCGACCGACCGCCCGGCCATGCTGCCAGCGGCACGCCGTTCGCCGATTTCCGGGCTGGTGAGCATGATCAGTAAACCAGGCCTCGTCGACCCCGCTGCTCGGTGACCCGTCCGCCGCCGAGGCAGAGGGGCAAGACCGGCATGGCAGTTTTCATGGCTTGTGCACCATACTTGATCACCCTGGCGTCGGAATCCAATGGATAGAAACCCTCATCAACCACTCGTGTCGCATCGGGTCGACAGATCAAGGCTACAGATCGCCGAAGCCGGCACCATCGGTTCCGGCGAGCCCCGATGCTCGACGGACGGCATCAACGCGACGCCGCAAGATGGGACAGCCGGCCGACAAAGCCGGCAATCAGCCGGTTGACCTCGTCGGCAGCCTCGTAGGCGACCCAATGGCTGGCGTCTGCGACAACCCGGCAGATGAGGTGTGGTGCGCAGCGACGCAGGTACTCGGCGCGAGCCGCGGCATCCGGCCGCGGCAGTGGATCGCGCGCCGGCAGGACCGCCAGCACCGGACAGCTCACCCGGCGCAGGCTCGGGCCCAGGGTGTCGCGGTAGCCGAGGAAGCGCGACTTGAATCGCGTCATCGCATGGTTGCGGCGCTCCATCGCCACCGTCAGATCGTCGATGCTGCCCGGGTCGGCGACCATCATCATCTCGAGGTTGGCGCGGTGGATGGCGTCGGCCTCCGCGTCGCTCGCCCCTGGCGGCACGGGCTTCAGCGGCGGCCGATGCCAACCCTCCGGCGGAAAGCCGCCCGGGGCCAGCAGGCAGGCCGCGAACACTCGCTCAGGCAGGCGCGCCGCCAGCCAGGCAGTCACCACCCCGCCCCACGAGAAGCCGGCGACGGCGAAGCGCAGGCCGGGCGGCACGAGGCCGGCATCGATGGCCGCCACGATGAAGGCGCCGTAGCCGTCGAGATCGGTGTCGCGCGGCACGTCGATCGATTCGCCCATGCCCGGCAGGTCGGGGATGACCAAGCTGAAGCGGCGCGACAGCGGCTCGATGTTGCGCACCCAATGCGTCCACGATCCGGTGCCGCCGTGCAGCAGCACCAGCGTCGGCCCGCTGCCCACCCGCAACGCCTTCACGCCTGCCGCCGTGACATGCTCGATCTGCAGGCCGGGGTAGAACGCCTCGGGCCGGATGTCGTGCACCGCAGAACTCACAGAGTGGCCTCGGTGCCGAGCACGTTGGTGATCTGGCTGGACAGCACGCCGCCGTTGCCGTGGCACAGCGCCAGCTCGGCACCCGCCACCTGCCGCTCGCCGGCTTCGCCGCGCAGCTGCTGCACGGCTTCGACCAGCGTGAACATGCCGTACATGCCCGGATGCACACACGACAGCCCGCCGCCGTTGGTATTCACCGGGAGCGCGCCGCCGGGGGCGATGGCGCCGCTGGCGACAAACGCCCCGCCCTCGCCCTTGGCGCAGAAGCCCAGGTCTTCGAGGAACAGGATCGTGTTGATGGTGAAGGCGTCGTAGAGCTGCACCACGTCGATGTCGCGCGGCGCCACGCCGGCCATCGCCAGCGCGCGCTGCCCGGAGTCGATGGCCGCGGTGCGCGTGAGGTCGGCCATCGCCACGATGTTCATGTGCGTGGTGGCCGCCGCCGCGCCGAGCAGGTACACCGGCTTCTTCGGCAGGTGGCGTGCGCGGTCGGCGCGCGTCATGACGACGGCCGCGCCACCATCGGTGACGAGGCAGCAGTCGCGCGCCGTCAGCGGGCTCGACACCATGCGCGAGGCCAGCACGTCGGCCACGCTGAGCGGGCCACGCATGAAGGCTTGCGGATTCAGGTTGGCCCAGGCGCGCGCCGCCACCGCCACCGCGGCGAGCTGCTCGCGCGTGGTGCCGTACTCGTGCATGTGGCGCGAGGCCGCCAGCGCGTACGACGTAGCCGGAAAGATCGGCGCGTACGGCGCCTCGTAGGCGAAGGGCTTGACCGACGACACCAGCTTGCCGCTGGCGGTGCGCTGGTTGCTGCCGTAGAAGATCAACGCCGTTTCGCACAGGCCTTCCTTCAGCGCCATCGCCGCCATCAGCGTGTACGACAAGAAGGTGGAGCCGCCGGTGCGGTTGTTGTCGGTGAACCTGGGCTGGATGCCCAGCATCTCGGCGATCAGCAACGCCGACAGCGGGTTGGCGTTGCCCGGCAGCGAGCCGAACACCGCATCGACATGCCGCGTGGTCAGGCCCGCCTCGGCCAGCGCCTTGACGCTGGCCTCGATGGCGATGTCTTCCGAGCTGCGGCCCGGTGCCTCGCCCAGGCCCGCCAGCGCCGCGCCGACGATCGCGGCGCGGCCGCGGAGGCTGCTGCCGCTCATCGTGCGCTCCCTTCGCGGTCGGTCGAAACGTCAGGGTCGAGCGGGTCGAAGACCACGCAGGGCTCGCCGCCGGCGCCCTGCCCGACACGCGCCCGCACCGCCATGCCGATGCGCACCGCGTCGTTCGGGATGCCGTCCACGCGCCCCATCATGCGCGGGCCCTCGGCCAGGTCGACCAGCACCACGTTGTAAGGGCCACCCTTGTCGGCGCTGCGGTTGACGACGCTGACTGCATACACGGTGCCGCGCCCGCTCGGCGCCTGCCACGCGAGCTCGACGCTGCCGCAATGGCTGCACGCCAGCCGCGGGTAGAAGACGTGGCGCGCGCAGGCGGCGCAGCGCTGGATGCGGAACTCGCCTGCCGCCAGGTGCTGGGCGAAGATGACGTCGGGGCCCGGGCCCTCGGTCCAGGAGCCGGTCGCAGGAGGGTGGGTCATGGGGTCCTTCAAAGGTGCTGCAGGGGTACGGTGCGCGCCGTGTCAGCCCGGCAACTCGAGCACCGCCTTGGCCAGGATGTTGCGCTGGATCTCGTTGCTGCCGCCGTAGATGCTGGCCGGGCGCGCCGAGAAGAACATGTGCGCCGGATGCAGCGCGCCGCCCGGCAGCACCATCGATTCGTCGCTCACGCCGGCGGCACCCGCGGTCTCGAGCATCAGGTCGGCCACCCGCTGCTGCGCCTCGGTGATCCAGATCTTCAGCATCGACACCTCGGCGCCGAGTTCGTGCCCGCGGCGAAGCACCTCGACGCAGCGCACGAACATCGCCTCGAGATCGTCGATGTCCAGCCGCAGCTGCTGGTGGCGGGCGCGCCAGGCACCGTCGCGGTCCAGGCCGGTGGCGCGCGCCAGCTCCGCCAGGCGCGCGAACGGCGCGCGCGCGCCGCGCGGGTTGCCGATCATGATGCGCTCGCTGCCCAGCAGGGACTTGGCCATCGTCCAGCCCTGGTTCAGCCCGCCGACGAGGTTGGCCTTGGGCACGCGCACGTTGTCGAAGAAGGTCTCGCAGAACTCGGCGTTGCCGCCCAGGTTGCGGATGCGCTTGACGGTGATGCCGGGTGTGCGCATGTCCGCCAGCAGGAAGCTGATGCCCTCCTGCTTCTTGGCTTTCGGGTCGGTGCGCACGAGCATGAAGATCCAGTCGGCCTCGTGCGCGAACGAGGTCCAGATCTTCTGCCCGTTGACGACGAACTCGTCGCCGTCGAGCACGGCGGCGGTGCGCAGGCTGGCGAGGTCGGAGCCTGCCGAGGGCTCGGAGTAGCCCTGGCACCAGCGCACCTCGCCCGACAGGATGCGCGGCAGCACCTCGCGCTTCTGCTGCTCGGTGCCGTAGCGGATGATCAGCGGCCCGAGCATGATCACCGCCATGTTCGGCGCGATGACGATGCCGTGGCGGTCGAACTCCGACTGCAGCGCCACCTGCTCGTAGCCCGACAGCCCCATGCCGCCGTAGGCCTTGGGCCAGTTCGGCGCCACCCAGCCCTTCTCGTGGAGCTTGTCGTGCCAAGCGCGCGTGTCCTTCAGGCTCATGCGGCTGGCCGGAAAGCGCCACGCGGGCGGGAAGTTCTCGGCCAGCCAGCGGCGCAGCTCGTCGCGGCGGATCGGGTGCTCGCCGCCGGCGATCAGCTCGGGCGCCGAGGCTTCGTCGCCGTCGCCGGCCAATTCGTTGTAGCGGCGCCTGTGCAGCGCCGCGTTGCCGAGCCAGGCCGCGCCGACCATCGCCTTCTTCAGGTACAGGCCGATGTCGCATTCGTCGGTGTAGCCGATGCCGCCATGCAGCTGGATGCAGCCCTTGGTGACCTCGAGCGCCGCCGCCGAGGCGCGTGCCTTGGCCTGGCTGGCGGCGATGGCCAGCCGCCGCGCATCGCTGCCGTGCGTGTCGGCTGCCGCGGCCGACTGCAGCACCACCGAGCGCGTGAGCTCGACCTGGATCAGCAGGTCTGCGGCGCGGTGCTGCAGCGCCTGGAAGCTGCCGATGGCGCGACCGAACTGCTCGCGCATCGCGATGTAGGCGACGCTGGTTTCGAGCGCCTGGCTCATCACGCCCAGCAGCTCGGCGGCTTTGGCGATGCGCGCCAGGTCGAGCGCGCGCTGCAGCACGCCCTGCGCGCGCGCCGGCCCGGCGATCAGCTGCGCGCCGGCGACCTCGGCGCCCTCGAACCGCAGTTCCGTCCAGAACCCACCGTCCACGCGGGATTGCGTGCTGGTCTGCAGGCCGCTCTGGCTGGCCTCCACCAGCAGCAGCAGCACACCCTGCGCACCCTGCGCCGCCACGACGAAAGCGTCGGCCCCCGCGCCGCCGGCCACGAAGCGGCAGCGCCCGTCGAGCGCAACGCCCGCGCCGCGCGCAGCGGCTCGCGGGGTTTCGACGCTGCGGCGGACTCCGGCAGCGTCGCCATCGTCTTCATCCAGCTCATCGCCCTGCGCTCCGGCCGCCAGCGCGAGTTGCACCTCGCCGCGCGCCAGTGCCGGCAGCCAGCGCTCGCGCAACGCCTGCGAGTCGCCGTGCAGCAGCGCCCAGGCCGGCAGCAGCGCACCGGCCACCAACGGCTCGGGTGCGAGTGCGCGGCCGCAGCGCTCCAGCAGCACCACCGCCTCGCCAGCGCCGAGCCCGCTACCGCCCAGCGCCTCGGGCAGGCACAGGCCGAGCCAGCCCAGGCCGGCCATGCGCTGCCAGCGCTCGCGGTCGTGCCCGGGCAGCTTGCCGCGCCATTCGCGCAGGCGACGGCCCGGGCCGTCGGCGGCGAAGAAGGCGGCGGCGGCGTCGCGCAGCATGCGTTGCACCTCGGTCGGTGCGTCGAGCCGTTCGGTCAGATCGATCATGGACTCTCGCCTCGGGTTCAGGTCCTGGAATCGGATTTGGGCTTGCCGGGGTCGCCGCCACGCGGTGCCACCCCTGCGGCAAGACCTCAGCGCGCGGCGCACTCTGCCCCACCCCGGGTGCCGGCCCCTGGCGCTGCCCTCCATCCTGTGGCATCGTTGAGTCTAACAAACACTCGTTTGGTCAAGGAGCGATCGATGTTCAGCGGAAGGGCTCTCGAAAACAGGGTCGCGATCGTCACGGGCGCCGGCCAGGGCATCGGCGCGGGCATCGCGCGCGCTTACGGCGCGCAAGCCGCCAAGGTCGCGGTGGTCGACTGGAACCTCGAGACCGCCGAGCAGGTGGCGCAGTCGATCCGCGACGCCGGCGGGCAGGCCGCGGCGTTCAAGTGCGACGTGGCCGACCGTGCCGCCGTGGACGCGATGGTGGCGGCGGTGGTGGCGAAGTTTGGCCCGGTGGACGTGCTCGTCAACAACGCCGGCATCACGCGTACCGCGATGCTGCACAAGATGACGGCGCACCAGTGGCAGCAGGTCATCGACGTACACCTGACCGGCAGCTTCAACTGCCTGCAGGCGGTGGTTGACGGCATGATCGAGCGCCAGCGCGGCTGGATCATCAACACCATCTCCACCGCCGGCATCCTGGGCACCATCGGCCAGATCAATTACGGCTCGGCCAAGGCCGGCCTGATCGGCTTCACCAAGTCGGCGGCTCGCGAACTGGCGCGCTACAACATCATCGTCAACTGCGTCGCACCGGGTGCGTCCACGCCGATGACCGAGACCATCCGCACCGACGAGCGCTTCAAGCAGCGCACACTTGATCGCATCCCGCTCGGCCGCTGGGCCGAGCCGGAGGAGATCGCGCCGGTGTGGGTGTTCCTGGCCAGCGAAGGCGCGAGCTACGTCACCGGGCAGCTGATCGGCGTGGACGGCGGCATGTCGATCCACTGACGCCATGGCCGCGCCCAACGCTTCCCGCGGCTCGCTCGCGCCGCTGTTCGAACCGCGCGCGATCGCCGTCTACGGCGCGTCGTCCGACCCCACCAAGATCGGCGGCCGTCCGCTGGACTTCCTCAAGTCCAGCGGCTTCGACGGCGCCTTGTACCCGATCAACCCCAAGGCGGCGCAGATCCAGGGCCTGCCCGCATTCGCCACCGTCAGCGCGGTGCCCGGGCCGGTGGACCTGGCCATCGTGGCCGTGCCGGCACCCGGCGTGCCGGCCGCGCTCGAGGACTGCGCGGCCAAGGGCGTGGGCGGCGCGGTCGTGCTCAGCTCGGGTTTCGCCGAAACCGGCGGCCAGGGCGTCGCATGGCAAGCCGGCATCACGGCGCTGGCGCGGCGCACGGGCATGCGCGTGGTCGGCCCCAACTGCATGGGGCTGATCAACGTGCGGCGGCGCCTGCTCGGCACCTTCACGCCCAGCGCCGCCGGCTTCGGCCTGGTGCCCGGCCGCATCAGCCTGGTCAGCCAGAGCGGCGCCTTCGGGGGCTACTGCCTGTCGCTGATCCGCCAGCGCGGCCTGGGGCTGAACCTGTGGATCACCACCGGCAACCAGTGCGACGTGGATGTCGCCGACTGCATCGATCACTTCGCACGCGACGACGGCACGCAGGTCATCGTGGCCTACCTCGAGGCCGCCACCGACAAGGACCGCCTGGTCGCCGCGCTGGCGCTGGCGCGCGAGCGCGGCAAGCGCGTCGTCGTCATGAAGGTGGGCCGCTCGGAGGCGGGCGCGCAGGCGGCGGCATCGCACACTGCGTCGCTGGCCGGCTCGGACCAAGTCTACGAAGGCCTGTTCCGCCAGTACGGCGTATGGCGCGCGCGCAGCATCGACGAGTTGTTCGACGTGGCCTATGCCTGCTCGGTGAACGCGCCGGCGCCGCTCGGGCGGCGCCTGGGCCTGCTCACCGTGTCGGGCGGCGTCGGCGCACTGATGGCCGACGTGGCCAGCGACTGCGCGCTCGACGTGGCGCCGATGCCCGAGGACGCGCAGCGCCGGCTGAAGGAACTGGTGCCGTTCTGCGGTCCGCGCAACCCGGTGGACATGACGGCACAGCTCGTCAACGATCTCACGCTGTTCGGCCGCAACTTCCAGATCATGCTGGAGGAAGGCGGCTACGACGTGGTGGTGGCGTTCCTGTCCAGCGTCGGCCAGGTGATGGAGCTGAGCCGCTCGCTGCTCGAGCAGCTGCAGGCCGTGCTGCGGCGTTTCCCGGATCGGGCCGTGGTCTTCTCGTCGCTGGCCTCGCCCGAGGTGCGCAGGATGTACGAGGCCGCCGGCGTGCTTCTCTTCGACGAGCCCACGCGTGCCGTGCGCGCCGCCGCGGCGCTGGTGTACTTCGCGGAGCAGTCGCGGCGCGCGGCGCTTGCGCAGGCACCTCCGGCCCTGCCCGCGGGCGCACTGCCGCCGCCGGCGCGGGCCGTCAACGAGGTGCAGGCCAAGGCCATCCTCGCCAGCGCCGGCATCGCGGCCGTGGCCGAGCGGATCGCAGCGGACGAGGAGTCGGCGGTGCGAGAGGCCATGGCACTGGGCTACCCCGTGGTGCTGAAGATCGCCTCGGCCGACATCGCGCACAAGAGCGAGATCGGCGGCGTGATCGTGGGCCTGGCCGACGAGGCGCAGCTGCGCAAGGCGTTCTGCACCTTGATTCAGCGCGCGGCCACGCACGCCCCGCAGGCGCGCGTTGACGGCGTGGTCGTGGCGCGCATGGCGGAGCGTGGCGTCGAGACCATCCTCGGCGTCGTGCGCGATCCGGTGTTCGGGGCCGTGGTGATGTTCGGGTTGGGCGGCGTCTTCGTCGAGGCCTTCCAGGACGTGGCCTTCCGCGTCGCGCCGTTCGGCGTCGACGAGGCGCGCGCGATGATCGGCGAGGTCAAGGGCCGTGTGCTGCTGCGCGGCGTGCGCGGGCAGCCGCCGGCCGACGAAGATGCACTGGCCGCGGCGCTGGCGGCGCTGTCGGTCTACGCGGCGCGGCACGCCGATGCCATCGAGAGCATCGACATCAACCCGCTGCTGGTGCTGCCTCGCGGCCGCGGCGTGCAGGCGCTCGATGCCCTGATCGTGCCCACGACGGGCGCCGCCTGAGCACCCCGGCCAACCGGAAACGGCTGGCGCTTCAACGTTTGTCTGGTGGGTGGGCCCGCTGCGCGGCACCTCGAGGCCGCTGCCTGGACGCGGCCCGCCATGGCGCCCGACAGCGGCGTGTGCGGCCGGGCCCGACGAACCGGCCGCACGCGCACAAAGTCAGGCGGCGCCGAACGCTGCCGCGTGGGCCTTGGCGAACTCCGCGAACGTGCGCGCCGGTCGGCCTGTGACCTTCGGCACCGTGTCGAGCACGCCGGCCAGGTAGCCCGGCGGCGCGAGGGCATACAGCTCGTTCATCGCATCGGCCAGCGATTCGGGCATGCCCATGCCGGTCATCGCCTGCTTCGCCTGTTCCAGTGTGATCGCCACGTAGCGCACCGGGCGCCCCGCCGCCGCGCTGAGGGCGGCAGCCACCTCCGCACCGCTCAAGGCCTGCGGCCCCGTCAACGGGTAGGCCTGGTTCTCGTGCCCGGGCGTGGTCAGCACCTGCACGGCCACGGCGGCGATGTCGCGCGCGTCGATCCAGCCGACCTTGCCCTCGCCGAGCGGCATGTAGAACTCGCCCTTCTCGCGGATGGCCTGTGCGTACATCAGCAGGTTCTGCATGAAGAAGCCGGGCTGCACGAAGGTCCAGGCCATGCCCGACTCCTGCACCTGCTTCTGGTTCTCGCCGTGCCAGCGGCCGATCTGCACCGGCGAATCCGGGGCCGCGCCGATGCCGGTGGACATGACGAAGTGCTTGACGCCCGCAGTCTTTGCCGCAGTGATGAGCGCGGCGCGCATCTGCACCTGATCAGGCACCAGCGGCGTGACCACGAAGACCTTGTCGACGCCGCCCAGCGCGGCGGGCAGCGTCCGCGGCTCGCGCAGGTCGCCGGCGGCCGTCTGCACGCCGCGCGCATTCAGCTCGCGCGCCTTGGTGGCATCGCGCACCAGCGCCTTGAACGGCAGCTTCGCCTCCTGCAGCAGCCGCACCACCTCGCTGCCGATCGTTCCCGTTCCTCCGACGACCAGAATCATCCTTCATGCCCCTTCGATGGCTTCGCGACACACGCTGCCGCACCACCGGCCGGCACCTGTCGCCTTCCGGTGGCAACGATTCTCCGATCGCCGGTTACCATCAGCAAGTAGGTACCTTGAAGTAACCACCGATGCCACGCCAAGCACCACCGCCCGTGTGCCCCGTCGACGCCCTGCTGCGCCTGCTGATGGGCTCGTGGACCAGCTACATCCTGTGGCACCTGCGGCGCGACGGACCGATGCGCTTCGGCGCGCTGCTGCGCGCCGTTCCCGGGCTGTCGGCCAAAGTGCTGACGCAGCGCCTTCGCCTGCTCGAGGAGCGTGGCATCGTGTTCCGCGACCATGTGCCGTCGATACCGCCCGCGGTGTCGTACGGCCTGACAGAACAGGGCAAGGAACTCGGGGGCGTCTTCGACGCGCTCGAGGCGGTCTCGAGCAGGTGGTTGGCGGGTGCGCGCGGCGCCAACGAGCAAGCCCAGGAACCTCCGGTGGCGCGGAGAAAGCAGGTGCCTGCACGGGCGGCGCGCACGCCCTGACGCCGTGCCTCGCGCACAAGGACGCCTGCAGGGGGAAATGGCGCTCCAGAGTACGCGGGGGCGGCGGCGCGCCGGCCCCGCTCAGACCAGGTCGTCCACACGCCCGCGCCGCATCATCAGCTTCTCACTGAACTCGAACACCTGCTGGTCGCGCTGGTTGAACACCCTCACCCGCCCCTGCATGACGCCGCGCTTGCCGTCGGAGAGGTTCTTCTTGCCCTCGACGGTGATCTCGGCGCGCAGGGTGTCGCCCGGGCGCACCGGCACGGTGAACCGGAAGTCGGTGAGCTCGAGCGCCGCGATCGTCGCCGGGCCCAGGATCTCCTCCATCATCCCGGCGGCCAGCGCCGCCGTCAGCAGGCCGGGGCAGATGCGGCCACCGAAGTCGGTGTGCTTCTTCGCGAACTCCTCGTTGATGAAAATCGGCAGCTTCAGCCCGGCCAGGCTCGTGAAGAGCACGATGTCGGTCTCGGTGACGGTGCGGCCGTAGCTGCGGAACACGTCGCCGGGGTTGAGATCGTCGAGCGAGCGGTTGGACATGGCATCTCCTGGGTGCTTGGTTCGGGTTCGGCCCGAGGCAACGAACTAACGGTTGGTAGAATACTGCAGCCCGAAGGTGCTGACCAACCGGACCCGTCCCCATGCTGTTCTTCGAGCCCGCACTCCCGCTGCCCGCCGTTGGCGAACGCACGGCCACGCTGCGCGCGCAGGTGCGGCGGTTCATCGCCGACGAGTTGGCCAGCGGCGGCTTCGAGCCGCAGTGCAACTCGTGGACCGAGGGCCTGGGCGGTGCGTTCAGCCGCCGGCTCGGCGCGCGCGGCTGGATCGGCTACCACTGGCCGGTGGCCTGCGGCGGGCGCGGCGGCAGCGCCTTCGACACGCTGACGATCAACGAGGAACTGCTTGCCGCCGGCGCCCCCGTGGCCGCGCACTGGATCGCCGCGCGCCAGAGCGCGCCGCTGCTGATGCGCTTCGGCAGCGAGGCGCAGCGGCAGGCGTTCCTGCCGCGCATCGCCGCCGGCGACACCTACTTCGCCATCGGCATGAGCGAGCCCGACGTGGGCTCCGACCTCGCGTCCGTGCGCACGCGGGCCGAGCCGTCAGGCGCGCGCTGGCGGCTCGACGGCCGCAAGGTCTGGACCAGCGGCGCGCACATCGCGCACTACGCGATCGTGCTGTGCCGCACCGCCCCCGCCGACCCCAAGGCGCGCCACGCCGGGCTGAGCCAGTTCATCGTCGATCTGAAGGCCCCGGGCGTGACGATCCGCCCGATCCTCATGCTCGATGGCAGCCACCACTTCAACGAGGTGACGTTCGACGGCGTCGAGCTGCCGGCCGAGTGCCTGGTCGGCCAGGCCGGCGACGGCTGGAAGCAGGTGACGAGCGAGCTCGCCTACGAGCGCAGCGGCCCCGAGCGATTCCTGAGCACGATGCCGATCGTCGAGCGCTGCCTGCGCCTCGTGCTGGAGGCGCCCGCTACCGCGGCCGATGCGCCGGCCGGACGCCTGCTCGCGCGCTTGATCACGCTGCGCAACATGAGCCTGGCGATCTGGGCCGCGCTCGAAGCCGGGCGCTCGCCGGCCATCGAGGCGGCGATGGTGAAGGACCTGGGCACGAACTTCGAGCGCGACACGCTCGAGATCGTGCGCGAGGCGATGGACGCCGACGAGCGCGTCGCAGGCGATTCCGTGCTGGCCGGCTTGCTGGCCAGCGCCTGGCCGCTGGCGCCCACCTACAACCTGCGCGGCGGCACCAATGAGGTCTTGCGCAACATGATCGCCAAGCAACTGCAGGCACGATGAGCGAACTCTCGCTGCCCCTGGCCGAAGCGGCCGATCGTCTGCTGTCGCAGCGCTGCGACAGCCACCTCGTATCCGCGGCCGACGCCGGCCAATGGCCGCAGGCGCTGTGGCAGGCGGTCGAGGAACTCGGTCCGGGCCAGCTGCTCGCCCCGGAAGCCGAAGGCGGTGCTGGCGGCGACTGGGTCGACGCCTGCGCCCTGCTCGAACGCGCGGCGGCGCGCTGCGCACCGCTGCCGATCGCGCAGACGCTGCTGGCCGGCTGGCTGCGCTCGCGCGTCGGGCTCGCGCCCGCTGCCGGGCCGGCCGCCGTGGCCTTCACCACGGCGCCGCTGGACGCGCTGCGCACGGCCGGCCGTGCCGACCTGACCGAAGCCGACGGCCCGGTCGTGCCCTGGGCAGAACAGGCCAGCCATGTCGCCCTGCTCGGCGCCGACGACGCCGGCACGGCCCAGCTGCTGTGGCTGCCGCGAGCGTGCGTCCACGTGCTTGCGGTCGCGGGCGGCACCTGGCCTGCGGCGCGCGTCGGCAGCACCGGCATCCCGCTGCACGAGGCGGCGGGCGCGAGCCCGACCCAGGCCTGGTGCATCGCGTTGCCGGGCCTTAGCCTGGCCGAGGTGAGAGCGCGCGCCGCGTTGCTCAGCGCTGCGCAGATCGCCGGGGCGCTGGGGCAGTTGCTCGAGATGACCGTCACCTACACCAGCGAGCGTGTGCAGTTCGGGCGGTCGATCGGCCAGTTCCAGGCCGTGCAGCACCAGCTGGCGCAGCTGGCCGAGGAGGCCGCCGCGGCGCGCGTGGCGGTGCAGGCGGCCGCGGCCACCGAAGACCCCCGCTGGTTCGTCGCCGCGGCGGGCGCGGCGAAGGTGCGCGCGGGCGAGGCCGCGGGGCTGGGCACGCGCATCGCGCACCAGCTGCATGGCGCCATCGGCATCACCGCCGAACACACGCTGCACCTCTACACCCGCAGGTTGCGCGATTGGCGCGACGAGCACGGCAGCGAGACCTTCTGGGCCCGCGCCCTGGTGCAGGCCATCCGGCAGGGTGGCGAGCGTTCGGCGTGGCAGGCCATCGTGGCCTGCACCTCGCGCTGATGGGACCCCAACCATGAGCGCACTGAACGGCATCCGCGTGCTCGATCTCACCGCGTACCTGCTGGGGCCCTTCGCCACGCAGATCCTCGGCGACATGGGCGCCGACGTGATCAAGGTCGAGTCGCACGAAGGCGACATCGTGCGCGGCATCGGGCCCACCCGCTCGCCGGGCATGGGCGGCATCTTCCAGCAGAACAACCGCAACAAGCGCAGCGTCGTGCTCGACCTCAAGCAGCCGGCCGGCCGCGACGCGCTGCTGCGGCTGGCCGCCACGGCCGACGTGTTCGTCTACAACGTGCGCCCGGCGGCGATGGCCCGGCTGGGGCTGTCGTACGAGGCGCTGGCTGCCGTGAACCCGGGCATCGTCTACGTCGGCGCGGTCGGATTCGGCCAGGACGGCCCGTATGCCGCGCGGCCGGCGCTCGACGACCTGATGCAGGGCATGTCGGGCATCGCCGGCCTGTACGCGCGCGCCAGCGGCGGCGAGCCGCGCTACATCCCCCTGGCGATGGCCGACCGCTACACCGGCACCGTGCTCGTCAATGCCATCCTCGGCGCCCTGGTGCACAAGCTGCGCACGGGCCAGGGGCAGGCGCTGGAGGTGCCGATGTTCGAATCGCTGGTGCAGGGCGTGCTCGGCGACCACCTGATGGGCCACTCCTTCGACCCGCCGCTGGGCCCGCCGGGCTACCCGCGCCACCTGAGCCCCGAACGGCGGCCCTTCCGCACCCTCGACGGCTGGCTGTGCGCCTTTCTCATCAGCGACGGCCAGTGGCGCGCGGTGCTCGAACGCCTGGGCCAGCCCGAGTTGCTGCAGGACCCGCGCTTCGCCACGCTGCAGGCGCGCACCGAGCACTCGCGCGAGGTCTACGCCTGGCTCGATGCCACCTTCCGCACGCGCAGCACCGAGCAGTGGCTCGCGCTGCTGGGCGAGGCCGACGTGCCGGCCGGCCCGCTGCACACGCTGGAGTCGCTGCTCGAGGATCCGCACCTGAAGGCCGTGGGCTTTTTCCAGCGCCTGGAGCATCCCACCGAAGGCGCGCTGGTGACCCTTCGACCGCCCTCGCGATGGTCGCGCACGCCGCCGGAAGTCCGCTGCGCGCCGCCCCGGCTGGGCGAGCACAGCAGCGAGCTGCTGGCTGAAGCCGGCTACTCGGGCGCGGAAATCGCCGAACTGGTGGCCTCGGGCGTCACGCTTGCGCCAAGCCACGGGGGCGGCTGATGGCGCGCCCGAACCCCTTCGAGCCGCCGCGGCGCACCTGGCTACGCGCCGCGAAATTGCGGCGTGCGCTTCTCCAGCAATGCCGCCACGCCTTCCTTGGCATCGGCCATGTCGAGCGTGCGCGACTGCAGCAGCGCCTCGATCTCGCCAGCCGACTTCGGATCCCAGTCGAGCCCGCGGTACAGCGATCGCTTCATCATGCGCACCGCCACCGGTGCATTGGCAGCGATCTCGGCAGCCAGCTCGCGCGCGCGCGCCAGCACCCGCGCCGGCTCGACCGCGTGGTTGGCGATGCCCATCTCGGCGGCTTCGGCACCCGAGAACACGCGCCCGGTGAACAGCAGTTCGGCGGCGCGCGGCACGCCGCACACGCGCGGCAGCAGGTAGCTGATGGCCATGCCCGAGTGCAGCCCCAGGCGTGCGAAATTCGCGCCGTAGCGCGCCTCGCGGTTGGCCACGCGCAGGTCGCACACCAGGCCCAGGCCGAAGCCGCCGCCGATGGCATGCCCGTTCATCGCCGCGATCACCGGCACCTGAACGTCAAGGATGGTGAGGAACGGCCGGTAGATCGCGTAGGACGCCTCGTGCGGCAACTCGTTGCCACGATCGAGGATGGTGCTGCGGAAGTCCGCGCCCGAGCAGAAGTTGGTGCCGCTGCCGGTGATGACGACACAGCGGATGTCGCGATCCGCTTTCACTTGGTCGATCACCTGCTGGAACGCCTGCAGAAGTTCGGGCGCCATGGCGTTGCGTTGCTCGGGCCGGTTCAGCGTGATCTCGCAGATGGCGTCGCGGCGGGCGACGAGGACGGCGGCTTCAGTCATGCGTTTTCCTTCGGTGGATGGGTCTGCTGCTCAGCGCAGTGTAGGCGCGCCGGGTGATCGCGATGAACGAACGGTGATGACTTCCAACCCGTAGGAGGGGCCATGAACGTGTTGTACAGAATTCTCCTGGGCCTGCTGGCGACCGCCGGCTCCATCGCCTCCATGCCGGCAGCGGCACAGGCCTGGCCGTCGAAACCGGTGCAGCTGATCGTGCCGCAAGGCGCGGGCGGCAGCACCGACGCCCTGGCGCGGCTGTTGGCCCCGCTGCTCGGCGAGCGTCTGGGGCAGACCGTGGTCATCGACAACCGCGCCGGCGCCGGCGGCGTGCTCGGCGTCAGCACGCTGGCCAAGGCGCCCGCCGACGGCTACACGCTGCTCTTCGGCTCGAGCACCACGGTGGCGGCCAACGCCTTCCTGTATGCCAGCTTCCCCATCGATCCGCTGAAGGACCTGGCACCGCTGGCGCTGGCAGCCGACGCGCCCTTCGTCATCGTCGTTCCCGGGTCCTCGCCGAGCAAGTCTCTGCGCGAACTGGTCGCCACGGCCAAGGCGTCGCCCGGCAAGCTCAACTACGGCTTCGGTACCAGTTCGGGCCTGCTGTGCATGGAACTGCTCAAGAGTGCTGCCGGCATCGACATCGCGAAGGTGCCGTACAAGGCTTCGGCACAGGCGCTCACCGACCTGATCGGCGGCCAGCTCGACGTGGTCTGCGAACCCTTGTCGAGCAGCGCGCCCAACGCCAAGGCCGGCAGGCTGCGTATCCTGGCCGGCACGGGCACGCAACGCAGTTCGCTGGCGTCGGAACTCGAAACCGTCGGCGAGGCCGGCGTCAAGGGCATGGTCTACTCGGCTTGGGTGGGCTTCTTCGCACCGGCCGGCGTGCCCCGCGACATCAGCGCCAGGCTCGGCCGCGAGCTGACGACGATCCTGAAGGACCCAGCGGTGCAGGACAAGATGCGCGCCATCTCGTGGGAGCCCCGGCCCGGCGACGCCGCAGCGCTGACTGAACTCCACCGCACCGAGATGAAGGCCATTGCGGCCACCGTGAAGGCCGCCGGCATCAAGGCCGAGTGATGGCCGAGATGGTCACGCCCCTGCAACCCGTCCCCTGGAGAGAACCCCCGATGAAGCGCACCCCTCGCCTGCCGCGCCGCCTGCTGCTCGCCGCGGCTCTGCTGCTGCCGCTGCTGGCCGGCGCCGCCGAACCCTATCCCACGCGGCCGATCCGCGTCGTCGTTCCGTTCGGCGCCGGCGGTACCAGTGACGTGGTGGCGCGGTTGCTCAGCGCCAAGCTCGCCGAATCGCTGAAGCAGACCGTCAACGTCGACCCCAAGCCCGGCGCCAACGGCATCATCGGCACCGACATCGTGGCCAAGGCCGCGCCCGACGGCTACACGCTGCTGCTCACCGTGGCCAGCGCGCAGACGCTGACTCCAGCGCTGTACAAGCTGCCATTCGACCCGGTGAAGGATTTCGCGCCGATCTCGCTGGTGGCCAACCTGGGCGGCGTGTTCCTCGTCAATGCCAACGTGCCGGCGCGCACGATGCAGGAGTTCGCCGCCGAGGCGCGCACACGGCCGGGGCGCTTCAGCTACGGCGCCGGCACGAGCCTGCTGCGCCTGATCGGCGAGCAGCTGAAGCAGGCCACCGGCGCCGATATCACGATGGTGCCCTACAAGGGCACCGGTCCGCAAATGGCGGCAGTGGTGGGCGGCGAGGTGGACGCGGTGGTCGACCCCTTCGTCGGCATGGCCCACGTCAAGTCGGGCAAGGTGCGCCCGCTGGCCGTGCTGATGAACAAGCGCTCGCCGCTGCTGCCCGACGTGCCCACGCTCGAAGAAACCGGCATCAAGGGCATCGCGCTGGATTCCTGGGCCGCGGTGCTGGCGCCGGCGGGCACGCCGCCGGCGATCGTGGGCAGGCTGTCGACGGAGATCGCGCGCATCGTCGCGCTGCCCGACGTGCGCGAGCGCCTGGCGGCCCTCAACTACGACCCCGTCGGCAGCACGCCGGCCGAGCTGGGCCGCACCATCGATGCCGAGATCGCCAAGTGGAAGCGCGTGGTGAAGGAAGCCAACTACAAGGCCGAGGACTGAAGCGTCCGCCTGCGCCACGGAGCCTTCCCTTGTTCATCGAAACCCACCTCGGTCGCGTGTCGCCGCTGGAGTGCGACCACCTCGGCCACATGAACGTGCAGTTCTACGTCGCCAAGGTCTCCGACGCGGCCTGGCACGTGATGGCGTCCATCGGCCTCACGCCGGCCTACATCCGCGAGCGGCGCCGCGCGCCTGCGGCGGTGAAGCAGGAGGTGCTGTACCTGAAGGAACTGCTGGCCGGCGACCTGGTGCGCATGGAAAGCGGCGTGCTCGAGGTGAGCGAGCGCAAGATCACCTTCTTCCATCGCCTGTTCAATGTCGAGACCGGCCAGCTGGCGATGAAGAGCAAGGTCTACACGGTGATGATGGATCTCGACGCGCGCCGTTCCACCGCCATCGATGCCGAGGTGCTGGCGCAGGCGCGCAAACGGCTGCTGCCCGCCGGGAGCGACGCATGACGGCGGTGGATGACCGGGGAACCGAACGTGTCTTCGTCACCGGCCGCGGTGCGGTGAACATGGCCGACTGCGACCAGTGGGGCCACATGAACGTGCAGTTCTACCTGGCGCGCGCCAGCGACGCGCAGGCCCACCTCGCGGCGCGCTTGGGGCTTGGGCCGCGGCGTCTGGCCCGCGAGCAGTTGGCATTGCGACCGCTCACCGACCGCACGCTCTTCAAGCGCGAGCTGCGCGGCGGCGACATCCACGCCATCCGCTCGGGCATCCGCGCCGTGCATGATGACGGCACCCTCGACATCGCGAACCGCATGACGAACCTGGGCAGCGGCGTCGAGTCGGCGGCCTTCGAGACGCGGCTTTGCCTGGTGGGCGCCGACGACGGCGCACAGCCCTGGCCCGCCGACGTGCTGGCCGCCGCGCGCGCGCTGGCCGGCGAGCTGCCGGAGATGCCCACACCGCCCCCGATGGCCGCAGTGCCCCCACCCGGCCCGCCGCCGCTGGAGCGACTGCTGCTCACCTACCGCGGCTCGATCGAACCCTGGGATTGCGACGCCGACGGCGTGGCGCCGCCGCGCGCGCACATCGCCCGCTTCAACGACGCCATCACGCACCTGTTCCGCGCGATGCAGCTGGATCGCAAGGCGCTGCTGGCCGCCGGCACCGGATCGGCGGCGCTGGACTACGACATCACCTACCCCCGCGCGCTGCGCGCCGGCACGGCGATCGACGTGCGCAGCGGCGTGCTCGCAGCCGGCGAGAAGCTCTACCACATCGTCCACCACGTGGTCGATGCGAACGACGGCGGCTTGTACACGACGATCATCGTCGCCGCCCTGTTCTTCGACCTGAAGCAGCGCAAGTCGGTGCCGATGCCGGCGGCCGTCCGCGCCGCGGTCGAGCGCCTCATCATCCATGCCTGAACCCACCTCGCCCACCCGCACCCCACCCGGCGCACCGCCGCCGCGCGCACTGGCTGGCCTGCGTGTGCTGGATCTCTCGCGCGTGCTCGCCGGCCCGCTGTGCGCGCAGATGCTGGCCGACCACGGCGCCGCGGTGATCAAGGTCGAGCCGCCCGAAGGCGACGAGGCACGCCGCATCGGCCCGCCGCTGGACGAGCGCGGCGAGTGCGCCTACTTTGCGGCGCTCAACCGAGGCAAGCGGTCGATCGCGCTCGACCTCTCGCGCCCGGCTGGCCGCGCCGTGCTCGAGCGGCTGCTCCAAGACACCGACGTGCTGATCGAGAACTTCCTGCCCGGCACGATGGAGAAGTGGGGACTGGGCTACGAGACCACGCTCGCAGCCCGCCACCCGCGGCTCATCTACTGCAACGTCAGCGGCTTCGGCGCCGACGGGCCGCTGGGCGGCCTGCCCGGATACGACGCCGTCGCGCAGGCCATCTCCGGGCTGATGAGCATCAACGGCACCCCCGAGTCGGGCCCGGTGCGGCTGGGCGTGCCGGTGGTGGACTACCTCACCGGCTACAACGCCATGGTCGGCGTGCTGCTGGCCCTGGCCGCACGCGCGCAAACGGGCACCGGCCAGCGGGTGGAAGCCACGCTCTTCGACACCGGCCTGGCGCTGCTGCTGGCGCCGCATGCCTCGAACTGGTTCTACTCCGGGCGCATCCCGCAGCGCATGGGCAGCTCGCATCCGAACATCGTGCCCTATGACTGCTATGCGGCGGCGGACGGACAGATCTTCCTGGGCGTCGTCAACAACGGCCAGTTCACCCGCCTGTGCGAGTGCGTGCAGCGCCCCGATCTCGCGTCCGACCCGCGCTTCGCGGACCCCGTCAGACGCCGCGAGCACCGCGACGTGCTGCGCGCCGAGCTCGAACGCACGCTGGCCCGCCACCCCGCCGCCGAGCTGTGCGACACGCTGATGCGCCGCGGCGTGCCGGCCAGCGTGGTGAACAACGTCGAGCAGGCGCTGACACACCCGCACGCCCTGCACCGCGAGATGGTGGTGCAGGCCGACGGGCACCGCCACATCGGCGTGCCGGTCAAGCTGAGCGCGACGCCGGGCCGCGTGGCGAGCCTGCCGCCGCGGCTGAGCGAACACGCCGACGGCATCCTCGGCGAACTGGGCCTGAGCACGGCCGAACGCGAGACGCTCTACCGCGAGGGCACCGTGGCCCCCCCGCCGGCGTAGCGCCGGCGCACACACTCGACCGACGGCCTCAGCGGCGGTACCAGGCCACGCCGTCGGCGTCGAACTCGCGCCGCAGCTCGCCGCGGTTGAGCAGGTAGTTCAGACTGGCGATGCTCTCGCCGCTGGCCAGGCCGAGCTGCATGCTGCCCTCGGCGGGGTCGATGGCGCGCGCGAACAGCGCACCGAACACGTCGATCACGCGCCTGGGCTGGTCCAGCGTCTTCAGCAGCCGCGCCAGCGAGCGGTGGTGCCCCTGGGCCAGGTAATCCAGCCGCGCATGCAGGCCGCGGAAGGGCCCGTTGTGCGCCGGCAGCACCAGCACGTCGTCCGGCACTTCGGCCTTGATCTTGGCGATCGACGCCAGCCAGTCGGACATCGGATCGGCCTCGGGCTCGGTGGGATGCACCGACACGTTCGACGAGATGCGCGGCAGCACCTGGTCGCCGCTGATCAGCAGCTTCAACTCAGGGCAATGCAGGCAGGCGTGCTCGGGCGAGTGGCCGTTGCCGACGACGACGCGCCAGTCATGCTCGCCGATGCGCAGCGTCTCGCCGTCGCGGATGCGGCGGTAGCTGTCGGGCAGCGCGTGGATGAACTGGCCGAACTTGCCGAAGCGGGCGCGATAGTCCTCGATCGCGGCTTCGCCCCAGCCGGCGCGGCGGTAGAAGCGGATCGCGTCGGTCGGGGCCTCGCGGCCGGTGTCGGCCGCCAGCACGCGGCAGTTCAGGTACTCCAGCTTGGTCATCCACAGCGGGCAGTCGAATTTGCGCGTCAGCCAGCCGGCCATGCCCACGTGATCGGGGTGCATGTGGGTGACGAAGACGCGGCCGATGCGCCGGCCATCGTCGCCCGCGGCCAGCAGCTGCCGCCAGGCGGCCAGCGTCTCGTCGGTGCGCATGCCGGTGTCCACCACCGTCCAGCTGTCGCCATCCTCGATCGCCCACAGGTTGATGTGGTTCAGCTGCATCGGCATGGGCATGCGGAGCCACATCACGCCGGGGGCCACCGACAGCGCAACGCCGGGCGCGGGTGGCGACTCGAAGGGGTAGACGAGCGTCGGTCTGGCGTTGGCAGTGGGTGGGGCAGAGGAGGATGTGCTCATGGTCTCGTGGGTGGAAGTCGAAGTGGGTTGTGCGGCGCCCCCCCGAACGACCGCAGGTCGGTCAACGGTTCATGAAGCGGTCGTGTTCGCCTTGGCGTACTCCGCCTTCAGCTCGCGCTTGAGCAGCTTGTTGGCCGCGCTGATCGGCATCGAGGTGCGGAAGAACACCCGCTTGGGCGTCTTGAAGCCGGCGAGCTTGTCGCGGCAGTGGGCGACAAGTTCGGCCTCTTCCACCTGCACCCCCGGACGCAGAATGACCGCGGCCGTGACCGATTCGCCCCAGCGCTCGTCGGGCAGCCCGAACACCGCGCACTGCAGCACCGCCGGGTGGGTGCCGAGCACGCTCTCCACCTCCTGGCAGTAGACGTTTTCGCCGCCGCTCTTGATCATGTCCTTCTTGCGATCGGCGAAGTAGTAGTTGCCCGCCTCGTCGCGGAACAGCACGTCGCCGGTGCGGAACCAGCCGCCGCGCAGCGCGCGCGCGTTGGCTTCGTCGTTCTTGTAGTAGCCCTTCATGACGATCGGCCCGCGCACGATCTGTTCGCCGGCCACGCCGGGCGGCACGTCGCGATCGTCCTCGTCGACCAGGCGCACGTCGGCACCGAAGGCAGTGAGCGTGCCGACCCAGCGCCCGTCGCCGTTGGGCATCTCGGCCCAGCTGCGCACGCTGCCCGTGGTGTAGGCCGCCGCGGTCGATTCGGTCATGCCCTGCACCGAGTGCAGCCGGGCGTGCGGCGCCGCCTCCATCCAGCCGTCGACCATGGCCTTGGGGATGGTCGAGGCCCAGCTCATCAGCTTGCGCATGCTGTCCAGGCGGCGGGTGCGGAAGTTCGGGCAGGCCACCATCGCCACGTACAGCGTGGGCGGCAACGCCGTGCTCGTGATCTGGTGTCGCTCGATGAGATCGATCATCTGCGGCGGCTGGGGTGTCTGCGTCATGACGATCGTCATCTGGTTCGTCAGGCACAGCGTGGAGAGCAGGAAGGCCGCAGTGTGGATCAACGGGATGCTGAGCAGGAAGACCTCGCTGCGGTCGAAGCCCGCATTCAGCATCCAGCTCAGGTGCGCCGCGTGGTAATTGGCATGCGTCGTCAGCACGCCCTTGGGCGCGGACTCGGTGCCGCTCGTGAACAGCATCGTGGCCACGTCGTCGCTCTCGATCAGCACCTGCGGCTCGTCGTCGGGCCCCTGCAGCAGTTCGGCAAAGGCCATGAAGCCGGCCGGCGCCGTCTTGCCGAACTGCACGAACTGCCGAACGCCCGTCATCCGGTCGACCACCGAGGCGAGGTTGCCCAGCAGCGCGTCTTCGACGAAGAACCACTTCGCCTCGGAGAACTCGACCAGGTGGCGCACATCGGCCGGCTGCAGCATGAAGTTGATCGGCACGAACCACGCACCGATGCGGTTTGCCGCGTAGCCCAGCACCAGGAACTCCACGCTGTTGCGGGACATCGCGGCGAGCTTGTCACCCTTGGCGACGCCGCGCCGCATGAGGTTGTTGGCCACCACATTGGCCATGCGGTCCAGCGAGGCGTAGCTGACCTCGCTGTGCTCGCCTTGCGCTGTGTAGAAGTGGATTGCGGTCTTGTCGCCGACGGCGCGGGCAGAACGCCGCAGACTGTCGCCCAGGTTCTGCCGTTGCAGCAGGTTCATCTCAAGCTCTGTCACCATGATCTCGTCTCCTGTCGCTGATGAAACTCGGAGGGCGGCGACGGTCTGCTTCTTCAGCCGTGCCGCTGGTCGAACGCGCGCCCGTACACCATCGACGCGATGGTGTTGCGCAGGATCTCGGTGGTGCCGCCGCCGAGCGCGAAACCGCGCGAGTCGCGCACCATGCGCTCCAGCGGCAGCGCGCGGGTGAAGCCGGCGTGGCCGTGGATCTGCAGGGCCTCGTTGGTGACGCGCTGGACCATCTCGTTGGCGTAGAGCTTGGCCATCGCCGCTTCCAGCGGATCGGGGAAGCCGTCGACCAGGTGGGTCGCGGCGCGGTAGATCATCAGCCGCGCGGCATGGATCTGCACCGCCATGTCGGCGATCTTCCACTGCAGGCCCTGGAACTCGCAGATCGGGCGGCCGAACTGCTCGCGCTGCAGCGAGTAGGCCTTGGCGGCTTCATAGGCGGCCTGCGCCACGCCCAGGCACATCGCGGCGTTGCCCACGCGCTCGGGGCCGAAGGAACTCATCAGGCGCTTGAAGCTGCGCGTGGAATTGGGGTCGCCTTCCATGATGACGTTGGCGCGCGGCACGCGACAGCGGTCGAAGAACAGCTCGACTTCGGGCATGCCGCGCCCGCCCATCTTTCGCTCGGGGTGGCCGACCTCGAAGCCCGGGGTGCCGCGCTCGACCACCAGAGCGCCGATGCCCTTGGGCCCCTGCGTCTTGCCCCAGCGCGCGAACACGAAGACGTGCGTGGCCAGGTGGCCGCCCGTGCAATAGGCCTTCTGCCCGTGCAGCACGACATGGTCGCCGTCGGGCGTGGCCGAGGTCACCATGTCGGTCATCGCCGAGCCGGCGCCAGGCTCGCTGATCCCGATGGCGAAGCTGTGCTCGCCGCTCACGCAGCCGGGCAGCCAGCGCTGCTTCTGCTCGTCGCTGGCCATGATGGCGATGGCGCGCGACGGCCCGTTGATGGCGATCTGCGCCACCAGCGCGGTGTTGAAGCACACGCGCGCCACCTCCTCCAGCAGGATGGTGCCCTGGATCACCGGCGCGCCCGAGCCGCCATAGGCCTCGGGAATGACCATGCCGAGGTAGCCGAGCCTGGCGAGCAGGTCGCGGTTCTCGGTTGGGAACTCTTCCTTCTCGTCCCAGTACGCGGCCTTGGCGGCGAAGGCGCGCTCGGCGGTCTTGCGGATGTCCTGGCGGAAGATTTCGAGGTCGGGGTCGAGCTGGAACATGGGCGTCTTCCGTGATGGGTCAATGGCCGACGAAGTTGGCCTTGCGCTTTTCCAGGAAGGCCGCCACGCCCTCCTTGCGGTCGTCGCTCTGCAGCACCAGGCCCTGCGCATGCGCCTCGATGTCGAGGAAGGCTTCCAGGCTCGGCTGCATCGAGGCGCGGAACATGCGTTTGCCCATCGCCAGCGCGAAGGTGGCCGATTCGGCGAGTTCGCGCGCGAAATCGAGCGCGCGCGCATCGAGCTGGTCGTCGGCCAGCACCTCGTTGACCATGCCGAGCGCGCACGCCTCGGCGGCCGGCACCCTGCGCGCGCTCATCATCAGCTCGCGCGCTCGCAGCACGCCGATGTACTGCGTCAGGAAGTAGGCGGCTGCGCCATCGGGCGCCAGACCGATCTTCTTGAACACGAGACTGAAGCTCGCGTTCTCCGAGGCCAGGATCAGGTCGCAGGCCAGGGCGAGGCTCCAGCCCACGCCCACCGCGGCGCCCCGCACCGCGGCGATCACCGGCTTGTCCATGTTCGCCAGGCCCGCGATGACGCGGTGCGCGCGCTGGATGCGCTGGCGGCCCGACAGCACGTCCAGGCCCGTCATCGTGCCCACGTCCGCGCCGGAGCAGAACGCGCGGCCCTCGCCGCGCAGCAGCACGGCGCGCACCCCGCGGTCCTGCTGCAACGCGGCGGTGGCGTCGGCGAGCTGCTCCATCATCTCGGGCGTCAGCGCGTTCAGCCGTTCGGGCCGGGCCAGGGTGACGAGGGCGAGCGCGCCCTCGCGTTCGACGCGGACGGTCATGGGGTGCTCCTGCTGCGGTTGTCGAAGAAAGATGTGGCTGGCGATGGTGTTCGCTGCGCCGGTGCGGTGCCACCGGTGAGTGTCAGCATGCGAATGTCGCAACGCTGGCGCTGCTCGTCGTCCAGGTCGAAGCCCATGCGTCGCTTCCCACTCGGGGTGCTACTTCGTCTTCAGGCCCATCAGCCCGGCGATCAGGTTGCGCTGCATCTGCGAGGTGCCCGCGGTGATGGTGGTGGCGCGCGCGTCGCGGTAGTGGCGCTGCATGTCGAACTCCATGATGTAGCCGTAGCCGCCCATGATCTGCATGCCCTGGTTGGCGACGTTCGCGTAGGTCTCGGAGCCGAACAGCTTGGCCTGCGAGATCGCCATCAGCGCGTCTTCGCCGCGCTCGAGCTGCCAGGCGGCGCGCCACAACAGCATGCGGCTGGCGTCCACCGCGGTCTGCATGTCGGCCAGCATGTGGGCGATAGCCTGGAAGCTGCCGATCGGCTTGCCGAACTGCTGGCGCTCCTTGGCGTAGGCCAGCGCCAGGTCCACCGCGGCCTGCGCGCCGCCGGCATAACCCGCCGCCGTCATCAGCCGCTCGAGCTGCAGGCCCGAGAGCATGTAGCCCCAGCCCTTGT
Organism: Burkholderiales bacterium; assembly: GCA_016213205.1. Classification (GTDB taxonomy): domain Bacteria; phylum Pseudomonadota; class Gammaproteobacteria; order Burkholderiales; family Burkholderiaceae_C; genus Pseudaquabacterium. The sequence continues at coordinate 55,809 of JACRAZ010000027.1, forward strand.
GCGGCTCGCCCACCAACCGGTCGGCCGGCACCCGCACGTCGTCGAAGAACACCTCGTAGGTGCCGAGCGAGCGGCGGCCGAGCGTGTCGAGCTTGCGCAGCGTGATGCCCGGGGTGTCCTTGTCGACGAGGAACAGCGACAGCGCTTCCTGGTGCGGCCCCTCGGGCTTGCTGCGCGCGTACAGGTTGATGACGTTGCGCTCCGCGCCGGCGCCGGTGGAGAAGACCTTCTGGCCGTTGATGACCCAGTGCTCGCCGTCGCGCCGCGCGCTGGTGCGCATGGCGCCGGCGTCCGAGCCCGCGCCCGGCTCGGTCATCGAGATCGACATCTTGATGCGGCCCTCCAGCAGACGCGGCAACCAGTGCTGGCGCTGCGCCTCGGTGCCGTTGTGGAGGATGTTCAGGCCGTTGAAGACGCAGGTGCCGTAGGCGCCCAGGAAGTCGTAGCTCTTGCGACCGAGTTCCTCGGCGATGACGACGAAGTCGATCACGCTGCCGCCCAGGCCGCCCACCGACTCGGGGAACGGCATGCGCAGCAGGCCCATCTCGACGTAGGCGTCGTAGAGCTCGCTCGGGTAACGCGGCTCCTGGTCGCAGCGCCGGATGTACGCGGGCGTGGCGATGCGGTCGAGCATCGCGCGCACGCTGTCACGCAGCAGGTTCTGTTCTTCGGTGAAAGCAAAGTCGATCGGCATCGGCAGCCCCTCAGAGGGTGACGTAGGGCGGCAGCCCGCTGGCGGCGGTGAGCCCGCCGTCGGCCACCAGCGCGGCGCCGGTGATGAAGGAAGCCTCGTCGGAAGCCAGGAAGGCGATCGCCGCCGCGATCTCCTCGGCACTGCCCATGCGCTGCAGCGGGTGCACGGCGGCCATCGTGCGACGCAACTCGTCGGCGCGGTCGCCGGCCAGGATCTGCGTCACCCGCGTGTCGATGCCGCCGGGGCAGACGCAGTTGACGCGTATGCCCTGCCCGGCGCACTCCAGCGCCGCGGCACGCGTGAGGTTCACGACGCCGGCCTTGGCCGCGTTGTACGCCGGCATGCCGATGTCGCCCGCGATCCCGGACACCGAGGCCGTGTTGACCACCGTGCCGCAGCCCTGCCGGCGCATCACCGGCAGCGCGTGCTTGAGGCCCAGGAACACGCTGGTCAGCGTGACCGCGAGCGTGCGGTTCCACGACTCCAGCGTGGTGTCGCACAGCAGCGCCGGCTCGCCAAGGCCGGCGTTGTTGACGAGCACGTCGAGCCGGCCCCAGCGTTGCAGCGCGAGATCGACGGTGACCTCGACGGCGGCCGGCTCGGCCGCGTCCATCTTGAGCCAGGCGACCTCGCTGCCTGCGGCTTCGATGGCGTCGGCGGTGGCGCGGGCGCGCGTGCCGCTGAGATCGGCGACGACGAGCAGCGCGCCCTCGGCGGCCAACCGCTTCGCGGTGGCGGCCCCGATGCCCGAACCGGCCGCGGTGACGATCGCCACGCGGCCTTCGAAGCGGCGGCTCATCGCGGCAGCCTCACTCGGACTCGACCGCGCCCGTGGGAAGGAAGGTGATGGTTTCGGTGAAGTCGACCAGCACGTCGCCGTGCTGGTTGACGACGCGGTGGCGCAGGTCCATCAAGGTGTAGCCGCGCGAGGTGGGCGGGCGCAGCCAGGCCTCGCCTTCGACGTGGATCGTGTCGCCGGGAAAGAGCGCGCCCTTGACGCGCGCCTGCACCCCGGTCATGCCGCCGAAGGGCCCATGCTCGCGGCCTTCGAGCACTTGGTCGATGACGCCGGCCACCGTGGGCGCCAGCAGCCCCATGCCCACCGAAATGATCATCGGCCCGGGCGCGAAGCGCTTGCGGTGCGCGCCCGACATGTTGGCCTTGATGTACTCCATGTCGATGAAGAAGGGCTCGTGCAGCCCGACCACGTTGACGAAGGTGACGATGTCGGTTTCGGTGATGGTGCGGTTGTGCGTGCGGAAGGGCACGACGCGCGCGCCGGCCGGGGCTTCGGTGGACATGGGGCGGGTTCCTGTCGTGGTGGTGGTCGGCACTGTGCGCTTCACTGCGCGCCGGGCTTCAGGCATTCGGGCATCTTGGCCAGCGGGAAGCCCTCGTAGGGCTGGTTACGGCTGTGCTCCTCGAGCTTCCAGGTCTGGCGCGCGTTGGGCACGCCACCGTCGACGCGGATGAACGAGCCGGTGATATAGGCCGCCCCTTCGGACAGCAGGTAGACGACGGCCGACGACACCTCGGCCTCGGTGCCGTAGCGCTGCAGCGGCGCGGCCTTCATCAGGCTGCGGAACTTGGCCTTCATCTCCGGTCCGTAGGTGTCGAAGCCGCTGCTGGCCACGAAGCCCGGCGCGACCGCGTTGACGCGCACGCCCGCGTGGCCCCATTCGCAGGCCGCCGTCTCGGTGAACGACAGCATGCCGGCGCGCGCGGCACCGCTGTGCGCCATGCCGGGCATGCCCAGCCACATGTCGGCGATGATGTTGACGATGGCGCCACCGTGGCCTTCCATCCATTGCGTGTAGGCCTCGCGCGAGACGAGGAAGCCGCCGTGCAGGTTGTTGCGCACCACCGCGTCCCAGCCCTTGAGCGTGATGTCGCGCACCGGCTGCGGGTACTGGCCGCCGGCGTTGTTGACGAGGCCGTCGATACGGCCGTGCGCAGCCAGCACGTCGGTCACCATCTGCTTGACGCCGGCCTCGTCGCGGATGTCGCAAGAGTGCAGCGTCACCTTCGCGTCCGGCACCGCAGAGGCGATCTCCGCCTGCACGGCTTCGAGCTTCTCCATCTTGCGGCCCACCAGCGCGAGGGCGGCTCCCAGGCTGGCCAGCTCGTGCGCGATGCAGCGGCCGATGCCGCTGCCGCCACCGGTGACGATGACGGTCTGCCCGGCGAACAGCCCGGTCTTGTAGATGGAACGATAGGGGTTGGTGCTCAAGATGCTTCCTTCGGTTGGACCCCGGGCTTGACCATGAAGTTGCCGTGGCCGATGGCGATGGGCTTGTCCGGGCTGGACTGCCAGGCCTCGATGCGCAGGTGCGCGACGCGTTGCCCCTGCTTGACCATGAACACGCTGGCGTAGGTGTCCACCGGGCGGCCGGAGCGCAGGAACTCGAAAGTGAAGTTGATCGTCCTGGGCAGCTCGACGCTGTCCCTGTCCCACAGCAGATAGAACAGGCCCGCGCTCTCGAGGAAGCCGCCGATCGCGCCGCCGTGCAGTGCCGGCAACGCCGGGTTGCCGATGAGCTTCTTGTCGAAGGGCAGGCAGGCGCTGAACTGGTCGCCGCGGATGTCCAGGCGCACGCCGAGGAACCGTGCGTAAGGCACCAGCCCCAGCAGCGGCGCCCAGTCGCGGTTGGCACGCGCCGCAGCGACGATGGCTTCGATCGTCATGGCTTGTGTCCTTCCAGCAGCTTCAGTGCGTCATCCAGCGCGATGACCGGCCCGTCGGTGAACATGAAGATCGCCGATGAGGTCGCGATCGGGTCGTCTGGGCTGTCGTGGTAGGCCGCGCCGCGCACGAAGGCCAGCTCGTGTCCAAGCTTGTAGCAAACGGCGCCGCCGAAGATCTCGCGCCCCGGCGTGGCCGGCTTCAGGTAGTCGATGCGCAGGTCCAGCGTGGCCATGGGACGCAGCTTGTCCAGCTTCACGAAGATCGCCAGGCCGTAGCAGCTGTCCAGCAGCGCCGTGATCACGCCGCCGTGTACCACCCCGGTGGTCGGATTGCCCACCAGGCGCTCGTCAGGCAGCACCTTGATCACGCACCAGTCGGGCTCGACCCCGTGCAACCGCAGCCCCAGCTCGCGGCTGTAGGGCGAGATCACGGTGATCTGCTGCCATTTGCGGACCTTGTCCGCCTGATCGCTTTCGACATTCGACATTCGAGTCATTTCCTTCAACGGGTGCGCGCTCGCGCCCCTTACATCCGCTTGGCCACTTCCTCGAGCATGACCTCGGTGGCGCCGCCGCCGATGGCCTCGACGCGCGCGTCGCGCACCATGCGCTCGATCGCTGCCTCGCGCATGTAGCCGAAGCCGCCGTGGAACTGCTGGCAGTCGTAGAGCACCTCGTTGACGAGCTCGCCGCACAGCGCCTTCACCATCGACACCTCCTTGACGCATTCTTTGCCCTGCGCGTCCAGCCAGGCGGCGTGGTAGACCAGCGCGCGCGCCGCTTCCACCTGCGCGGCTCGCGCCGCCAGGCGCTGGCGGATCGCCTGCTTGTCCCACAGCGTGGCGCCGAAGGCCTTGCGCTCGCGAACGTAGGCCAGCGTCAACTCGATCGCTCGCGACGCCTCGCCCACACAGGCCGCCCCCAGCACCATGCGCTCGTTCTGGAAGTTGCGCATGATCTGATAGAAGCCCTTGTTCTCCTGACCCAGCAGGTTGGCCGCGGGGATGCGGCAGTTCTCGAACACCAGTTCGGCCGTGTCGCTGGACAACCAGCCGCTCTTCTTCAACGCGCGGCCGACCCTGAAACCAGGCGTGCCCTTCTCGACGGCGAAGATCGAGATGCCGCGCGAGCCCTTGGCCGACGGGTCCGTCTTGGCGCCCACGAAGTACAGGTCGGCATGCACACCGTTGGTGATGAACATCTTGCTGCCGTCGATCACCCAGTGGTCGCCTTCGCTTGAACGCTCCCGCACGGCGCGGGTGCGGATGCCGGCCACGTCGGAGCCTGCGTCGGGCTCGGTCACCGCCACCGCGCAGACCTTCTCGCCCCGAATCACCGCCGGCAACCAGCGCTGCAGTTGCTCGGGCGTGCCGAAGTTGGCCAGGTGCGGCGAGGCCATGTCGGTGTGTACCGTGACCGTGACCGCAAAGCCGCCGAAGGTGGATCGGCCGAGTTCCTCGGCCAGGATGGCGCTGTACACGGTGTCGAGCGCCGAGCCGCCGTAGGGCTCGGGATAGCGGATGCCCAGGAAGCCCAGGCTGCCCATCTGCCGCAGCACCTCGCGCGGCACCATGCCCGCTTCTTCCCAGGCGTCGGCCTTGGGCACGATCTCCTGCGCAATGAAGCGGCGCAGGTTGTCGCGGAACTGGCGGTGCTCGTCGGTGAAGTAGATCGGCTCGTTCATGTCTTGGCTTCGGGTTCGATGGTCAACAAGATGTCTCCGCCGCGCACGGACTCGCCGACGCGGCAGCGCAGCTCCGCCACCATGCCATCGGCGGGTGCCACCAGCGTGTGCATCATCTTCATCGCCTCGATGATCAGCAAGGCCTCGCCGGCCCGCACGAGTGCGCCGACCGTCGTCGGCACTGCCGACACCAGCCCGGGCATGGGCGCGCGCAGCGTGTTGCCGGCAGCCGCCTTGGCGGCCGCCGTACCGGCCAGCGCGTGCGCCGTGCGGTCCACCCGCGTGAAGGCGTGGATGCCACCGGCGCCGTGCAGCCACACCCGTTCGGAACCGGCGTCGCAAGCGGCGACGAAGGTGAACGCTTCGCTCACGCCGCCGCTCTCGATTTCCAGCCGCTGGCCGTCGAGCTGGGCCGCGACGGAGAGGGCGGCGACGAGCGGCCCTTCGCTCGATTCGATGCACCAGCGCGCACCGTCGGCCCGCACACTCAGCCGGTGCACGGTGCGTTGCGCATCCTCCAGCAGCACGAGCACGCTGCCCGGAGCCGCATCGCCCAGCAGACGCCAGGCGCCCAGGGTCTGCCACGGCGAGGCGGTCGCCGGGGCCGCAGCCGCCAGCACGCAACCCAGCGCCGCCAGGGCCAGCGCGCGCCCGGCGTCGGCGCGCGGTGCCCATCCGCCGGCAAAGGTGCGTTCGATGTAGTGGGTGGTGAGGCCGCCCGCAAACGCTGGCGCACGCACCAGGTCGGCCAGGAAGGCGAGGTTGCTGCGCACGCCCAGCAGCCGGTAGGCGCCGAGCGCGGCGCTCAATCGCCGCGCAGCCTGATCGCGCGTGTCGCCGAAGGCGATGACCTTGGCGAGCATCGAGTCGTAGTGCGGCGTGACCACGCTGCCGGCGCGCAGCCCGCTGTCGACGCGCACGCCCTCGTCCGCCGGCTCGTCGCTGACGAGCACGGTGCCCACCTCGGGCGTGAAGCCGGCCGCCGGGTCCTCGGCGCAGACGCGGGCCTCGATGGCCCAGCCGCGGCGCGCCAGCTGCTGCTGCGTGAACGCCAGCGGCTCGCCGGCGGCCACGCGCAACTGCCACTCGACGAGGTCGATGCCGACGGTGGCCTCGGTCACCGGGTGCTCGACCTGCAGCCGCGTGTTCATCTCGAGGAAGAAGGTGTCGCCGCTGGCTGCGTCGTGGATGAACTCCACCGTCCCGGCCGAGTGGTAGCCGATGGCGCGGCCGACCGCCAGCGCGTGGCGGTACAGCGCCTCGCGGTGCCCGTCGCTCAGGTGGGCGGCCGGCGCCTCCTCGATCACCTTCTGGTGGTTGCGCTGGATCGAGCATTCGCGCTCGAACAGGTGCACCAGGTGGCCATGTCGGTCGCCCAGCAGTTGCACTTCGAGGTGGCGCGGCTCGGCGAGGTAGCGCTCGAGCAGCACGCGTTCGTCGCCGAACGCAGCCCTGGCCTCGCGGCGCACGGTGGCCAGCGCGGCGGCAAAGTCGGCCGCGGCGCGCACCACGCGCATGCCCTTGCCACCGCCGCCGGCCGAGGCCTTGATGAGCACCGGCCAGCCGATGCGCGCGGCGGCCTCGGCCAGCACGGCGTCGGCCTGGTCGTCTTCGTGGTAGCCCGGCACCACCGGCACGCCGTGTTCGATGGCGATGCGCTTGGACTCGATCTTCGAGCCCATGCGCCGGATCGCCTCGCGCGAGGGGCCGACGAAGGCGATGCCCGCCGCCTCGCAGGCCTCGATCAGCGCCGGGCTCTCGGAGAGGAAGCCGTAGCCGGGGTGCACCGCCTGCGCGCCGCTGGCCTGGGCGGCGGCCACGATGGCGGCCGCATCGAGGTAGCTGCGCGCAGCCTCGGCCGGGCCGATGCGCACCGCGGCATCGCACTCGGCCACATGGCGCGCGCCGCGGTCGGCGTCGGAGTACACGGCCACGCTGCGCAGGCCCAGCCGGCGCGCGGTGCGCGCAATGCGGCAGGCGATCTCGCCGCGGTTGGCGATGAGCAGGGTGTCGAACATCGCCCCTCGCTCAGCCCTGTCGCCAGGCGGGCGCCCGCCTGGCGAAGAAGGCTGCGATGCCCTCGCGGCCTTCTTCGGTCTCCCAGGCGTCGGCCAGCTTGTCGGCGGCGTAGATCATGCTCGTGGGCAGGTCGTGGCTGTCGACGTAGGACACGAGCTTCTTGGTCGCCGCCACCGCGCCCGGCGCACACTGCAGCAGGTCGGCCAGCTCGCGTTCGACGGCGGCGTCGAGCTGCTCGGCGCCCACCACCTCGGAAACGAGGCCGAGACGCTTGGCCTCGGCGGCATTCATGCGCTTGGCCGTGAGGAAGGTGCGGCGCGCGTTGGCCTCGCCCATGCGCGCAACGACATAGGGCGCGATGTTGGCCGGCAGCAGGCCCAGGCGCACCTCGGTCAGACAGTAGACGCCGGTGTCCACCGCCACAGACACGTCGCACACCGAGATCATGCCGACGCCGCCGCCATAGGCCGGCCCGTTGATGCGGCCGATCAGCGGCATCGGCAGTTCGTTCAGCGCGCGCAGCATCAGCGCCAGCTCGAAGCTCTCGGCCACGCGCTCGGCGCGCGACTTCTTCATGTTCTGCTGCATCCAGCCGAGGTCGCCACCGGCGCAGAAGCTGGCGCCGGCGCCGGTGAGCACCACGGCGCGCAGGCTGCTCTGGCCAGTCAGCCAGTCGGCCGCCCGCTTCAGCTCGGCGATGAGCGTGGCGTTCAGCGCGTTGTGCGTGGCGGGGCGGTTCAGCGTCAGCGTGGCGATGCCGCGCGCGTCGACGGAGAGCAGCAGGGTCTCGAAGGCGGGAACGTTCATGCGTCTGAGCTCACATGCGGTAGACGGGGGTTGCGGTGCGCGGCAGCGGGCGCCGCGTGCACAAGGCCAGCGCCAGGCCCAGCACGTCGCGCGAGGACGAGGGCGCGATGAGACCGTCGTCCCACAGGCGCGAGGTGGCGTAGTAGGGGTCGGACTGGCGCTGGTACTGCTCGCGCACCGCACGCTCGGTCTCGGCCAGGCGCGCCTCGTCGGCCGGACCGCGCAGGTTGGAGCGTGCCAGCTCGAGCATCACGTTGCTGGCGATGTCGGCGCTCATTGTCGCCACCTGCGCGCTCGGCCAGGCGAACAGGAACTCGGGCTCGAAGCCGCGCCCGCACATGCCGTAGTTGCCGGCGCCGTAGGAGCCACCGACGATCAGCGTGAGCTTGGGCACGCGCGTGCACGACACCGCGTAGACCATGTTCGCGCTGTGCTTGGCGATGCCGCCGCGCTCGGCCTCGCTGCCGACCATGAAGCCGGCGATGTTCTGCAGGAACAGCAGCGGCACGCCGCGCTGGTTGGCCAGCTCGATGAAGTGCGTGCCCTTGAGCGCCGCCTCGGCCACCAGGGCCCCGTTGTTGCCGAGGATGCCCACCGGATGGCCGTGGATGCTGGCGAAGCCGGTGACGAGCTGCGTGCCCCAGTCGGGCTTGAACTCGTGCCACTCGCTGCCGTCGACGAGCCGGGCGACGATCTCCCGCGCGTCGTAGGGCTGCTTGGGGTCGGTTGGCACCAGCGTGTCGAGTTCGGCCGGGTCGTGCAGCGGTGGCCGCGGCGGGTTCGGGGGCGCCGGCAGCGGCGCCGGCGGCAGGCTGGCGACGACCTCGCGCAGCCGCGCCAGTGCCTGCGGCTCGTCGTCGGCCAGGTGGTCGTTCACGCCGGACACGAAGGTGTGCATCTCGGCGCCGCCGAGCGTCTCGCCATCGACCGTCTCGTTGATCGCGATCTTCACGATCGACGGACCGCCGAGGTGGATGCGCGCGTTGCCGCGCACCATGATCGTTTCGTCGGACAGCGCCGGGATGTAGGCGCCGCCCGCCGTGCAGCCGCCGAACACGGCCGAGATCTGCGGCACGCCGTCCTGCGACATGCGGCACTGGTTGAAGAAGTTGTTGCCGAAGTGGTCGCGGTCGGGAAACACGCGGTCCTGCTCGGGCAGGAAGGCGCCGCCGCAGTCCACCAGGTACAGCACCGGCAGGCGCAGCCGCCAGGCGATCTCCTGCGCGCGGCGGTGCTTCTTCACCGTCTCGTGGAAGAACGAGCCGCCCTTCACCGTGGCGTCGTTGGCGATGAACATGCAGGGCTGGCCGGCGACGATGCCGATGCCGGTGACGATGCCGGCAGCCGGCACCTCGTTGCCGTACTGGCCCCAGGCAGCCAGCGGCGAGAGCTCGAGGAAGGCGGTGGCGTCGTCGCAGGCCAAGTCGATGCGCTCGCGCGCCAGCAGCTTGCCGCGCTCGCGGTGGCGCTGGATGTGGGCGTCGCGCCCGCCGGTGGCAACCCAGGTCAGGCGCTCGCGCAGCAAGGCCAGCTGCCGCTGCGAGTGGCCGGCCGCGCCAGGCTCCGCCGCCGGACCGAGGCGGCTCATGATCGCGGCCATGGGCACGCGGCGGCGCAGCGCCGCATCTTCGGGTTGCTGGGAACAGGCACATTCACAGTGGCGGGCGCCCTCGCGGGCAAAGCAGGCCGGGCATGCAGTGTATCCAATTGATCGAACAGACGTTAGTTAGCCGTTCGAGAACGCAGCGGCCACAGCGCCGCGCCGGTCAACCCGGCGATCAGCACAAAGGCCAGGCGGTAGCCACCGCCGGCCGCCAGGACCAGCCCGAACAGCACCGGGGCGACGACATAGGCGGCCAGCAGCAGCAGCGTCGCGCCGGCCATCGCCTCGCCCAGCGAGTCGCGCGGCGCCAGGCGGGCCACCTCTGCGAATTGGATGCCGTTCCAGCTGGCCACCGTCAGGCCGGCCAGCACCGCGAGCGCGACCACCACCCAGGCTGGCCAGGCCGGCGTGCAGAAGGCAAACGCCAGCGTCGTGGCGGCCGAGCCGGCCGCCATCCATCGCAGCACGCGAAGGCCGTCGCCGAGCCGGTCGGACAGGAAGCCCGCCAGCGGGCGGCCGAGCGCACTGAGCACCTGCATCAGCGCGAACAGCGCGCCGGCCGCCACCAGCGACCAGCCCAGCCGCGACACGAGGTAGGTGACGAGGAAGGCGAACCAGGCGCTTTGCCCCGTTGCGAGGCACGCACCCGCGACGCCCATGCGGCGCATCGCCGGCATCGCGGCCAGCACCGCCAGCGGCCGGCGCACGGCGTCGATCGAACCGAACTGCCGCCAGTGCAGGCGCAATGACCGGTCGCGCAGCGCATCCACCCGCTCGCGCCAGGGCTGCACCACCCACATGGCCACAGCACCCAGCGCGGCGGCGGCCACGAACGCCCCCTCCAGCCCCAGCCCCTGCACCGCGCCCGGCAGCAGCAGCCCGGCAGCCACGCCGCCCAGCGGCACGCCGGCCTGCTTCACCGAGAACAGCAGGTTGCGGTGGCGCATGGGCGCGTAGCGTTGCAGCACGTCCATGCCGGCCGTGGACGGCGGGCCGATCGCCAGGCCGATGAGCAGCGAGCCGGCCACCAGCGCCAGCGCCGACGGCAGCGCACTGAGCAGGGTGCCGGCGACGCCCAGCGCCACGCCGATCTGCAGCGTGCGCATCGAGCCGGCCCGGCGCTGCACAGGCGCGGCCAGCAGCAGCACGACGATGGAGCCGCCGGTGATCAACGACGACAGGTAGCCCACGCTCTCGGCCGGCCAGCCCACGCGCGGCGCCAAGGTCGGCGCCAGCGTGGGCGGAATGCGCGACAGGAAGGAGACTGCCGTCTGCACTACCAGCATCGCGAGCAGCGGCCCCAGCCACGGCTCGGCTGGCTCGGACCGCGGGCCCGGCGGCGGGCGCGATCCGCTGGCGGGCCCGCTGTGCACCATCGGGTGGCGTGGCTCAGCTGCGCATCGCGGCCGGCGCGCCGCTGCGCATGGCGGTCAGTGTGCCGCTGCGCATCAGGCGGCCATTCAGCGGGCGGCCGATGATGCGCTCGGCCAGACGCGCGGCCTCGACGAGCTGTTCGAGGTCGAGCCCGGTCTCGATGCCCATCTCCTCGCACATGAAGGCCATGTCCTCGGTGCAGATGTTGCCGGCCGCGCCGCCATGCTTGTGGCCCGCGAAAGGACAGCCGCCGAGACCCGCCACCGAGCTGTCGAACAGCTCCACGCCCATCTGCAGCGCGGCGTACACGTTGGCACCGCCCACGCCGCGAGTGTCGTGCAGGTGCAGGCCGATGCGCGCCTCGGGCACCAGCTCGCGCACGGCGCCGACGCGGCGCTTGATCTCCTCGGGGTTGGCCCAGCCCATCGTGTCGGCCAGGTAGAAGGCCGGGAACGGGATGCGGCGGTCGGCGCAGGCGTCCTTCAGCCAGCGCACCACCTCGGTCACGGCCGACGCCGGCACCGGCCCGCCGAGGTTGCAGCCGAAGGCGGTGACGACGTAGGCCTGCTCGACGGGGATGCCGAGTGCGATGTAGCGGTCGATCCACGCCAGCTGGCGCTCGCGGTTCTCCGCCACGCTGCAGTTGTTGTTGCGCTGGGAGAAGGGCTCGGTGACGTAGAACACCACCTTGCCGTCGATGTCGACGTTGTCACAGGCGCGCGCGCGCTCGAAACCGTTCTCGTTGAGCCACAGCGCCGTGTAGCGCGTGCCGGGTCGCTTCTTCAGGCTGGCGAAGAGTTCCGGCGAATCGGCCATCTGCGGCACCGCGCGCGGGCTGACGAACGAGGCGCACTGCACCTGCTTCAGGCCGGAAGCGGCCAGGGCGTCGATCAGCGCGAGCCGATCGTGCAGCGGAAAACGCCCCTGCTCCATCTGGAAGCCCTCGCGTGGCCCCTCTTCGTGGAACTCGACGCGTCGCGGCAGGTCGGACATGGGTGAGGCTCCTGGTTCAGGCCTTGAAGACCGGCGGCCGGCGCGCCTCGAAGGCAGCCAGTCCCTCGGAGACGTCGTCGTTGAGCAGTTCGCGCGAGATCTGCACCTGTTCCATTTCGAGGCCTTCGTTCAGTGGCCGATCAAGACCCTGGCGTGCCAGGCGCTTCATCGTCGCCAGGCCGATGCGGCTGCGCGCGGCGAGCTGGGTGCAGTAGGCCATCGAGGCGTCGGCCAGCTTGTCGGGCTCGACGACGTAGCTCACCAGGCCCCAGGCCAGCGCCGTGGGCGCATCGATCCAGCGTGCGCTGTAGAAGAGGTCGAGCGCGCGTCGCAGGCCCACGATGCGTGGCAGCCGCTGCGAGCCGCCCCAGCCCGGCACCAGGCCGTATTGCGCGTGCTGGTCGCCGATCTTGAAGTCGCTCGATGCGAAGACCACGTCGCAGGCCAGTATCAGCTCGCTGCCGCCGGCCAGTGCCAGGCCCTGGCAGGCGGCCACCACCGGCAACGGGCTTTCCTCCAGGCGCTGCAACACGATGTGACCGTAGCGGATGAAGTGCTCGATATCGGCGGGGTGGCTTCGCAGGCGCTTCACCTCATCGAGGTCGGCGCCAGTGCAGAAGTGCTTGCCCTGGGCGCGAATGAGCACCGCCCGGACCCCCGACCCCGGCGCCTCGAACTCGTCGAGCGCCGCCGCAATCGCGCCATGAACCGAAAGCGACAGACAGTTGAACTTGTCCGGCCGCGCCAGCTCGATGACGCCCACCGCGCCGTCGCGGCCTACCCATACCGGGCTGGCGCCGCTCACTTGCGGTTCTCCGCCGCGTACTGCACCGCCATGCGCCCAGCGCGCTCGCGCGCGACGATGAGCTTCATCACCTGCGCGGTGCCGTCGCCGATCTCCAGGCCCATCACGTCGCGCAGGCGCTGCTGGTGCGGCAGGTCCATGCTCCAGCCGTAGTGGCCGAAGGTCAGGATGCACTGGTGGATGGCGTCGAACGAGGTCTTGGGGCCCATCCACTTGACCATCGCCGCCTCGGCGGTGTGCGGCTGCCCGGCATCGCGCAGCGCCAGCGCGTGATAGCTCAGCTGGCGACACGCCGCGATCAGGGTCTCGAACTCGACAATCGGGAAGGACACGCCCTGGTACTGCACCAGCGGCGCACCCATGGCCTGGCGCTCCTTGACGTACTCCCAGGTCTCGTCGATCGAGGCCTGCGCCGCGCCCAGGCACTGCAGTGCGATCAGGATGCGGCTGAAGTCAAAGCCCTGCATCACCTGCGTGAAGCCCTTGCCCTCGGCGCCCATCATGTTCTCGGCCGGGACGCGCACCTCGTCGAAGAACACCGAGCCGCGGCCGATGATCTTGCTGCCCACGTCGTTGAAGCGCGTGCGTTGGATGCCGGGCAGGTCCATCGGCACCAGGAAGGCGCTGATGCCGCGTGCGCCCGCGTCGGCGGCGCCGGTGCGGGCGAACAGGATCATCGCGTCGCACTGGTCGGAGAAGGTGATCGAGGTCTTCTCGCCCGAAAGCACGAAGTGCTTGCCGTCGCGCTTGGCCTTGAGTTGCAGGTTGGCGGCGTCGGAGCCGCCGCGTGGTTCCGTCAGCCCGAGTCCGATGATGGCCTCCCCGGCAACGAGCCTGGAGTTCCAGTGGCGCGCCAGCTCGGGGTTGGCGTTGCGGTGGACGATGGCGCCCATCAGCGAGCCGAGCAGTTGCAGGTAACTGATGTTGAAGTCGCCGTACGCCATCTCCTCGGTGATGACGCCCGACGTGACACCGCTCAACCCAAGGCCGCCGTACTCCTCCGGCAGGTCCACACCGATCAATCCGAGCGCGCCGATCTCCTTCATCAGCGTGCGGTCGAAGCCGGGCTCGGCTTCGCGCGCCTGGTAGCGAGGCTTGAGCTTCTCGCGGGCAAAGCGGCGGGCGACGTCGCGCAGCGCGATCTGGTCTTCGTTGAGCAGCATGCGGAACTCCTGAGGGCTGTGATCGATGGACTGGCGCCGACCTGCCGCCAAGGGACGCAGGCGCCGCGCACTTACGCGCCGGCGTGTGCCTCCTTGCACCCCCGATTGGCAGGACTCAAGGACCATGATAGCATTATCGAACAGACGTTAGTTAGCCGCGAGCCCAGAGAGAAGCGTTGTCGCTTGTGCCACTAGAATGCTTGCTTCGTTTGTAACCTGTCAAACTTTCGAATCATGGCCACCAAGACTCGTGGGGGCACCGCAAGCGCGGAGGTCGACACCGCCACGCGCGAGCGCATCTTGCTCGAGGCATCGCGGCTGTTTCGCCACCACGGCTACGCGGCGACGACGCTCCGCGAGGTGGCCGACGCAGCGGGCATCAAGGCCGGCAGCATCTACTACCACTTCGAATCGAAGGAACAGATCCTCGGCGAGGTTCTGGACAAGGGCATTCTCGCGGTGGCCACGGCTGTGCGCGAGCGGGTCGAGGCCCTGCCCAAGGACGCCACCGCACGCAAGAAGGTGGCAGCGGCCATCGAGGGGCATCTCTGGGGGCTGCTGCACCACGGCGACTTCACGTCGGCCAACATCCGCATCTACGGCCAGATTCCACCGGCGGCGAAGAACCGCCACCGCAAGGTGCGGCGCGAGTACGCCGACTACTGGGACGCACTGCTTGACGAAGCGATGCAGCGCGGCGAGTTGCGCCGCGACATCGGCGCCACCATTGCCCGCCTGTTCGTGATCGGCGCGCTGAACTGGACGGTCGAGTGGTACAACCCCCAGAAGGGCTCCTTCGATGACTTCGTCGAGCAGATCACGACGATCGTGTTCGACGGCACCTTCGTGAAAGAGTAGCCCGCGGTGAGCGTGAAGGCGGGTTGGCAGGGGCGCTTCTTCGAGGACTTCGAGGTTGGCGACGAATATCGCCATCCGCTGGGCCGCACCGTCACCCAGCACGACAACATCTGGTTCACGCTGCTGACGCAGAACGTGGCCAACGTCCACTTCGACGCGCACTACGCCGCCAAGACCGAGTTCGGCAAGCCGCTGGTGAACTCGTGCTTCACGTTGGCCTTGGTCACCGGCCAGTCGGTCATCGACGTCTCGTACAACGTCTTCGCCAATCTCGGCTGGGACGAGGTGCGCCTGCCGAACCCGGTGTTCGAAGGCGACACGATCTATGCACGCTCCACGGTGCTGGAGGTGCGCGAATCGAAGTCGCGCCCGAACCTCGGCGTGGTGACCGTGGCGACCGAAGGCTTCAACCAGGACGGCGTGGTCGTGTGCACGTTCAAGCGCACGCTGCTGGTCTACCGGCGCGGCATGGCGCCCGACCGCGCGCCGCCCGTCCCCCCATCCACAAGCTGAACGAAAGCGCGCGCGCAGCGGCGTGCGCGGGCCATGCAAGTGAACACACAGGAACTCATCGAGCGTTACGGCCCGCGCGAGGCCATGGAATACGACGTCGTCGTGGTCGGCGCCGGCCCCGCCGGGCTGGCCGCGGCGATCCGGCTCAAGCAGCTACAGCCCGAGGCATCGGTCGTCGTCATCGAGAAGGGCTCGGAACCCGGCGCGCACATCCTGTCCGGTGCGGTGATGGACCCGCGCGCCATCACCGAGCTGCTGCCCGACTGGAAGGAGCGCGGCGCCCCGCTGCTGCAGCCGGTGACCGGCGACGACGTGCTGTTCCTGTCACCCACCGGGAGCCGGCGCACGCCCGACTGGCTGGTGCCGCGCAACTTCCACAACCATGGCTGCTACGTTGTCTCGCTGGGCAATGTGGTGCGCTGGCTGGCCCAGCAGGCCGAGGCCCTGGGCGTGGAGATCTTCCCTGGCTTCGCCGCCGCGGAGGTGCTCCACGACGAGCAGGGCGCGGTGCGCGGCGTGGCCACCGGCAACATGGGCATTGGCAAGAACGGCGAGCCCGGCGATGCGTTCCAGCTCGGCATGGAACTGGTGGGCAAGTACACGGTGTTCGCCGAGGGCGCGCGCGGGCACCTGGGCAAGCAGCTCATCGCGCGTTACCGCCTCGACGAAGGCCGCGATCCGCAGAGCTTCGCCATCGGCATCAAGGAACTGTGGGAAATCGATCCGCAGCGCGCCCAGCCCGGCCGCGTGCTGCACACCGCCGGCTGGCCGATGACCGACGACACCTTTGGCGGCGGCTTCCTCTACCACCTGTCGGACAACAAGGTGACGCTGGGCTTCGTGATCGGGCTCGATTACCGCAACCCGCACCTGAACCCGTTCGAGGAGATGCAGCGCTGGAAGACCCATCCGGCGATCCGCGCCCACATCGAAGGCGGCAAGCGCCTGGCCTACGGCGCCCGCGCCATCAACAACGGCACGCCGCAGGCGCTGCCCAAGACCGTGTTCCCGGGCGGCGCGCTGGTGGGCTGCGATGCCGGCTACCTGAATGCGGCGCGCATCAAGGGCAGCCACGCCGCCATCAAGAGCGGCATGCTGTGCGCCGAGGCCCTGGCCCCGGCACTGGCCGCCGGGCGCCAGCGCGACGAGCTGACGGCCTACCCCGAAGCCTTCGCCGTCAGCTGGCTGCACGACGAGCTGAAGCAGTCGCGCAACTTCAAGCTGTGGTTCAAGAAGGGCAAGCTCACTGGGCAGTTGATGACGGGCATCGAGCAGTGGCTGCTGCCGAAGCTCGGCATCGCCAGCCCGCCGTGGACCCTGCATGCGACCAAGCGCGACCACGAAACGCTGCTGCCGGCCGACCAGGCCACACCGATCGCCTACCCCAAGCCCGACGGCGTGATCAGCTTTGACCGTCTGGGTTCGGTGTTCCTGAGCAACACCAACCACGAAGAGAACCAGCCCGCGCACCTGACACTGAAAGACGCCTCGGTGCCCGTGGCGGTGAACCTGAAGCGCTTCGCGGGGCCCGAGGCGCGCTACTGCCCGGCCGGGGTGTACGAGTTCGTCGAAGAGACGGGCGGCCCGCCGCGGCTGCAGATCAACGCGCAGAACTGCGTGCACTGCAAGACCTGCGACATCAAGGACCCGACCCAGAACATCGTCTGGGTCACGCCCGAGGGCGGCGGCGGCCCGGTCTATGCCGGCATGTGACGACGAGGATGAAGCCGTGACTCAGGAAGAAGCCCCATCGTTCGGATTCGACGACGCTGCACTGGCCGCGTTGCCGCTCGTCTACCAGCCCGGCCTCTGCGACGGCCAGGTGGTGATGGTCTCGGGCGCCGGCAGCGGCATCGGCAAGGCCATCGCTTTCCTCTACGCGCGGCTGGGCGCAAGGCTCGTCATCTGCGGCCGCGACCGGGCCAAGCTCGACGCCTGCGAACCCTGGCTGCGCCGCCTGGGCAGCCCCGACGTGCTAGTGCAGCCCACCGACATCCGCCGCACCGAGGCCATCGCCGCGCTGTTCGACGCCACCTACCAGCGTTTCGGCCGCCTGGACGTGCAGGTCAACAACGCCGGCGGGCAGTTCCCGAAGGCCGCGCTGGACATCAGCCCCAAGGGCTGGAAGGCAGTGGTCGACAACAACCTCAACGGCACCTGGTACATGATGCACGAGGCCGCCAGGCGCTGGCGCGATGCCGGCCGGCCCGGCAGCATCGTCAACATCGTGCTCACCTTCCAGCGCGGCTTTCCGGGCGTGGCGCACAGCTGCGCGGCGCGCGCCGCTGTCACCTACCTGTCCAAGACGGTGGCGGTGGAGTGGGCGCAATTCGGCATCCGCGTCAACTGCGTGGCGCCGGGCGTCATCGAGAGCAGCGGCTTCGCGCACTACGCGCCCGAGGCGCGGGCCAAGTTCTCGCGCGGCAACCCGATGCTGCGCCACGGCAGCGTGCAGGACATCGCCAACGCGGTGCTCTACCTCACGGGCCCGAGCGGCGAGTTCGTCAATGGCGAACTGCTGAACGTCGATGGCGGCGGCATCCTCTGGGGCGAGCTGTGGACCATTCCCAAGCCGGCCTACTTCAACGCGGAGCAGTCGTGATGAACACCCTCGACGACCAGCCCCGCTTCGGCCCCGGCGACCGTGCGCTGGCCGAGCTGCCCACCGTCTACCGCAGCGATCTCTTCGCCAGCAAGGTGGTGCTCGTGTCCGGCGCCGGCAGCGGCATCGGCAAGGCCATTGCCTTTCTCTACGCCCGCCTGGGCGCCACGCTGGCGATCTGCGGCCGCAAGGCCGACGCGCTGGAACGCTGCGCCGAGCAGTTGCGCAGCCTCGGCGGCGGCCGCGAGGTCCTCGCCTTCCCGATGAGCATCCGCGACCCCGAGCAGGTCGAAGCGCTGTTCGAAGCCCTATGGCAGCGCTTCGGCGGCCTGGACGTGCTGGTCAACAACGCCGGCGGCCAGTTCGCGGCGCACGCGATGGATTTCACCGACAAGGGCTGGAACGCGGTCATCGACACCAACCTCAACGGCACCTGGTACATGATGCAGGCCGCCGCCAAGCGCTGGGTGCGGGACGGCAAGCGCGGCGGCAACATCGTCACCATCGCAGCGGCCGTGGACCGCGGCCTGCCCGGCATGGCGCACACCGCGGCCTCGCGGGCCGGCGTCATCGCGCTGTCGAAGACGCTGGCGGTGGAGTGGGCCGAGCACGACATCCGCGTCAACTGCATTGGCGCCGGTGCCATCGAGAGCAACGGCTTCAACAACTACAAGGAAGAGCATGTCGGCGGGCTCTTCCGCACCAACCCCATGAAGCGCGCCGGCGACGTGCAGGACGTGGCCGAAGCGGTGGTCTACCTCACCGCGCCGTCGGGCAAGTACATCACCGGCGAAACGATCAACATCGACGGCGGCATGGTGCTGTGGGGCGAGTTCTGGCCCGCCGGCATGCCCGACCACTTCCGGCCGCCCCGGCCGCCCGCTGCATGACCCCACGAGACCCCTCCCACCCGCTGCCCGCGGGACCGCTTGCCGGCGTGCGCATCGTCGACCTCACAGGCGTCGTGATGGGGCCTTTTGCCTCGCAGATCCTGGCCGACTTCGGCGCCGACGTGATCAAGGTCGAGTCGCCCGAAGGCGACACGGTGCGCCACATCGGGCCCAGCCGCAGCAAGGGCATGGGGCCGATGTACCTGGCGCTCAACCGCAACAAGCGCAGCGTCGCGCTCGACCTGCGCCACCCCGATGCGCTGGCCGCGTTGCAGCGGCTGATCGAGGGTGCCGACGTGCTCCTGTTCAACCTTCGGCCGGCCTCGATGGCGCGCCTGGGGCTGAGCTATGACGACGTGGCGCGCCTGAACCCGCGCATCGTCTACTGCGGCTGCTACGGTTTCGGCGAACGCGGGCGCTATGCCGGCAAACCGGCCCTCGACGACCTGATCCAGGGCTCGGTGGCGCTGCCGTCGCTGGTGGGCCGCGTCACCGGCGAGCCGCGCTACCTGCCCACCAACCTGTGCGACCGCACGACGGGCCTGACCGCCGTCTACAGCGTGATCGCCGCGCTCTACGCACGCGAAAAGACCGGCCGCGGCCAGGCCATCGAAGTGCCGATGTTCGAGACCATGACGCAGTTCGTGCTCTCCGACCACATGTTCGGCAAGACCTTCGATCCGCCGCTGGCCGACGCCGGCTACGTGCGACTGCTGGCCAAGGACCGCCGGCCGCTGCGCACGAGGGACGGCCACATCTGCGTGCTGATCTACATCGACCGCCACTGGAAGAGCTTCTGCGAGATGCTCGGCCGCCGCGACATGCTCGAAGACCCGCGCTTCCTGCGCATGTCCGACCGCACGCGCAACGTCGATGCCCTCTACGCCTTCGTGGCCGAGGTGATTGCCACGCGCACCACGGCCGAGTGGATGGAGGCGCTGGCCCGGGCGGACATCCCGGTGGCGCCGATGCACACGCCCGACAGCCTGATGGACGACCCGCACCTGGGCGACGTGGGGATGTTCGAGTGGATCGAGCACCCGAGCGAAGGCCGCATCCGGCAGATGAACGTGCCGGGGTCGTGGTCCGACACGCCACCGGCGGTGCGCCGCCATGCGCCGCTGCTGGGCGAGAACACGCGCGAGGTGCTGGCCGAGGCAGGCTGTGCGGCCGACGAGATCGAGCGGCTGCTGGCGGCCGGCGCGGCACGGGAGTCCGTGGCGCCAACGAGATGAGTGTGCGGCAATCTCTTGTCGGGCCGCGCATTTGCAGGCCCGTTTGAACACAAGCGCGACGGGTACGTCATCCGCTTCACCTCTTTGCCGCTCGCAGCGGCGCACCGGCGCGCAGCCAGCCGCCGGCGTGCAGCGCCTCGATCTCGGTGGCGTCGATGCCCCAGCGGCGCAGTTGCTCGAAGGCCGCCGCATCGTCGCTGTGCGGTGGCCTCGGCAGCGCCGCGGGCGTTCCTTCGAAGCGTGGCGCGGGCGCCGGCTGGCGCACGCCGCCTATCTCGACGAAGATGTCGCGCTCGCGGTTGTGCGGGTGCAGGTGCGCCTCCTGCGGTGCCAGCACCGGCGCGAAGCAGGCATCGCTGCCTTCCAGCAGCTCGCACCACTGAGCGCGCGTGCGCGTGGCGAAGATCGCCGCCAGCCGCGCCTTGTTCTCGCGCCAGCGCGACGCATCGTCGAAGTCCATCGTGTCGGCGGGCAGGCCCAGGCGCTCGAACAGCACGGTCCGGAACTTGACCTCGATCGGCGCCACGCTCACGTAGGCGCCGTCGGCGCAGCGGTAGACCTCGTAGTGCGGCGCGCCGGAGTCGAGCAGGTTGGTGCCGCGTTCGGCCATGTGGGTGCCGGCGCCGAACAGGCCGAACATCGAGGTCATCAGCATCGCTGCGCCGTCGACCATCGCGGCGTCGACCACCTGGCCCTCGCCGCCGCGCTGCACCCGCCACAGCGCGGCCAGCATGCCGTAGGCCAGCAGCAGCCCGCCACCGCCGAAATCGCCCACCAGGTTCAGCGGCGGCGTCGGCGCCGCGCCCTCGCGGCCGATGGCATGCAAGGCGCCCGACAGCGCGATGTAGTTCAGGTCATGCCCGGCAGCCTGGGCCAGCGGACCCTTCTGACCGAAGCCGGTGACGCGGCCGTAGACGAGCTTCCGATGCCCGGCCCGGCAGACGTCGGGCCCCAGTCCCAGGCGCTCCATCGTGCCGGGCCGGAAGCCCTCGATCAGTGCATCGCTGGCGGCCACGACGCGGCGCGCGAAGGCAATGCCCTCGGCGGCCTTCAGATCCAGCGACACCGTGCGCTTGCCGCGGTTGAGCAGGTCGAACTGCGGCGCGCGCTCGATGCCCAGCCCGCTGGCCACCAGGCGGTCCAGCCGCAGCACCTCGGCGCCGAGGTCGGCCAGCAGCATGCCGCACATCGGCCCGGGGCCGATGCCCGCGAACTCCACCACCTTCATGCCGGCCAGCGGTCCCTTGCCCATCGATGCACGCTCCTGTGCCAGTAAGATCACAGCCGCAGCGACCAGGCACGTCCCCGGTTCTGCCATGGCGGTTCAAAGTCCGAAATTGGTTAGCATACCGCCAATGGCTCACCTAACGGTCAACCGTTCGATCAATTCGCCGTACTGCCCGACCCCGCTTGGGCGTGACAGGCGGCACCGCGCCCCGCCGCCCTGCGCCACGCCGCGGCGTCGTTTCCATCAGGAGTGACCGATGCGCGCCACCCACGCCCTCTGGCTCGACGATGTCCGCCCCGGCATGCGCCTCGATCTGCCGGCCTTCGACTGCAGCGCCGAGCTCGTCGCGGGCTACGCCGAGCTGCTCGATGCCCGCCATCCGATCCATGTCGACGCCGAATACGCCAAGACCACCCGCTACGGCCGCCTCATCGCCCATGGCCCGCTGGTCGTCGCCAAACTGCTGGCGATGCTCGGCGGCGTTTTCGGCGACGGGCTCCAGGTGCTGCTGGGCGTGGGGGGCTGGCGCTTCTACGCGCCCGTGTTCGTCGGTGACCACGTCGCCGTCGAGTGCGCGGTGCTCGATGTGAGCGCCGCCAAGGGCAGCAGCGCCGGTGCGGTGGAACTGGAGTTCCGCGTGCTTGCTGCCGACGGCTCGCTCACGCAGCGCGGCACCGCCAGCGTGCTCGTTGCCCGCGCGCCGTCTGCCAGCCCGGCCTGAATCACCTCTGCCTCCTCGCATCGAATGAGCAACACCGACCGCCGCACCCCTGCGAACAGCGTCGATCGCGATGCCTTCCGCGACATGGCCCGCAAGTTCGCCGAGCGCGAGATCAAGCCGCGCTGGCAGCAGGCCGACCGTGACGCAAAGTTCCCGCGCGAGTTCTACGTCGCCGCGGCGAAGGCCGGCCTGATCGGCCTGCACATCCCCGAGTCGCTTGGCGGCGCCGACCTCGGCGTCACCGAGGAGGCGATCTCGATCGAGGAGCAGGCCAAGGCCAACCCCAACCTGGCGATCGTCGCGCTGATCCAGGGCGTGGCCGGCTCGCTGCTGGCCGACCACGGCCACGAGCTGCACCACACGATGGTGCGGGAGAACATTGCCGGCGAGCGCCTGCTCGCCCTGGCCGTCACCGAGCCCGAGGCGGGCAGCGACGTCCAGAATCTCAAGACCACCGCGCGGCGCGACGGCGACGACTGGGTGCTCGACGGCATCAAGTCCTTCATCACGCTGGGCGGCGACTGTGACACGATGGCCGTGCTGGCGCGCACCGACCCGGCCAAGGGCCGCCACGGCATGCACTTCTTCGCCGTCGACCGCAACACGCCGGGGCTCGAGACCTCGCAGATCAAGACCTACGCGAACCGGCCGGTGCCGACCTACCGCGTGATGCTCAACGAGGTGCGCGTGCCCGAGTCGCGGCGGCTGACGGCCGGTTTCGGCGCGATCATGGAAGGCTTCAACCGCGAGCGCGTGATGGTGGCCGCGCGCTGGCTCGGCCACATGCAGACCGCGCTGGCCTGGGCGATGGACTACGCCCGGGTGCGCCAGCAGTTCGGCAAGCCGATCGGCGCCAACCAGAGCATCGCCTTCAAGCTGGCGCAGGGCCATGTCGACGTGGAGGCCTCGCGCCACCTCACCTACCACGCCGCCGCGCGCTGGGACAGCGGCGCGCCGGTGAAGGACATCATCCTCGACGTGTCCTCGGCCAAGCTGTTCGTCACGCAGGCCGTCTACCGCGTGACGCAGGACGCGCTGCACATCGGCGGCGGCTGGGGCATCACCGAGGAGCTGCCGGCGATGCGCATGGCGCTGGACGCGCTCGTCGCACCGGTCACGGTGGGCTCCTACGAAATCCAGCTGCGCGTGATCGCCAAGCGGCTAGGACTGCCGTGCGACTGATCGACTCCCGCTGACACCCCAACTTTCACCTCGACCTGCTGGAGAACCCCCGACATGGACTTCGAACCGAGCCCCGAGCAGCGCGCCATCGCCGAGACGACGCGCCGTTTCGTCGAGAAGGAGATGCCGCGCCACAAGGTGCTGCAATGGGCACGCGACAAGGTCGAGCCGCCGCAGGAGCTGTTCATGAAGCTCGGCGCGCTCGGCTACTACGGCTTCCTGCTGCCCGAGGCCTACAGTGGCCTTGAAAAGCCCGATCCGATGGGCATGCTGGCCTTCGTCGAGCAGTTCGCACGGGCGTCGTCGGCCATCACCACCGCCTGGGGCCGCGCGGCGGTGATCCTGGCCCCGCTGGTCGCCCGCTTCGGCACCCAGGCGCAGAAGGACCTGGTGCTGCCGCGCGTGATGCGCGGCGAGGTCTTCATGGCCCTGGGCCTCACGGAGCCCGGCTCGGGCAGCGACGCCGCGTCGCTGCGCACCACCGCCGTGCGCCGCGCCGACGGCCACTGGGTGATCAACGGCGAGAAGCTGTACTGCTCGCAGGTGAAGTCCGCCGGCTTCCTGATCCTGGCTGCGCGCACCGACCCGAGCGCCGTCAAGCAGGAAGGCATCACCACCTTCCTGATCCCCGACCCGGGCCGCAACCCGGCCATCAAGCTGACGCGCATCGAGACCATGGGCCTCGGCCCGGTGCCGACCTTTGCCGCGCACTTCGACGAACTGGTGCTGCCGCCCGATGCGGTGATCGGCCAGGTCAACAAGGGCTGGCAGTGTGTGCTGGGCGGGCTGGACAACGAGCGCCTGTACCACGGCGCCATCGGTGTGGGCGCCTCGCAGGCCATCATCGACGAGGTCAGCGCCTACCTGAAGCAGCGCGTGCAGTTCGGCAAGCCGTTGTCCAAGCTGCAGTCGGTGCGGCACAAGATCGTCGACATGCAGCTGCGCGTGGAGGCGGCGCGGCTGCTCGTCTACCGCGGCGGCAGCGTGCTCGAAAGGACGGGCGCCTGCCACAACGAGGCCTCGTTCGCCAAGGTGGCCGGCGCCGAGTGCTACATGCACTGCGCCACCACCGGGCTGCACCTGCTGGGCGGCTACGGCTACACCGTGGACTCGGGCATGCCGATGCACTTCCAGGACGCCAAGCTGTTCGAGATCGGCGGCGGCGCGATGGAAGTGCAGCGCGACATCATTGCCCGCGGGCTCGGCCTGTAGCGTGGTGCCGCGCTGACCGGGGGCCGTGCATGACACTGCCGGCCTCGCTGGCGCAGGGCCTGCGCCTGCCGCTGATCGCCGCGCCGATGCTGCGCGTCTCGGGCGTGGAACTGGTGTCGGCGGCCTGCTGTGCCGGCGTGATCGGCGCCTTCCCCACCGTCAACGCGCGTTCGTCACAGGGGTTGGACGCGTGGCTGGCACGCATCGCTGCCGACCGCGACCGCGTGGAACGGCCGACCGCCCCGCCCTGCCCCAACCTCATCATGCGGCGCGACCCCGACGCCATCGCCGAGGACCTGCGCGTGCTGGTGCGCCACCGTGTGGCCATGGCGATCGTCAGCGTCGGCTCGCCAGCGGCGGTGGTGGGGCCGCTGCACGACGCCGGCTGCCGCGTGTTCGCCGACGTGGCCTCGCTGCGCCACGCCGAGAAGGCGCTCGCGGCCGGGGTCGACGGCCTGGTGCTGCTGAGCGCGGGTGCAGGCGGCCAGACCGGCTGGGTCAACGGCATGTCCTTCGTGCGCGCGGTGCGTGGCATCCATGACGGGCCGCTGGTGCTGGCTGGCGGCATCCACGACGGCGCAGCACTGTGGGCGGCGCGCGTGCTCGGCTGCGATCTCGGGATGATGGGCACCCGCTTCATCGCCACGCCGGAGAGCCTGGCGAGCGACGCCTACCGCCGCATGCTGGTGGACAGCCGGCTCGATGACGTGTTGCTGACGCGCGCCTTCACCGGCCTGGACACCAACATGCTGCGGCCTTCCATCGCTGCCGCCGGGCTCGACCCTGCCGCGCTGCCGACCCCTTCATCTGACGAAGCGCGCCAGGTCTTCGGCTCCGAGGGCTCGGCGCACGTTCGGCGCTGGGTCGACGTGTGGAGCGCGGGGCACACCGTGTCTGGGGTCGACGCGGTGCGGCCGGTGGCCGAACTCGTCGAGCGCATCGATGGCGAGTACACCGCGGCGCAGCGCGAGACGGCAGCCCTGCTGGCCAGCGCACCCCCACGGCCACCGCCGTGATGCGCGCCCGGGCACGTCACACCACCGTCTGCAACGGGACGCCGGCAACGTCGCCGGAGGTCGACGCCGGCAGCGTGGCGCCCGCTTTTCGTCTAACGTTTGTTTGGTTTGTGGAATGCGTGCACCACATCGACCGATCACCTGTGCGAGCAACACCGGCCGTAAGCGGCGACTCTCTTAGAGGGGTCAGTGGGCGCTTCTCCCCAGAGGGTCAGGCGCGCATGGGCGCCCTCGGGTGGGTTTTCCGCATTGACGCCTCATCGAACGCTTGTTAGAAACACGCTCCGGCTTGTCTTGTATCCGAAACCCTGAGCGGCGCCTCCGCGCGCAACCCGCCCGAATCACCGAAGCCGCCCCAAACCGCAGCCGACCGTACCGCATGCAACAGAACCACTGCAACGCCGAACCTTGGGCGCCCCGATGAACGCCACTGCCGTGCCCATCCTGGAGTGCAGCGGCCTCGAGCGCCGTTTCGGCGGCCTGGTGGCGGTCACCGGCGTGGACCTGCGCATCGATCGCGGTGAGATCTTCGGCCTCGTCGGCCCCAATGGCAGCGGCAAGACCACGCTGGTGAACGCGATCACCGGCTTCTACCCGCCGCAGAAGGGGCGCATCGTCCTCGAAGGCGCCGACATCACCGCGATGAAGCCGCATCTGGTGGCCAAGCGCAAGGTCGCGCGCACCTTCCAGAACCTGGCGCTGTTCAACGGCATGTCGGTGCTGGACAACATCCTGCTCGGCCGACACGTGCACTTGAAGCCCAGCGTGGCCAAGACGGCGCTGTACTGGTGGCTGGGGCAGCCGCAGGAAATCGCCCACCGCCGCGTGTGCGAGGAGATCATCGAGTTCCTCCAACTTCAGGGCGTGCGCGACGAGCCGGTGGAATCGCTGTCGATCGGCCTGAAGAAGCGCGTCGAGCTGGCGCGCGCGCTGGTCGCCGAACCCACCTTCCTGATCCTCGACGAACCGATGGCGGGCATGAACCAGGAGGAGAAGGAGTACATGGCGCGATTCGTTCTCGACGCGCGCGACGAGCGCGGCATCACGGTGCTGCTGATCGAACATCACATGGACATCGTCACCGGCATCTGCGATCGCATCATGGCGCTCAACTACGGCGAGGTCATCGGCACCGGGCTGCCGCGCGAGGTGGTGGCCAACCCGCGCGTGGTCGAGGCCTATCTCGGAAAGGGCCATCAGCATGCAGCGTGAAGACCGCGCGCTGGCGGCGTCTCCGGCCTCACCGGCGCCCACCGGCGCTGACGCGGCCGGCCAGTGGGATCTCGATCCGAACACCACGCTGACCCGGCTGCTGGCGCTGAACGCGCGCAACCACGGGCCGCGGGTGGCGCTGCGCGAGAAGGCGCTGGGCATCTGGCAGGAGTTCACCTGGACCCAGGTGCTCGACGAGGTGCTGGCCGTGGCGGCGGGGCTCGAGCACTTGGGCTTCACGGCCGGCGATTCGCTGCTGGTCCTGGGCGACAACCGGGCACGGCTGTACATGGGCATGCTGGCCGCCGGCGCGCTCGGCGGCTACGCGATGCCGGTGTACCCGGACGCCACGCCCGCGGAGGTGCTGCATTTCGCCAGCGAGGCACAGGCACGTTTCGCTTTGGCCGAGGACCAGGAGCAGGTCGACAAGGTGCTCGAGCTGCGCGAGAAGGCGCCGGGCCTGGCCCACGTGGTGTTCGACGATCCGCGCGGGCTGAACCACTACGAGGTCCCGGGCCTGATCGGCTGGGACAAGCTGCGCGACTCCGGGGCCGTGCGGCTGCGCGAGCAGCCGGGCCTGCGCGACGAGATCATCCAGCGCTCGCGGCCCGACGGCCCCGCGGTGTTCGTGCACTCCTCCGGCACCACCGGCAAACCCAAGGGGGTGGTGCTGCTGCAGCGCAACGTGCTGGCCGGCGTGAGCAACGCCTTCAAGGGCAAGGTCTTCGGCTTCGAGGAAACCATTCTCGCCTACCTGCCGATGGCCTGGATCGGCGACTTCGCGGTGAGCATGGCCGCCGGCGTCGCGCTTCGCTTCACCATCAACATCCCCGAGCGCTCGGAGACGGTGCTGCGCAACCTGCGCGAGATCGCCCCCACGCTGTACCTGGCCGCACCGCGCAGCTGGGACAACATGCTGACGACGATCCGCGTGCGCATGGAAGATTCCACGCCGCTGAAGAAGCGCGTCTTCGATCGCTTCGTCGCGCTGGGCATCGCGGCCGAGCGCCTGAAGCTCGAAGGCAGGGCGCCTTCAACCGCGCAGCGGCTGCTGCTGCGCCTGGGCGAGTGGATGGTGTTCGGCCCGGTGAAGGACCAGCTCGGCCTGAGCCGCATGCGCGTGGCGCTGACCGGTGGCGAGGCCATGGGCGAGGACACCTTCCTCTTCTACCGTGCGCTGGGCATCAACCTGCGCCAGCTCTACGGCCAGACCGAGAGCAGCGCCTTCAACGCCGTGCAGGCGGCCGACGAGGTGCGCCTGCACACCGTGGGCCGTCCGTTGCCCGGCGTGGACTGCCGCATCGCCGACGACGGCGAAATCCTGCTGCGCTCGGGCAGCATCTTCAGCGGCTACTTCCAGAACGAGGAAGCGACCAGCAAGACGCTGGTCGACGGCTGGCTGCACACCGGCGACGCCGGCTACGTCGAAAAAGACGGGCATCTGGTGGTGCTGGGCCGCGTGTCCGAGGTCGTGCACACGGCCAAGGGCGAGCGCTACATTCCCGGCTACATCGAGAACCGCATCAAGTTCAGCCCCTACGTTCGCGACGTAGCCGTGTTGGGCACCGGCCGCGACCACCTCTGTGCGATGGTCTGCATCGACAGCGAAGCGGTCGGGCACTGGGCCGAGGTGCGCGGCATTCCCTACATCTCGTATGCCGACCTGTCGCAGAAGCCCGAGGTCATCGAACTCGTGGCCGGCGTGATCCGGCACGTCAACCAGGCCCAGCCGGAGGGCTTGCGCATCCGGCGTTTCGTCAACCTGCACAAGGAGTTCGATGCCGACGATGGCGAGATCACCCGCACGCGAAAGCTGCGGCGCAGCGTGATCGACGAGCACTACGCGGCCGTCATCCAGGCGCTCTATTCCGACGCCCGTTCCGTGCGGATGAAGGCGCAGATCACCTACGACACCGGGGAAACCGGCGTCATCGAGCGTGAGCTCGCGCTGAAGGATCTCTGAACATGGATTGGCCCTTTTTCCTCGAACTGGCGATCAATGGCGCGCTGTCCGGGCTGATGTATTCGCTGGTGGCGCTGGGCATCGTGCTGATCTACAAGTCCTCGTCGGTGCCCAACCTGGCGCAGGGTGCGCTCGCGATGCTGGGCGCCTACGTGGTGCTGGCGCTGTTCGAGACCCTGAAGCTGCCCATCTGGGCGGCGCTGCCCGTGGGCATGCTGGTCATGTTCGGCATCGGGATGGGCATCGAGCGCGTGGCATTGCGTCGCCTGGCGGGCCGCCCGTTGATCATGATCCTCATGATGACGCTGGCGCTAGACATCTTCGTGCGCGCAGCGGCGCTCGTCGCCTGGGGCGGCACGAACCGCCCGCTGCCGCTGCCGATCTCGTCGGACCCGCTGTTCATCGGGCCGGTGCTCATCAACCGCAGCTACGTCGCCGGCGGCGCGGTGGCGATCGGCCTGTTCGGCTTCTTCCTGCTGTTCTTCCGCACGCGCATGGGCATCGTGCTGCGCGCCATCTCGGACGACTACACCGCCTCGTGGTCGGTGGGCATCTCGGTGGAGCGCGGCGTGGCGCTGTCGTGGGCGATGTCGGCCGTGGTGGCCACGCTCGCCGGCGCGCTGTGGGGCTCGATCCAGGGCGTGGACCAGTCGCTGTCGCTGCTGCTGCTGATGGGCATCACCGTCGCGGTGCTGGGCGGCCTGGACAGCATCGGCGGCACCATCGTCGCGGGCCTGCTGCTGGGCATGTTCCAGGGCGTCGCCTCGGGCTACCTCGACCGCCTGGTCGGCGGCGGCAGCCGCGAGCTGGTGGTGGCCGCCACGCTCGTGCTCACCATCCTGATCCGCCCCCACGGCCTGTTCGGCCGCGAAGACATCCAGAGGATCTGATCACCATGTTTTTTCGTCAGGCCGGCATCCACCACAGCACCTACCGCGGCGACCGGCAGCTGTTTCCCATTCCCTTCGACCGCTGGCAGATCGCCGTGCTGATGGTGCTGGCGGTCGCTGCGCCGGTCCTGCTGAGCCCGCTGTACATGAAGAGCTACATGCTGCCATGGCTCATCTGGACGGCCGCCGCGCTGGGCCTGAATCTGATCCTCGGCTGGGCCGGGCAGTTCCACTTCGGCTACGCCGCCATCATGGGCATCGGCGCCTACACCGCGGTGCATGCCACGCTGAAGGGAATTCCGTTCGAGATCGCGCTGCTGCTGGCCGGTGCCGTGTCCACCCTCATCGGCAGCGCGTTCGCGATCACCGCGCTGCGCGTGAGAGGTCTGTATCTCGCGCTGAGCACGCTGGCGCTGCAATTCGTGATGGACTGGGTGATCAACAAGGTGCCGGCCGTCAGCGGCGGCACGCAGGCCACGATTCAGGCGCCGCCGCTGCGGCTGCTGGGCATGGAGGTGGCTTCCGATGCCTGGCTCTACTACGTGGCGCTGGTGTGGTGCGTATTGGTCACCGTGTTCATGCTCAACCTGCGCCGCTCCGGGCTGGGCCGCGCGCTGGTGGCCGTGCGCGAGAAGGACTTCGCCGCCGCGGTCATTGGGGTCAACAGCTTCTACTACAAGCTGGTGGCCTTCGCGATGTCGTCGTTCATCGGCGGCGTCACGGGCGCGATCCTCATCTTCACCTTCTACCGCGCGGTCACGCCCGAGCAGTTCGCCGTGAACGTGTCGATCCAGGTGCTGGCGATGGTGATCGTCGGCGGCCTGGGCAGCATCATCGGCTGCTACTTCGGCGTCGCCTTCATCCTGCTGCTGCCGGGCATCGTGGCCAACCTGATCTTCGCCGCCGCCCAGGCTGCCGACTTGAAGATCGGCATCGAGCTGCTGGCGCACATCCCGGCGTTCCTCTACGGCGTGCTCATCATCGGGTTTCTCCTGTTCGAGCCACTGGGCCTGGCCAAGATCTACAGCAACCTGCGCAACTACTTCATCTTCTGGCCTTTCGGCTATGCCCGCCGGTAGATGCGCCTCACCCCACCACAACCCTGACGAGGAGTGTCCCCATGATCCGACGACTCAAACTGCTGATCGGCGCCGCCGCGTTCGCGGTGGGGGCGCAAGCCTCGTTCGCCGCCGAGCCGATCCGCTTCGCGCTGTGCTACGACCTGACCAAGGCATACACCTTCGTCACCCCCCAGTTCGCCCAGGCTGCCAAGGACTACGCGGCGCTGACCAATCTGCGGGGTGGCATCGAAGGCAATCCGGTCGAGATCATCGTGCAGGACCACGGCAACGAGCCGCAGCGCGGCATCGAGTGCTACGAGCGGGTGAAGGGCCAGGCGCTCACGGTTGACCTGTTGTCCACACCGGTGTCGCGTGCCGTCCTTCCGCGCGCCATGAAGGACGGCGAGGTCATGATCCAGGCCATGGTCGGCCGTGGCGACGCCGTTGACGGCGAAGTCTTCAAGTGGGTCTTCCCCTTGGGCCCGACCTACTGGGGCCAGGCGGCCAACATCGTCGGTCACTTCAAGAAGCAGTCCGGCGGCAATCTGAAGGGCAAGAAGATCGCCTTCCTGTACATCGACTACCCGTTCGGCCAGGAGCCCATTCCCGTCATGCAGGAACTGCAGAAGCGGGAAGGCTTCGAACTCCAGTTGTTCCCCTACCCGCTTCCCGGCAACGACCAGACTTCGGCATGGTCGCAGCTGCGGCGGTTCCAGCCGGACCTGATCGTGCACTGGGCCTTCTCGGCCATGCACGTGGTGGCGGCCAAGGAAGCCAAGCGCAACGGCATCCCGCTGGACCGGGTGGTCAGCGTGAACTGGCTGAACGATGTGGACATCGCCAATATCGGCGCTGAGGCGGCCAAGGGAATCCGGCGCGCCACGCCGGTGGTCAGTGGCACCGATCACCCCACCATCAAGGCCATCCTCCAGGAGCTCTACGACAAGGGCAAGGGCAATGGCGATCGAAAGCTCGTGTCTGACATCTACTACGGGCTGGGATTGGCGACCTATGCCACGATCTTCGAAGGCGCCCGTCTGGCCCTGAAGAGCGAAAAAGCCCCGCTGACGGCGGAGAAGATGCGCAAGGGGCTCGAGAGCATTCGCAACTTCGACGCCGGCGGGCTGCAACCCGCCCTGACCGTGACAGCCAAGGATCATGGCGGTGGCGGCAAGACGCGCATCGAGATGTGGGACGGCGCCAAGTGGGTCCCGCAGAGCGACTGGTCTGCCGACTACGCCGACCTCGTCTGGAGTACCGTGAAGCAGCATTCTGGCGAGTTCGCCAAGTCGGCCGGCAAGTGAGCCTACACGGCGAGCCTGGATGACAGCACCCAGTCGGGTGGCGGAGCCCACTTTGAAGGAGACTACGACATGCGATCCAAACTGATTCACTTCATCGGCAGCGTTGCACTCGTCGTTGCCTCGACATTCGCGCAAGCAGCTGATCCAGTTCGCTTCGGCCTGTGCTACGACCTCACCAAGATCTACGTCGCCGCTGTGCCGCAGGTGGCACAGGCCGCCAAGGACTATGCCGATTTGGTCAACCTACGTGGGGGGCTGGAGGGGCATCCGATCCAGGTGACGGTACAGGACCACGGCAACGAACCCCAGCGCGGCATCGATTGCTACGAACGCCTCAAGCGCGAAGGCGTCATGCTCTTTGATTTCTTCTCCACGCCGGTGTCGCGAGCCGTCCTGCCTCGTATCATGCAGGACGGCAATCTCCTGCTGCAGCCACTGGTCGGCCGGGGCGATGCCGTGGATGGCGAGGTCTTCAAGAACGTGTTCGTGCTGGCACCCACCTATTGGGGCCAAGCCGCAAACATCGTCGGCTATTTCAAGAGACAGGCCGGCGGTGACTTGGCGGGCAAAAAGGTCGCCTTCCTGTACCTGGATACACCGTTCGGCCGCGAGCCAATTCCGGTCTTCGAGGCGCTCAAGCGCCTCGAACGCTTCGACTTCCAGACCTTCCCGTTTCCGGTCCCTGGGAACGATCAGAGTGCGGCCTTCGCGCAGATCCGTCGCTATCAGCCGGACTGGGTGGTGCTGTGGTCCTTCTCGCCACTGAACCCGATCTCGTTCCGAGAGATGCAACGCAACGGCATCCCGATCGACCGCATGGTGACCGGCAACTGGATCAACGAGGTCGACCTCAACAACTTCGGCGCCGCAGCGGCCAAGGGCCTGAAGCGCTCTGCCGTGGTGAGCGGCGGCGCCGAGCACCCGCTGGTGCAGGACATCCTGCGCGAGTTGTACGACAAAGGCAAAGGCAATGGCGACCGCAAACTGGTGGCCGACTCTTACTACAACACCGGCCTTGCGGTCTACTCTTCGGCCTTCGAGGGGGTACGCTTGGCCATCAAGACGCAGGGCTGGCCCCTCACACCCGAAAAGATCCGACAAGGCATGTACGGTCTGAAGAAGTTTGACGCCAAGGGCTTCATGGCACCGATCACTGTGACGCCGCAGGACCACGGCGGCGGCGGCATGACCCGCATCGACATGTGGGACGGCACGAAGTGGGTGCCGCAGACGAAATGGTTTGCCGACTACACGGGTCTTGTGAACACGCTCATCAAGGCCAATTCGGCCGACTTCGCCAAAGCGAACAAGTGATCGCAACCTCTACCCGCCCGAGCCTCCGATGACCCACGCGCTGACGCTCAACAACATCGAGGTCATCTACGACCACGTCTTCCTCGCCATCAAGGGCGTCTCGATCGAGGTGCCGCAGGGCGGGATGGTGGCGCTGCTGGGCGCCAACGGCGCCGGCAAGAGCACGACCCTGAAGTCCATCAGCGGGCTGCTCAAGTCCGAGCGCGGCGAGATCACCCGCGGCAGCGTGCAGTTCCTGGGCCAGGACATCGGCAAGCTCGCCCCCCAAGACCGCGTGAAGCTCGGCATCGCGCAGGTGCTCGAGGGCCGCCGGGTCTTCGAGCACCTGACGCCCGACGAGAACCTGATCGCCGCCTCGGCGGTGCGCGGTGGACGCGCCGAGATGCAGCGCAACCGCGACCGCGTGTACAGCTATTTCCCCCGCCTGCAGCAGCGCCGCACCGCCAAGTCCGGCTATCTCTCGGGCGGCGAGCAGCAGATGCTGGCCATCGGCCGCGCGCTGATGACGCAGCCCAAGCTGCTGATGCTCGACGAGCCCAGCCTCGGCCTGGCGCCGCTGATCGTGGCCGAGATCTTCGACATCCTGCGCCGCATCAACCGCGAGGACGGCATGTCGATCCTGCTCGTCGAGCAGAACGCGATCGCCGCGCTCGACGTGGTCTCGCACGGCTACCTCATCGAAAACGGCCGCGTGGTGATGCACGACAAGGCCGAGGTGCTGCGCAACAACCCCGACATCCGCGAGGCCTACCTCGGCGGCGCCGAGGGCCGCGACTTCAAGGACATCAAGCACTACCGGCGGCGCAAGCGCTGGCTGGCCTGACTCCAACGAGGTCCGTCCGAGCCCTGCCGGCCGCCGGGGGTCACACCGGCACGAACACCGGCAGCGGCGGTCCGCCTTCGCTCGGCTGGAAGCGCACCGCGACGCGCTGGCCGATGCGGATGGCGTCGGCATCGGCGTCAACGATGTTGGTCATCATCGACGGGCCTTCGTCCAGCGTCACGTAGGCGACGATGTAGGGCACGTCGGCGCGGCGCATGACGCTGAAGCTGTAGATCGTGCCCTGCCCGCCGGCCTGTCGCCACTCGGTGTTCAGGCTGCCGCAGAACGGGCAGCCGTCGCGCGGATAGTGGTGGTGCTCGCCGCAGTCGCCGCAGCGCTTGACGAGCAGCCTGCCTTCGGCGGCGGCATCCCAGAACGGCTTGGCGTCGGGGTAGACGGTGGGCGCCGGCATCTTGCGCCGGCCGATGGTCAGACTCATGCGCGCTCCAGGATCAGGGTGGCACTGCCGTGCCGGGTGCCGAGCGAGCCGCCGGTGCCGTGCGCCAGCGCGAGCCGGCAGTTCGGCACCTGCACCTTGGGGTGGGCCTCGCCGCGCAGCTGGCGCACGGCCTCGATCACCTTGGTCATGCCGCCGCGGTTGCCCGGGTGGTTGTTGCACAGACCGCCGCCGTCGGTGTTGAACGGCAGCTTGCCGGTGCCGGCGATCAGGTTGCCGTCGCTGACGAAGCGGCCGCCCTGCCCCTTGGCGCAGAAGCCCAGGTCCTCCAGGGTCAGCAGCACGGTGATCGTGAAGCTGTCGTAGATCGACGCATACTGGATGTTCGCAGGCTTCACGCCGGCCTCGGCGAACGCGGCCTTGCCGGTCCACGCCGCGCCGGTGGTCAGCAGGTCGACCTTGCCGCCGCTCTGCGCGCGCTGGTATTCGCCGGTGCCGATGATGTTGACGACCGGCCGCTTCAGGCTGCGCGCGATCTCGGGCCGCACCACCACCAGCGCACCGCCGCCGTCGCTGATGACGCAGCAGTCCAGCCGGTGCAGCGGGTCGGCGATCATCGGCGAGCCGACCACCTCCTTCACCGTGACCACGTCGCGCACCATCGCGTGCGGGTTGTGCTGCGCGTGATGCGAGGCCGCGACGCGGATCCACGCCAGCTGCTCGCTCGTCGTGCCGTGCTCGTGCATGTGGCGCATCGCGGCCATCGCGTACATGTTCACCGTGGTCGGCGCGTACGGCAGCTCGAACGGCACGTCGGGCGCGGGGCCGTAGTTGCGCGGCGCGGTGCCGGTGGCCATGCCCTCGGCCTTGGGCCGACCGGCCAGCGTGATCAGCGCGACGTTGCAGCGCCCGGCGGCGATGGCCGCGGCGGCGTGCGCCACGTGCACCAAGTACGACGAACCGCCAGTCTCGGAGGTGTCCACGTGCCGGACGCTCATGCCGAGGTAGTCCACCATCGACAGCGCCCCCAGCCCCGGCGCGTCGCCGGCGCAGAAGTAGCCGTCGACGTCCTTGAGCGTCAGCCCGGCATCGGCCAGCGCGCCGCGCGCGACCTCGGCATGTAACTGGGCCACCGACTTGTCGTCGGCACGACGTGTCGGGTGTTCCCAGGCGCCGGCAATGCAGGCGGTGTTCTTCAGGCTCATGCCGATGCTCCTGCGGGCTTCAGCGTCGCCGTGCCCTTAATGACGTCCTGCCCCTTGGCGTTGCGCACCCACACGTCGTAGGCGGGCGGCTCGCTGCCGGGGCGCAGCTCGCCGCCGCCGGTCACGTCGTCGTCGATGCGCACCGGCTGCACGAACTTGATCTCCAGGTGGATGCGGTTCAGGGCCTGCACGCCGAGCGTGTTCTTCAGCGCCTGCCAGATCAGCGCTACCGACATCGTGCCGTGGGCGATGATGCCGCCCATCGGGCTCTTGGCGGCGAATTCCTTGTCGACGTGGATCGGGTTGTAGTCGTTCGTCACCGCCGCGTACTTCATGATGATGTCGAAGTCGACGTGCTTGGTCGACGGTGTCAGCTGCGCCTGCACGGGCACTCCTCCTCTACTGCGCCACCAGCGTCGTCATGACGCCGGTGAACAGCAGTTCGTTCGATCCGACGGCACGCGTCTCGCTGCGCACGCGCACCCACTTGCGCTCCTTCTTGATCTCCTTGTCGAGGCACCACACGTCGGTGCGGAGCGTCTCGCCGATGCGCGGCATGCGCCGGACGTCGAAGGTCTGCCCGCCGTGCACGCCGCCGGGCGGGCGCGGCGCGTTGAGCGTGAGCACCGCGTCGATGACGATCATCGCCAGCATGCCGGCCGGCATCACGCCCGGGTCGTCGTCGTGCGGGTAGACGCTGCGCCACTTCGACACGGTCGTCTCGTCGACGGCGAAGTCGCGCGCGCCGTAGTGCTCGCCCGGCTCGTAGTGGGCGTAGTTGAAGATCGGCTTCTCGCTCATTTCCTAACCTCCGCGCTGCGCGCTGCGGTGCGAGCCCCTTCGGGCGGCCGGGCGGGCCTCATGCCGGTTCCACTTGAGGAATCTTCTGCTCGCTGCCGTGGCGCGATTCGAAACACACGCGCACCGCCATGCCGATGCGCACCTGCGCCGGGTCGCAGCGCAGCACGTTGCACATGAAGCGGAAGCCCTCATCCAGGTCCACCAGCGCCAGCACGTAGGGAACATCGCTCGCGAACGAGGCGATCGGCGCGCGGTGGATGACCGAGAAGCTGGCGATTCGCCCACCGCCGCCGGCCTTTTGCCAGGCCAGGTCGGTGGCATGGCAGTGCACGCAGGCGTTGCGCGCATAGAACTGCGCCTTGCCGCAGGCGCCGCAGCGCTGGTAGCGGAACTCGCCCAGATTGGCGCCTTCCCAGTAGGTGCGGCTGATGCCGTCGGGCACCGGCTTGGCTTGCGTGTTGGCCATCGTCAGGCCCTCCCCAGCAGGATCGAGCAGTGGCCCGAGAAGATCCCGCCCAGCGTGTGCGCGAGCGCGACTTCGGCGTCCTTCACCTGGCGCGGCCCGCACTCGCCGCGCAGCTGACGCACCGCCTCGACGACGTGGAACATGCCGCCGGCCGGTCCCGATGAGCCGTACGACAGCAACCCGCCGTTGGTGTTGAGCGGGAACCTGCCGCCGATGGCGAACTCGCCGGCCAGCGCCGCCGGGCCCGCCGCGCCGCGCTCGTAGAAGCCCATCGATTCGAGCTGGATCAGCAGCGTGCTGGTAAAGCAGTCGTAGATGTGCGCACTGTCGACGTCGGCGTGCGTCAGCCCCGCGCGGCCGAGCGCTTCGGCCACCGACTCGCGGCACCCGAAGTCGATCAGCGAAGGCGCGGCGAAGATGTGTTCGTGCGTGTGGCCCTCGCCGGTGGCGAGCAGCTCGACCGGGCGCTTGGGCCTGTCGCGCCCGATCTCGGAGGCGCTGACGATCACCGCCGCGCCGCCGTCGGAGACGGGGCAGCAGTCGAGCATGCGCAGCGGCGAGGCGATCACCTTGGACCTGCGCACGTCGTCCATCGTGATCGGCTTCTTCATGTGCGCCTGCGGGTGCAGCGCCGCGTTGGCGCGCTGGTTCACCGCCACCGCGGCGAGGTGGTCGCCGTTGAGCCAGCCTTCGTGGAAGTAGACCTGCGCGGCCATCGCGAACGCCGCCGGCACGCTCATGCCATAGGGCTGCTCGTACTGCGCGTGGCCCACGTCGGCAAGCGCGGCCTGCACCTTCTCGCCCATGCCGGTGAGGCGGTTGTCGCCGGTCACGCACAGCACGTGGCGGCACAGGCCCGAGCGCACCAGCGATTCGGCGTGCCGCACCAGCAGCCCGCCGGTCATGCCGCCCATGCAGATGGAGGCATTGACCTTGGGCCGGAAACCCAGGTACTCGGCGAGCACGCCGCCGAGCATCAGCTGCGGCGAGGCGAACGAATACGCGGTGAGCAGGCCGTCGATGTCCGACAGCTTCAGGCCCGCGTCGGCCAGCGCGCCGAGGCTGGCCTCGGCGTGCAGCGACATGCAGGTGCTCTCCGGCAGCGAGCCGACCTGCGTGTCGAACACGCCGCTGACGATGGCTTTGCTGGCCATGGTTTTCCTTCGGTGATGCGGTCAGGGCAGGCTGACGACGAGGTCGCGCTGCAGGCGGCGCAACTGCTCCACCGCGCCATCGACCAGCTCGGCCATGATGTCCTTCGCCGGCCGGCGGCCCTTGACGAGCCCGCCTGCCTGCGACACCGCCGCCACCAGCGCCGGCGGCG
Organism: Burkholderiales bacterium; assembly: GCA_016213205.1. Lineage (GTDB taxonomy): Bacteria > Pseudomonadota > Gammaproteobacteria > Burkholderiales > Burkholderiaceae_C > Pseudaquabacterium. The sequence continues at coordinate 93,853 of JACRAZ010000027.1, forward strand.
TGGCGCGGCCGCCCACGCCCATGCCGGCCAGGAAGATCGGCACCTCGATGCCCCAGGCATCGCAGAAGGAGTTGTGCAGCACGGCGCGGCTCATCGCGGCGCCGTCACTTGAACGTCGGCTTGCGCTTGGCGCGGAAGGCCGCCACGCCTTCCTTCACGTCGTCGGTCTGGAACAGGAACGGGAACGCGTCGATCGCGTAGCGCATGTCGTCGCCGCCGATGCCCTTGTTGTAGAACGACTTGGCCATCTGCAGCGCCATTTGCGGCTTGGCGGCCAGCTTCTCGGCGAAGGCCATCGCCTCGTCTATCAGCTTCTCGGGCGCCACCGTGCGCAGCGCGATGCCCAGCGCCACCGCCTCGGCGGCGGAGATCGGGTCGCCGAGCATGCTCATCTCCTTGGCCTTCGGCCGCCCGACGATCTGGTGCAGCCGCAGCAGCGCGAAGCCGGGCAGCAGGCCGAGCTGGATCTCGGGCACGCCGAATTTGGCGCGCTCCGAGGCGAGGATGAAGTCGCAGGCGATCGCCAGCTCGAAGCCGCCGCCGAAGGCGATGCCGTTGACCGCCGCGATCAGCGGCTTGCGGCAGCGCTCGGGCATCTCGAGCACCGGCAGCACGCCGGCGATGAAATCGCGCGCCTGCTCGGGCGTCTCGGGGAAGCTGCTGATGTCGGCGCCAGCGCAGAAGGCCTTGTCGCCGCGGCCGGTGAGGATGCCGACGCGAACATCGGGGTCGGCGTCGATCCTCGCCAGCCCCTCGGTCACGCCCTGGCGGATGCCCAGCGAGATGGCGTTGAGCTTGGTCGGCTCGTCCAGGGTGAGGACCGCGATGCGGCCCACTTTCTCGAATTCGACGCTGCCGATGCGCATGCGATGCTCCCGCGTGGGCGGCGACGCTTGCGCCGCCTGACAGGCTGGCGCTGTACTCCATCGCCTTGGGACAAGAACGTGCCGCGCGGATGGTGCAGCACCCGGAATCGCAGGCTAACAAACGTTTGGTTGTTGGTCAATCCGCATCTGGCCTACGGCATCTGCACCACCCAACGGGTGGCGAGCGAGATGGCCGGTGCCGCTAACGCGCGACCCAGCCGCCGCTGACCGGGAACACCTGGCCGACGAAGCAGTTCGCAGCGTCGCTGCACAGGTGCGCGGCGAACCCGGCCGCCTCGCGCGCGCCGACCAGCCGGCCCAGCGGCACTTCGCGCTTCAGGCGCTCCTGGAAGCGCGGGTTGGCCTTCACGTCGGGCGGGAAGTAGGTGGGCGTGTCGACGAAGTTGAACGCCAGCGCATTGACCTGCACGCCGTGGCGCGCAACTTCGACGCCCACGGCCTGCGCCCAGGCGAGCTGCGCGCCCCGTGCGGCGCTGTAGGACGACGCGCGGTTCTGCCCGCGCAGGGCGGCCGCGCTGCCGAGCAGCACGATCTTGCCCGAGCGGCGCGCGATCATCTGCGGCAGCACCGCGCGCGCCAGCCTCGGCAGCGGGTCCACCATCGCGGCGAAGGCCTCGCGCCACTCGGCGTCGCTGACCTCGGCGGCCAGCGTGCTGGCGGCCGGAATGCCCAGGTTGATCAGCAGCGCGTCGATGGTGCCGGCGTCGCACACGACGCGCTCGGCCACATCGGGGGCGTCCAGCCGTTCGTCGTTGGCGACAACTTCGGCGCCGCGCGCGGCCAGCACCTCGCACAGCACAGGGCCGACGAAGACTGTCGACTGGGTGACCAGCACGCGCCGGCCCTTCAGGCTTTCGGGTTCCACGGCATTCATCTCCTCGTTCGATCGGACACGGCAGTGGCTCGCGCTGCCTGATCGCATCTTCGCATTGTGCGACCGGCCGCCGGCACGGCCGCACCCGTGATGGTCTTGCCGACGAAGTCGCGGCAGGCCATTGCGGCGGGCGGCAAATCGTTGCCGCCGCCGCAAGCAGCGAGAAGGCCGCCCATCTGGAGCACCGCGAGGCCGGGCAGGTCGAACGCGCCGACGTGGTACAGCGGCCCGACGACGAGCAGTCGCTCGGCACCGTGCAGGCCGAGCACCGCGATGTGGTCGAGGCACTTCCAGTGGTAGTTGGCGTAGCTGTGGATCACGCCCTTGGGCCGGTCGGTGGTGCCCGACGTGTACATCAGCCGGAACAGATCCTCGGGCCGGCGCACGCAAGGCTCGACAACAGCCTCGGCGGACGGCCCGATGCGGCGGCTGTCGGACTGCGCCGCCTCGTCGACGACGGCAATGTTGCCGAAGACGCCCGCCAGCGCGCGCAGTTGGTCGTCGACCAGCAGCAGCTTCACGCCCGCATGGCCGACGATGTACGCCACCTCGTCGGCGCCCAGCCGGCAGTTGATCGGCAGTAGCACCGCGCCGAGGTGGCTCACCGCGAGCGAGATCTCGATGAAGGCGGCGCTGTTCTTCATCAGCAGCGCGACAATGTCACCTTCGCCGATGCCGCGTGCGCGCAGGCTGCCCGCTGTGGCCGCGACGCGCGCTGCGAGCTCGCCGTAGCTCACGCGCCGGTCGCGGTAAAGCAGCGCCAAGCGTCCGGGCTCGGCACGCGCCCAGCGGAGCACGGCGGCACTCAGATGACCAGCGTTTTCTCCGGTGCGCAACTCTCAAGAAACAAATCTGAAGACGCGGCTCGTGCGGCCACCGTCGTCGGGTCGAGTTGGAAGCCCAGTGCGGCAGCGCGGCGCTTGAGTGCGGCGATGCTGCGCTGGCGCTGCTGATCTTCGTATCGCTGCTGGCCCTGATCGACGAACTGCTCGCCGCGGGTGAGCATGAAGTACACCATCCGCGCCAGCTTGTGTGCGGTGGCGGTGTTGGCGCGCGGCTTGTCCATGCGCCCGCTCAAGCGGCGGTAGAACGCACCGAGCGCAGAGTCGCTGCGCGACAGGCTCATCGCGGCCATCTTCAGCGCCTGGCGCGCACGGTTGGCCGAACGCTTCGTGCCCGAGGACGGTACCTTGCCGCCACTGATCTTCGTGCCCGGGCAAAACCCCAGCCAGGAACAGAAGTGCTTGACGGTGGCGGAGCGGCTCACGTCCGGCCGATCTCCGTCAGCAGCTTCATCACCACCGTGACCCCGATCCCGTTGATGCGCGTGAGGTCCACACCCGCCCAGTTGGCCAGCGACTGGCGAACGTCGAACTCCACGCGCAATTTGCTGCCCGCCTTGGGCGCACGGCCCAGATCGACCTGGGCCCTGCTGCGCTCGCACAGCAGCGCCTGCAGCTTGGCGTCGCACTCGTGCAGGCGCCGGGCAATGTCGTCGTACATCGCCAGCGCCTGCCCGAGCACGAACAGATGTTCGTCGCGCCAGTTGCCCGTCAGCGCCTTGGTGACATCGTCCGCGCTGGCCTTGACGCGGTTGGTACGGTGTCGCGCCAGCACCTTGGGGTCGCGCTCGCCAGCCACGATGGCGCGGATGATGGCTTGCCCTCTGGCGCCCATGACGTCACCCAGCACCTCGATGAGCTGGATATTCATCTGCACCAGCGCCTTCTGCATGCGCTGCACCCAGGTCGCCTGGTCCGTGATCTGCACCTCGCGCTGGCGCGCCACCGCACGCACCACGCAGACCTCGCCGTCCGGGCGCCAGGCCGCGCGCAGCAGCCCCAGGCTCATGAGCTTCTGCAGCCACTGACAGTCCTGCACGTCGCTCTTGCAGCCGGGCACGTACTTCATCTGCCGCGCGTCCACCAGCCAGACCTTCAGCCCGCGCTGCTCCAGCACCTCGTACACCGGGATCCAGTACACCCCGGTGGACTCCAGCGCCACCGTGTCCACGCCCAGCGCGAGCAGCCAGTCGGCCAGCGCGTTCAGGTCATCGGTCATGGCGCCAGTCTCGCGCACCGGATCGCAGCCAGCCTGTTCGGCCAGATGCCGCGGCACCGCCACCCAGTGGCTCGATGCCCCGATGTCGATCCCCGCCGCGTTCGGGAACACCTCGTCGTCTCGCTTGCGCATTGCCATGGCTTGCTCCACCATCGTTGATGAACGGCAGCGCCATGGGAAGCGTCGAATTCGACTCGATCTCTCAAACGGGATGCGGCTCGCGCCGCTCGCCACTGTCGCCGACGATTCCCGGACCATGCTCAGCAATGGGCTCACCACGCGGCGTCCGACAACGTCGCGGGCTCGAACCAATGACGTGTCGGTCATCTCGGCGCTGCCGTTCGCCTTGTAGCGCATGGCCGTTTCTTCCCGAACGCCGGGCACATTCATGGGCTTGGGATGCTCGGTGGCGCGCGCCACCGCCTGCGCGGCCAAGAGCTTGCGGCGTTGGCCTCGCTGCCGTAGGGCAGGCCCATGTCGCAGTTCGTCGCCGCTTTGTGGTTGAGAAGCCGCGCCGCCTCGACCTCGACGTGGCACTGCGCGAGCGGGAGCTGCAGGCCCTGGTAGCTGGAGACGGGTTTGTCGCCGAACACCTTGCGCTCGTTGGCGTAGTTCACCGCGAGCCGGATCGCCAGCTCACCGGTGCCGGCCAGCGCCGCCGTCGTGACCATGCGCTCGGTGTTGAGCACGTCCAGCAGTTCGTGCCAGCCGCGGTGCAGTGTGGAAACGAGTTCGTCCGCGCGCTCGGACACGTCGTCGAAATGGATGCTGCTCGACGCGAGCGTGCGGGTGCCCGCCTTGTCGATCGTGGCGTGCGTCACCCCCCCTTGCGCTCCACCTCGATCATGAACATCGACAGGCCATCACTGCGCGACTTGCATTCCGAGAGCTTCTTCGTGCGCGCGACGACGAGCATCTTGGCCGCATCGGGAACGCCGGTAATCCAGATCTTGCGACCGTTGAGCCGCCAACCGTCGCCGTCGGTCTCGGCGAAGCTGCGCACCTCGAGCGTGTTGGTGTCGGCATCGGGCTCGGTCAGCGTCATGCAGCAGTTGATCTCGCCGGAGACAATCTTCGGCAGCAGCTCGGCCTTCACCGCCGGCGTGCCGAACTTCGAGAGCGCGACGCCGCCGAAGATCGGGTTGATCATGAACAGTTGGCCTGCGGTGGCGCCGCCCCCGCAGGCCGCCAGCGTCTCGATTCGTCGAGCTGCTGTCGGCCATGCCGCACGTCAAGGCCGGCAAGCTGCGCGCGCTCGCCGCTGCTGGCCTTCAGCGCTCGGCGGCAGCACCGGAGTACCCGACGCTGCACGAGTCCGGTGTGGCCGGATTCAACGGAAACTCCTGGCTTAGCCTCGTTGGCCGCGCCGGCACCCCGAGGCCCATCTTGGACAAGTTGGCCCAGGCCGTCACGCGCAGCCTGCAGGCCGACAGCATGTGACATCGCGCCTGCGGTGGTCAGTCGCACCAACACAGCCGACGACCGTCTGTTCCGGCTGAACTCGGATTCGGGCAGTTCGTCGCGCTTCGGCGTCATAGGCACGGAAGACCTCGGCGGCGGCCTGGCAGCCATCTTCAACTTGGAAGCTCCGCTCGACGCGAAGAACGGTTCGGTCCCTGGCGGCGCAGCGTCGGGGGCGTGTAACGTGGCTGCAGGCTGCGCTTCCGCCACCACGCCCGCGTTTTGGCGGCGCAACGCGTATGTCGGTCTCCGCGGAGGCTTCGGTGAAGTCACCTTCGGGCGCAACTACACCGCCGCGATCATCAAGCAGGCCGCGACGTTGAGCGCGACGCCCTCCGGCATCAACACCGGCATGGCGACAAACCTGGCGGCGCAGGGCCTCAGCAACGACTTCTGGAACAGCAACCAGATCCGCTACGACAGCCCGAAGTTCGGCCCGATCGACTTCTCCGCACACGTCGCGCTCGGGGAAGGCGTGACGGGGCGCAATGTCGGCGGCAATATCGGCTACAACGACGGACCGCTGGCCATCTCGCTGAGCTACCAGCGCGACGAGAACCTCGCCGGCAATGCGGTAAAGTGGATGATCCTGTCGGGCTCCTACAACTTCGGTTCGTTCAAGGTCCATGTCGCGTTCGACGATGTCAACAACGACGAACGCGTCGTAGGCTTCCGAGACTCGAAGTTCTGGACCGTCGGCGCGAGTTTCAAGGCAACGCCGCTGCTGACTGTCGCTGCGCAGTACTGGAACCTCAAGGATTCCGCCTCTTCGAATTCGTCCAAGCAGGTGGTGCTGAACGCCGACTACCTGCTGTCTCGCCGGACGGCGCTGTTCGCGATGCTCGGTCACGTGAACAACAAGGACATCGCGGTGCTGCCGCTCTGGAGTTCCGGCGTCACGGTCGCGAATGACAAGGTGTACGGCCTGGCGGCAGGGGTGCGCCACTCCTTCAAGGCCATCACGAACGATTTCCTAGGTTGATGGTCTCTTGACCGGCAACCCTTTCGGCGGCGGGACTCGCTCCCGCCGTCTTTCTTTTCATCGCTCGACGCGTGCGGTTCGAGTCAAGACAGGGAACGCATCGACGTGTCGCCTACGATCCGGCTGTAGGCGCGCCCTAGCCTCTCGAGGATGCGCGCGAAGAGATAGTCCTGCCGGCACACATCGTCCAGCGCGTCGAGCTCGACTCGTCCATCGGGACCACACGGAATTTGCAGCGCTCGATCCGGAAATGGCACGTCAATACGAAAGCGAATTTCCAGCAACTGCCGCGCGGGCTCGGTGACCCCGGACTGGAGTCCCGAAGCGTCGCCGCACATGCCGAGTGCACCAAGAGTCATCGGTTCGCCCGCCGGAACCGCGGTAGTACGGTGCCCGAGCCGGCTGGTTCGCAGACCAGTTCGACGGATGCGTCGAAGTCGATCGACATCGGGTCCGCATCGACCAGCGAACTGATCATGCGCGGCCCTTCTTCGAGCTCGACCAGCAGCACTGCATAGGGCGTTTCCTGCTTAAATGCCGGGCCCGGGGCCCGGTGCACCACGCTGAACGAGTGGACTTTTCCGCGACCGCTCGCGGGCTTGTGAACCAGCTGCGCGCCGAGGCACCGCCGGCAGACCGCCTGCTGGTACAACTGCACATGCCCGCAGCTACCGCAGTGCTGCAGCAGCAGCCGGCCTTCCTTCAAGGCGTCCCAGTAGGCTTGTGAGTCGGCGTCCGGCGTGGGCAGAGGCTTGATGTGGGCCTCACTAGGGTCAATGCGTCTCACAGCGTGGCCTCCGTGCCGAGGATGGTGGTGGCCTGAGTGGCGAAGCCGGCGCCCAGGCTGTGCACAAGGCCGAGTTCGGCACCCGCCACCTGTCGCTCCCCGCAATGCCCGCGCAATTGCTCGACCACTTCCAGGAAGTGCAACAGGGAACCCGGCATGCCCGGGTGGGCAAACGACAGCAGACCGCCATGCGTATTGATCGGGATGCTCCCGCCGTAGGTGATCTGGCGGTCGTCGACGAAGCGGCCGCCCTCACCCTTCGGACAGAACCCCAGGTCCTCGAGCATCATCACCACTGTGCCGGTGAAGCAGTCGTACACACCGGCCACGTCGATGTCGCGCGGGGCCACGCCTGCCATCGCGTACGCCCGCGCGCTGGACTGAACGGCGCCGGTCGTCGTCAACGACGGCATCAGGAAGATGTGCTCATGGGTGTAGCACTCGCCGCCGCCGAGGATGTAGACCGGCTTGCTTCGGCCCGCGGCAGCGCGGTCGGCGGCACTTACGACGAACGCCGCGGCGCCGTCGGAGATCAGCGAGCAATCGAGCTTGTGGTACGGCGTGGTCACCCAACCAGAGTTCAGCACGTCCTCGACCGTGATCGGCGTGGTCATCTGCGCGCCGGGCGTGCGCATCGCATGCTCGCGGTGGATGACGGCGACCTTCGCGAACTGCTCGGACGTGGTGCCGAACTCCTTCATGTGACGGTGCGCCGTCATCGCGAAGGTGTTCGCGACCGGGATTCCGAACGGCATCTCGTACTGCTGGTCGCGGCTCTCGGTCATCGAGCGCAGCGCCAAGTCGGGCGACAGCCCCGTCAGCAGGCTGTCGGCGCCGAGCACAAGTACGTTGTCGGCGAGGCCCGCTGCGATCGCCGCTGCGGCCATGTTGAACATCGTGGCCGCCGTCGCGCCCGACACCTGCAGCGTGTTCGAGAACGTCGGGGCGATGCCGAAGTACTCGCTAAAGGCCACGCTGAAGCGGTGGAACGGAGCCGCGAACGCGACGCTCGTCAGCACACCGTCGATGGCGCCGCGATCGAGGCCCGCATCGGCCAGTGCCGCCTGCGCGGCATCGGTCGCCAGTGCCATGACGCTGCGGCCCTCGACGCGGCCCACTGCCGATCGCCCCGCCCCCGTGATCGCGGCTCGTCCGCGCAAGCTTCGCATTGCTGACTTTGACTCACTTGAAGCCATGGCCGTCGACCTCCGTGCCTCCTGCACTGCCCGTTCGAAGGTATTCTAATACCTAACAAGCGTTCGTTTGTGTTTCTTGCGGGGACGAGGTGTCACGCCGTTCGCACGGCGCTCCGGGCCGAACGTCGATGGCCGACCGGCCTGCGATCCGGATGCTGGACACGGCGGGATGAGTGAGCCCGTCATCACCAACGTCGGCATCCGCAGCACGCTGCCGCTCAGGATCTGTCTGATCTGCATCACGCCGATGCGGCTGGAGGCGGCGCTCGGCGTCTGCGTCGGCTGTGAGTTCCACGGTTTCATGGTCCGTCGCGGGGGGGCCGGAAAGGATTCCGCATACGAGGTCTGCGCGCATGGGGCACGCGGCGTCACGCCCCGATCCTGAGCGCCTCTATCCCCTCACCCTCCACGGGGAACTCCGAAGGACATGCTCGAGGAGCAAGGGCCCGAAATCGCCGGCCGTGCGCTGCGGATCGTCGGTGCGGAGCAACGCGTGCCCGTTCGCGACGGCACGCTGCGCCGGTACATCAACCTGGAGAATGCGGCGCGTACGACCACCGTGCGCGAAGTGATGGAGACCGTCGGCGAGTTCATGCATTGGTACTCGTCGGTGCATCGCAGTGCCGGCTTCAAGAGCCGTGTGGTGACGCAGGCCTGCGAAGACGCGCCGCATCGCGCTCGAGTTCGTCGGCGCCGCCCGTGACACGCACATCGCGGTCTTCGGCAAGAACACGACAGAGACGATCAACAAACTCGCCGCCCGCCTCGACGTCGGGCAATCGACGTCGTCCTGGTCTCGCAACTCGAGCATCACGGCAATGATCTGCCTTGGCGGGCCCACGCACGCGTCGAGCACATTCAGGCCGGCGCGCACGGGCGTCTGGACGAAGCGCGACTCGACCAGCTGCTTGAGCGACGCCGGGCGAGTGCGACTGGTCGCAGTCACCAGCGGATCGAAGGTTACCGGTCACACGCCCGACATCCACCGCATCGCCGTCAAAGCGCACGCGGCGGGACCGAGTTCGCGATTGGAGTACGCAACGGTTGCTTCTGCGCCCATCCGTACTTGGTTCACCGGCTGGGTCTGAGCACGGCCGAGATCATCCGGAAGCGTGCCGAGATCACAGGCGGGGACAGCCGCGCCACGCCGGGCATCGTCCGGATCAGCTTTGGCTTCTACTAGACGCTCGCCGACGTCGATGCCTGCGGATGACGCGAGCAACTGGGCCGCACGGACCGCCGCCAAGGGGGCCGGCGATCACAGGCGATCAGGCCTGCGACTGAGGTCTCGGCAGCGGCTCGCGCACACTGAAGGTCGAAGATGACGCAAGACCGCACACTTCGGTCACTTCTCAGCGAGAGTGCCGCTGCGCCGGGCTCAAGGCCTCACGTAGGCATAGCCTTCCTTCTGGCGTTGCATCAGTTGCACCACGCCGGCGGGCACGTAGCCGATGCCCGCAAGCATGTCCTCGCGCCCGACCTTGCGGCTCTTCATGGTGTTCTCGCAGGCCACCATCGCCACGCCGTTGCTCATCGCCTCGGCGACGCGTGCGCCGGCCGCGGATTCGAGCTTGAGCATGTCGATGCCCGGGCCGTAGGCCACCACCTCGATGGCCACCTTGTCCGCGCCCAGGCTCTGCTGGACATTGCGCGCGTTGTTCAGCGTCAGGTTCCACTTCGCCGGGTCGGCCTCGCTGACCTGGAACACCACCTTGTTCGGGCGCTCAGCCGCAGGCGTCTGCGCGCGCGAAGCGGCGGGTTGAAGGATCAGCAGCGCTGCCAGCGCGGCAGCGATCGGGAGGGCTCGTCGAACCATGGTCGTGTCTCCGGTAGTGGGTGGCACGGGTCGAATCGCCCGTGTGCTACATGAGACGCGAGGCACGCCGCGCTTATTCCATCCCTGCGGCGCCGGAAGACTTGGACTGGGCCTTCTTGCTCGCTTTCGCGCTGCCGCTCAGTGGCTGCAGATGCCGAATACGGCATCAAAGCGCTTCAAGGCCGCAGTCAGCAGCTTGGAGTGGCCGGTTCCCCATGGGTGCGGGCGTGCCTGGCGCTCACGCCAATCGAAGGACTTGGGTTGATGCGTCAGGAGGTAGCCCTTCTCGCCCTTGGCGCCCGGCGCCGCGATGGCGAACGGGTTGTCGGCGTGCCGCTCGGCATGCGTCATCGGGAAGCCGACAACGATGCCCGTGCGCTCGGCAAATGCCTTGGTCGAGGCGACCAGCATCGGATGGTCGTCGGGCATCTCTTCGCCTACCGCGGGACTGTACTGAATGAAGATGATCTCGCCCCGATCGGGCACCCACAGCGCGGGCTTACGCGTCGCCATTGGCAAACGCCTCCACGCCCACCGCGCCGCCAGCCACCGCCTCTCCCCCGTGCTTCTTCGGATCAAACGCCGCGAGCATCTGCTCCAACGTCGGGGCCATTTCGGTTTCGATCACGATGCGGCCGGGCTTGACGGTAATGCGCACGGGCGAACCCGCGGTCACGCCTGCGGTCTTGGCCATCGGCTTGGTGAGCCGGAGCGCGAGGCCATTGCCCCAAGCGTTGATCTGGCTGGTGGAAGTGCCCATGAGCAAGCTCCTGTTCGTTGGCACGAATGTATCAACTGTCCTGTTGCGTGTCAACCTTCGTGTACAGATGGATGAGATGGCCTGGGCGACGATGCGGCCTGGGGACGCACACTCGAGTCCGGATCGCTGGAATGAACCGCAGCGCTACGCGTCTATGCTTCCATATGGGCTTGCTGTCCTTCCTTGGCCACCAGCCGCCGCTGGGTGAGCGGCTCGCCGCCAACCGCGCGGCGCTGTACCGCTTGGCCGTGATGTGGTGCCATGATCGCGCCCTGGCCGATGACTTGGCCCAGGAGGCGCTGACCAAGGCGTTGGCGCGGTCGGCACAGTTGCGCGACCCCGATAAGCTGCGCCCGTGGCTTTACGGCATTCTCGTGAACTGCTGGCGCGACCACCTGCGCGCCAGCCGCCCGACCCAGGACATCGATGCCATCGAGGAAGACTTGCTGGTGGAATCGGTCACTCCCGAACTGGTATGCAGCCAGCGGCAACTTGCCGCCTGCGTGCGCAGCGCGGTCGCCAGCCTGCCGGTTGGTCAGCGCGAGGTACTCGGTCTGGTCGACTTGGAGGGTTGCAGTTATGCCGATGTGGCCCAGATCCTGTCGTTGCCAATCGGGACGGTGATGAGCCGGCTGTGCCGGGCACGCGCCGCATTGCGCGAGAAACTTGCCGAGGTGGAACCGGAGCGCACACGGCTCAGGAGCATCAAGTGACAACGAACGAAATCTCCGAGGAAACCCTCAGTGCGCTCGTCGACGGCGAGTTGCTGCCCGCCGATGCCGCACCCCTGCTGACGCGCATGCGGCAGGATGCCGTGCTGCGCGAGCGCGTGGCCCAGTTGTGGCTGCACAAGAGTCTGCTGACCCAGGCCTACCGCCGGCTGCCCGTGCCCGCTGACCGGGTACGTCGCGCGGGTCCGGCGCCTACCCACCGCAGGCATGCCGCCGCAGCAGCGCTGGCCGTGGCCGTGGCCGTCTTGTGCGGGTCCGTGATGGGTTGGGAAGCCAATGAAGTGCGATTGACCATGACCGGAACCGAGGCGCGTGGCGTTACGCCCGCACCAGCGAGCGCCGACGCCTCGCGAATCGTGCTGCACCTGAACTCGGAGTCACCCCAGGATGCGGTGGCGACGCTGACGCGGGCCGAATCCTTGCTCGAAGCGGCGCGCGTCGGCGGACGCCTAGTGCTGGTAGAGATCGTGGCGAACAGCGGAGGCCTGGATCTGCTTCGCGCCGACGTCTCCACCCAGGCGCCTCGCATTGCCCGGCTGCGCGCCGCTTATCCAGAATTGTCTCTGGTGGCCTGCGGGCAGAGTGCCGAACGCTTGCGAGAGCGTGGCATCGCTCTGCAGTTGCTGCCTGGCGCATCGCTGGCCAGTTCGGCCTTGGACCAGATCGTCCTGCGCATGCGGCAGGGCTGGACCTACGTGAAGATCTGATCACGCGCAGTGTTCGTGCCCCTGCGAACCACAACGACCTCGACGAAGCCGTGGGCGGGCCCTCCTGCCCAGCCGCCGCAAGAGGGTCGTGCCTCGTCAGCTCTTGACGCCTTTTCGCCTCAAGTCTTCGGCTTGGTTGCCGCAATTCATCGATAAGCGCAGACATCGTGCCGGCGCTGCAAACCACCGACGACAAACGAATCATGCGCAAGTCGCTTCACGCCCCACTGATTGCCGCGATCACGTTTGTCGCACTGGCCGGCCCGATCGCGAGTCCAGCGGCAACTTTCGAGGCCGTGTCGCCGCCGCGGACAGCCTCAAGAACCAGGCCGTGTCGCTGGTCGAGGCGGCGTCGATCTTCAAGGTGATCGGGACCGATGTCACGCCGCACCCTGAGGACACATCGAACATCGACCGCCAGTGCGACTCCGCCAGACCGTGATTCAGGCCGTCGCCGCCGCGAGGGTGCTGCCCGGACCGTTTGATCGCCGGCGACCGACTTCGATGCACGCGGTCCCGCTCACGACGAAGGTCCAGGCTGCGGGTGCGACGGATTGGGCGAGTTTCCGATTCAGCATTCCCATCGGCCGGCTTTGGATGGCGAGGCGATCCGCGCGCAAGCTATCGAATCGCCATCGCGCGAGACCGGCGCAGGTTCTCCGTGCGGAACAGCGAGCGCGGATGCTGCGCGGCGCGCAGCAAGTGGAAGACCCCTACACCTCATTGCACGGCTCCTGGCACCGCGACTTGCGTGTAACGCTGTGCCGACCGCTGTGCGGTCGTGCGCACTTCGTGCGGCACGCAGCACTCCCAGGGCTGAAATAATCCGAATACATGCGGAGGGTCTGCCATGCATTGGATGATTCGGTCACTACTCCTCGTTGCATCGCTGTCAGGCATGGCGCCCGCAGCCGCGCAGGCCACCAACGAACTGATCCTCGGCGTGAGCGAGGGTACCTCCGGGGGCCTGGACCATGCCCGGGTGATCGCCAAGTACGGCGGCCTCGCCGAAGCGATCGGACGGGCTGCCAAGCGCAAAGTGCAGGTCGTCTTCGTGCGCGAATTCGCTTCACTTGACGAAGGCATCCGCAGTGGCCGCTTCGACCTGATCATGGCTAGGCCGAGCGATTACCCGGCGCGCGCCATGCGCGATCACGGTTACCAGTTCGTCGCCAGCGCCAAGCCGGACGGCCAGTGCCTGATCATCACGGCCAAGGACTCGCCTCTGCAGACCCTCGAACAGGCGCGCGGCGCGCGCTGGGTGCTGCCGGAGCAGGTGTCCTACATGTCGAAGTTCTGCACTGCTGAACTGCGTGATCGCGGCATCCACGTCACCACCGAGAAGGTGCAATTCGTGCGCGAGCAAGGCGCCGTCCCCTTCTACCTGGACAATAGGTTCGCTGACGTGGGTGGCATCGCATCCTACTCGGGACCCGCCAAGTCGCTAGAGAAAACCGGCCACCGCATCCTCCACAAGAGTGGCATCCAGCCGTACTTCCCCATGGTTGCCGGCAAGCGCGTGACCGCCGAGCAGGTACGCGCAGTACAGGCAGAGCTCAACACGTTGCCACAGACGGAGACCGGAAGAGATGTCCTCAAGTCGGTCGGCATCCACGCTTTCGACACGGGAAGCGGCGAACAGATGCGCAGCCTGCTCGACTGGATCGAGCGCTGAGACTCGGGCGTGGACAACGTTGCGGTTTCGACGAACCCAGGGGCATGACCGCCTCGGGATCATGCGCAGGCTGAGTTTCCCCAGGCACTCCAGCATCAGAGCTGGGTTGTCGAACATGTCGGCACGTGATTAGCGACCAACCTGAACTGGCGCACGCGGTGAGCCACCGAGGGTAGAAGATGGATTCACCGCCACAGGAGGTGAATCATGAAGACGAACCGAGTGCAGTTTCGGCCTGGACTTTCGATGGCCGAATTCATGGAGAGGTACCCCAGTAACGAGGAGTGCGAGGCAGTGCTGATCGAGTCGCGCTGGCCGTGTGGCATTGCCTGTCCGGCGTGGGGTCGCGGCCAGAACAGCATGTTTCGCCGCGAGGGCCGGTTGTACGTCCAGTGACCCGCCTGCCGCCACCAATGCAGCGTGATCAGCGGCACGATCTTCGAGTCAACAGGCTGGGGCTGTCGCTCAGGTCCCTGGCCATGCACCTGCTGAGTCAGTCCAAGAACAACATCGCCGCGCTCGAGCTGATGCGTCACCCGGGTGTTTGCTACAAGACCGCTTGGCTACGTCAAGTACAAGCTCATGAACATCATGCGCGTGCGGCAGGAGTACCTCCAACTCGACGGTCGGGTGGAACGGTGGAACTCGACGACGCCTACCTGGGCGGCGAGCGCTCGGGCGGCAAGGCCGGGCGGGGTTTGGAGAACAAGGCGCCGTTCGTCGCCGCGGTGCAGACCACGCCGGACGGCCAGGCTCAGTTCGTTTGCTCGCGCCATCAGCCGTTCACACGCGAGGAGGTGGCGGTGTTTGCCGAGCACTCGATCGTCCCGTCGACCGCTGAAAGACGCTTCCTTCTCCACTCGTCGAGAAGGAGGCCACATAGCTCGTCTGTCCTGTGTTCGGCCAACCAGACCTCTCTCATCGTTCGCTCAAGGTTTCGCGGAAGAGCTTTCACGACGGGGGGTACAAGCCCAAGGATTTGCTAGAACCTAAGTCTCGACACCAACGGCCAGCCTGAGCAACGTGAAGGAGCACCAAGTCACACGGTGTATCATCTGTTGCGTTGGTGCTCGTCGAGGCGCTCCGCCAAGACAGTTCAACGGGAATCAGGGAGGTCGAGGTCGGACGGACCGACACCTAACCTGAGCTGCCCCCGCAACGGTAAGCGGACGGCAAGGCCAGATCGGCCTGCCGGCTCGTGACAACAGGCCACTGGGATGCATCGCCGGTCAAAGGACCGGGCGATGACGACTGGGAAGGCGTCACGGGTAGTCTCCGTCAGCCCGGATACCGGCCAACGAGGTGGCGAACGGCTCAGGCGGTTCGCTGTAGGGCGCATGGCTGCGGGGAAGCGGCCGAGCGCGTTTGGTCCGTGTCTCCGTCATGACTTCCTCGCCCTTCGGCTGCGCGCAGCGTGTCGCTGCCGCTCTCGTTCCCTTTGCCCTTTGCCCCGTTGCCATGGCCCAGTCGGCACCGCCGGCAGCGCTCGAACGGGTGGTCATCACCGCCAACCGAACGCCGCAGCCGCTGCCCACGGTGCTGGCTGACCTCACCGTCATCGACCGCGACGAGATCGAGCGCGCAGGCGTTACCGGCTTGGCTGATCTGCTGGCGCGGCAGCCCGGCATCGAGATCACGCGCAACGGCGGCCCCGGCACCTCGACGAGCGTGTTCATCCGCGGCAGCGAAACGCGCCACACGGCCGTCTACATCGACGGCGTCCGCGTGGACTCGCAATCCACCGGCGGCGCCGTGTGGGAGCAGATCCCGCTGGACCAGATCGAACGCATCGAGATCCTGCGCGGACCAGCCGCGGCCATCTATGGCTCGGACGCGGTCGCGGGCGTGGTCCAGCTCTTCACCAAGCGCGGCCAGGGGCCTGCCCGCCCGGCGGCCTCGCTGACCGCCGGCTCGTACAACACGGTGCAAGGCCAGGCCGGCATCAGCGGCTCGACCGATGCACTGAACTACTCGCTGTCGACGGCCCATGGCCGCAGCGACGGCTTCGACGCGACGAAGCCCGGCGCCTTCGGGCACAACCCTGACAAGGACGGCTGGGAGCGAAGTTCGGTACAGGGACGCGTCGGCTATCAGATCAACAACGAACACCGTGTCGATGCCTCGTTGCTGGCCAGTAACCTGGAGTCGGGTTACGACGGCTCGGCCACCACCGACGACCAGAACCACCACACGCTGCGCACAGGCAATGCCGCCTGGCAAGGCCGCTGGAACGCCGATGCGGCGACCCGCCTGCAAGTCGGTCAGACCCGCAGCACCTACGAGACCAAGCCAAGTTTCTATCGCACCGAGACCACGCTGAACGACTACACCTTGCTGCACGAGCAGAAGGTCGGCGGCAATGTGTTCACCGGCACGCTGGAGCGTCGTGAGGACAAGCTCTTCAACCCCGCAACCGCGTTCGGCGCGGCTTTCGGCGGCAAGCGCCACCAGGACGCGATCGGCCTGGGCTGGCGCGGCGACTTCGGCGACCACGGCCTGCAGGCCCATGTACGCCGCGATGACGACAGCGAGTTCGGCGGCAAGAGCACCGGCAGCCTCGCCTGGGGCTGGAAGTTCCTGCCCGACTGGCGCGTAACGGCCGCGGCCGCCACGTCCTTCCGCGCGCCGACCCTGTACCAGCGCTTCAGCGAGTACGGCGTGGCCAGCCTCGTGCCCGAGTCCGGTCGCAATGTCGAACTGGGCTTGCGTTGGGCTGCCGCGGGCAGCGAAGCGAGCCTGACGGCGTGGCGCAACAAGGTCACCAACCTGATTGCATTCGGGCCGCCGGGCGCTTGCGTGAGCACCTTCGGCTGCTACGAGAACGTCGGGCGCGCACAGCTGGAAGGCGTGACGCTCGCCGGCCGCACCGCACTGGGCGGCGTCGTGTTGCGCGGTTCGCTGGACTGGCATGACCCGCGCAACCTCGACACCGACAAGGTGCTGCGGCGCCGCGCCAAGCGGCTGGCGAGCTTCGGCGCAGAAACGGTGCTGGCAGGCTGGACGGTGGGCGCGGAAGTGCAGGCTGCGGGCCTGCGCTACGAAAACACCGCCAACACGCAGGTGCTCGGCGGCTACGGCCTCTTGAACCTCTACGTCAGCAAGCAGCTGATGAAGGGGCTGTCGCTGGACGGGCGCATCGACAACCTCGGCGACAAGTCCTACGAACTGGCGCGCAACTACGCGACCGCCAGCCGCAACGGCCAGGTCTCGCTGCGTTGGTCGCTCTGATCCGTCGCGCCCCGCCCCCCCCGGCTGACCACCTTGTGAGCTGTTGCCATGGCCGCCGCCCTGCTGATCGCCGCCCCGGCCTCCGGCCAGGGCAAGACCACAGTGGCGGCGGCACTGGCGCGACTGCACGCGCGGCGGGGCCGGCGCGTGCGCTGCTTCAAGTGCGGTCCCGACTTCCTCGATCCGATGTGGTTGGAAGCGGCAAGCGGCAGCCCGGTCGACGCCCTGGACCTGTGGATCAACGGCGCCGACGACTGCGCGCAGCGCCTGACCGCTGCCGCCAGCGAGGCCGACCTCATCATCGTCGAAGGCGTCATGGGCCTCTTCGATGGCGAGCCCAGCGTCGCAGACCTGGCGCAACGCTTCGACATCCCGGTGGCGGCGGTGATCGACGCCGGTGCGATGGCCGGTACCTTCGCCGCCGTGGCGCATGGCCTGCGCCACTGGCGGCCCGCACTGCCGTGGGCGGGGGTCTTCGCCAACCGGGTGGGCAGCCCCCGGCACGCCGACATGTTGCGCGAAGCGCTGGACCCGGCGCGGCCCGACGACGGCGGCCCGTGGCTGGGCCAACTGTCGCGCAGCGACACCGTCGCTCTGCCCGAACGCCACCTGGGGCTAACGATGCCCGCCGAAGCAGCGGGCACGCTGGCAAGGCTCGATGCCGCCGCGGATGCCGTTGCGGGCCAGCCCCTGGGGCGCGACCTCGCCGCATGGCCTCGGTGGCAGCCATCGCAGGCCCCGCGACCGGCGCCTCGCCTGCGGCCCCTGGCCGGGCGGCGCATCGCCGTGGCGCGCGACGCAGCCTTCGCATTCATCTACGCGGCCAACCTCGAGGTCCTGCGCGCACTCGGTGCGCAGCCGGTGTTCTTCTCCCCGCTGGCCGGCGACCCCTTGCCGCCCTGCGACGCGCTGTGGCTGCCCGGCGGCTATCCCGAGTTGCACGCGGCGCGGCTGGCCGAACTCTCCGGGTTGCGCGCGCAGATTGCGGCGCATGTGCAGTCGTGCAAGCCGCTGTGGGCCGAGTGCGGTGGCCTGATGGTGCTGGCCGAGCACCTGGTCGACTCCGCGGGCCGACCACATGCCCTCTGGGGCCTGCTGCCGGGCACCGCCGTGCTGGGGCGGCGCCTCGCGGCCTTGGGTCCGCATGAGATGCCGCTCGCGGGAGAAGCGATGCCACTCCGCGGGCACAGCTTCCACTGGTCCCGCTTCGAGACGACACTCGAGCCTGCCTCTTTCACCACGCCGCAGCGCCGGTCCGCAGCCGCCGGCGACGGCGACGGCGACGGCGACGGCGAGGCGGTCTACGAGCTTGGCAGCCTGCGCGCGAGTTGGTTCCACCCGTGGTTCGCCTCGTCACCTGCCGCGGACGCCCGTTTGTTCGACACGCCCTCGCCGTTCCGGCCATGACGCAGGCACGACATGAACTGATCCTGGGCGGCGCCAAGAGCGGCAAGTCGCGCACCGCGGAAAGCCGTGCCGCCAGATGGCTGGGCGAAGGCGGCAACCGGCGCGCGGCGCTGGTAGCCACGGCGCTGCGCGGCAAGGTCACCGGCGACGCGGAGATGGACCGGCGCATCGCGAGGCATCGCGAGGACCGTGCGACCCGCGTCCCGCAACTGCAGACCGTCGAAGCGGCGGATGCCCTCGGCGGCACCCTGCAGGGTCTGTCGGACCCGCAACTCCTCATCGTGGTCGACTGCTTGACGCTTTGGCTGACCCAGATCCTGATGCCGCCGCCCGGACGGGTCGCGTCAGCCGCGCTCTGGCACCAGGAGCGGGAGGCCTTGCTGTCGGCCCTGCGCGAGAGCGCCTCTCCCATCGTGCTGGTGTCCAACGAGATCGGCCTGGGGGTACTGCCGATGTCGCGCGAGGCGCGCGACTTCATCGACACGCTGGGTCTGCTGCACCAGGCCGTGGCCGGGCTCTGCGGCCGCGTGACCTTGATGGTGGCCGGCTGTGAACTGAGCGTGAAGGACGAAACTTGATCCGCACTGAACCGCCCATTCGGTCCTCCACACGGTCCATCGGGAAGACGCCGCAGCCTCGCGCCGTGTTGCGTTTGCTGCTGTGGCTGCACTTGGCGTTGGTTCCCTCATGGACAGCGGCTCAGCCCATTCAGATTCGAGACGACCGCGGCACCGAGCACCGCCTCGCCGCGCCGCCACAGCGCATCGTGACCATGCTGCCGTCGCTCACCGAGACCGCCTGGGTGCTGGGCGTCGATTCGCGGCTGGTGGGCGTGGACCGGTACTCGAACTGGCCGGCCGAGATCGTGAAACTGCCGCACCTGGGCGGCCTGGACGATGCGCAGATCGAGGCCATCGCGGCGCTCAAGCCCGACCTCATCCTGGCCTCCACCTCGTCGCGTGCGATGGAGCGGCTCGAAGCGCTCGGCTTCACCGTCGTGCGTCTGAAGTCGGAGAGCCACGCCGACGTGCGCCGCACGCTCGACCTCGTCGCCCGCCTGCTCGGCAACCCCGACGAAGGGGCCCGGGTGTGGGCGCGCCTGGCGCGCGAGATCGATGCCGCGGCGGGTCGGGTACCGGCCTCGCTGCGCGGGCGGCGCGTCTACTTCGAGATCGGCGGCGGCCCCTATGCCGCCGGCACTACCTCGTTCATCGGCGAGACCCTGGCGCGGTTGGGGCTGGCGAACATCGCGCCGCCGGACCTCGGTCCCTTCCCGAAGCTGAACCCCGAGTACGTTGTGCGCGCCAAGCCCGACCTGATCATGGGCGTGCAGCGCGAGCAGTCGGCCTTGATGGCACGCCCCGGCTGGAATGCCCTGGCTGCCGTGCGTGAGCGGCGCTTGTGCGGCTTCGAGACGCCTCAGTACGAGATGCTGATCCGGCCCGGACCGCGCATGGGTGAAGCCGCCGGTCTGCTGGCGGACTGCCTGGCGCGGCTCGGGACGACGGCGACCCAATGAGCATGTCCTTTGTCTCGACGAACCAGCCGGCGTTCGACGCAGCGATGGGCGACGCAGAGGCACGCCGCCGGCTCGCGGCCGGGATCGCACTGGCCATCGTCGTGGGCCTCGCCTGCGGCCTGGCCACCGGCTCGACGGGCTTCGCGCCCAGGGACTTCTGGGCGGACCTCAACGGCAACGACGCCGCGCTCCTGCTCGGACAGATCCGCGCACCCCGGACGCTGGGTGCCGCGCTGGTGGGTGCGCTGCTAGGCCTGTCCGGCGCGATCGCGCAAGGCGTCTTCCGCAACCCGCTGGCCGACCCCTACCTTCTCGGCAGCGCGGCGGGCGCGGGGCTGGGGGTGGTGCTGGTGCTTGCCGCCGCCGCACTGGGCGGCGCCACCATCAGCCTAGCCACCGTGGCCTGGATCGAGCGCATAGGGATTGTCACCGCCGCGTTCGTCGGTGCGCTGGCGGGGGTGTCGCTCACGCTGACGCTGGCAAGCGGCGTCGTCCACACCCTGCGGCTGCTGCTGGCCGGCGTGGTGATCGGCGTGCTGCTGGGAGCCGTCAGCGACCTCATCACGGTCGTCTCGCCGGACGCGCTGCGCGGCAAGCAGGCCTTCATGCTCGGCAGCACCGGCTTTCTCGGCTGGACAGCGCTGGCGCTGATGCTCGCCGGCCTGACGCTGCTGCTGGTGCTGGCACAGCGGCATGCCCGAGCGTTGGATGCGCTGACGCTCGGCGAGGACAGCGCCACCAGTCTCGGCCTGAACCTCGGGAAAGTGCGACTGGCCCTGGTGCTGATGCTCAGCCTCGGCACGGCGCTGGCGGTGTCGCAGGCCGGGCTGGTCGCCTTCGTCGGGCTGGTCGCCCCACATCTTGTGCGGCGCCGCGCACCGGGCACGCACGCCTGGCTGCTGGTGGCCAGCGCCGGCATGGGCGCCGCAATCCTGCTGTGGGCCGACGTCATTTCGCGCGCTCTGATCGCCCCGGAAGAACTGCCCGTCGGGGTGGTCACCGCCGTGCTCGGCGGCAGCTATCTGGTCTGGCTGCTCAAGCAGAGGACCGCCTCATGAACCCGACGTTGCAGGCGCTGGGCGTGGGCGTCCGGTTGGGCCGCCGCGACGTGCTGCATGCCGTGAGTTTTGGGATCGGCGCCGGCTGGACCGCACTCGTCGGCCCGAACGGTGCCGGCAAGTCGACGCTGTTGCGGGCCCTCGCAGGACTACAGCCCTTGGCGGCGGGGCAGGTCTTCCTGAACCCGGGCGCGGCGGCCCAGCCGCTCGACATGCACCGGACCGCGCCCGCCGAGCGCGCCCGCGTGCTGGCCTGGCTCGCGCAGCAGGGCGAGGTCACCGGCGAGCTGACTGTGCGCGAGACAGTCGAGCTCGGCCGCATCGCCCGTCTCGGTCTGCTGGGCACGCCGGTCGCGGCCGACCGCAAGGCTGTCGACCGCGCGATGACCTTGACCGAGAGCTTGCCGTGGCAGCACCGGCGGCTGCACGAACTCTCCGGCGGAGAACGCCAACGTGTGCTGCTGGCGAGGGCAATGGCCACCGAGGCGCCGATGCTGCTGCTCGACGAGCCGACCACCCACCTCGATGCGCCACACCAGGTGGCTCTGGCCCGCCTGTTCAGGCGTCTGACACACGACCGCTCGGCGCCGCGCGCGGTGCTGAGCGTGCTGCACGACCTGCCCATCGCACTGCAGGCCGATCGCCTGCTGGTGCTGGATGCGGGCACGCTGCAGGCCGACGGCCCGCCCACTGATCCGGCCGTGCAGGCCGCGCTGGTGCGCGTCTTCGGCGGCGCCATCCGCATCGAGTCCGACGCCCAGGGCCGCCCGCGCGTCGCTCTGGCCTTGGACGCCACCTGAGTCGCCCGGATCACCCGCCCATGGACATCGTCACGCCACCCACCGCACCCAGTCCGAAGGCCGAAGGCGAACGCCGCGGCCTGATCCTCGTGCACACCGGCCACGGCAAGGGCAAGAGCACGGCCGCCTTCGGCCTGGCGCTGCGAGCGCACGGCCGCGGTATGCCGGTGAAAATCTACCAGTTCATGAAGGTGCCCTCGGCCCGCTTCGGCGAGCACCGCATGTTCGAGCAGCTCGGCATCCCGATCGAGGGTCTGGGCGACGGCTTCAGCTGGAAGAGCCGTGACCTCGAACACAGCGCCCAGCTCGCCCGCGACGGCTGGGCACGCGCCGAGGAGACCATCCGTGCCGGCGAGCACTTCCTCGTCGTGCTCGACGAGATCACCTACCCGCTGCGCTACGGCTGGCAGCCGCTGGAGCCCGTGCTGGCCTGCCTGCGCGAGCGGCCGGCCCATGTGCATGTGGTGCTCACCGGCCGCGATGCGCCGCAGGAGCTGATCAATCTGGCCGACACCGTCACCGAGATGACGCTGGTCAAGCACCACCACCAGCAGGGCGTGCCGGCGCAGCGGGGCATCGAGGACTGATGGTCGCCGCAGCCGCGCTCGCCCTGGCCTGGTTGATCGACAGCCGCTTCGGCGAGCCTCGCTCGGCCTGGCACCCGGTGGCCTGGTTCGGCCGCATCGCCGCGCCTCTGGGTCGTCGTGTGCACTCCTGGGCTGCACCTGCCGCCTTCGCGGCCGGTGCGGTGTTGTGGTGCAGCCTCGTCGCCGCTGTCGCAGGAGCGGCCTTCGCCGTGGAGCAGGCCGCCGGGGCAGCGCCGGCCTGGATCGCGATCCCGCTGCTCGCCGCGGCGCTGAAGCCGACATTCGCGTGGCGGATGCTGAAGGACGAGGTGCGCGCCGTCGAAGTGGCGCTCGGGCAGGGGCTCGAACAAGGCCAAGCCCGCGTCGCCCGGCTGTGCAGCCGCGACGTCACCCAGCTCGACGCGGCTGCGGTGCGCGAGACGGCCATCGAAACGTTGGCCGAGAACTTCAACGATTCGCTGGTCGCGCCGCTGTTCTGGTTCCTGGTCGCCGGCCTGCCCGGTGCCTGGGCCTGGCGCGCCGCCAATACGCTCGATGCGATGTGGGGCCATCGCGGCCCCTGGGAATGGGCCGGCAAATGGGCGGCGCGGGCCGACGACGTGATGGGCTGTGTGCCCGCGCGCCTGGCGGCGTTGCTGCTGTGGCGGCCAAGCGTGGGCGTGGCTCGTCTCACGCGCGAGGCTCCGCTGACGCCGTCGCCCAACGGCGGCTGGCCGATGGCGGCGATGGCGTTTCGCATCGGGGTCCGGCTCGGCAAACCGGGCGCCTATGCCTTGAACGCGCAGGCCCCGGCGCCGGATGCCGCAGCACTGACGAATGCCTTGACGGTCGGCGAGGGGGCGGCACGCGGTGCGATCGCGGCTGCGCTGCTGCTGGTCGTGCTCAAGGTGAACTTGTGGTGAGCCCCGGTACGGCCGCCCGCGTCCACGGCGGTGCCGACGCACACGGTGCCGCGCGCTGGGACTTCTCCACCTGCGCCAACGCGGCGGGACCGTGCCCGGCCGCGCTCGAAGCCGTGCAGGCAGCCGACGCGACGCGCTACCCCGACCCGGCCGCCACGGCAGTCCGGCAGGCGCTGGGGGCACTGCACGACGTCGAGCCTTCGCGGGTCCTGCCCGCCGCCAGTGCGAGCGAATTCATCCAGCGTGTCACCGCGGTCACCGCTCGGCTTTGGCCCGGTGCCGTGCGGGTTCCCCGCTTCGCGTATGGCGACTACGCGGCGGCCGCCGCGGCGTGGGGCCGCCCCTTTGTCCCCCAGGATGTCGAGGTCCCGGGCACGCCGTCGCAGTGCACGCTGCGCTGGCATGCCGATCCGACGAGTCCGCTGGGCCAGGACGGCGCTGTCGCCCGTGACGACTCCTATTGCTGCCCCGCCGTGCTCGACGCGGTGTACGCGCCGCTACGGCTTCAGGGAGCGTCGGCGTGGACAGCATCCGCGCGCGATGCGGTCTTCGTGCTGCACAGCCCCAACAAGGCGCTGGGCCTGACCGGCGTGCGCGGCGCCTACGCGGTCGCGCCACGAGATCGCGGTGGCGCCGGCTACGACGTGCTGGCCTGCCGAGCCGCGCTGGAGGCTGCGGCGCCGTCGTGGCCTCTGTCGGCCCACGCCGAGGCCATGCTGCTGGCCTGGGCCACGCCCGACGTGCACCGCTGGGTGGCCGAATCACGCACCACCCTGGTGGCATGGAAGTCGGACCTGCTGCGGCGCCTGTCGGCACGCGGCTTCGAGGTGCGGCCGAGCGTGACGCCGTACGTCATCGTGCGCCCACCGCGCCCCGTGGCACCATCGCTGCTGCGCAGGCACCACGTCGCGGTACGCGACGCGACCTCGTTCGGCCTGCCGGGCTGGTGGCGCCTCTCGGCGCAAGCGCCCTCGGCACAGGACGCGTTGATGCACACACTGGACCTGCTCGACGGGGGCCTGCCATGAAGACCGCCCTGATGGTCTGGGGTGCGAGCAGCGGCGCCGGCAAGAGTCTGCTCGCGACAGCACTGTGCCGCTGGGCCGCGCGCGAGGGCCTGGACGTGGCGCCGTTCAAGGCCCAGAACATGAGCAACAACGCCCGCGTCGTGCCGCTGGCCGCGCACGGATCGGACGCGGAAGTGGGCGAGATCGGCTCGGCCCAGTACTTCCAGGCGCTGGCCGCCCGCGCGGCGCCGCAGGTGGACATGAACCCCGTGCTGCTCAAGCCCGAGCGCGACACGGCCAGCCAAGTGGTGGTGCAGGGCCGGGTCGACGCCGCGCTGTCGCGCATGCCCTGGCGCGAACGCAGCGCCCGGCTGGCACGGGCCGCGCGCGAGAGCTTCGATCGCCTGGCCGCGCGGCATGAGGTTCTGGTGATCGAGGGGGCCGGCTCACCGGCGGAGATCAACCTCGCGCCGCAGGACTACGTCAACCTCGGCACGGCGCGCTGGGCGCGCGAGATCGCCACCCTGCAGGCACTGCTGGTGGTGGACATCGACCGAGGCGGCGCTTTCGCCCACCTGTACGGCACCTGGGCGCTGCTGCCCGACGACCTGCGCACCAGTCTTGCCGGGTTCGTGCTCAACAAGTTCCGCGGCGATGCGGCACTGCTGGCACCCGGGCCCGATCGCCTGCAGGCGCTGACCGGCGTGCCAGTGCTGGGCGTGCTGCCGATGAACCGCGACCATGGGCTGCCGGAGGAGGACGGGCTGTACGGCGCGGCGTCGGGCCCGGCCGGTGGCCTGCGCGTGGCCATCGTCGCCTGGCCGCAGCTGAGCAACCTCGACGAATTCCAGCCACTGGCCCCCGTGGCATCGGTGCGCTGGGTGCGCAGCGCGGGCGACCTGGACGGTGCCGATTGGATCGTGCTGCCCGGCTCCAAGCAGATTAGCGGCGACCTCGCCTGGCTGAAGGCGCAGGGCCTGGACGCCGCCATCGTGCGGCACGCCCGCGCCGGGCGGCCGGTGCTGGGCATCTGCGGCGGCCTGCAGGCGCTGGGTGCCTTGCTCGACGACCCCGATGGCGTGGACGGAGAGGCCCATGGCCCGCTGCCGGGCCTGGGCCTGCTGCCGCTGGCCACGCGCTATGCCGCGCCCAAGCGGCTGCGGGCCGCGCCGGTGCAGTTCGCGCCTCTGGCCCACCCGTGGCAGGCGCTGTCGTCCCGGCGCTGGCCCGCCTACGAGATCCGCTGCGGACGCCCGCAGTCCATCGCAGGTGCCGCCTCCGCGGCCACGCTGGCGCTGCACGATGCCGAGGGCCTGCCGATCGGCTGGTCGGCCGCCGCGGACCCGGGGCAACCGGACCGGCACAACGTGCTCGGCATCGCCACCCACGGGCTGTTCGAGGACGCTGCGGTGCTGCGCGCCCTCTTCGGCCAGCAGGTGCGCACGCTGGACGCCACTTTCGACGGCCTGGCGGATTTTATCGACACCCATCTCGGCGCGGCCACGCTGCGCGCACTCTTTCACTGCTGACCCATGGATTCCGATTTCGACACCACCCTGCCGCTGCCCACTCTTGACCACGCCGCCCGGCGTCAGCATGTCCAGGCGGCGCTCGATGCCAAGACCAAGCCGCTGGGCGCGCTGGGCCGGCTCGAATCGTTGGCCGTTCAGCTCGCGGTCGCGCTCGGCACCGACCAGCCCGCCTTGTTCGCACCGCAGCTGGTGGTGTTCGCCGCCGACCACGGCATCGCCGCGCGCGGCGTCTCGGCCTACCCGGCCGAGGTGACGCGGCAGATGGTGCTGAACTTTTTGACCGGCGGCGCGGCCGTGTCGGTGCTGGCGCGCCAGCACGGCCTGGCCCTGACAGTGGCCGACTGCGGCGTTGCCGCCGAGTTCGAGGCTCACCCGATGCTGGTGCGGCTGAAGGTGGCCGGCGTCGAGCGAGGCACCGCCGATGCAAGCCGCGGCCCGGCGATGAGCGAGGCGCAATGCCGCACCGCCATCCTGCAGGGCCGCCGCCTCGTCGCGGCGCTGCCCGGCAACGTGCTGCTGCTGGGCGAGATGGGCATTGGCAACACCTCGGCGGCCGCCTTGCTGATGGCCCGCCTGACCGGCGCGCCGCTGCAGGTGTGCACCGGCCGTGGCACGGGTCTCGACGATGCGTGCCTCGCCGCCAAGTGCGCGGTGCTGGCCGAGGCACTGGAGGCCAACGCCCAGGCGACGCGGCCGCTGCAGGCCCTGGCCGCACTCGGTGGCCTGGAGATCGCCACCATGGTCGGCGCGGTGCAGCAGGCCGCGGTGAGCGGGCGCGTGATCGTGGTCGACGGCTTCATCACGACAGCCGCCGTGGCGGTGGCGGCCGCGCTGCAGCCCGCCGTGCTCGCCCACTGCGTCTTCGCGCACCGTTCGCAGGAGACCGGGCACACGCACTGGCTGCAGCACCTGGGTGTGCAGCCGCTGCTGGACCTGGACCTGCGACTCGGCGAAGGCTCGGGCGCCGCGCTGGCATGGCCGCTGCTCGACTCCGCCTGCCGCGTGCTGGCCGAGATGGCCAGCTTCGCCTCGGCCGGGGTCAGCCAGCGCACGCCATGACGATGCTGGTGCGAGAGCTGAGGCTCTTCATGCTGGCGCTGCAGTTCCTGACCCGCGTGCCTGTGCCGGCGTGGGTCGGCTTCGACCCCGCACAGATGCGCCGGGCCGTTCGGCACTTTCCGCTCGTGGGCGTGCTGATCGGGGCCTTCAGCGCCGGCATCGCGCTGGCGGCGAACCGGTTCTGGCCGCCGACCGTGGCGGCAGCGCTGGCGCTTGCCGGTACCGTGTGGCTCACCGCGGCCTTCCACGAGGACGGACTGGCCGACACCTTCGACGCGCTGCTGGGCGCCGCCCCGCGCGACAAGGCGCTGGCAATCATGAAGGATTCGCGCATCGGCACCTACGGCGCCGTGGCCCTGGTGCTGTCGCTGCTGTTGCGGGTGCTGCTGCTCGCCGAGCTGATGGCGCGTGATCCCGCGGCCGCCGCTGCCATCCTGATCGCTGCCCACGCGAACAGCCGCAGCACTGCGGTGGCACTAATGGTGATCTTGCCCTACGCGCGCAGCGACGAGGGTGACGCACCGCAGGCCAAGGCGGGCAGCGTGGCGCGCGATGTGCCAGGCATCGACGCGGCATGGGCTGTCGCCGTCGGCATGCTCGCGCTGGCATTCGCGGCCTGGACACAGGCATCGCCGATCGCGGCGGGTGCCTCGCTGCTGACGCTGGTTGGCATGGTCTTCACGCTGCGCCGCTGGCTTCGACGGCGCCTGGGTGGCTACACGGGCGACACCCTGGGGGCTGCAGAGCAGATTGGCGAGATGGCCATCCTGATGGTATTCGCGGCGTCGGGGACGGGATGAGCGGGGTGCCGTTGCACGCCTGGCGACACCCCTCAGCGATCGGGGCGGAAGGCCGGTGCATCGGGCGGACGGACCTGCGCGTCGATGCCCGGCGTGCGAAGCGGCAGGCGCACCGGATCCGCGCCTTCGCCCGCCGCCACGGCCTGCCCTGCATCGTCGTCACTTCGCCGCTGGAACGCTGCCGAGCGGTGGGGCGCTGGCTGTTGCGCTGGGGCTGGCGACACTGGATCGACCCCGCGCTCGTCGAAGCGAACTTCGGCGAGTGGGACGGACAACCCTGGACGGCCGTTGCGCCCAAGGCGATCGACGCCTGGTGCGCCGACTTCGTGGACCATGCCCCGGGCGGCGGCGAGCCCGTCGCATTGGTGCTGCGGAGAGTGCGGTCCTTCGATCCCGGCGAGGCACGGCTGCTGGTAACGCACGGCGGCTGGCTCTCCGCCGCGCTGTGGGTGCGCGATCAAGGCGGCGCGCGGCCGAAGAGCGAGCAGTGGCCGGCTCCACCGCGCCACGGGCAACGGATCGACCTTGAATGGCAGCGGATCGCATGATGAGTCGCGCCGACCCGCAACCGGCCGTCACGGCACCAGAGTGCGACTGCACGATCGCGAGCCAGCAAAGAGACTTCTCCGAGTGGCACCTGGGCCGACCCCTTTTCGCTGTATGGGCCCTCGCGCTGGAGGATCCAGCCCTGGACGTGCGCCTCAGACATGTTCGAACCGCCCTCGACGGCCAGCTGCTGCGCGGCTACGAGCGGCAGCCGCACATCACCCTGCACGTGTGCGGCTTCCCCACGACAACGGCACGCCGGAACGATGACTTCGGGGTCGACGAACTCAAGGTGCAGATCGGCGCTCTGATCCAGTCGGATATCGCCGCGTTCGACGTGCACGTCGGCGAGCCGTTCACGTTCACGTCCGCCGCATGCCTCTCGGTCGAGGATGCTGTGGGCAGCCTGACCCGCATCCGATCCCTCTGGGAACGGGCCGCGCCGACCTGGGACAGGACACACTATGTGCCGCACGTCACCGCCGGCCTCTATGCCGGCGCGTGGCCCTTGGCCGAGAGTGAGGCGCGCCTGCGTTCGACTCCCTGCCCATCCCCCCTTGCCCTGCGAGTCCGTTCGGTCGACTGGATGTGCTACGAGAGCGCCCGGATTGCCGGTCCCTTGCAAACCCTGATTCGATTCGATCTCGAACGTCGGAAGGCGCATGTCGTCGACGGCAAGCGGCTGCGACGACTGTTCGGACAGGGAGTAGATCAACTCGAGCAGGCATGTTCATCATGATTTCCTTCAAGTCCATGCTGGACCAGGCCGGGCTGAACCGGCAGCACATCTTCGATCTCGCACGACTCCCGCCGGACCTGCTTGTGCCACTGGACCTTGGTGAGCACCAACGTCAACTCATCCTCATCGGTGACTTCTGCAAGGCCGCGAGATCGGCCATCGAATACGGCGCGCGTGCGAGCGTGGCCTTGCCCAACGCATAGCCGGGCACGTTGGCGCGATCGGGCGCCGCCCCGGCATCCGCGACCACGCCGAGGGTGGTGGCTGCAAGCAGCAGTTTCAGCAACTTCATGGACATCTCCTGGTGTCTGGGTGGAAAGGGGCCAAAAGACTCCGGTGTCGCCCCCGGTGTCGTTGCGCAACGAGTCCAGTGTGGCCAAAGCATCGGTACGATGGATGCCGTGAAATACGCAAAACACCACTCATCGTTCAAACCCGAGGCGACCACTACACCCCCGACCGTCGATCGCCTGTCCGGTCTGCTGGACCGCTTCCGTGTCCGTGCCCACCTGTTCCATGCCGGCGCCCTGTGCGGCACCAGCGTCTTCGATGCCAGGCCGGGCCGCGCCTTCCTGCATGTGCTTCGCCGGGGCGAACTGGTGGTGACACACGACAGGGTCAAGGGCCTGAAACGCCGCATCGTCGTGCACGGGCCGGCGCTGCTGCTCTACCCGCGGCCGGTGGCGCACACCTTCCACAACCCGCCGCGCGACGGGTCGGACTTCACCTGCGCCACGCTCGACTTCGATGGCGCGGAACACAACCCGCTGGTATCGGCACTGCCCGCACTCGTTCTGGTTCCCCTGGACCGCGTGGAAGGTCTTCAGCCCGCGCTGGACCTGCTGTTCGCCGAGACCGACCGCGTGCGCTGCGGCTCGCGGCTGCTGGCCGATCGACTGTTCGAGGTGGTGCTGATCCAGTTGCTGCGCTGGCTGATAGACCATCCCGACGCGTGTGGTGTCGACCGCGGCCTACTGGCCGGCCTGGCCGATCCCCGGCTGGCCAGGCTGCTCGTCGCGGTGCACGCAGCACCCGCGCAGGCCTGGTCGCTCGAGCGCATGGCCGCGCAAGCGGGCATGTCCCGCACGGCGTTCGCCGTGGCCTTCAAGCGCGCCACCGGCGCCACGCCGGCGG
This sequence comes from Burkholderiales bacterium, assembly GCA_016213205.1. Lineage (GTDB taxonomy): Bacteria > Pseudomonadota > Gammaproteobacteria > Burkholderiales > Burkholderiaceae_C > Pseudaquabacterium. The sequence continues at coordinate 124,108 of JACRAZ010000027.1, forward strand.
GCTATCTGGCCGACTGGCGCCTGACCCTGGCGATGTCCGAGCTGCGCGCCGGCGGACTTCTGAAGGGCGTGGCCGACGCGGTGGGATATGGCAGCGCGACGGCGTTGTCCAAGGCCTTCAAGCAGCGGTATGGCGTGGCGCCGCGAGACTGGCGCAGGGCCGACCTGGCGGCCGATCAACGGGCGCCGGAAACCTGAAACCTGGCCTGGGACGCGCAGTCAGCGGCAAGCCCCTGCCCTACAGCGCCCGCCCCACCCCGATGCACGCCAGACCGGCGCAAACCACGCCGGCCGCCACGGCCCGTTGCTGCCAGTGGGCTCGCTCCTGGAACACGAGCATCGACAGCACGGTCGCCAGCACGATGCCCGCATTGGTATAGGCCACGACCTCGGCCGCCGGCAGGGTTCGCATGGCGTAGATGACCAGGGCATAGGCCGTGCCCACGCACAGGCTGCCCACCAGCAGCGCCGATGCGCGCGGGCGGGCCCTGGGTGTCCAGCGCCCCGTGCTGCGCCGAAGCCGCCAGCTCATGGCCAGCCAGGCCGCGAGGTAGCCGACGCTGAGGTAGCCGAGGATGCCGCCGAAGCCGACGATGTGCGCGGTGACGGCCTTGTCCGAGAGCGAATACACGCTGGTCGCCAGCATGGCCAACAAGGTCCAGGGCAGCGCCCGGCCCTCGTCGCTGCCGCGCGCCGTGCGGGCCATCAGCACCAGACCCAGGACGCTGATGGCGATGCCGATCCACGCCAGCGCCCCCAGCGACTCGCCGAAGAAGAGCAGGCTCCAGGCGGCGATCAGCAGCGGCGAGCTGCGCACCAGCGGGTACACGTATGCCACCGGCGCGTGCTTGTAGGCCCGGTGCAGCCCGTGGAAATACAGTACGTTGGCCGCGGCCGAGGTCAGCAGCAGGCCCAGCAGGTGGACGCTCCACTGGGCATCGATGACGAACCGGACGACACCCCAGGGCGCGACCAGGACCAGATGGCCCAGCAGCACCCACCACAAGGGTTCGGCGTCACGCGGCTGATGGCGGGCGATCAGGTTCCAGGTCACGTGCATCAGCACGGACAGGCCGATGGCGACGACGGCGAAGCCGTCGGTCATGGGTGGCCGAGCGCCGGCCCGCGTACCAACTCGATCTGTTCCCCATCCCGCGCCACCGACACGTTCCCGGCCAGGGCCGGATTCGCCTGCATCATCCACGCATCGAGGGCATGGCCGATGTGCGTCAGCCAGGCCCGGCGCGGGGCCACGCGGTCGATCGTGTCCAGCGCCATCGGCCAGTCGTTGTGGCCGCGCGGCGGCGCATCCTGCGGCGGGTGGCTGCAATCGAGGGCCAGGCCGTCGGCTTGCCAGGCCTGAAGGAAGGCCTCGGTCTGGGGCGGCAGGCCCAGCGTGTCGGTCAGGTAGGCGAACCGGGTGCCGTCGTCGGCCTGGACGGCATAGCCGAAGGTTGGCTTGGAGTGCACCAGGGGCAAGGGCGTGAAGGTCAAAGCCCGGACGCGTTGTGGCTCGAACTTCGACAGGCGCCGGAAGTCCAGCAGGCCCGGATGCTTGTACAGGTCGGCGCAGCCTTCGGCGTCGGGCGGCGCGTGGACCGCGATCGGCGCACCGCGGCCCCAGCGCAGGTGAAACAGGCCCTGCACGTGATCGGGGTGAAAGTGGGTCAGCACGATGGCGTCGAGCGCGCCCGGCGCAAAGCGCTCGTGCAGGTCCGTCAGCCCGGCGTCGACCAGAACCCGGGTGCCCGCGTGCTCGATCAAGGCACTGCACGGTCGACGCATCCGGCTCGGGTCGCGGGCCGCCCGTTCGCAGGCCACGCAGGTGCAGCCGTACAGCGGCACGCCGCCGGCCGCGCCGGTACCCAGAAAGGTCACGCGCACAGCGGCTGCCCGGCGTGCTGGCGCACCAGGGCCACCAGCATGTCCCCGGCGCGTTCCAGCGGTCCGTCATTGGTCATCACATGGCCCTCGCGAGACGCCTGAACGGTCTGCTGGGTAGCAGCCTGCACGCGACGGTGTCGCTCCAGCCGCTGTTCGACTGACGCCACATCCTCGCGACCCCGCGCCAGCAGGCGCGCCCGCAGCACCTCGGTGGGCACGTCGATGTGCACCGCCAGCAGTTCCGGGAAGCGCCGGCTGGCCTCGCCCAGGTACTCCCGCGAGCCGTTGACCACCACCGAGGCGCCCTTGGCCAGCCACTGGTTGATCTCGATGCCGATGCCGTAGGCATGGCCGTGGCTGTGCCAGGCCAGCGCGAACAGCCGATTGCGCTGGCGGCTGGCGAACTCGGCGGGTGTCAGCGCGACATGGTTCTCGCCACCGGCATCGGCGGCCCGGGTGATGTAGCGGTGCGCGAACACCACGCCGGGGTCGTCGGCCAGCTTCTCACGGGCATAACGCAGCAGGCTGTCCTTGCCGCTGCCCGAAGGGCCGACCACATAGATCAATCGTGCGGACATGGTGGACTCCAGGCTTCCCGATTCAGGCGTGGTCGAAGTGCGCACTCAGCGCCGGGGCACCGTGCACCCAGACGAACTCGGCCTGCGGCAGGCCGCCCAGCGCCTTCACCGCGATGAGGTCGGCGCGCAAGCCGGTGGCGATGCGGCCGCGGTCGTGCAGCCCGGCCGCCCGCGCCGGGTTGGCGGTCACCAGGGCCACGGCCTCGTGCAGGCCGATGCCGGCCAGCTCGGTCAGGCGCAGCACCGAGGGCAGCAGCGCGGCGGGCGAGTAGTCGCCGCACAGGCAGTCGGCCACGCCTTCGAGCACCGCGTCGAGCGCGCGCATCGAGCCCGACTGCGACTTGCCGCGCAGCACGTTGGGCGCACCGAACAGCGTGGCCAGCCCCTGGGCCCGTGCGGCCCGCGCCGTGGCCAGGTTGACCGGGAACTCCGAGATCGCCGCGCCGAAGGCGACCACGGCCTCGACCTTCTCGGGCGAATCGTCGTCGTGGCTGGCCACCGCCACGCCGCGCTCGCGTGCCACCTGGGCCACCTGCGCGATGCGTCCGGCTGCGCCCATCGCCGCGGCCTGCTTGCGCGCCACGATGGCGTCGAGCTCGGCCTCGCTGGTCTTGTAGCTCCGGGCCAGGTAGCTGCGGAAGGCGGTCACGTCCTTGAACTGCCCCTGGCCCGGCGTGTGGTCCATGAAGCTGACCAGGTGGGCCTGGCCCTGCTGCAGCAAGTCCACCAGGAAGGGTGGCGCCGTCTCGTCGGTCACTTCGTAGCGGGCGTGCACGCGGTTGTCCACCAGCGCATGCGGCTGCCACGCCGTCACGGCACGGGCGATGTCGGCGGCGAAGGCGTTGTTGCGCACACCGAGCTCGTGGTTGGCGAAGGACAAGGCGTGGAACACCGTGGTGATGCCGGCCGCGGCATTGCGCTTGTCGGCCTGCGCACACGCGAAGTCGAGCGGAAAGTGCACGCCCGGCCGCGGCTCGACCTCCTTCTCCAGCGCATCGCAATGCAGGTCGATCATGCCCGGCATCAGGATGCGTCCCGTCAGGTCGATCTCGCGCACGCCCGACGGCGCCGCGCTCGGGCAGATGGCCTCGATGCGCCCGTCGGCCACCAGCACGGCGGCGTCGTCCAGCGTGGTGTCGGCGAGCACCACGCGTGCGTGGGTCAGGTACAGCATCGGGGCCGGGTGGTGGGTGATGGAAGAAGTGGTGGTGGATGTCGTCATGCCGCCTGCCTGTGAGGTTGATCCGAAGGGGCGCTGCCGCCCGGGAGCGACGGATGCGGCAGCACCCGCACCTCGCCATCGGCCAGCGCGCTCACGAGCGCCGGGTCGTGGAAGATCGCCAGCATCGCGGTGCCGGCAGCCTTCAGCTCGCGCAGCAGCGCAATCGCGCACTCGCGCGACACCGGGTCCAGGCTGGCCGTGGGCTCGTCCAGCAGCAGCAGGCGCACCGGGCGGATCAGCCCACGCGCCAGGTTGATGCGCTGCTGCTCGCCGCCCGAGAATGTGGCCGGGGCCACCGCCCACAGGTGCGAGGGCACGTTCAGCCGCCGCAGCAACTCGGCCGCCCGCTCTCGGGCTGAGGTCAGCGGCACGCCGGCATCGACCAGCGGCTGCGCCACCACGTCCAGCGCGCTCTTGCGCGGCAGGCAGTGCAGGAACTGCGTGACGCTGCCCAGCTCGGTGCGCCGCAGGGCCAGCATGTGCTGCTCGCTGGCCGTGGCCAGGTCGGTGAGTGCGCCATCGGCCTCGCGCAGCCACAGGTGGCCGCCGGTGGGCAGGTAGGTGCGCCAGATGCACTTCAGCAGCGAGGACTTGCCGGCGCCCGACGGCCCGGTGATGGCCAGCAGTTGCCCGGGATGCAGTTCCAGGTCGACCTGGAAGGTCGATGGAATCTGCCGCGCCTGCTCGTGCAGGAAGAAGTGCTTGTCGAGCTTGTCGGCCTTGAGGATCCAGGGGGTCATGACGTGGGCCCTCACAGTGCCGAGGCCACCAGCTGCTGCGTGTACGCATGCTGGGGGTCTTCGAGGATCTGGTCGGTCAGGCCGGACTCGACGACCCGGCCCATCTTCATCACCAGGGTGCGCGAGGCCAGCATGCGGATCACGCCCAGGTCGTGGGTGACGGCGATCATCGACACGCCCAGCTGGTGCTGCAGCTCCAGGATCAGGTCGAGGATGCGCGCCTGCACCGACACGTCCAGGCCGGTCGTTACCTCGTCGAGGAACAGCAGCGGCGGGTCGGTGGCCAGCGCGCGGGCGATCTGCACCCGCTGCTGCATGCCGCCCGAGAAGCGTCCGGGCAGCTCGTCCATGCGCGTGGCCGGCACCTCGCAGCGCGACAGCAGCTGCATGGCCCGTTCGCGGATGTGCGCGTAGCGCATCTCGCCGCTCATCAGCAGCCGCTCGGCGATGTTGCCGCCGGCGCTGACCTGGAAGTTCAGGCCCAGGTGCGGGTTCTGGTAGACGATGCCGAAGCGCCGGTTGCGCAGGCGGCGCGCCTGCTGCGCGTTGAGCGACAGCAGGTCGATCGGCGCCTCGGGCGCGTCGGGGTCGCGAAACCGCACGCTGCCGCTTGTCGGCGCATCGTCGCCGTAGAGCAGCCGCACCAGCGACGACTTGCCGCTGCCCGACTCGCCCATCACGCCCAGCACCTCGCCGCGCATCAGGCTGAAGCCCACGTCGGCGCAGGCCACCACGGTGCCGCAGTGCGGGCAGACGTTGGTGCCAGCCTCGGGGCCGGTGGACTCGATGCAGCGCGCGCAGCCGCTGCCGTGCAGCCGGGTCAGGCCGCTCACGTCCAGGATCGCATCGCGGTCCGCGTTCATGCCGCCTCCCTGGTGCCGTGTGCCGCCGATTGCGCATTCAGGCGTTCCAGACAGTGGCCTGCGTCCGAACACTGGTGGCTCTTGCGCCCGTCCTCGCCGATCAGCTCGTCCAGGAAGCTGTCGGTGGCGCCGCAGCGCGCGCAGGCGAGGCGCCGGCCGGTGGCCGGGTCGGTGAAGTCCTCGACGCGGAAGGCCACATCGTCGAAGGTCAGCGGCACCGCGTCGGTGTGCGGCGGCACGGCGTAGATCTTCTTCTCGCGCCCGGCACCGAACAGGACCAGGCACTCGGCCTGGTGCAGCTTGGGCACGTCCCAGCGCGGAATCGGGCTCGGGTCAATGACGTAGTGGCCGGCGATGCGCGTCGGGTAGCGGTGCGAGATCGTGATCTCGTCGAAGTGCACCATGTCCTCGTAGAGCTTGACCCACAGCCTGGAGTAGTCGGCCTCGCCGTGCATGGTCTTGCGCCGCTCCTCGGACGGCTCGACCACCACCAGCGGGTCGGGGTAAGGCACCTGCAGCACAAGAATCTGGTCGGCCCGCAGCGGCCGTTCGGGGATGCGGTGCCGCGACTGGATCAGCGTGGCCTCGCCCGCCAGCGTGGTGCTGCGCGCGCCGGGACAGGTCAGCTCGACGAACTGGCGCAGGTTGACCGCGTTGACCGACTCGTCGGCCCCCTGGTCGATCACCTTGAAGGTGTCTGCCGGGCCGATCAGGGCCAGCGTCAGCTGCAGCCCGCCGGTGCCGAAGCCGCGTGCGATCGGCATCTCGCGCGAGGCGTACGGCACCTGGTAGCCCGGCAGGCACACTGCCTTGAGCATCGAGCGGCGCAGTTCCTTCTTGGCGCGGTCGTCCAGGAAGCCGAAGGCATAGCCGGCGCTGCGGTGGGTGGTGCTCATGAGGAGACTCCCGGCGTCGGCTGCTTGGCGAGATCGGCCTGTTTGGCCTGGGTCGCGCGCAGGCGGTCCATGTCGGACTGGAAGGTCACGTAGTGCGGCATCTTGTAGTGGGTGCAGAAGCCCATCGAGTCGACTCCGTCGATGTGCAGCAGCACGAACTCGGGGTCTTCGCTGGGGTTGTCGGGGGTACCCGCCATGCCCTTCTGTAGCGAGCGGTCGAGGATGGCCATCGAGATCGCCTTGACCTCGTTGTGCCCGAAACAGGCGCCGTAACCGAGCGAGAACACCGGCTTTGCACCGGGCTCCTCGGTCGGCGTGTACATGGCCACCACCTCGCATTCGGTGACCAGCACCTCGCCGGCCTCGACCGGCTCGCCGGTCACCGGGTGCGGCAGCATCAGCGGCACGTAGCCCACGCGCAGCTCGGCCACCGTCGGGTGCACGTCGCCGTAGCCGCGCATGTTGGAGTAGGCGATGGCCAGCATCGAGCCCGTCTCGGCGCGGCTCATGGTGGCCAGGGCGGCGCTGCGCGACACCGGGAACACCAGCGGGTCGCGGGTGATGTCGAAGGCCGGTGCCGCTGCTTCGGGCGCCGGGGGCAGCAGGCCCTCCGCGCGCAGGGCGTCCACCACCTTCGGGAAGCTGTCGGGCAGGTCCGGGCTCGGCAGGTCGTGCAGCCACTCGCGCGCCAGGGCCTGGAAGGCCTCGCGGCCCTCGGCCAGCTGCTCGAAGCGGAACAGCCGCTGCAGGTAGTCCGGCGTCGGGCCCAGCATCTGGCCGCCCGGGATCTCCTTGAAGGCCGAAGAGATGCGGCGCACCAGGCGCATGCCACCGCCGTCGTGGGCGTCGGTCACCGCCAGGCGCGCCCGCGTCGAGCGGAAGGCCCGCAGGAAGAACGCCGCCTCCAGCGTGTCGCCCGCGGCCTGCTTCAGCGCCAGCGCCGCCAGGTCGGGGTCGTACAGCCCGCCTTCGCCGATGACGCGCCCGGTCAGGAAGTGCAGTTGGTCGCGCACGGCGTCCACCGCCAGCGGCGCGCCGCCTCCTTGTGCGCGCAGGAACTCGAGCACGCGGGCGGCTTCGCGGATGGCGGTCTCACCGCCCTTGATGGCCACATAGCCCATGCTCAGTGCTCCCCGGCCAAGGCCGTGATCTCGACGCGCGTGGTGCGCGGCAGCGCCACCAGCGCATCGGGCGCCGCCAGCACGATGTCCACGCCCAGCGGGTAGGCCGCGACCCAGGCCGCGCGCCGCGCCAGCCAGTCAGGATGCAGTCCGCTGACGGCCAGGGTGCGCGGGCCCGCCACGCCCGGGCCCTGCAGCTGCAGCACCTGGGCTTCTGCCGATGCCGGTCCGTCACACAGCGCGTCCACGGTCAGCAGCAGCGTCGCGCCGCCTTCGGGTGACTCCAGCGTGCCCAGCGCGGGCGCGAAGCCAGCCACGGGCGGCCTGCGGCCGTCGAGCAGGACGAAGCGTGCCTGCGTCGCAGGTGCCGCGGGTGCGAGCAGCAGTCGCCGCAGGTCCGCACCCAGCACGCCCCCCGGATCGGCCAGGCTCACCGACTCGTCGAGCACCACCGACAGGAACATCAGCACCGCCCCCGGCGGTGTGGCTGGCACGCGGGTGCCAGGCCGGGCGAAGCCGTCGAGCACGGCCCGAAAGGCCTGCTGCTGCGCCTCGGGCGTCCACCATGCGGCGGGCTTCATGCGGCGCCCTCCTCATCCTCATCGGCCTCGGCCAGCAGCGCAAAGTCCACGCGCGTGCGCTGCAGCCCCGCCTGCCGGACGGTGCGGAGCTCCTCGCGGGCCTGCGCGCCGCGCGCCGCGAGAGCGTCCACCACGTCGGCGCCGGGCCAGCGGTGGGCGAAGACGGCATCCAGCACCGCCAGCGCCTGGGCCAGCTCGGCGTCGTCGGCCATCACCACGGCACCGCCCTCGGCGCGTTCGCCCCGGTGGTCGACCAGCGCGACGGCCGCGCGCGCCATCGGCACCTCGCCCAGGAAGAAGGGCTGGTGCTGCACGGCGTCGCGCCACTGCATCAGCGCCAGGCCGGCCTCGGCCGGCTGCAGCGGCGTCACCGTCAGGCCTTCGCTGAGCTGGGTAGCCGTGCGCAGCACGGCCTCGCGGCCGGCCACCGACAGGCAGGCGACCAGGTGGCGCCGCTCGATCGTCGGCGTGGGCAAGGGTCGGGAAGTCATAGCGTCCTCACATCAGCCGCGCGCGCAGGCGGGCCGAGAACTGGTCGAGCAGGAAGACCACGACGAAGATCGCGATCAGGATGGTCGCCACGTGGTCGTACTGGAACATGTCGAAGCGGCCCTTCAGTTCCTGGCCGATGCCGCCGGCACCCACCAGGCCGATGACGGTGGCCATGCGCACGTTGCGGTCCAGGATGTACAGCGTGTAGGCGATGTACTGCGGCAGCACCTGCGGCAGCACGCCGTACCACAGCGTCTTGAGCTTGCCGGCGCCGATGGCCTCCAGCGCCTCCTGCGGCTTCTTGTCGGCGTTCTCGATGTCCTCGGCGTAGAACTTTCCGAGGAAGCCGGCCGCGTGCAGCCCGAGTGCCAGCACGCCGGCGATCGGCCCGAAGCCATAGGCCAGCACCAGGAACAGCGCCACGATCAGCTCGGGCGCCGAGCGCAGCAGGCTGATCGTGCCGCGCGCCAGCGTGTAGGTGGCCCGGTAGGGCGTGTAGTTGCGCGCCGCGAAGTACGCCAGCGGCACCGACAGCAGCACCGACAGGATCGTGCCCCAGAGGGCAATCTCCAGGGTCTCCAGCATCTTCACCGTGACCGTCCAGAGGTAGCCGATGGGCTTGACCAGCGTTTCCGTGCGCTCGACGGTGGCTTCCATCTGCAACGTCTGCGGGTTCAGCCGCTGCTCGGTGCGTTCCTGCACTTCGATGGTCGCGAAAGGCGGCAGCCGGTCCCGGTCCAGCCCGGGCAGTCGCGCCACGTCTTCCTGTTCGCTGATGGCCGGCGGCCACATGGCGGTGCCGACCCGCGACAAGCCGCGCACGACCTGCGAGTCGTCGGCCAGGCCGACGATCTTGCCGACGGCCTGGACACTCATGGCCACCATGCGGTCCATCTCGGTGCGGTGCCCGGTCCACAGCAGCAGGCCCAGCAGGCCGATCACGACCAGCAGGTGCTTGGCGCTGTACGGCGGGTCGAGGCGCCATTCGAGCTGGGTGCCCTGCGGCGGCACGGGGATGGGCTTGGCAAGCATGGCGTTCACTCCGCGGGGTGCTGCATCACGTCCACTCACGCCGCCAGGGGCTGGCGGCCCTGGGCATCGAGCCGCGCCGCGGCCGGTGTGCCGCTGTGCTCGTCCGCCGCCTGGTCGTCCCAATGGGCGCCGGCGTAGAGCTGCTGCACGCGCTCGTCGGTGAACTCGGCCGGCGTGCCGTCGAAGACCACGCGGCCGTCGCGCATGCCGACGATGCGGTCGCCGAACTCGCGCGCCAGGTCCACCTGGTGCAGGCTGCACAGCACGGTGGTATTGCGCTCGCGGGCCGCTTCGCGCACCAGTGTGAGGATGTCGCGAGAGATCTTGGGGTCGAGGCTGGCCACCGGTTCGTCGGCAAGCACGACCTCGGGGTCGAGCATGAAGGCGCGCGCGATGCCCACGCGCTGCTGCTGGCCCCCGGAGAGTTCGCCGGCCCGGCGCTGCAGATGCCGGGGGTCAAGCCCCACCCGTTCCAGAAGCGCACAGGCCTTGCGCCGGTGTTCGGGCGTGAACCAGCCCAGCAGCGCCCGACCGGTGGACACCACCGGCAGCAGCCCCGCCAGCACGTTGCCGGCCACGCTCATGCGCAGCGTCAGGTTGAAGTGCTGGTGAATCATCGCCACGCGCTGGCGCAGGGCGCGCTCGGTGTCGGCGTTGAACTCGATGCCGTCGATCGTCAGCCGACCCTCGGTCGGCTGCATCAGTCCGTTGACGGCGCGCAGCAGCGTCGACTTGCCGGCACCCGAGGGGCCGAGCACGACGCAGAACTGGCCGCGCGGCACCTGCAGGCTGACGCCGGACAGGGCCCGCGTGCCGTCGGGCCAGGTCTTGCCGAGATGCTGGAATTCGATCATGGGTTGCTCCGCGTGGAGGGAGCACCCGGCGGGCAAAGCCGCGCGGGTGACTCGTGTTGGTTTGCTGCCGAGAAGGCGATTGCAGCGTCGGTGATCAGCGCGCGCTGGCCTTCTTCATGATGTCGGTCTTCACCGTGTCGGTGACCAGCTCGAACATCTTCCCGGCGGCCGCCATGTCGGCTTCACTGACCTTGGCGGTGTAGCCGTCGACCTTGCCGCCGCCGTAGCCGCGGATCTGGTCCTTGCTGATGCCGGGCAGCTTGTCGACGTTGTTGAAGGCGTCGCGCAGCTTGGCCTTGACGCCGTCGCTCACCTTCGGGTGGATCGCCAGCGGCGGATAGGGGATCGGCGTGCTCTTGGCGATGACCTTGACCTTGCTCGGGTCCAGGGCCTTGGCGTTCACGGCCTTCTCGAACGAGTCGAAGGAGGCGCCACCCGCATCGACCAGGCCCTCGGCCAGGGCCTTCAGCACGTTCGCGTGGCTGCCGGCCATGTTGATGGAACCGGCCTGACGTGCCGGGTCGACGCCGCCCGCGATCATCATCGCCACCGGGACGTTGAAGCTCGAGGTCGAGTTCACGTCGCCGAGCGCGATGCGCTTGCCCTTCAGGTCGGCCACGCCGTTGATGCCGGCATCGGTGCGCGCGAAGATGCCCGAGTAGTAGACCGACTCGCCGTGGCGCACGGCCAGCGCCAGCAGTTCCGAGCAGCCACGGGCCTTGGCCTGCAGGTAGCTGGCGGGCCCATACCAGGCGATGTCGGCCGCGCCGTTGCACATGGCCTCGACCACGGCCGAGTAGCTCTGGCCGACCTTGATGTCGAAGCTCAGGCCGGTGGCCTGGCCGATGGCGCCGAAGATGGGCTGGAAGTCCTTCTTCGTGCCGTCTTCGGTGCCGCCGTCGGCGGGCACGAGGATCACGCGCAGCGGCTTGGCGGCACTGCCGTCATGCTGCGCCTGGGCGAAGGCGCTGGTGGCGGAAGCGACGCCGGCCAGGCCGATGGCCAAGGCGAGCGCTGTGCGAAGGAAGGCTTTGCGATACATTGATGACGCTCCTGTAAGGTCGATGGAATCAGTCGGGAACTTGCGAGGTTCAAGGGGTGATGCGCAGTTGCATGCGGTCTGCGCGGAACCGAGTCAGGGCGTACTCGACCGGGGCTCCATCCCGGTCGCGCACGTTGACGCTCTTGACGCGAAGCACAGGCACATGGCCCGGCATCGCCAACAGGCTGGCGTCATCGCCTTGCGGGAGCGCCCCCGAGACCAGGCTCTCGGTGCGCTTCAGGCGCCAGCCATGCTGTGCTTCGATGAATTCGTGCAGCGATCCGCCGCTGTAGTCGTCGAGCACGCCCGGCAGCAGGGTCAGTGGCAGGTAGTGCGAGATGACGCAGAAGGGCGCGTCGTCCACGCTGCGCAGCGTCTCGATCCAGGCCACCGGCTCGCCCTCGTCGAGTTGCAGGCGCTGCGCCACACCGCCCTGGGCCGGGATGCGCAGCTTGCGCAGCACCGTGCTCTCGGTGACACGACCCTGGGCCTCGAGCGTCTCCGTGAAGCGAGTGCGCTGGCCGATGTCGTAGTCCAGCGGCTTGTGCAGTACGAAGCTGCCCATGCCATGCCGGCGCTCGACCCAGCCTTCGGCGATCAGCCCTTCGAGGGCCCGACGCAGCGTGTGTCGGTTGACGCCGAAACGCTCGGCCAGAGCCGCCTCCGGCGGCAGCGCATCCCCCGGGCGATGCAACGAGCGGATCTCGGCTTCCAGCTGCCGCTGGACTTGTCGATAGATGGTCTCGCCGATGCCCCGTTGGATCACGCCTGCTCCAGATGTCTAGATATCTGGAATCGAAGTCTCGGCAGGCTTCGTGACAGCGATGTGTCGGCGAAATGAAACCTGCAGGCCGTCGCACTCCTCGCTCCCCATGCGAGCTACCCGGGGACGGCGCCAGGAGACGGCGTTCACCCAACGCTGCGGGGCTGGCGTCCGAAGGATTCAGAGTAGAGGCGCAAAGGCACGGGGCACGAGCGGTAAGGCCAGTATTGCGTCGATCGTGTGGGGGCGCGCCCGACACAAGTTCTGCGCTCCATCGGAACCGATGAACGGCGCGTAGGCACCGCAATTTGCGTCGTTAAATGACGTCCTGATAAGTCCACTTAGTAGGACATCGCAAAAATTCTTCTATAGTCTTGGTTGGATATCCAGGGAGTGCTGTTGGAACGCAATGCAGGCGCCGCTCTAGAGGGAAAACGGGCTGAGGCAAGCGCCGGCGACCCGGGATCGCCGCTGCCGCGCCGCCGCGGGCGCCCGCGAGGTTCCCAGACACGGCTACTGAGCACAGGTGTTGGCGAACTCGGGCGCCATCACTTCGCCTTCCTGCGCGCGTTGATCGATGACATCGACCTCGAGCAGGCCTGGAAGCGGTACCTCGCCTTCTCGGGCGGCCTCAACGATCGACGGCACTTCGCCAGCCGATTGCGGCAGTTGGTCGACGTCATCGACCAAGCGGGACCCCAGCGGGGTCGGCAGGCCGAGGCGAATCTGGTCGTTCCCGCCCTGCGCGCCCTGCCCGACTTCGTGCCCGCGCGCGGTCGTCCGGGGGCCGGAAAAGCCGGACACCTCATCGAACCTGGAGCGCCCGACGAGGAGGCCGACCAGGCCTCAACGCCTCCCCCCTCCCCTCCCCTCGAGGACTGGCGGTCGGAGTACTGCCGTGCGACGGGGATTGACGAGGACTTTTACACGGAGGCCGAATGGCTCGAGCTCTACGTCGACGAGTTCAGGGAAGCGGCCGATATGCCGGCTGCGGGGGCAGGAAAAGCCGGACACTTGGCGGCGCCGCCCTCCCCTGCCCTGTCCGCAACGACCCACGCCAGGTTGGCCGAGCGGGTCGAGTCCGAGCGCCAGCCGCGTCTGTCGTCAACGCAGCGAAAGGCCGTCCTCGAAGCGTTGGCCTCGCTCGAGCAGGTGCTGGCGCGCGAGCCCAGCTTGGACGACGAGGTCGGCTTCTGGCTGGCTGCCGGGATGCCTAGGGAACTGATGAAGGTCGGGGTCAAGTCGCTTGGCGACCTGGTCAACTTCATCAACATCTACGGCTTCCGCTGGCACAGGCGCGTCTCCCGGATGGGAGTCGTGCGGGCGCGCCGGCTGCTGGACTGGCTCGCGCCCCTTGCTGAGGCTCGCGGTCGCCCCCTGAAGGAATCGGCCAGACGGCCGGAGACCGATCTGGCGCTGCTGCGGAAGCGGGAAATGGCCGGGTCGACGGGAGCCGACCGGTTCGCGCTCGTTCCCATCTTCGACGGCACCCTTCCGGATGCCCTCTCTGGTCGGGCCGGGACCTTCCGTGCCCAGGACGCGAACATCTGGGGCGCTGAGACCGACGTTCAGGCGATCGGCCAGTGGCTCAGCCGCTACCGGGGCCAGACGCTGCGGGACTACACCCGGGTGGCAGAGCGCTTTTACCTGTGGTGCACCCACGTCCAGCGCAAGGCGCTGTCGTCGCTCCTGGAGGCCGATCTGCAGGCCTACCAAGGCTTCCTGGCGGCCCCGCCGGCCGACTGGGTGCAGGAGCGCAAGGTGCGGCGCGAGGACGCCTCCTGGAGGCCTTTCCGGGGGCCACTGGGGCGTAACAGCCAGCGACATGAGTTCACGGTGCTCGGCAGCATGTTCAGCACGATGCTCGAGAAGGGCTACCTGCGGGCCAACGCCATGGCCAACATGGGAGGCACCCTCGGGCTGGTGAAGCCAAGCATCGACGTGCGCCGGTCTCTTAGCGACCGACACTGGGCTTTCGCCCTGCGGATGCTGCATGAAAAGCCGGACACTTCCGAGCGGCGGCGGCTGGAACTGCTGCTGGAGCTCGGAAGTTCCACGGGACTGCGGCTGTCGGAGCTGGCCACGACCCGCATGAGGGGGTTCCGCCAGGAGGAGGTGGACGGCGAACCGGCGTGGTTGCTCGAGGTCGTCGGCAAGGGCGGCAAGCTTCGGACGGTTGTGATTCTGGACCACGTCAAGGCACTGATCGAGCAGCACCATCGCGACATGGAGGCTGCCGGCGTTGGCTTCGACCCAACGGTGAGCAGGGTCCAGGTCCCGGGCAGCCTGGCCACGACCGCCGCCGGCGAGCGTGCGTTGGGCCGGTCGGCCGAGAGGCCGTCAACGGTGGCCCGGGTCGACGACGACCTGGCCAACGCTTTGGAGCGTGAGGCCCAGCAGGCCTGGCGGCCACTGGTCGGCATCCTTCGCCGCCCTCCCCCACGCCGCAAGCTCGACAACCTCGGGGTGGCTTTCGTCGATCGCAAGGAGTCGAGCCAGGCGGATCGGTTTGGTGCGCTCGAACGGTCGGGGATCTACAAGCTCTTGCGGCGATTCTTCCGGGACGCGGCCACGGCGGCGGCATCGAGGCGGGATGCGCCAGACGCGACCGAGTTTCTGGGCGCGTCGACGCACTGGTTGCGCCACACCTTCGCAAATGCCGCGGTGAAGCAGATGCAGCCGCAGGTGCTGCAGAGCCTGCTCGGTCACTCCGATCTCCGGGTGACGTCGGTGTACGTGAAGGCTGATGCCACCGACATCGTTCGCGGCATTCGGGCGATGAAGCGCACCGGGGTCAACCCCGGCGCGAAGGCGCCTCGATAGCGGGTTCAAGAGGGGGCGTGGTACCGAACCACACCCCTCTTCCGGGCTGCCCCATCCGGGTGGCACTCACTTGGTTGCGAGGCGCTCGGCTTGCAGTCCGGAGGTCGGCCGAGGACCCCTCACGGGTGCCGGAATTCGAGTCCCGAACGTGGTCGGGATTGATGTGTGGTACGGAACCACACCTGCTTCGGAAGGGCCTCTGATGTGCCCAGGGGCGGCCGCCGGGAGGCCTCCAAGCCGGGCTGCCGTGTCTCACAGCACCCGTGTGGTACGGTACCACGGACCTCGTTTCGACCCTGGTTTCCGGTCCGGCGCAGTGCCTGGTTCAGAGCGAAATCGGGTGCGTGGTACCGTACCACAGCCCCCCCTTCAGGGAGCGTCGTTCAGGTCAGCGAGGACCTTCTGAAGCGCGGCCTCGAAGGCTGGCCAGCGCGACTGAGCCAGGACACCTCGCGGCAACTCGACGGTGACCGCCCCGCCCTTGCCTGCCCGGATCACGCCCTTCTTTCCCTCGGCCAACGCAAAGGTCTGAGTGACCTCCTTGGGCGTTGCCTTTGGCTTCGGCGAGCTCGATGCGGTCAGGGCCCGAAACACCTCGGCAGCCGCCGGTCGCGGCGTCCGTCCTGCCAAGGCCCTCGCCGCGGCAAGCACAGCGTCTGGGTCCTGCTCGAACGCCTTGTCGAGCGCGACCACCCAGCGGAACTGAATGTCCACCGGACTGCGGAACGCCCCAACCACCTCCTGCGGAAGCTCGGCCACACGCAACGCCTTGGCCACGTTGCTGTGATCCAGGCCGATCTGCTCCGCAAGGCGCCGGGCGCTCGGAAACAGGCCCTCGTTCAGCGCCTTGTGATAGCTGACGCCCTGCTCCCATGCGGACAGATTCGAGCGCCCTCGGTTCTCCCGCTGCATCTGCACGTAGAGGGTCTGGTCATCGACGTTCTCATCGACAACCGCTCGCACCGGCAGACCCAGTTCAAGGCAAGCGCGCGTCCGCCGCGAGCCGTACACCAATTCGAAGCGCGGGCCGTCTCCCTGCTCGCCCGGTGCGCCACGCATCGGCCGCACCTTGATGGGCTGAACGTTCCCACCGGCGCTTTCGATCTCCTGCTTGAGTTCGCTGAATGCCTGGCTCGAGAACGAGTCTGGATGGCGGTCGGCCCAGCGCGTCAGCACGATCTGGCGCGGGTCAATGAGTTGCTCGCCGACCTGCAGTTTGAGCCTTTCGATCTCGGCATTGAGCTTCGATACGGCTTCCGTGTCGGCCGCTGCGCCGGAGAGCATTCGGGAGAGCATCCCCACCCCGGTGCGAGGAACGGCTGGCTTCACCTCGGCCTGAGGCTCAGTAGCTGCAGCGGGTGCGGGCGCCTCGACATGGTCCGGAATCTTGAAGGCGATCCCTTGCCCCTTCTTCTGAGTGGCCACCTCAACCTCCCACCTGGCGCTGCCAGAACGTTTCCATCTGCTGTTCGATCAGGTCCACGAACCGATCGTAGGCTTCGAAGGCGCTCTTGAACGTGCGCGTCGAGGCGTTATCGCGACTCGCGTCGTAGACGGTTCCGAACTCCTTGCTGGCGGTGCGAACAGCCTCGACGTCGGGAATTTCAACGGGCAGGACGCGCTCGGCGTAGGCGGCCTGGATCCACTCGCGGATGATCGCGGTCGACTGCCCGGTGTTGTCCTTGGGCGCGGCGTACTTCACCTTCGACAGCAGGATGTTGATGAACGCGAAGTCCTTGCCGGCGCCGCGGCCGGCGAAATCGTCTGCCAGGTCCTTGAACAGATCCCAGAACTGCGCGCTCGACGCGAAGTCCAGGTTGCTCGGGGGCAGCGGCATGATGATGCCGTCGCTCGCCATGAGGGCGTTCACCGTCAGGAACGACAGCGACGGCGGCGTGTCGCAGATGATCACGTCGTACTTCGACCGGATGGGGTCGAGCCCGTAGTCGAGCGTGCGCCAAAACTGGAACGAGGCTTCCTTGAGTTGCCGCGTCGGCAGGATGAACTCAGCAGAGAAGAGGGGAGAGGAGGAGGGCACCAGATCCACGCCATCCCAGTACGTCGGCCGGATGGCGTAGTTGATGTCCGGCTCGTCGCCACTGAACATTGGCAACAAGGTCTGGGTGACGTCAACCTCCGCGTCGGGAAGGAATCCGAAGAGGGTCGTCATGCTGCCCTGAGGATCGACGTCGACCACCAAGACCTTGTGGCCCCGCATGCTGAGGCCTTGGGCGAGGGTGGTTGCAGTGGTCGTCTTCGAACTGCCGCCCTTGAAGTGCGCCGTGGAGATCGTGATGGCCTCGCCACCTTCGGGCCGCAGATGGGCCGATCGGTAGTGGCGGGCCCACTGCCGCATCTCCGAGAGCGTGAACTCGCGACGCGCCCCAGTCGAGGTCAGCCGCCCGGTCGGAAGCCCACCCGGATTGCGCACGCGATAGTCATACTGCGAGCGCTCGATCTTCAGCCGCTCGATGAGTTGCGTCGCTGAGAACGTCGGCGGCAACTTGCGGGCATCCGGCGCTAGCATCACCCCGCGGGCCTGCGCCACGATGGAGGTCGCGCGCTCTGCCTGCTCAGTGATCGCCTTAAGCGAGATCGGGTGGGTGGCTGACGGCCCCTGTGTGGTCGGATCCATGCGTTCCTTGCAGTGCGCTATGACAATGAACGCAATTCTACGTGAGGCAGTGCTTTTTCAAGACATCGATGCATTCCACGTCTATCGCAGATGAGTCGGTGCATCGGTGTCATAGAGCCTGGATTTCCGGACGTTCTGTACCCTTTCTCCAAGGTCAGTCGTCGATCAGTTTAAGAAGTTCAATAGTTCAAGACTTTCATGGCCGGAAACCTGTGTCAAATCAATGGGTTAGACGGCATTCCGTCCGGACTCCTGGCCTGAGCCGTCCGGACATCACCGCGGAAGCGTCCTTGAAGCGACCTGGAAGCGTCCGGAAAGTCCTGGGGATAACTTCCACGCCTGTGGATAACTTGCTGTCCGGCTTTTCATGCCCCGCCTCGGGTCGCCGGACGCCTTGGCAGTACCTGTCCGAACTGGCCAGCGTGCCGCCAAAGCGTCCGGGTTTTCAGGACCCTGGTAGGCGCAATCTCGATCAGGTCTGATCGAACGCCCCCAAGGACATGTAACGTCCAAGAGACGCTGGTCAACCCGGACGTTTGACCGAGACCGGCGACCTAGAATGGACGCATGAGCGGCGTGGCAATCGTGAAGCAGATGGATGTGGTGCAGGGCATGCTGCACAAGTCCGTCATTGCTTTGGCGATCGTGCCGACCAATCGCTCGCTGACGGTCACCGGCCGTAAAGCGTACTCCGTGATGCTGCACCTTGCACAGATGCAGGCGGCCGCGGGAACCGAGGGACCGGACGGCGGCTTCGCCGCGCCACTGAACTCGATACTGCGCGGCTTCGGCGCCACCAACAGCATCTCGAGCGACGCGAAGAAGTACATCGATCAGATGATCTCGACGAAAGTCGAATGGCGACCGCTGTCGAAGTCCGAGCAGCAACTGCCACTGACCTTCGACACGAACGGGAAGGAAGAGGGCGCTCCGGCGCCGCAGATCACCGACGAGCTGCGCATCTTCAACCTCCTCGCGGAAGTGCGCATCTACAAGCGCGCGGGCGAGAACTGGGTCACCTGGTACTACCCGCCATCAATTCGAGAAGAGTTGGTCAGCCCCTCCCGATGGGCGCAGGTCGACTTCGCCGTTCTGCGCCAACTCACGACCTACTGTGCGGTCGCGCTCTACGAGATGTGCGCACGATATCGGGACAGCCCCGCGGGCGTCACCAGCCGGCAGCACTGGACGTGGTGGGCCGAGACGCTGCGGAGCTCACCGACCTCCAAGGTCCGCGCCTGGCGCAAGTTCAAGAACGAGTTCGTGACGCCGGCCATCAAGGAGATCAACGAGCTCGGCGACATCGAGATCGAACTGATCGAGTTCAGGCGAGGGCGCGAGGTCGAGTACGTTCAGTTCGGCGTGAAGAAGATGGCGCGCCGGCCTGAGCGGATCGCGCCGGCGGCGCCGGACGTCACCAACATCCTGCGCGGCGGAAAGCTTGGGATCCGCGACACGGTGATCGAAGAACTCGAGCGCACGTACGGGGTCGACGCCGTCAGCGAGGGTCTGGATCGCTACGAACGATTCATGAGCGGAGGCGATCGCCCGCGCATCGGCAACGCCGGTGCCTACCTGCGAACCATCATCGCGAACAAGGCGCGCGAGGAGGCCGTGGCAGGGCAGGGCGCCACATCGGAATCGAGCGCTCAGGTCGTGGTCGAACCGGCGAAGACACCAGCCGTGGCCCGATCGCAGCGAGACATCGAAGACGCGGAGCGGCACCGCCGCTTTACGTTGATTCGCGATCAGTTCGCCAAACTCGAGCCGGACGAGCAACTCGAGTGGGTCCGGCGGGTGCGCGATGAGGCCGATGCGACCACGGCACCAAGCCCCAGCATCATGAAACGCCTGGCGCGTGGCGAATGGCAGTCCCCATTGGTCCAGGTGATGGTGATCCAGCACTACGCCAAGAGCGAACTGGGCGAGGACTGGGCGAGCCTGCCGGCCGACGAGTTCGAAAGCCTGATGGCCACCGACGCGAACAGCGAGCGCGGCGTAGGTTGAGTCGGTCGTCGTGGGGGAGCGAGGCGTTGACGTCCACCTCTCCGGTAGTATGCTGTGGAAAACCACAGTATTCGCCGTGCTGTACGCCTTCGAAGCCCGCATTCCAGCCGACGGCGCCCTCGACGGCGTGCTTGCGGAGAACGCCTCGAATTGGTCGCGAGGTCTACGAGTAGCCTGGACCCTGCTGTACCGGCGCATGCTTCCCGAGAAGGAGGTCTACGCCGCACTGAAGCGCCTGGACTTCACCAGCTACCAGGTCGGCAGCTTGTTGTTGTCTGCGCGGACGCGCCACGCCTCGCTGCTTGAGGCCAAGAGATTCGAGTTGCAGCAGCTTCAGTTGTCGCTCGCGCAGCGGGAGGTTGCGTTGGCGACCAAGGTAAAGAAGATTGCGACGCTCGAACGGCGTCGAGACAAGCTGCGCCTGAAGCGAAGTGCATGGGCCCCGAAGCATGGCAAGGCCCGCTCCAAGCGTCAGCTTGATGTGCTCGGCAAGCTGCGGGACATCGGATCCGAGATCCGTCTCTGTCGCACTTGGGTCCAGCAGAAGGAGGCGGTGCTCCGCGCCAAGAGAGGCATCGCGAAGCGGCTATCGAACGCCATTGATCGCGGGCACGTCGGTCTGTGTTTCGGCTCCAAGAAGCTCTTGGCACAGCGTCCGACGGAGTCGAATAAGGAAACGACGCCGTTCGCGACGGTTGCCGACTGGCGCGCGCGTTGGGATTCCGAGCGTGATGGCCAGTGGTGGTCGGTCGGGCACGCAAAGAAGCCTCAAGGCAACGCTGAAGTTCAGTGGTTGCCGGAGACCAACGATTTGCGCGTCCGGCTGACCGACATGCTCGCGCACCGGCGCATGGACGAGCTTGGTGTGCCGCACTCCGGCACCGAACAGAGATTCATGCCGATGCGGATGCAGTGTCGCTTTGTCACTGTCTCCGGGGTCGACTTTGTCTCGCACCATGGCGCAGCGCGGGCGGCATTGCTGGACGCCATCGGCAAGCATCAACCGGTGACGATGCGCGTCCTGTCTCGATTGCAGGAGGACGGATCTCGCGCATGGTATGCACTCGCCAGCGTCGATGTGCCCGCGCAGTTCGCGGAGGGACGACCGTTGACACGCGAGGCCGGGGTCATTGGCGTGGATCTCAACGCCCGCGGTGTGGCATGGTGCGCGGTCACGCCCAATGGCAATCGAATGTCGAACCAGCACGGCTTCATGCCGTGGGACCTCAAAGGGCTTAGTGCTGGCGAACGCGGGCGGACTATCGGCACGACAGTGGCGCAGGTCGTCCGAACCGCCGAGCGCATGCGCATGGCCGTGTCGATCGAGAGTCTCGACTTCAGGGTTCGCAAGGCGGCGATGCGCGCCAACAACTCCAACAGGCGCTACAACGACATGTTGAGCAGCATGCCGACTTCGCAGTTCGAGCAGCTGTTGTTGCGAGCGTGCGAGAGACATCAGCTGACGTTGTATTCGGTGAACCCGTCGTACTCGTCGGTCGGAGGATTCGCCAAGTTCGGCCGCGCTGCCCGGATGAACGCCGACACGTCAGCGGCATGGTGGCTGGCCCGTCAAGCGCTGTTCGGTTCCGACTGGAAGACCGAAGGCGTGCAGAGCTATGTTCGTAAGGTTGACGAGCGACTCGTCTTTCCCCAAATGCCCAACCGGATGCAGAGCATGAAGGCGGCAGATGGATTGCGATGGAGAGATGTCGCCCGTGGCTTGGGAAGGAACCGCAGGTTGTGGGGCGCTCGCCTCAAGATCTTGCTCTCCCAGGTCGAAGCCGCTTCCCGCTCGAAAGAGCAACCCGCCCCGGCGATGTCGCCCACGGGATAGAAGACATGGCTTTCAGCCCGGGACCACTAGGCCCCTGGGCGGTGGCATTCAGCCACCTGTGGGTGATCGTTGTCGCCGATGTCGGAACTTCAACCGGCAAAAAAAAGAAGAACCGCAGCAGCGCAAGCTGCTGCGGTCTCAATGGTCGACAGCTTTGAGCCCTGCCTAGACCGCTTGCGCGATGGGACTTGATCCCCAGCCGTTAGGCCGCCACTTTCTCCGAGACATCTTCGACGGCATCGCTGCCGACTTCGTCTTTCCCGAGGTCAAGTTCAGCGTCGAGCTCGCGCTGCCGCACGATCAACGACGCGAGTCGCTGCTCATGCTCGAATGGCCGCTGAAGCTCCGCCGTCAGGCCGTCGAGCTTGGCCCGCATACGTGCCAGGCGTTCGGCGCAGTCATCGCGGTGGGGCGCAATGCCCTGGATGGTCTCGATCAAGGCCGCATGCAGCGCCGGTCCGGTCTGGCACGCACGGCACTCGTGGGAGCTTTCGCCCCGCACGAACAAATGCACCTCGTCCTCTGCGCGTCCGATGAACACGCCCAGCTCGAAGCTGCCGATCGCACCCACCACCTCGTCTCTCGCAGATCGCGAGATCGCGGCACGAGCGCTGCGAACGACCGCACGCAGGGCATCGCCGATGTCCTCACGGCCTCGGTAGCGGCGACGATGGATGTCGACCACCACGTCCGTAGCCAGCAACGCATGGGCTTGCGTGGCATCCGCTTCCAGGGCCGCGAGCAGCCGTTGATTGCTCTCGATGCGCATCGGCAGTGCAGCCACCTCGGATTCGTTCGCATAGCGCTGGTTGCGCCACACGGACAACAAGGAGGCGTACCGTGCGATCTCCGCATCGACGCCGGCCTTCTCGATGATCTTCGGATTGCCCGAAGCGAGGGCCTTCACTTCCGCGTAGGTCAGGGTCGCCAGTTCGACGTCCTCGACGGACCGGATGCCCTTGTCCCCGCTCATCACCTGCGCGATGAACTTGGCTTTGGTCAGCACCGTCTGCCAACTGTACGCATCGAAGCTTCCTTCGGTGACGTAGCGGATGATCTCCACCTCGGCGCATTCATTGCCTTGGCGCAGGATCCTTCCCTCCCGCTGCTCGACGTCGCAGGGACGCCAGGGGCAGT
This sequence comes from Burkholderiales bacterium, assembly GCA_016213205.1. Classification (GTDB taxonomy): domain Bacteria; phylum Pseudomonadota; class Gammaproteobacteria; order Burkholderiales; family Burkholderiaceae_C; genus Pseudaquabacterium. The sequence goes on from JACRAZ010000027.1 coordinate 146,611, forward strand.
CGAGTTCGTGCAGTGCCACGAGTCGCCGCTGCACATTCGTGCCGACGCCCATCTTCGGGGTCGAACCGAGCAGCACGCGGACCTTGCCCTCGCGCACTTGGCGGAAGAGCTTGGCCTTCTGTGAGTCGGTCTCGGCATCGTGGATGAACGCGATCTGCTCGGCCGGCAGGCCTCGCTCGATCAGTGCGTCGCGCAGCGCCTGGTAGACGCTGAATGCCATGCCACTCTTTGGCGTGGACAGGTCGCAGAACACCAGCTGGGCCCTCTTGAGGCCTGCGGTCTGCTGCCAGATGTCGTGCACCTCGCGTGCACACTGCGCCACCTTGCCGCCGGGGTCGCCGGGCTGACGGCTGTTGATCAACCGCATGTCGAGCGCGGCAAGCCGGCCCTCGTTGGCGATCATGAGCATGTTGTCTTCGCGCGGATCCACGCGCTCGGTCTTCAGCCGTTCGGCCCGCTTCACGAGACTGCGCACGAAAGCGCGCAGCGCCTCGCTCGGCTTGCAGGTCACGGTCCTCGGCTTGTCGCCCTTGAGGGCGGGCACCGGCAGCTTCAGCATCTCGCGCGTGCGGATGTCCGACACGTCGCAGAACACCGTCATCAGGTCCGGCACGTTGATGAAGCGTGCGAATCGCGTGTTGAGGCGATAGCCGCTGCCGTCGGGTGCGATCTCCAGCGCCGTGACCGTTTCCCCGAAGGTGGCGGCCCAGGCATCGAACTGCTCGAGGCCCAGCGCGCGCAACGTGTTCGGCTGCAGGTAGCGCTGGAAGGTGTGCACCTCGGCCATGCTGTTGGCCACCGGGGTCGCCGTGGCCAACACGACGCCACGATGCTCGCCCCGGTAGAGGTTCATCGTGTAGCGCGTCTTCAGGTACAGGTCGAATGCCCGCTGAGAGTTGCTCAGCGGCAGGCCTGCGATGCGTGCCATTTTGGTGTGGCGGAAAAGGTTCTTGGCCGAGTGGGCCTCGTCGTAGGCGAGCCAGTCGACCCCCAGTGCTTCCCAGCAGAGGAAGTCGTCCTTGCGCTCCTGGTTCTCCAGCCGTTCGAGGCGGATCTTCCAGGTCTTCTTCATGCGCTCGAGCTGCTTGACGATCCGGTTGGAACGGCTGTCCGCGCTGCACATGCGCACGGCCATCTCGATCTCGCGGATGGTGTCCTTGATGAAGTCGGCGGTGAAGCCGGCGGACATGGGCAGCAGTTCGAAGGTCGAATGCGTCATCACGATCGCATCCCAGTCGCCCGTGGCCACGCGTGCCACGAACTCCCGCCGGCGGTCGCCCGCCAGGTCCTCCTTGGTCGCCATCAGGACGGCTGCCGAGGGATAGAGCCGCACCAGTTCGGCGGCGTACTGCTCGAGGCAGTGATTCGGCACGATGTGGGCCGGCTTGTTGGCCAGCCCCAAGCGGCGTAGCTCCATGCTGGCCGCCACCATGATTGCCGTCTTCCCGGCGCCCACCGCGTGGAACAGCCCGGTGTTGCCGGACTGCACGACGCGCCAGATCGCGTTGCGCTGGCTCCCGTGGAGTTCGAAGCATTGCGAGAAGCCGGGCAGCTTCAGATGCGAGCCGTCGAACTCGCGCTGACGGATGCAGTTGTCGGGTAGGGACAGTGCATTGCTGCACCATCCCCCCCTAAGAACCCGGCGTGCGAGTTTCCCCGCACCGGGCTCAAGCCTCCACAAAGCTCCGTGTGACCGGAGCCGGCAGTTCACTGCAACCGCGGCTATGGA
>JACRAZ010000028.1 GCA_016213205.1 Burkholderiales bacterium
CGGCGGCGGGCGCGGCGCTCGCGGCGGCGGCGGCCATCGGGCGTGCCGCCGGGCCAGCCGCCGGGCGTGAGGCCGCCGTCACCGGCGCCAGCGCAGGGCGTTGCCGCGTGGCCTCGGCCGGCGCGGCGGCGGGCGCAAAACTGGGAAGGGTGGCGGCGCACAGGGCGGCCAGGCAGGCCACCCACCACGGCAACGCCCGGCTCGCTCGCCTGCTGGCTGCCGTATGCATCGGCCGATTCTAGGAGCCGGGGAACCTCAGCGTTCGGGCGGACCGAAGAACTCGTCGAACAGCGTCGGGCCTTCCAGCTCGCGCGTGTGCAGGCCGGCGATCGCCTCGTCGGGCGGCGGCGGCACCGACACCTCGGCGGCCACCGTGCGCGCCACCGTGCCGTGGCGACGGAAGTGCTCGAGGATCTGCGCCAGCGAGGGCAGTTCGTCGGCGTGCAGGGCATCGGCCACATGGCCGACGGCACCCCGCGACGCCGCCAGCGCGCGGGGCGCGCCGGGCAGGCTCGGGGTTCGGCGGGCGGTCGGGTTCATGCTGCGCAGCATAGGCCGGCGCCCGCGCGCCCGATCGGCCGAACAAGGCCCTGCGAGCGGGCCAGTTCGGACGCGGCCGGGGCCCGTGCCGCGCGGTGGCGGCCCGCTCAGGCCGGCAGGGGTTCGATCAGCTGCGGCCCCTCGGCGCTGGAGCGGCCCACCGCGCGCGCCACCGGCCAGGCCTGCATCGCGCCTTCGGGCAGGCCGTGCATCAGCGCTGCCAGCGCGGCCGGGTCCTGCTGGGTGCGCGACAGCCAGGCCGCCCAGTGCTCGGGCGGGATCATCACCGGCATGCGGTCGTGGATCGGGGTCATCAGCGCATTGGCTTCCGTGGTGATGACGCAGCAGGTCAGCAGCCACGGCGCATCGGCCGCCGCGCCCGGTGGGCGCCAGGCTTCGAACAGACCGGCCATCGCGAAGAACGGCGCCCCGGTGGGGCTGATGTAGTAGGGCTGCTTCACCGGCTTGGCGCCACCGCCCGGCAGCGGCTGCCACTCATAGAAGCCGCTGGCCGGCAGCAGGCAGCGCCGGCGCCGCACGGCCTGGCGGAACGAGGGCTTGTCGGCCATGCCTTCGCTGCGGGCATTGTTCAGCTTGGCGCCGATGCTCTCGTCCTTGGCCCAGTGCGGCACCAGGCCCCAGCGCATGGTCTCGGCCACGCGTTCGCCTTCCCGCGTTTCGTAGACCACCGGCACCTGCGATTGCGGCGCGATGTTCCAGCGCCGATCGAAGGGCTGTATGCGCGTGAGGCTGAAGCCCGAGACCAGGGTCTCGGGATCGTAGGCAACGACGTAGCGGCCGCACATGCCGCGATCCTCGCACGGCGGCGGGCGGCGTGGCGCCGGGGCAGGGGCCGGGGCCGGGCGCGAGCCGGCCCCGCGCGCGGTCAGAACATCAGCCTCAGCCCCGCGCTGAGCGCCCGCGCGCCCAGCGGCGCCAGCTCACGCGCGCTGCGCAACGCGGTGGCCTGGGTGGCCAGGCGGTTGCCTGCGTTGTCGAGCTTCAGCGTCCACAGCGCATCGGCGCCGGGCCAGCGGCTGCGCCAGCCGGCCCACAGGTTCACCAGCGCGTGGCCGGGGGTCGGCACGTCGCCCGCGGCCACGCGGCGCTGGGTGCCCACGCGCTGCAGCGCCAGCCCCCCTTGCCAGGGGCCGCGTGCGGCCTGCAGGCCCAGCGTCAAGCGCCAGGGGGAAAGCCGGGGCAGCGGCTCGCCGGTGCCGCGGTGCTGGCCGCGCAGCAGGTCGAATGCGAGGCTGCCGTCCAGCGTCCAGGGCCGCTCCAGCAACCGGGCCTGGGCCTCGAGCTCCAGCCCGCTCAGCCGGGCCGGCAGCGCCAGGAACCGGTACTCGGGGGCCGTCACGGGCGCGCCGTCCTCGCCCTCCTGCAGGCGCTGCTGGCCCGTGGCCTGCAGGGCGATGTAGTTCGAGAAGCGCGTGCTGTGGAGGCTGGCGCGCAGCCGCTGCATCCCCTGCTTCCACTGCAGGCCCAGCTCGAGCTGGCCGCTCCTTTCGGTGGCCAGCGCGGGGTCCCCGCGCTCGTAGGCGCCGGTGGCCACGTGCAGGCCGTCGGCAAACAGCTCGTAGTAGGCCGGTGCACGCTCGGTGTGGCCGACCGACGCACTGCCAGACCAGCCCGCGGCCAGCGGCCACTGCAGCGCGAGCGAGGCGCTGCGGGGGGTGAAGCGGCGCGCCACGGCGGGGCCGAAACGGGGCTCGGTTTCGGCTGGTGCGGCGGCGGGCCCGTCGCCTTCGGATCGCACCCGCGCGCGCTCCACCCGCAGCCCGGCACTGAGGCTGCCGGCGCCCAGCGCGCGCTCCTGCAGCAGGAACAGGCCGCTGCTGCGGCTGCGCGTGGCCGGCACGAAGGCTTCTTCGCCCAGCGCGGCGAAGTCGAGCTGCTCGAGCTGCAGGCCCACCACGCCATGCCAGCCCGCCAGCGGTGCCTGGCGTGCCTGCAGGCGCAGCGATCGGCCGGTGCTGCGGAAGGTGGTGCCCACGGCGCCGCTGCCCTCGAGCTCCTCGTGCCGGTAGCGCACCTCGCCGAGCCGGAACTCGAGCTGCTGCCAGGGGCCAGCCCCACCGCGCCGCTCGCCAGCGAGCTGCAGCTGGTCGCGCCGCACGCGGATCGTCACCTCGGGGTCCACGGTCACGCCGTAGTGGTTGCGGTAGGTGTCCACCGCGGCGCCGAGATGGCCGGCCGCGCCGGCCCAGCTCAGGCCGAACGCGCCGGCACCACTGTCGCCCGCGCTGTTGGCCACGCGGGTGGTGTCGGGCAGCGGCTCGCCCTGGCGCTGCGGCGTGAAGCGGGGCACGCGCAGGTCACTGCTGCGGCGGCCGGCCAGGTCGGCATGCCAGCTCAGGCCGCCGGCACCGCCTTCGAGCACCGCCGCGGCGGCGCGTTCGGCTGCGGCGCCGCCCAGGCGCCACTCGACACGGCCGCCGACACGGTCGAGCGCGTCGCGCGGGATGCGGTTGTCCAGCGTGTTGACCACGCCGCCCACCGCGTTGCCGCCGTACAGCAGGGCCGCCGGGCCGCGCAGCACCTCGATGCGTTCGACCACCAGCGGATCCACCGCCACGGCATGGTCGAAGCTCAGGTTGGAGGCGTCCGCCGAGGCGCCGCCGTTGTCCAGCAGCCGGATGCGGTCGCCATCGAGCCCACGGATCACCGGCCTGGCGCTTTGCGGGCCGAAGCCGGACGCCGCCACGCCGGGCAGGCCGGCCAGTGTGTCGCCCAGGGTGCCGGCGCGGCGCAGCGCGAGCGCATCGCCGGTCAGCACGGTGGTGGGCTGCAGCGTCTGCTCGCGCGCCAGCGGGTTGCCGGTGACGATGACGGTGGCAGTGGCGCCCAGTTGCTGGGCGGCCAGGGGCGGCGCCTGCAGCGCCAGGCCGGCCAGGCAGGCCAGCGGCACCGGGCGCAGCACGCGCCCGGCAAGGGAGGAAGATGTCATGGAAGGTGTTCCTGCAAGCACGCCATGCCACGCGGCGCCGCCCCGTGAAGGGCTGCGCCGGCGGAGCACGGCAGGTCGGGGCGCCGGTGCCGGCCGGTCACCACCGGCCTGCCCGGGCCCCCCGCGGGCGGGCCGGGTGCTGGCCCGGCCCTGGGGTGCTCAGTGCAGGGAGGGCGGGCCGCGCGCGTGGAAGCCCGCGGCCGAGCCCCCCCGGTGGCAGCGGCCCGGCCGCAGCGCCCGGCCCTGGGCCGGCTGCAGCAGGCGCAGCGCCAGCGGGGCCAGCGGGGCGGCCAGCGCCAGCGCGCCAAGCGCCAGGCACAAGGCGCAGGCGCTGTCGTCCCCGGTGTCGCGCGCACCGGGCTGCGATTCAGCGCTGGCGCCGGGCAGCATGGCCGCAACAGACTGCGGACCCGGGCCTGCCCAGCCGCGTGGCAGGTGCGACAGGCCATGCAGCAGCGCCAGGGGCTGCATCAGCAGCACCAGCAGCAGCGCGGGCAGCAGGGTCAGGCGGGTTCGCATGGCAGGGCGCGCAGCTTAGCAGCGCTGCGGCGGGACGTGGTGACCCGGCGCCGGCCCCCCCGAAAGAGGGCCCGACGCTCCGACCTGCGGGTGATGGCGCCCGAGCCCCCCGCGCCCGAAGATGCCCGCACAACGCGCCCGGCACCGGGCCACCAGGAGGATCACCCGATGTTCAGCCCCATGCCCGCCTTCCCACGCACGGCCCTGCCCGGGCCGCCGCCGGCCACCGAACGCAAAACCGAACCGCCCCGCGGCTGCTGGCTCGAATCCAGCCGCGAGCTGCAGCAGGGCATGCGCGTGATCGAGCACACCGGGTTCGAGCAGATCGGCTGCGAGGTGCCGCTGGCCTGGCAGCTGGCGGGTTACTGAGGGCCGGGCGGCGCCCGGTTCGCCCCCCCCGGTGGCAGTCCAGCAAGGTGCCGAAACGGCGGGGGCTCGCGCACCCGCCGGGCGCTCATCGCTGTGGCGCCTGGTAACGCTCGACCAGCGCGGCCTCGAGCTTGTAGGCGCTGGTGCCCATCGGCGAGCCCTGGCGCGCCACGCGCAGGCGGCCGCTGGCCCAGACCGTGTCCATCGTGTGGAAGCCCTTCACCGGCTTGGCCGGCTGCACCAGCACGATCTGGTTGGCCGGCGGCGGCGGCGTGTGCACGCAAGCGCCGAAGTAGGGCACGAGCAGGAATTCGGTCAGGCCGGCGGGCGTTTCGTCCAGCGGCACCAGGTAGCCGGGCAGCTTGATCGCCGCACCGTCGAGTGAGGGCTCGGTGGGCGCGTTGTCCCAGGCTTCGCGCATCTGGCGCATCAGGTCGGCCGTCTTGGGGTCGGCATCGTTGAGCGCGCCGAGGTTGCGGTCGCGGAAGCCCTTCATCGGGTCCCAGCCCTTGGGCACCAGGTCGTCCCAGCGCAGCTCGGTGTAGCCGCCGGGCTTGGCGGCGGGCTGCGCTGGCACGCGGCCGGCCAGGGTGGCCAGCGCCGCCAGCAGCAGGGCGCGGCGCGCGGGCAGTGGGCAACGGTTCGGCGGTTCGTGGGCGCTGGGCATGGCAGGGCTTTCGGGTTCAGACACGCGGGGACAGCCCGTCGGCCAGCGACAGGCGATAGGCTCGCCACCCCGGCACCAGGCTGGCCAGCCAGCCGCCGGCGAGCAGCGCGCCGATCAGCGCCCATTCTGGCGCGCCCGGCGGCGCCAGGCGCAGCGTGATGCCCAAGCGGGCCTGCACCCAGCCGCCCAGCAAGGCCACTGCGGCCAGCTGGGCCAGGGTGCCCAGCAACACCCCGGCCGCGGTGACCAGCCCGCCCTCGAGTGCCAGCAGCAGCCACACCTGGCGCGGCCCGGCCCCCACCGCCCGCAGGATGGCGAGCTCGCGGCGGCGTTCGTTCAGGCCGGCCAGCACCACCGCCATCAGCCCGGCGACGCTGACCACCGCGACCAGCGCGCTCATGGCCTGCAGGCCACGCTCGCCCAGGCCGACCACGGCCCACAGCTCGTCCAGCGCCACGCCGGGCAGGATGGCCAGCAGCGGCTCGTCGCGGAACGCGGCCACCTCGCGTTGCAGCGAGAACACCGCGGCCCGGCTCTTCAGCCCCAGCAGCACCGCGGTGATGCTGCGTGGCGTGAGGTCCTGCTGCGCTGCGGCCTCGGCCGAGACCCGCAGCCCCGGCAGCGGTGCGCCGGCCATCCAGTCCAGGTGCAGCGCCTGCATCGCGGGCAGGCTGATGTGCACCGTGCGATCCACCGGCGTGCCGGTGGGCGCCAAGATGCCCACCACGGTGAAGGGTTTGTCGCCATGGTCGTTGGCCTGGAACGCGCCGTCGCCATGGCTGAGCACGATGCGCGTGCCGACGCGGTAACCCAGGCGCTGCGCCACCTCGGCGCCCAGCACGGCCTCGAACAGGCTGCTGGCGCTGCCGCCGGCGGCATCCGCAAAGGGCCGGCCTTGCGCGCACGCCAGCGGCTGGCGGTCGCCGTGGCGGAAGTGGCGGAAGTAGTCGCCGGTGGTGCCCAGCACCGCGAAGCCGCGGTGGCTGTCACCCAGCGACAGCGGCACCATCCAGGCCACCGCGGGGTGCTGCGCGAGCTGCAGCGCGCTGCTGTAGCGGATGTTGTTGCTGGCGTTGCCGATGCGGAACACCGAATACAGCAGCAGCTGCACAGGCCCGGTGCGCGCCCCCACGATCAGGTCGGTGCCCGAGACGGCCTGTGCGAAGCTGGCGCGCACGTCCTGCCGGATGCGCTCGATGCCCAGCAGCAGCAGCGTGGACAGGGCGATCGACAGCAGCACCAGCCCCAGCACGAAGCGGCGGTTCCAGGCACTGCGCGCGGCCAGGCCCAGCAGCGGCGTCATGCGGCGGCCTCCAGCGGCCGGGTGGCACGGTTCAGCGCGGGCAGGTCCAGCTCGCGCTCGAAGCGGGCCGCCAGCCGGCGGTCGTGGCTGACGAAGACCAGCGTGCTGCCGGCCTCGCGGCAGCAGTCGAGCAGCAGCGCCATGAAGGTCTCGCGCAGGTCTTCATCCAGTGCCGAGGTGGGTTCGTCGGCCACCACCAGCTCGGGTCGGCCGACCAGCGCGCGCGCGGCCGCCACGCGCTGCTGCTGCCCCACCGAGAGCGTGCCCGCCGGCCGATGCCACAGCGTGGCGGCCAGGCCGGTGCGCTCGAGCAGCGCCTCGGCGCTGCCGGCCGGTGCCTGCTGCGCGCGCCGGGCCGAGAAGCGGCAGGGCAGGCGCACGTTGTCCAGCACCGAGAGATAGGGCAGCAGGTTGAACTGCTGGAAGATGTAGCCCAGGTGGTCGGCGCGGAAGCGGTCACGCCGCGCGGTGGACAGTGCGGCCCAGGGCTGGCCCAGCAGGCGCAGGGTTCCGGCATCGGGCAGCAGCACGCCGGCCAGCAGCGACAACAGCGTGCTCTTGCCGCAGCCGCTGGGGCCGCGCACGAACACGTGTTCACCGCGCTCGATGCGCAGCGCATCGATCTGCAGCACGTCCTGCGGCTGGCCTGGCCAGCGGAAACGCAGGCCCTCGACTTCGAGTGCCGGTGGGTTCACGGCGAGCATCCTTCCTGCGCGGGCGCCGGCGGCCCCGCGTCGCGGCGCAGCTTAGCAGCGCGGCGCGAGCGGTTCGTCCGCGATGGCCGCAGTTCGGCCCGGCACTTTGCGGCTTCGTCGCACGCCCGTGGTCGGGGTCGGCGGGCCTGCCTACAGTGCACCCATCGACAGACCCACCGCCACACGCAAGGAGCCCACCATGAGCAAGCACTACACCCACCACGTCGTCGCCATCGGCCTGGCCGCGCTCATGACGCTGGGCGTGCTCGGTGGACTCAACGGCATGGCCGACACGCAGTACCAGTCGGCGCAGCAGGTGGCGCAGCTGATGTGCGGCGCGAAGGCCTGAACAGGCGCCCCCGAGCAAGCGCTCAGCATCTTCGGATCGCCCGGGCGGTACTGACATGTCGCTGTCCTGACCCAACTCCTCCCGTCCCCCGTGACCCAGGGGACTTGTTCGCGCCGGACCCCCATCGGGCCCGGCGCTTTTTTTTCTGCGCGGCGCGCGGCTAACATGCCCCGGCCCCAGCCACGGAGACCCGGCGATGAAAGCCATCTGGAACGGCGTGACCATCGCCGAAAGCGACGACACGGTGGTGGTCGATGGCGACCACTACTTTCCCGAGGCCTCGCTGCGGCGTGAGTACCTCACCTTCAGCAACCACCGCAGCAGCTGCCCCTGGAAGGGCCAGGCGCGGTACCACAGCCTGCTGGTCAACGGCGAGATGAACCCGGACGCCGTCTGGTACTACCCCGAGCCCAGCGACGCCGCGGCGCAGATCAAGGGCCGCGTCGCCTTCGGCCGGGGGGTGCGGGTGGCCTGACCGGCGCCGGGCCATGTGGCCGTCGGCGCGTCAGGCCAGCGTGCCGTTCTGGTAATCCTCCACCGCCTGCATCAGCTCGTCGCGCGTGTTCATCACGAACGGGCCGTACTGCGCGATCGGCTCGTTCAGCGGGCGGCCGGCGATCAGCAGCGCGCGGGTGGGCATGTCGCCGGCCTGCAGCACCACCCCGTCGCTGCCAGCCGTGTTGGCCAGGATGGCCATGCGCTGCACCGGCACCGGCGTGTCGCCGATGGCCAGGGCACCGCGGTACACATAGACGAAGGCATTCGCCTGCACCGGCAGCGGCTGCTCGAAGCGGGCGCCGGGCGCGAGGTGCAGGTCCAGGTACAGCGGCTCGGTGGTGTCGCGCTGCATCGCGCCGGCCACGCCGTGGCTGGCGCCGGCGATCACGCGCACCGTGACACCATCGTGCGTGAACTCGGGGATCTGCCCGCTCGGGATGTCGCGGTACCAGGCCGGGCGCATCTTGTCCTTGCCGGCCAGGTTGAGCCAGAGCTGGAAGCCCTCCATGCGGCCTTCCTCCTGCTCGGGCAGTTCGCTGTGGATCACGCCGCGCCCGGCGGTCATCCACTGCACGCCGCCGTTGGTGAGCAGGCCCTCATGGCCGGCCGAATCGCGGTGCCGCATGCGGCCGGCGATCATGTAGGTCACGGTCTCGAAGCCACGGTGTGGGTGGTCCGGGAAGCCCGCGATGTAGTCGCCGGGGTTGTCGGAGCCGAAGGCATCGAGCATCAGGAAAGGGTCGAGCCGGCGCTGCAGCGGCTGGGTGAGCACCCGCGTGAGCTTGACGCCGGCGCCATCGCTGGTGGGCTGGCCGGCCACCAGGCGTTCGACGCGGCGCGGCGCGAGCACGGTGTCGGGGGTGACGACGGGGCTTGTCATGGCGATCGGTCCTTGGTTCTCGCAGGGGTCGGCGCGGCGGCGGCCGCGCTCAGACAGTCTCGGTATCGTGCAGCAATTGCGCAATCTGTGCCTGCGCCTCGGCCACGCCGCGGGCTTCGGCCTCGGGTCCCAGCCCCAAGCCTTCGGCGTAGATGAAGCGCAGGTCGGTCATGCCGAGGAAGCCCAGCACCGTCTTCAGGTAGGGCACCACGGTGTCGCTGGGCCGGTCGCGGTGGATGCCGCCGCGCGTGAGCACCAGGTACACCGTCTTCCCGGTGAGCAGGCCTTCCGGGCCGTGCTCGGTATAGCGGAAGGTGGTGCGGGCGCGCGAGATCGCATCGATCCAGTTCTTCAGCTGGGTGCTGACGCCGAAGTTGTACATCGGCACCCCCAGCACCACCACGTCGGCGGCCTGGATCTCGGCGATCAGCGCGTCGTCCAGTGCCACCCGTGCGGCCTGCTCCGGCGTGCGGGCCTCGGCCGGCGTGAACAGCGCTTGCAGCGTGGCTTCGTCCAGCGCAGGATGCGGCGCATGCGTCAGGTCGCGCAGCGTGAAGCCCGCTTCCGGTGTGGCCGCACGCAGGCCACGCACCAGTTCGTCGGCCAGGCGGGTGGAGAAGGAACCGGCCCCGTTGGCGTAGGGGCGGGCGCTGGCGTTGACTTGCAGGATGTTCATCTGGGGCTCCGGTGGGTTGGGCGATGGATTCACTGTATTGGCGATACCCGAGCAACGGTAGAGGTCAATTTGGATAACTTCGTTTCTCCCACGGAACAATGACCGCCATGCTGGACCTGGATGCCAATGACCTGCTGCTGTTTGCCCGCGTGGCCGAGGCCGGCAGCTTCAGCCGCGCGGCCGAACGGGTGCTGCTGCCCAAGTCCACCGTGTCGCGCCGCATCGCCGCACTCGAGAAGCGCCTGGGCGAGCGCCTGCTCCAGCGCAGCACGCGCAAGCTCTCGATCACCGAGTTCGGCTTCGGCGTGCTGGACCATGCACGCGCACTGGCCACCGAGGTGGACGGCGCACTGGCCCTGGCGCAGCACCGGCAGGCGCGGCCCAGCGGCACGCTGCGGGTCTCGATGCCGGCTGACTTTGCCGGCCTCGCGCTGCCGCAGATGCTGGCCCGCTTCACCCGCGAGCATCCGGCCATCGTGCTGGAGCTGGACCTCTCGCCACGCCGGGTGGACCTGATCGGCGAGAACTTCGACCTGGCCGTGCGCATGGGCACGCTGCAGGAGGACAGCCAGCTCGCCGCCCGCCGGCTGGCCGAGCTGGCCACGGGCCTGTACGCGGCGCCGGCCTACCTGCGCGCCCACGGAACGCCACGCACGCCGGACGATCTGCTGGCGCTGCATGGGCTGCTGCTGCTCTCGCGCACGGGCGAGGCCAAGACCTGGCAACTCGAGCGGCAGGCCACCGGCGGGGCGGCGCCCGAGCGCTGGCATGGTGCGCCGGCCGAGCGCACCCTGGCCAACTCGCCCGAGCTGCTGATGCGCATGGCCCAGGCCGGCACCGGCGTGGTGGCGGTGGCCGATTTCTACGCCGCACCCCAGGTGCGCGAAGGCGCGCTGGTGCGGGTGCTGCCCGACTGGTGCCTGCCCACCGGCACCTGCTGGGCGGTGTTTCCGGGCCGGCGCCTGATGCCGGCGCGCACCCGCGCCTTCCTCGATGCGCTGGTGGCCACGATGGGTGCCTGCACCGAGCCTTCGGTGATGACGTGAAGCGTCGATCGGTGCGCCCTGCGTTGCGCGCGCGGCGGACAGCCCACTTGCTGCTGCCAGCTGCCGGCCCTTGCTTGTCGTTGGCGGCAGCTTCTGAAAGCAGGCGTTCGAGGTGCGGAGCGCGCAAGCCCCAAGGTCCGCGTGCGCAACGGGCCGAATCCGGCGGTCAGCCTGCGGCTGACTTCGCTGCGGTTCTCGGCTTCGGGGCGCGCTGTCGGATTTGTCTTCGCGCGCTTCGCGCGCTGCGACCAGCGCCAGCGAGTCAGTTGTTGAAGCGCGCTGCGCGCGCCGCCCCGAAGCCTGCGAGCCTTCGCCGCCTCCCACGGCCCGCTGCGCACGCGGCCCTTGGGGCATGCCGATGCAGCAGTGGCGTGCGGACCTGCGCTCAAGGCCAGGGCACGCTACTCGTGAACGGCCACCGTGTCTCGCAAAGGCGTGGGCCCTCGGCCTGCGGCGCGCGTCCGCAGGCGCCGGGCTTGGGCGGTTCGGGGGGCGGCGGGCCCGCAGGGCCCGCTTCCAAAACTGACTCGCTGGCGCTGGTCGAAGCGCGCGCAGCGCGCGGAGATAAATCCGACAGCGCGCCCCCCGAAGCGACCAAGACCGGGCAGTCGGCCCGCAGGGCCGACCGCCGGAGCCGTGCGCCGCAGGCCGAGGGCCCACG
>JACRAZ010000029.1 GCA_016213205.1 Burkholderiales bacterium
CGGCCCGGCCGGACCGGCCGCGCCCTGTGCACCGGTGGCGCCCTTTGCGCCGGCCGCGCCGGCCGTGCCGGCCACGCCCTGCGGGCCGGCGGGCCCGGTGCTGCCCTTGGGCCCCTGCGGCCCCGGGCCGGCCAACGTGATCAGCAACCGCGGCAGGCGCGCGCCGGCGGCGGCCTCCTTGGTCTCGAACACCGCGGCAGCGCCCGGCGAGGCGGCCGCCGGCACCAGCGCGACGCCGTTGTTCGCCTGCGGGTTGGTGACCCATTCACGCACCAGTGATGTCACGTCCACGTGCACGGCGCGCCCGCTGGCCGGCAGTGGCGCCGTGACGCCGCTGCCCAGGCCGCCGAGCACCGGTGCCTGCGCGGCCGAGGCGGTGTCCTCGTGCCAGGCCGAACGCACCGGCTGCACCTCGAACGTGCCGGCCCCGACGACACGCAGTGGCCGCAGCACCAGGTGCGCCCCCAGCACCGAGGCCGCCGTCACGCCGGGCGGCAGCACCTCGGCCAGGCCGAAGCGCAGCAGGCCGGTGCGCCCGGGCCCCAACTCCAGCTCCACCGCCGCACCTGCAGGCCGGGTGGCCACGGCCTGGGAGAGCTGGGTGTCGGCCACCAGCGGGGCCTCCAGGGCCCCCGCCGCGCCGACCGCGGCGCCCAGCACGCCCGCCACCAGGCAGCGGCCGAGCCCTCGGGCCCATGCCTGCGGCGTGGCCTGGCCAGGCCAGCGGCGCTGGCCGCCGTGTCGGGTCAGGGAACACGGTGTCGAAGCGGTCTTCATGGTGATCCTCCTGGCGTGCGACAGGGCGACGCTGCCCCTGGGGCGACATCCTCGGGCGCATCGGCCGCCGCGCGGCGTTTTCGCGCAATCCGCGCACTGCGCGGATTGCGCGGATTGCGCGGCGCGCCGCAGCAGCGGCGGCGACGGCGACGGCGACGGAAGGGCGCATGGCAGAATTTCCGCGGCCCGGTGACCTCATGCCGGGCCGCGCGAGGGAGCGCGCAAGAACATGTCGGCGAATCCACGCACGACCCACAACACTTCGTCGCCGGCCCCCTGCGTGCTGTACCGGGACCGCGGTTCGATTGCCGCCGCGCTGGGCTACGCCAGGGGCACCGGCCCCCGGCTGGGCACCTTGGCCGGGCGCGCGGCGATCTTCCAGTTTCTGCGCGTGTCGCTGCGTGCCATGGCGCCGCAGGAGGGGCCGCCCATCCGCCCGCGCATCAATTGCGGCCCGGCCGCGCTGCTGAGCCAGGCCACCATCGGCGAGTGGCTGGGTGCCGGCGGCCGCGATGTCCCGGCCGCGCTGGAACGCCCCGAGCCGCGCGGCCAGGAGTCCAAGGTCAACGCCTACCGTGCGCAGCTGCTGTGGGTGTACTTTGGCTGCGCACCGGCTGCCGCCCACCGCGCCCGGGAGGCGGGCGCCGCCTGGCCGTTTGTCCACCGCGACCCCATGCCGGAGGGCCTGGCCACGGCCTGCCTCAACGCCGCCCTGAGGGCCACCCAGCGCACCACGGTGGAGGCCTTCGTCCGCCACTACTTTGCCGACGCGGCCGAGGCCCTGCCAGCGCAGCCGATCGGCGCCATCGCCGCGGTGGCGGCCCCGACGGCAGCGACGGCAGCGACGGCCGAGGCGCCCCCCGCGGAGCTGCACCATGCCGTCGGCCTGGACTCGCTGAAACCGCGCTCGGAGCTGGGCCGCGTCCATGTGAGCACCCGGTCGCTGCCGACGCGCCATGCGCAGCTTCAGGTGCTGCAGCGCGCCGCCACGGTGCGGCCGCAGACCGGCGGCGCCACGCCCAGCCACGGCATGGTGGTGGTCAGCGGCCCGATCGGCATCGGCAAGTCGGAGTTCATCTTCGACTGGCTGCTCGGCCTGCGCGACGCGGACGAGCGGCCGTTCGACGACGTGCTGCTGATGACCCACTGCGCCCAGCTCGCCGAGGATGTGGTGGCCGAGCAGATCATGAGTTATCTTGATCGCCCGGGCAGCACGCCACTGATCGTGCTGGACGGCCTGCGCATCGAGAACGAGGCGCTGCAATGGAAGCAGGCGCCGCGCCTGCCCTCGAACGACCTGATGAATCTGCTGGCCAGCCAGATCGGCGTGCGGCCCTTCGTCGCCGTGCTGGGCGTGCAGACCCCGCCCACCGTGGCCGGCGGGCTGCCGCGCCGCTGGCTGCAGCACCCCCGCAACCCGGCGGTGCTGGTGGCCGAGGAAGTGCGCCTGCAGCCCCTGTCCCAGGCCGAGGCACGCAGCTACGCCCGGGCGCTGCTGGCGCATCGGCAGCCCCGCGACGAGCAGGTCGAGGCGGTGGTCGCCTGGTCCGGTGGCCTGCCGCTGCTGCTGAGCGCCGCCTCGGTGCTGCTGGCCAGCCGCGGCGAGCTGAACCTGCCGGCCCCGGCGCCAGGCGGCACCGACGAGCTGGCGTCGCTGCGCGCCACCTTGCTGCAGCTGAACGAGTCGGACGGCCAGCACTACGCCACGATGCGGCTGGTGTCGCTGTTCCGCCGCCCGCTGCCGCCGAGCTTCATCCAGTCGGTGGTGATGGCCGTGCGGGGCACGGGGCTGAGCATCGGCCGCGTGGACGCGGCCACGCTGCTGGATCACTTCCACCGCTCGCCGTTCTTCTCGCAGGGGCCCGAGGGCCGCGTGGAGCTGCACGACGGGGCGCACTGGGTCGTCGAGCAGGAACTGGCGCAGACCCTGCGCACCGATGCCCGGATCGCCCGCGAGGTGCGCACCATCCATTTGGTGGCCAGCCGCCAGGTGTATGCGCAGATGCTCGCGCGCCAGTTGCCCGCGGCCGGCGACGGCGCCCCGACACTGGCCACGCAGTACGACCTGGAGCTGGCCTGCGACTGCGTGCACCACCTGCTGGGCACCCGTTGCACGGACGACCAGCGCACCCCGGTGCCCTGGCCGGACGACGCCTGGGTGGACACGCTCCCGGCGCGCGAGCGCAACGTCTTCTCGGGCATGGCCACGCAGCAGCAGATCGAGCAGTTCTGCTCTCACATGCTGGGCAAACGCAACCTGGTCGGCAGCGCGTTTTCCTCCCGCGGCCTGTTCACCCACAAGCTGGAGCTGCTGGCGCGCTTCATCGAGCCCTGGCCGGACGGCCCGGTGCCGCAAGCCCAGGACGCCGCCCTGCAACGCACGGTGCGCTACGAGTACGCGGCCTGCGCCATCGCGGCGGGCCAGTTGCAGCCGGCCGAGCGGCAACTGCTCCGGGTGCTCGATGCCCTGGATGCGCTGGAGCGCCAGCGCACCGCCATCTACTTCGGCGCCACCGACCGCAAGCGCCGCAGCCATGCCGACGAGGCGGCCGACTTCTGCTACGAACTGGCCAAGGTGAGCGCCGCCCACGCGTCGGTGCTGATGCGCACCGGGCGCGTGGCCGAGGTGGCGCCGCGGCTGCGCAGGATCAATGCGCAGGTGGTGGTGCCGGCGCTGGAGTGGGCCCGCGGCCTCGGCCACGGGGAGTCGTTCAATCGCCAGCTGCGGGTGAAGACCTTGCGCGCGCACTCGCGCCTGCTGGTGCGGCTGGCCGAGGCCGAGCACCTGGCGTCGGCCCCCTGGGTGCGCCAACCGGGCACGGCAGGGCCCTTCGACGCCGCCCTGGCCCTGTTCGACCATGCCATCCGGCACCAGGTGGAGATCGGCGATCTCGACATCCGCGGCGAGGCCCTTGGCATCGAACGCATGCTCGGCGGCGAATCGGCGCGTGCCCATGTGCGCTGCCTGGTGGCGGCCGCGCAGTGCCATGGCCGCCACGGCCCGCAGGGCCAGGCCCTGCTGCAGCGCGCGCACGCGCAGGTCGACCTGCACCTCGCCGCGCTGGCCACCACGCGTGACGGCGTGGGCTGGAGCAACGATGCGATCGGCTTTCGCCTGCTGAAGGCTGCGTTGCACACGCTGGACGGGCAGTACGACGAGGCCGGCCGGATGCTGCAGCAGGTGGAGGCCAACCCGAAGTACCGCAACCTGGGCGCCACCTCGCTGCCGGTGAAGTTCGAGGTGCGCCTGACACGCGCCAAGCTGGCCATGGCCCGCCACGCCGACGGCCACCTGGACGAGGCGCATCGCGCCGACCTGCAGGCGCTGCAGGGGCATGCGGCCGATGCGCAGCATCGCCTGATCCAGATGGATGCGCTGCTGCTGCTGGCCATCGCCGGGCACGGCTCGCAGCGCACGGCCCCGTTGACCCGGGCCCGCGCGGTGTGCGAGCGATGCCCGAGCTACCGCGCCCGTGACGACGTCTTCCAGTGGCTCGAAGCCGGCGACGGCACCGACTGGACGCTGCTCACGATCGCCGGCTGAAGGCCGGCGCGGCGGCGCCGATGGTGTAATTCCGGCCAGCATCCCGAGGACACAGCAGGCATGACGGTATTCGACGAGGCCATCGCACTGGCCGCCCAGGCAGACGGCTCCTGGCAGGGCCACACCCACCCGGGCTACGCCAACATGGTGGGGCCGTTTGGCGGCATCACCGCCGCGCAGGCGATCAACGCGGTGCTGCAGCACCCGCAGCGCCAGGGCGAGCCGGTGGCGCTGACGGTGAACTACTGCGCCGCGCTGGACGACGGCCCCTTCAGCGTGGTGGCCACGCCGGTGCGCACCAACCGCAGCACCCAGCACTGGACGATCATGTTCCAGCAGCAGGGCCGGATCGTGCTCACCGGCACCGCCTTCACCGCCACGCGGCGCGAGACCTGGGCCGACGACGAGCACCGCATGCCCGCCGTGCCGCCCGCGGCCGAGCTGGCGCGTGCCGACACCACCAAGGCCCGCGTGGCCTGGCTCAAGCGCTACGACTTCCGCTTCATCGAGGGCAGCGTGCCGGTGCAGTGGGACGATGCCCACCACCACGACAGCCGCACGCTGCTGTGGGCACGCGACGACGAGCCCCGCGCACTGGACCACGCCTCGCTCACCGCGATGGCCGACGTGTTCTTCCCGCGCATCTGGCGCCGCCGTGCGCGGCTGGTGCCCATCGGCACCGTGTCGATGACGGTGTACTTCCATGCCGATGGCGTGCGCCTGCAGCGCAGCGGCACCGAGCACCTGCTCGGCCAGGCCCAGGCGCAGGGTTTCCTGGGCGGCTACTTCGACCAGACCGCGCAGTTGTGGAATGCGGCCGGCGACCTGCTGGCCACCACGCACCAGGTGGTCTATTACAAGGAATGAGCGTGCGGCGCGCCGCGCGCGCCCGCCAGCGTTCGTGAGGGCTGCTCGCCGAACTGGTGCCGGTAGTCCTGCGCAAAACGGCCCAGGTGCAGGAAGCCCCAGCGCATGGCCACCCGGGTGACCGTGGTGCCGGGTGCCGCGCGCAGCAGCTCGCGCCGCGCGGCGGCCAGGCGCCGCATCGTCAGGTAGCGGCGCGGGCCCACGCCGAACACCTCGCGGAACGCGCGCTCCAGCGTCGACAGGCTGGTGCCCGCGGCCAGGCACAGCGCGTCGATGCGCACCGTGGGGTCGGCCAGCGTGGCGAGGTGATCCTCCACCCGCCGCACCAGGCGCCAGCGTTCACCGGGGTCGAGCACACGGCCGGCGCGCGCGCCCGTGCCGCCGCGCTGCAGCAGTTCACCCAGCAGCGTGGACAGCAGTTCGTCGTGCGCCTGCCCCAGCCCCCGCGAATGGCCCGCCGCGTCGCCCGGCAGGGCCGTGGCGCCCGGGGCCAGCGCGCTGGCCAGGTGCACCAGCGTGTGCTGCAGGCCGGCATGCACGCGCCCCGGCCAGCGCCGCGGCGCGCCGCCCGGTGGCGGTGCCAGCGGCAGGCCGGTGGCCTCGAGCCGGTGGCGCGGCACCTGCATCGAGAGCCACTGCGCCTGCGGCGGCAGGCTCACCGCGAACTCGGCCCGCTCGGCGAACACCACGATGTCGCCGGTGTGCACGCGCTGGCCGCGGCCGCGCCATTCGCCCTGGCCCTGCAGCGCCAGGCCGATCGTGACCATGTCGGCGCACAACTGGCCCCGTGCCTGCACGGCCAGCGCATAACGCCCCCAGTCGAGCCGGCAGCCGGCACTGAACGAGTGGGCGATGCGGCCCCGGAACACGCCGGGCTGCAGTTGCACGTGCTCGAGCACGCCGTCCTGCAGGGCCATCACCATGGCGTCGGGGTCGAAGGCGCGCAGGTGGATCTGCCGCACCGCGGCAGCCGGCGGTGGCGGGGACATCACGGAAGTCTTGGGCATACAGCAAGCCGGGCCGCGAAGACAACAGGACAACGCGCCGCACCGGCCGCCGCATTGCACGCGGCCCGGGGCGTGCGCGCAAGCTCGGAATCCCGCGGTCGGGCTGCCACGCAAGTGACGCGTGCGCCGGAAACTGGATAGCCGGCCCCCGCGCCGGGCCCTAGTCTCGGCCGCTACGAAGGTGGTGCAGCCGGACTTTCGCGGCCCGCCGTGAAAGGACGCCTGCCGTTGGAATCACTCTGGACACGCCTGTCCGCGGTGGACACCGCCTGGCTGCGCATGGACAACCCGCGCAACCTGATGACCATCGTGGGCGTGTGGACCCTGGCCACCGCACCGGACCTGCGGGCGCTGCGGCTGCGCCTGAACCAGCGCCTGCTGTGCCACCCGCGCTTCCGGCAGAAGGTGGTGCTCGACCCGCTGGGCGCGAGCTGGGTCGACGACGACGATTTCGACCTCGACCACCACCTGGTGCGCGAGCGCCTGCCGCAGGGCCGCGCGCTGTCGGACGAGGCGGCGCTGCAGGCGCGCATCGGCGCGCTGGCCACCACCCGCTTCGACCCGCGGCGCCCGCTGTGGCAGTTCCACCTGCTGCCCTACCAGGGCGGCAGCGCGCTGATCTTCCGGCTGCACCACTGCATGGTGGACGGCATTGCGCTGGTGGCGCTGCTGAACTCGCTGGCCGATGACGCCCCGGTGCTCGGCCCCACCACGCCCCTGCCCACGGCCGACGACAGCCACGGCCCGCTGGCGCAGTGGCTGCAGCCGCTGCGCAGCGCGGTGGCACACGCGGTGGAGGAGCCGCGCGCGGTGCTGCGCCAGGGCCTGCAGGCGGTGCGCGACGGCGTCTCGCTCGCCACCCAGCCCGATGATTCACCCACCCGGCTGAAGGGCCCGCTCGAGGGCGTGAAGCTCGCCACCTGGCACCCGCCGCTGCCGCTGCCCGCGCTGAAGGCCGCCGCGCATGCGCTGGGCGGCACGGTGAACGACCTGCTGCTGGCCTGCGTGGCCGGCGCGCTGGGCGCCTGGCTGCGCGAACAGGGGGACGACCCCACGGGCCAGTCCATCCGCGTGATGGTGCCGGTGAACCTGCGCCCGCCCGAAGACGCCTGGCAGCTGGGCAACTGCTTCGGCCTGGCGCCGGTGCTGCTGCCCATCGGCCTGCCCGGCATCGCCGAACGCGTGGCCGAGGTGCACGGCCGCATGCAGGCCCTGAAGGACGGTTTCAAGCCCCAGCTCGCCTACGAGCTGCTGCAGCTCACCGGCCTGGGCCCGCGGCGCGGGCAGGACCTGGTGCTGCGCATCGCGCTGGACAAGACCACCGCGGTGATGACCAACGTGGCCGGGCCCGCGCAGCCGCTGGCGCTGTGCGGCAGCACGGTGCAGCGTTACCTGTTCTGGGTGCCCACCTCGCGTGACGTGGGGGTGGGCGCCAGCATCGTCTCGTATGCCGGCGAGGTGGCCTTCGGCCTCATCACCGACCGCGCGTGCTGCGCCGAACCGCAGCGCGTGATGGCACTGTTCACGCAGGAGGTCGCCGCCGCGCGGCACCACGCCGGGGCTTGACGCAGCACCAGGGGTCGCCCGGCCGGGCGGTCCCCATAATCGTGCGCCGCACCGCCGCCCCGGCGCTGCGGCCGGCCCGAACCATGCGCATCCGACGCTGCGACCTGAACCACACCGCCGAGCTCACGGGCGCGGTGGTGGTGATCGACGTGCTGCGCTCCTTCACCACCGCCGCGATGGCGCTGGACCTGGGCGCACGCGAGGTGGTGGCGGTGGAATCGGTGGAGGCCGCGCTCGCGCTGCGGGCGCTGGACCCCACGGCGCTGGCCATCGGCGCGGTGGGCGGCGGCGCGCCGGCGCCGGGCTTCGACCTCGGCAACACGCCCTCGCGGCTGGCCACGCTGGACCTGGTCGGCCGGCGCGTGATCCAGTGCACCGCCGGCGGCACACGCGGCCTGTCGGACAGCCCGCGCGCGCGCCCGCTGATGGCCGCCAGCCTGGTGTGCGCGGCCGCCACCGCGGCCTGGCTGCGCCAGCAGGGCGTGCAGCAGGTGACCCTGGTGAACACCGGCCGCTGGACCGACCGCGACGGCGACGAGGACGACGCCTGCGCCGACCTGATCGAAGCCCTGCTGCGCGGCGAAGACCCGCCCCGCGCCCCGTTTGCCGAGCGGGTGCGCCAATCCGATTTCGGCCGCCGCTTCAGTGCCGGCACCCACCCGCACCTGCCCCCGGCCGACCTGGCCTGCTGCGCGGCGGTGGACACGCTGGACTTCGCGCTGCCGGTGCAGCGCACGGCCATCGGGCTGGTGATGCGGCGCGCCATGGCGCCACCGCGCTGATCCCGGGGCGCCAGGCGCGCCCGGGCTGGCGCCCGGGACTTTGGCCGGCGCGGCGTCCGGATTGGTGACAATCGGTGCTTCCGCAGCCGCCTGGGCGGCGCGCACGAGACACGAGAGAACACGATGAAACGCCTGGACGACTTCCGCCTGCGCATGGGGCAGCACGAGCTGGTGCCCCTGATGATCGGAGGCATGGGCGTGGACATCTCCTCGGCCGACCTGGCACTGGAGGCCGCGCGCCTGGGCGGCATCGGCCACATCTCGGATGCGATGATCAAGACGGTGGCCGACCGGCGCTACAAGACCAAGTACGTCAAGAACAAGCAGGCGCTGTACAAGGCCAACGTCGAGTCGCACGACAAGTCGGAGGTCAAGTTCAACCTCGGCCACCTGGCCGAGGCCACGCGCCTGCACGTGGAAGCCACGATGTCGCGCAAGACGGGGCCGGGTCAGATCTTCATCAACTGCATGGAGAAGCTGACGATGAACGCGCCGAAGGAGACGCTGAAGGTGCGCCTGGGCGCGGCGATGGACGCCGGCATCGACGGCATCTCGCTGGCCGCCGGGCTGCACCTGGGCTCGCTGGCGCTGATCGAGGACCATCCGCGCTTTCGCGACGTGCGCATCGGCATCATCGTCTCGTCGCTGCGCGCGCTGCAGCTGTTCCTGAAGAAGAACGCCCGGCTGAACCGGCTGCCCGACTTCGTGGTGGTCGAAGGGCCGCTGGCCGGCGGGCACCTGGGCTTCGGCATGGATTGGGCCCAGTACGACCTGGCCACCATCGTGGCCGAGATCCTGGCCTGGCTGAAGGCCGAGCAACTGGACATCCCGGTGCTGCCGGCCGGCGGCATCTTCACCGGCAGCGATGCGGTGCGCTTCATGGAGATGGGCGCCGCCGGCGTGCAGGTGGCCACGCGTTTCACCGTCACCCGCGAGTGCGGGCTGCCGGCCGAGGTGAAGCAGGAGTACTTCAAGGCCAGCGAGGACGACATCGAGGTGAACCAGATCTCGCCCACCGGCTACCCGATGCGCATGATCAAGGCCAGCCCCGGCATCGGCGACGGCATCCGCCCCAACTGCGAGGCCTACGGCTACCTGCTCGATGCCAACGGCCAGTGCGCCTACATCACCGCCTACAACCGCGAGGTGGCCGCCCACCCCGACGAGCGCCGCATCTCGGTGAAGGACAAGACCTGCCTGTGCACGCAGATGCGCAACTTCGCGATCTGGACCTGCGGCCAGCTCGCCTGGCGCCTGAAGGACACCACGCTGCAGCGCCCCGACGGCAGCTACCAGCTGCTGAGCGCCGAGCACGTGTTCAAGGACTACCAGTTCAGCACCGAAGGCCGCATCGCGCAGCCGGCGCCGGAGGCCCTGCCGGCCTGAGCGCGCCGGGCCGCTCCCAAGCGCGAATCCCGGAGCGCTCTGCGCGGAGGGTAGTCCAGTGAGCCGCGGGCGCCCCGGCCTGCCGCGCCGTCAGCGCCGCTTCGTCGGCCGGTTGCCGCGCACCGTGGTCAGCCCCAGGGCCTCCCAGTCCATCATGCCGCCGCGGTAGTAGGCGATCCGGTCTGCCGGGAAGCCGGAGCGGATCATCGCGGCGATGCCCTGCGGGCTTTGCGGGCAGACCGGGCCGTTGCAGAAGGCCACGACGCGGGGCGCCTGGGCACAGTCCCATTGCCGCGGCGCGCGCTTCGTGCAGCCCAATTCGTCCATCCGGTCTTCAAGTTCGTTGAAGGGGATGTGGTACGAATGCGGAATGGTCGACTCGAGCGGGTCGTCCTCGTCGCGCATGTCGATCACCATGGTCTGCGCATCGTTGAGCGCCTGCAGCACCTCGATCTCGGTGACCGGCTGCACGCCCGGGGCGGGCACCAGCGGCTGCAGGTAACCCTTGTTCGGCGCGCAGGTGGTGGCGCTGCGCGTGATGCGGATCGGCCCGTTGGCCGTCTGCACGATGAACTGGCGGTCCTGGCCGATGATCCGCAGCAGCGCCGGCTCATCGGCCAGGCAGGCGGCCGACAGCGCCCAGCAGAGTACGAGCGCGGCGCCGCGGCCGGGATGCCACGCACGCGCGCCGTGCCGGCGCCGCGTGGGGCTGGGCATGCCGGGTCTCATTCCTTGATCGTGCACACGTCGGCCTTGCAGGCAACCTCGGCATCCAGGTAGGACACGTTCGTGTAGCCCTTGCGGCCGAGGATGTCGTAGGCCTTCGCGCTCTTGGCGCCGGTGGCGCAGCTGACGAACACCGGCACGTCCTTGGGCACCTTGGCGAAGTCGCGTTCCATGTCCTCGATCGGCAGATTGACGGCTCCCTTGAAGTGGCCGCGCGCGTAGTCGACCGGGGGGCGCACGTCCAGGATGAACCTGCCGGCGGACACCGCGTCCTGGAAGGCCTTGGGCGAGACCTGGCCGACACCGTACACCGGCGCCCAGGTCGGCGTCGCCAGTGCCGGTGCGGCGGCCAGCGGCTCGGTCCACGCGCTCAGCGGGAAGTAGGCCAGGCGCCGGAAGTCGAGTTCGCGCAGCGCCTCCTGCGCGGCAGCCACCGCGGCCATGTCGCCGCGATCGATCACCACGATCGGGGCATTGCGCGAGAGCGTGCCCAGCAGGCTCTGGCCCTTGGCGCCGGCCAGGTCGGCCAGGCTCAGCGCCAGCGTCTTGTTGTGCGCGGTGACGATGGTGTCCTTGCCCGGCGCGGTGTCCAGCAGGATCAGGTTGCCCTTCTTCAGGAAGGCGGGTTCGGCCAGCAGCGGCTGCGCCTTCTGGTTCCAGCCCGGCACGCCGTTGCGGTACACCCAGGCATCGGCAAAGCCCTGCTTGCGCGCGATCGCGGCCGAGTCGACCGAAAGCGTGCATTCGCGCCCGCTGCAGTAGAAGACCAGCTTGGCGTTGCGGGGCACACCCAGCTTCTCGACCATCGCCGGGTCCTTGGCCAGCATGTCCAGCGGCAGGCTCAGCGCGCCCGGGATGTGGCCGGTGATGTACTTGGCGGCCGGCCGGCTGTCGATGACCCATACCTGCTTGCCGATGGCGCCGCTCTCGTAGTACGACACCATCTGCTCGTTGCCCACTTCATCGGCTTCGGCCTTCACCTCGGCGGCCATGGCCGAGGTGGTGAGGATCGGCGCCTGCAGCGCGGTCACCAGGGCCCACGCCAGGGCCAGCACGGTGCGTCTCATGATCGGACTCCTTCGTTGCGAGAGTTCGGGCGGCGCCGCAGCGGCGCCGCCCACGGGGCATGGCAGGCTGCGCTCAGCAGCCGGCCGTCTTCTTGAACGACTTGCTCAGGTTCTTGCCGCCCGTGTTGTCGTACTTGGCGCGGATCTCGTCGGACTCGACGATGCGCTTGTCCTTGAACTTGTCGAGCGTGAGGTCGTCGGTGATGCTGATCGTCACCGCCTCGCCGCTCTTGACGTCCTTGAGGGTCGCGGTGGCCGACTTGCCGTCGGCCGCGAGCTTGATCTTGGTGATGGTGCCCACCATCTTGATCTCCTCGGCCGAGACCGACGGGCTGATCGCCAGTGCCGAAGCGGCCAGCACGGCGGACAGAAGCAGGGTGGAGAGGTTCTTGCGCATGACGGTTTCCTTTCTGTGAATGCAATGCCGGTTCAGAACTTCACTTCAGCCGTGGCGTACAGGTTCACGGCCCGGGTCAGCGGCGTCAGCGTCATCATGTTTCCCTTGACATCGCTGAGCCTGACCGGGGCACCCACCCAGTTGTTGCTTCCCGAGTACTGGAAGTCGTAGTACTGGACGCCCAGGCGGAAGAAGGTCTTGCTGGTGGGCGAAGAGATCGGCTTGTAGTTCAGCTCCTGGATCAGGTAAGCCTCGACCACGTTGCCGCGGGTGCCCACCTTCGAGGTCCACATGTCGTTGGCCGCCGGTGCGAAGGTGATCCAGTTCTTCGAGCCGTGGTTGTATTCCAGGCCCAGCTTGGTGTTGGACGGCAGGTCGTAGCGCAGGCCCAGCAGGATGCCGGTGCCGGTCTTTCCGGTGGGCGCCTCGGGCCCGAAGAAGCTGCCGGTCATCAGGCCCTGGAAGCCGAACTGCGCCGACACGTTCTGGTTCGGGCGCGTGCGGCTGACGCCGACATCGGCGAAGTAGTTCAGCGTGCCGGGGCCGACGTTCTTGCGGGTGCCCATCACGCCGAAGCCCAGCCAGTCGATGTCGCCCAGGTTGGTCTTCGGGGCCACGTTGCCGAAGTAGGTGCCCTTCATCGCCGGCACGTCGAAGATGTTCATGCCGCGGTTCCACTGCAGCCACACCCGCAGCGGATCGGTGTCGATCGGAACGATCGAGATGCCGAACATGTCGGTGTCCTTCAGCGAATTGGTCGGCGTCGACCTGTAACCGCTTTCGAAGCCGCGGCCGTAGCACACCTTGCCGTAGGCGCCGGGCAGCGCATCGATGTCGGGCGCATAACCCAGGGTCATGCCGTCGAACGCGTAGTCCACCAGCAATGCCGGCGTGCCACCGGTGCCGGGGCGCGCGGTGTTCAGCTTCATGTTCGTCGGCGCGCCCTGGGTGGAAGGACGCCGGCCCACCGAGAACCAGATGTCCTTGTCGGCGATGTTGCTCCAGGTGGCGTAGGCGCGGTCGACATTGAGGAAGCTGCTCGACGGCACCCGGCCCAGCGTGCCATCGAAGATGCCCGCGCGGTCGGCGAAGTAGGGTGCGGCGCCGCTGTTGGTGAGCGCGCCCTCGTCCTGCGAGCCGAAGGCCTTGTAGGCCACCAGCCGGGCCGTCATGCTCACGTCCTGCGTGGCCTTGGCATGCAGGTCGATGCCGAAGCGGTTGGTGTAGAGCAGGTCGTTCTTCGGCTTGTACGCGGGCACGCTGGCCGCGAAGCCGCCGATGCCGCGGATCAGACCGGCATTCATCGGGTTCGAGACGAAGGCCATCGCCTGGCCGTAGTCCTTGACGCCGCCCATGGCCTGCGAGAACTGCATCAGTGCCGACAGCGCACCGGCGCTGGACATGCCCATGGCGCCGAAGTACGCGGACGATCCGGCCGCGGTGCTCGGGTTGCCGAAGAAATCGGCCTGCAGCGCCTGCTGCGCGTTGTTGAAGGTGGCACCGACGTCGGTGAACGGGCGTGTTTCGCCGCGCAGGCTGTCGACCCTGAACTGGTAGTCGCCACCGATCGTCAGCCAGCGCCCGGTGGACCGCTCGGCCGTGGTCTTGACCTGCTCCTTCAGCTCGTCGGCCGCCTTGTTCTGCTTCTCGGCATTGGCCTGGACCTGGCTCCGGAGCTGCTCCAGTTCCCTCGACAGGGATTCGATGCGCTTGAGCAGGTCGACCTCGTCGGCCTGCGCGCCCATCGGCACGAAGATGCCGGCCACCACCGCAGCGATCAGTTTCTTGTGGAGATTCCTCATGGTTCTCGTCCTCGGGTGAAGATTCATCGGGCTGCGCCGGTGGGTGCGGCGCCGGGTTCAGGCGCTTGCTCGTCCCAACCGGTGAACATCGTCTTGAAGTGCGCCAGCGGCGTGTGGCCGGTGGTGCCCAGGTACACGTGGCCGATCAGGAAGGCCAGCATCAGGAAGGCGCCCGCGGTGTGCGCCACGGCCACGGTGGCCAGCGCGATGCCCACGCCGGCAGCGGCGAGCTCGGCGTGGAACAGGTAGGCCAGGCCGGTGATCCACAGCAGCGGGCTGATCAACACCGTGACCACCAGGTAGGTCTGCGCCTGCATCGGGTTGTGCTTGCGGGCCCGCGTCACCTTGAACGGGTGCGGCTCGCCACGGAAGATGCCCACCGCGTAGTAGCGCACGATGCGGTCCATGTTCTGCATGGTCGGGATGTACTGCCGCCACTCGCCGGTGGTCAGGTGCCAGAAGATCGCCAGCACCCACAGGCCGATGAGTGCCCAGACCGCCGTGGTGTGCACGGTGTGGGCCTGCTGGAAGCCCAACAGCCGGTAGCTGCCGTGGATCTCGAAGCCGGTGACCAGCATGCCGACGATGAGCAGCGCCTGGGTCCAGTGCCAGAACCGTTCGAAGCGGGTGAAGAGGTAGGTGCGTTCCATGATGGGAGGCCTCGATCAGTGGTTGCGGCGCACGAATCGGATCGCGCCGTGCAGCGCGACGCCCGCCAGCAGGCCGGCGGCCGCGAGCCAGCCGAGCGTGTCGACGACGGCGTTGCGGTCACGTCCCGGGATGTAGATGCCCTCGACCTTGTCCAGCCGGCCGCCCCGCGCATGGCAGTCGGCGCAGCCGAGCGCGTTGTCCTTGGGCGCCACCATGTGCGTGATGGGCCACTGGCTGAGGGTCTCGACGAAGTCCACCTGGCCGGAGAAGCTGCGGTTCACCGTGGCCATGCCGGCGGCAACGGCCTTTTCCCAGTCGAGGTTGGTCCAGTAGGCGCTGTCGTCGTTGCCGGCCAGGTGGGTGACCACCAGGGTCTTGGCCACCGGGTCGAAGGCCTGCTTGCCGCGGAAGGTCTTGACCGGCCAGATCATCGACTTGCCGTCGCTGGCGCTGCCTTCGAACTTGTTGATGTAGATGGGCTGCTTGGACTTGTCGATCGTGTCGCCCAGCAGCGTGTAGTTCACCTTGCCGTTCATCCACACGTAGTCCGGGACCACGTTCTCGGCGAGCTCGAAACTGCCCTTGATGCCGTTGTAGGTGGGATGCCCGTCGTCGTTGGTGATGACCAGCGGCTTGCCCTTGGCGTCGCGCTTGCCGGCGGTCGACCAGTCCCAGGACATCTTGGTGGGCACTTCGCCACGGGCGAACGTCGGGATGTGGCAGGTCTGGCAGGCCACCCGGCGGGTGTGGTCGTTGAGCTTCTGCGTGGTCTTGTGGGGGCGTTGGCTGTGGCAGGCCTGGCAGGTGGCCGGGTTGCTGCTGTCGGCCGCGCCGCGCAGGTGGGCACCGCCCCGGTCGGCGGCCGTGGGCGCGTAGCGGCTGCCGGGCACCTGGTGGCCATCGGTCTTGTGGCAGGTGGCGCAGCTGAAGTTGTTGCCCTTGGCATCCATGTGCACGTCGAGCGACTTCTCCGGCAGCTCCAGCGAGGTGTCCAGGTCGCCGTGCTTCACGCCGTCCCCGCCGCCGCCATTGAAGTGGCAAGCACCGCAGGTGGCGCGGCTGGTCTTGCCCACCTTCTGGGCGATGGCCGACAGGTCGATGCCGCGGATGATCTTGCCGGAGCCCGGGGGGAACTCCGTGTCCTTGGTGACCGGGTGCCCCGAGAAGCCGCCGGGCTTGCGGTACCTGCCGGTGCTGTCGTGGCAGACCAGGCAGTCGACGTTCTCCTGCGAGCTGAAGTCGTAGTCCTTGTCCTTCAGGCCGTAGCCGATGTGGCAGCTTGCGCAGGACGCGTAGTTCGAACCCACCGAGGTACAGAAGTTGTTCACCACGTGCCGCTTGCCCAGCAGCTGCTGGGTCTGCGGGTTGCGGTACTCCCAGTTCCAGTGCTGGGTCTTGTGGATCTGCTTGGAGGCCTCGGTGTGGCAGGCCAGGCAGGCCTTCGTCACGGCCGGCCCGCTGTCGAACGGGCCCTGCAGTTCCTTGAACTTGGTGTGGTCGGCGGTCGAGGCCGACACCTTGGCGGCGTCCGGACCGGCCGGCGCCGCGGCGAGCGCGCCGGTGCCGAACCACAGCGCCAGGGCCCAGGCCGTGGCCAACGTCTTCGTTGTTGTTCGCATGTCCAGTGCTCCTGTCGTCTGCGTGCCAGCTGCGGCCGCGCGTCATCAGCGAGTTCGGGTTTCTACGTAGTCGATGATACGCATACCTGTGTGGGTATGTGGGGCCTTGCGAGGCGTTGGTGACCTGCGTCAACGAAGTGCTGCGCGGCAGCCCGGGGTGAGGCCGCGCGACTGGGGGTGCGCCGGCGCACAGACGCGCGGCGCAGGCCGCGGCTACCGTGTGGGCAGTCCGGGCCCGAGCCCATTCGTCGCCTCCGCCCGCCAGGCGGGTGCCGGCGCGGCGCACCTGCGCCGGCCTCTGGCGCCCGGCAAGGAGAGCACACCATGGACGACGCCCTCTGGCTGCGCAACTACCCGCCCGGCATGCCGGCCGAGGTGAACTTGCAGGCCTTCGACTCGCTGGTGGAGGTGCTGCAACAAAGCTGCGCGCGCTTCGGCCCGCTGCCCGCCTTCAGCGGCCTGGGCGGCAGCCTCAGCTACACCGAACTCGAGCAAGCGAGCCGCGGCTTCGCGGCCTACCTGCAGCAGACGCTGGGCCTGCACAAGGGCCAGCGCGTGGCGCTGATGCTGCCCAACCTGCTGCAGTACCCGGTGGCCTTGTTCGGCGTGCTGCGCGCCGGCCTGGTGGTGGTGAACGTGAACCCGCTCTACACCGCAGCCGAGCTGGCGCATCAGCTCCGGGACTCCGGCGCCGCCGCGGTGCTGGTGCTGGAGAACTACGCCCACACGCTGCAGCAGGTGCTGGCCGACGACCCGACACTGAACCCCGCCGTCATCACCACCGAGGCCGGCGACATGCTGCCGCTGGTGAAGGAGGTGCTGACCAACGCCGCGGTGAAGTACCTGCGCAAGCTGGTGCCGCCCTGGCGGATCGAGCATGCCGTCGAGTTCAACGCCACGCTGCGCGCCGGCCACAGCCTCACGCTGGAAGAAGTGCCGCTGACGCACACCGACCTGGCCTTCTTGCAGTACACCGGTGGCACCACCGGCGTGGCCAAGGGCGCGATGCTCACCCACGGCAACATGGTGGCCAACCTGCTGCAGCTGTCGGCCTGGATCGCACACGAGCTGCACGAGGGCGAAGAGGTGTTCGTCTGCCCGCTGCCGCTGTACCACGTGTACGCGCTGAGCTCGGCGCTGGTGTTCATGACGATCGGCGCGCACACGGTGCTGATCAGCAACCCGCGCGACATGCATGCCTTCATCCACGAACTGAAGGCACACCCGTTCACCGCCATCATCGGCGTGAACACGCTCTACCGCGCCCTGCTCGATGCGCCGGCCTTCGTCGACGTGGACACGCGCCACCTGAAGCTGGCCAGCGCCGGCGGCATGGCCGTGCAACGCGCGGTGGCCGAACGCTGGAAGCGCGCCACCGGCGTGCCGCTGATCGAGTCCTACGGCCTGACCGAAACCTCGCCCGGGGCGATCTCGAACCCCCTGGACATCGCGGACTGGACCGGCACCATCGGCATGCCGCTGCCGTCCACCCAGGCCTGCATCGTCGATGCGGACGACCAGCCGGTGCCGCTGGGCGAGGTGGGCGAGATCACGCTGCGCGGCCCGCAGGTGATGGCCGGCTACTGGCGGCGCCCGGACGAGACGGCCGCTGCCTTCACCGCCGACGGCTGGCTGCGCACCGGCGACATGGGCGCGATGGACGCACGCGGCCACTTCAGCATCACCGACCGCAAGAAGGACATGATCATCGTCTCGGGCTTCAAGGTGTTCCCGAACCAGATCGAGGAGGTGGTCCTCCAGCACCCCGGGGTGGCCGAGGTCGGCGCCATCGGCGTGGCCGACGAGCGCTCGGGCGAGGCGGTGAAGATCATCGTGGTGCGCAAGGACCCGGCGCTCACCGAGCAGGCCCTGGTCGAACACTGCCGCCGCTACCTCACCGGCTACAAGGTGCCCAAGGTGGTGGAGTTCCGCAAGGAGCCGCTGCCCAAGACCGCGCTGGGCAAGATCCTGCGGCGCGTGCTGCGGCAGGCCCCGGAACGCGCCCTCGCCTGAGCCTGCACCACCGTGCAGCCAGCCCCCCTACACGCAAAGGTCCCCCGCATGAATCCCTTCCTCCACACCCCCCGGCCGCCGGTCTGGCCCGCCCTGCTGCTGGGCCTGGCGTTCGCGGCCGTGCCGGCGCTCGGTGCCGACAAGGCCACCGCGGCCAGCCAGCTGGCCCGCTACCAGCAGGAGCGCGCCAAGTGCAGCAACGGTGAATCGAACCAGGACCGGCCCACCTGCCTGAAGGAGGCCGCGGCCGCCTATGCCGAAGCCCGGCGCGGCGACGAAGTGCCGGCCGATCCGGCGCTGTATGCGCGCAATGCCCTGCTGCGCTGCGAGCGCCTGCCGGCCGACGAACGCAGCGCCTGCGTGGCCCGCATGCAGGGCCAGGGCAGCACCACCGGCAGCGCGCGCGGCGGCGGCATCTACCGCGAGCTGGTGACGCGCGAAACCATGCCGGCCGTGCCGGCCGCGGCCGCCAGCATGCCGGCCTCGGTGCCGGCGCGCTAACGTCCGCCCGGTGCCGGCGGCGCGCCGGCCCACACGGCCGCCGCTGCGCTGAAGATCGACGCCCCGGCCAGCACCTGGCCGTGCGTGGCGCGCTGCACCCAGTGCAAGGTGTCGTGGTGGCTGCCCGGGATCAGATCGCGCGACCGTTCGGCCACCAGCCAGCGCTGCAACCGGCCGTAAAGCGCCGGGTGGCGCTGCCAGGTCCAGGCCAGGCCCACCAGGTCACCGTAGGCTTCCTCGCGCTGCGCCGCCTGCATGGCCAGGTACTCGGCGCGGCTGTGCGCATCCAGCGCCGGCGGCACCTGCGCCGCAAAACCGGCCGGCAGCACGAACCAGGCCCCCTCCAGGTAGCGCCGGCAGTGGCCCAGCTCGTGTGCGGCCATCAGCTCGAGCGTGGCATCCAGCAGCTCGGGTTCGATGTCGTCCAGCGTCTGCTGCGCCTGCGCATTGCCGCGCATCGACAACACCAGCTTGCAGCGCCCGGCCACGAACCCCAACGCCAGCGGCGCCGCGCCCGGCGTGGGCTGCGGCTGCACCACGATGTCCAGCGGCAGCTGCGCCTGCCAGGCAAACAGCACCACCGGCCACAAGCCCGTCAGCCAGCGTTGCTCGGTCGGCGTGAGCTCGCTCGCGGCGGCACCGCTGGCCCCGATGCCCAGGCAGGCGACCATGGCCACCAGGCGCCCGAGCGCCTGCCCGGCGCTGGTGATGAATGTCCGCACGGCATGACTCCTGTTCCCAGGCTCTTCGACATCCCGCCGCCGCAGTTGAGCCGCACCCGGCCTTGCCCCTGCCCGCGGCGCGGTTGCGCAGGGCTGGGGCAGTGCCCACAATGGGTGGCGCCGAACCCGGTGGTTCGCCGCGTCGTGCCCAGTGCCCGAGGGTTCCTGAAATGCCTGTGAAGGACCGGCGCGCCGCGCCGGGTGCCCACGCCACCACCGCCGACCACCTGCGCCGGCTGCGCGGCGCCTTGTCCCGCCCGCTGCGGGTGGAGCGCCACGGCGCACGCCTGCGGCTGGTGCTGGTCGAGCGCCGGCAGCCCGCCGGCGCCGTGCCAGCGCCCTCGGTCGAGCAGGTGCGCGAGGAACTGCTGGCCCGCCTGCTCGACCATGCGCTCGAGCAGGATGCGCAGATGGTGCGCCACCTGGCCTACGTGAACGACGAACTCGGCCGTGCCGGCTGGGACGGCGTGGCCGGCCTGCCCGGCCCGCTGCTGGGCCAGGCGCTGATCCAGGCGCGCATGCTGGCAGCAGACGAGCCCTCGGCCTGCATGGCGCTGGTGACCGAGCGCCTGCTGCAGCTGCGGGTGGCTGCCGAGCTGCGCGCCGAGCGTCAGGACCGGCTGCGCGAGGACGAACGCCTCACCAGCCCCGAGATCTCCGAGGTGTCGCAACAGGAGTTCGAGGCGCTCGAACGCGGCTGGGTGGACACCGTGCCGCCGGGCCCGGTGCGCCCGGCCGAGCCACACTGAGCCCCGGGCCCGCGTTCAGCGCCGCACCTCGTACAGGCCGAGCTTGCGGTGCAGCGGCCCTTCGTCGGCCAGGAACAGGAAGGCCGGTGCATCGGGCGAGGGGTTGTGCAGCCGCAGCGCGGTGTAGCCAGGCGTGCAGGCGGTGTCGGCCTCGGCCAGCGTGAACGCGGCCTCGCCCGCCTGCAGCGCGAGCGCGCCTTCGATCACGTGGCACACCAGGGCGGGCGAGCGGGCCGGCCAGCACAGCGTCTGGCCCGGGCGCAGCATCAGCGCATGGAAGCCGAGGATGTTCTGCGCGGGCGCGCCCGTCTCGGGGTTCACGTAGCCGAGCTGCACCGCCTCCAGCGCGGGCTGCGCCTGGGCCAGCGCCAGCAGCGCGGCGCGGGCCTGGGCCCAGGGGTAGCGCAGCAGCGGGTAGGCCGCGCCGCTGCGCTCGAACATCGGCGTGGGCAGCAGGCCGCCGGCGCTGCCGGGCACAGCCGCCTCGCCCCGCAGCGCCTGGCGCGGGCCATCCACGTGGTAGCTGGTCTCCAGGTAGTGCACCAGCGGCAGGTCCAGCACGTCCAGCCACACCACGGGCTGCGTGCCGTCGTGGCCGTGTTCGTGCCACAGGCCGGTGGGCGTGAGGATCAGGTCGCCACGGGCCATCGGGCACTTCCAGCCGTCCACCGTGGTGTAGGCGCCCTCACCTTCGACCACCAGGCGCACCGCGTTCGGCGTGTGGCGGTGCGCCGGCGCCCATTCACCCGGCAGCAGCAGTTGCAGGCCCAGGTACATCGCGGCGCTGGCCTGCAGGCTGTCGGGGCCATGGCCGGGGTTGGCCAGCACCAGCACGCGGCGCTCGGCGCGCTCGATCGGCGTCAGCGTGCCGGCGCGCATCAGCAGCGGGCGCAGCGCCTGGTAGGCCCAGCAGGTGGCCTGCGTGCGCGGGCGCGGGCGCTCGGGCGGCAGCAGCGCGCGCAGGCTGGGCCACAGCGGCACCAGGTTCAGCGCGCGCAGCTGCGCCAGGTAGTCGTCGGGCAGGTCTTCCAGGCGGCCCAGTTCGTTCATGGCGTCTCCCCGAGGCAGTTGCCCACGTTCCAGCCGTACAACCACTCCAGCGCGTCGTAGAAGCGCTCGGGCGTGCGGCCCTTCCACAGCTCGTTGCGCACCAGCCGTTCCACGCCTTTTGCATGGTAGAGGCGGCCCATCTCGCGCGCCGAGAGCACGATGCGCGCGGTGCGTGCCACCCGCGCGCGCTGGTAGTGCGCGAACGCGGCGCCGAGATCGCCGCCGTGCACGCGCAGCGCTTCGCCCAGCGTCACCGCGTCTTCCAGTGCCATGCAGGCGCCCTGCGCCAGGTACTGGGTGGTGGGGTGGGCCGCATCACCCAGCAGCGTGCTGCGGCCGAAGGTCCACTGGCCGATGGGCTCGCGGTCGGCGGTGGCCCAGCGCTTCCAGCTCCTGGGCAGGTCGATCAGCTGGCGCGCGCGGGGGCAGATGCCCTCGAAGTAGCTTTGCACCTCGTCGCGGCTGCCCTCGCGCACGCCCCAGGTCTCGGCCTCGCGGCTGTGGAAGGTGACGACCACGTTGTACTGCGCGCCGCCACGCAGCGGGTAGTGCACCAGGTGGCAGTTCGGGCCCACCCAGATGCTGGCCGCGTTCCAGCGCAGGTCGGCCGGAAAGTCGCGCTGCTCCACCACGGCGCGGTAGACCACGTGGCCGGTCACGCGGGCGGGGTCGCCCACGTACTGCTGGCGCAGCACCGAGCGCACGCCATCGGCACCGATGAGCGCGCGGCCCCGGTGCCGGCGCCCCGCGGCATCGATCACGGTGACGCTGTGCTCGTCCTGCTCGATGCGCTCGACCCGGGTGCCGGTGCGGAACTCGACCCGGCCGCTTTCCTGCGCGCCCTCGAGCAGCGACTGGTGCACGTCCACCCGGTGGATCACCGCGTACGGGTTGCCGAAACGCCGCCGGAAGGCCTCGCCGGTGGGGATGCGGCCGACCAGGGTTTCGTCCAGCGCGTCGTGCATCACCATCTCGTCGGTGTACACCGCCCGCGCCCGGGCCCGGTTGCCCACGCCCAGCGCGTCGAAGGCATGGAAGGCATTGGGGCCCAGCTGGATGCCGGCGCCGATTTCGCCGATCTCGGCGGCCTGCTCGAGCACCGTGACGCGCTGGCCCTGGCGCACCAGGGCCAGCGCCGCGGCCAGGCCGCCGATGCCACCGCCGGCCACCAGCACGGGCAAGGTTGCAGACGATGCGGGCATGGGGCCTCCGGGAACTGGCATGCTGATGATCAGTATACTGATGATAAGCCGGTCGCCGCCAGGCCCGGGGCCGCAGCGGGCGGCCCGGCCGCCTCAGGACCAGGGCTGCTCGGCCAGCTGGAGCGCGGGTGCGTCGCCGCCCACCCCCTGCAGCCAGGCCAGCCGCAGCCCGCCGGTGCGCGCCTGCAGGCAGGGCGAGGCCAGCGCGGCGGCGGGGCTGGCCAGCGCCGGCCCCCAGCCCCGGCCTTGCAGGTCGGGCGTGCCGGTGGCCAGCAGGCTGCCGGTGGCGGTGACGGCCAGCAGCGCCACCCGCGCGCCGGACACTGCCACCGCGAAATCGAACACCGCCTGCCCGCCCAGCGGCGCCCAAGCCGGGCCGGCGCGGCGGCCCCGTGCGTCCAGCGCATGCACGTCGATGCGGCCGGCGTACTGCAACTCGCCGTCGGGCTCACCCAGGCGCCGGTGGCCGCCGCCGGTGAGCGCCGTCTGCACGAACAGCAGGTGCCCGTCACGCCAGGGCAGCAGTTGCACCTGCTGCAGCAGGCCCGGCCGGGGCGGGGCGAGTTCGATCCGCGCCGCCACGCCGCCATCGGCCCCGCGGCGCAGCAGCGTGATTGCCGAGCCGCGCGCGTGGTTCACGGCCACGATGTCGCCCGCCGCAGGTGCGGCCACGAAGCGGGGCACCAGGTACAGGCTGCGCGGGCCGCGTGGATCCAGCGCCTGCGGGCGGCCGGTGCCGGCAGGCTGCAGCATCAGCGGTGCCACCGCGCTGCCGGCGTGCACCGTGAGCAGGTCCCAGCCTGCCGCCTCGGCCCGCGCGTCCCAGGGCAGCGCGGCACGCAGGCGGTGCTGCAGCGTGGGGGCCGGCGGCTGCGGGTCGGTGATGTCGCGCAGCAGCAGCTGGTGAAAGCCCCGTTCGCCGCCGCTGCCCTCGTCGGCCAGCAGCAGGCGCGGTGCCTCGTCGGTCGCCAGCCGCACCCCGGTGGGCCGCAGACCGCCCAGCGCCGGCAGGGCCAGCGTGTGCAGGCGCAGGCCGGCCTCAGCCGCCATCGCGGCCCCCCACCAGGGGCCGGTGGCCAGCCCGCGCAGGATCAAGCGGCGTTTCATGCGGGGGCCTTTCGTGTCGTGCGCGCATCGGGATCAGCTCCACATCCATTTCAGCACCCCCTGGGCCCGCGGCAGCACGATCGGGATGCGGGTGCCGGCCACGAACGGGCCCGCGCCGTGCACGGCCAGCAGGTCGTTGCGCAGCTGCTGCCGGCGCTGGGCGCCGCCACCGAGCTGCTTGTACACCCGGTCGGCGTAGCGGCGGGCGATCTGGTCCAGCGTCTGCCCCGCGCTGCACACATGCACCAGCAGCACGCAACCGGGGCCGTTCTTCCAGGCAAACTGCTGCGGCGTGCCGTCGCCGGAGTTCACCGCGTAGCCGCCTGTGCCTTCGTAGTCGCCGAAGCCGCCGATGGCGGCCTGCTCGTAGCCCTGCATCGCCGCGGGCACGCCGTGCCAGGGCTTGGCGGCCGCGAACGGGCCGGTGCCGTACGAGGGGTCGTACACCTGGTCGTTGTGCCACACGATCACATGGTCGCCGAACTCGAACTGCGGCTGGTTCTTGCCCTGGCCCGGGATGTCAGTGTCGGCATGGATCTCGTTGCCCAGGTTGCGGTAGGGCGCCGCGGCCCCGTTCGCGACCAGGCCGTTGAAGGCCTGCTGCGACACCAGGAAGCGCAGTTCGTAGTTGGCCTGGCCGTCGCGCGTGCGCCGCTCGCAGGCCAGCCCGCGCGCGCTGGTGATGCCGTGCATCTTGAGCATGTGGACCATCATGTCCATCCAGCCGCCGCAGCGGGCGGTGGCGTCGGCGCTGCCCAGGATGTGGTGCGTGACCCAGACGTTGGCGTTGGCCGGCGTGTTCACGCCGTCGCGGTAGTAGGTGAGGCGCACGTTGTCGCCCATGCGCTGGATGCCGTTGCCATTGCCGGTGGTGCCCTGGAACATGGCGAACGCGGCCGGCACGAACGCGTTTTCGGCCTGCGTGCCGGCGCCGCGGGTGCAGCTGTGGTGCAGCAGCGTGAGGTACAGCTGGTTCACCCGCGGCCGCCCGAGCAGCAGGTACAGCGGGTTGTCGGTGGCGCCGATGGCCAGCTGCGGCAGCGGCTGGGTGGGCGTGTTCATCGTCCAGTCGATGTGCAGCGGCGCCGCGTGCACCACGTTGCTCAGCGCCACCGAGGCGCTGGTCTCGGGGAAGTTGATCGTCGCGTCGCCGGGGTTGACGGTGACGCTGCGCTCCCAGTGCATCGCCACGCCGTTGTGGGTGGCGCTGCCGCGGATCAGCACCGTCTCGGGCTCGCTCGGCCGCTGGGTGACATTGAACACCGCCGACAGCCGGATCGTCTTGCCCCGCACGTAGCACAGCACCGATTGCGTGGTGGCCGCCGCCTGGCCCGCCGCTGGGTTGCCGCGGCCGCGCACCCAGGCGCGGTCGAAGGGGTTGCCGTTGTCGCCCACGCCGTCGTTGCACACCTGCAGGCTGTTGAAGACCACCCGCTGCACCTGCAGCACGGGCCAGCGGCACACACGCACCTCGGCGGTGAGGGTCTTGGGGTTCACCGTGCCCAGCGTGACGCTGACCTGCCGTTCCTCGGGTGTGGAGTCGTTCGGCCGCAGTGCCGGCCAGCTCAGGTCCACATCGGCCTGCCCGGGCCCGCCGGCGGGCACCGCCACGGCCCATTGCAGCTCGGCACGCACCCAGTCCTCGGGCGGGTTCACGCGCGCCTGCAGGCGCGCCGGCGTCACCGATTCGTAGGCCTTCCAGTGGCGCGGGCGGTCGCCCACCGGACGCAGCACCAGTGCCTCGATGTCCAGCAGGTCCACCACCTCGACATCCACCGTCTGCTGCACGTCCAGCGCCGCGCTCACCGTGCGCGCCGGCAACCGCGCCTGGCGCGACACGGTGGCGTCGCGCCGGCCGGGCACCGGTGTGGCGCCCTGCCAGCGCAGCTGGCTCCACGCGCCGCCATCGTCGGGCGCCGTGGTGGCGCGCACCGTGATCGGGTGCACCGCGTTGACCACCGCCCAGTGCCGCCCGAGGTGCTGGGCGGGCTCGACCCCCTGTACCGTGAGCTGCACCAGGCGCACGCAGTCGACCGCGATCTCGTCGTGCACCACGCCGCTCAGGGGCGGCTCGTCCTCGTCCCAGGCCTCGCGCACCGGCCGCTCGCCCGACGCCAGCTCGCGCTGGGCGCGCCGCTGCTCACCCGGCGGGTTGCACATGCCCGGCCTCCGGTGGCGACCCCAGCCCGTGCTGCAGCAGCACCAGCGCGGCCCGGTGCAGCGCCTGCACGCGCAGCGGCTCCGGCCCGGGCGTGGCCAGCGCCTGGGCAAGGTCGGGCAGCGCCGGGTCGGTGTCGCACTGGTGGCCCAGCATGAACATCAGCACCGCCACCAGCCCGTGGGCGCGCGCACCGTGCAGCCCCTGCTGCCCGGCCTTGGCCGCCGCGGCCTCGGCCAGCGCCCGCAGGCCGGCCTCGCCCAGCACGGCGGCCTTGCGCGGGTAGGCCTCGGCCAGCACGCCCGCGATCAGCGCCGCGCGGTCGCCCGCGTCCTGCGATTCGAACAC
Organism: Burkholderiales bacterium; assembly: GCA_016213205.1. Lineage (GTDB taxonomy): Bacteria > Pseudomonadota > Gammaproteobacteria > Burkholderiales > Burkholderiaceae_C > Pseudaquabacterium. The sequence goes on from JACRAZ010000029.1 coordinate 26,042, forward strand.
CGCCAGGTCCAGCGTGCGCCAGCGCAGCAGCGCCTTCACCAGGTGTTCGTTGTGCACACCCAGCACCGCGTCCAGCTGGTCCAGCACGGTGGCGTGCAGCGCAAACAGGCGGGGCGTGGGGTCGTCCTGCGCGCTGGCGGCCATCGCCTGCTGCAGCCAGGGCAGTTGCGGATCGGTGTCGAAGCCGGCGCCCAGCATCAGCATCAGCGTGAGGTGGAGGTACACGGTCTGCTCGCTGCGCCAGCCGTGGCGCGCCGCGCGCCGCCGGCCCAGCGCCACCAGGGCGCGCAGCGGTGCGTCGCCCAGGCGGGCATGGTCGCGCGGGAAGCTGTGCACCAGCGCCGCCAGCAGGCGGCGGTCGAACCGCTGGGTGGCCTCGCCGCGGAACGCGGCAAGCTGCGCCTCACGGATGATCAGCATGGGCGGGCTGCCGGAACAGGCGCAGCGCGTCGGGCCCCTGCTCCAGGCCGAAGCGGTGGATGGGGCCGAACACGCGTGCGGCCTCCTCGCCGGTGCAGGTGGGCAGGTACACGCCCAGCACCCGCGGGTCGAAGAAGCGGAACATCAGCCAGCGCCCGGCCTCGTCACGCACGCGCAGCAGGCTGCGCAGGTGGCGGCGCAGCAACGGCAGGGTCACGTCCGGCGGGGCCAGGGTCAGCACGCCCCAGCCATGGCCCCAGCCCTGCGTGAAGAACTGGCGCGTGAAGTGAGCGTCCGGCGCCAGGTGCACCAGGTACGGTGCTGCCGCCCGCAGCTCGGGCGCCAGCGGGCCCGCGAACAGGCAGCAGCGCTCCAGCCCGGTCTGCTGCAGCAGCGGGTAGATGCGCGCATCGCGTGCCGCATCGACGATGAGGTGCACCTGCGTGTCCTGCGGCCGGTCGCCCTGCGGCCACAGGCAGCGCACCCAGTCGTCGTAGCCGTCCAGCGGCAGCAGCCGCGGGTCGGCCCAGGCAGCGTCGCGGGTGGTCATGGCCCGGCCCTGCGCACCATGCCTCATGACGCTCACTGGACTACCCTCCGCGCTGCGCGCTCCGGGATTCGCGCTTGGGAGCGGCCCGGCGCGCTCATGCCGCCTGCCTGCGGCGCTCGCACTCGGCGCAGAAGGGCACGCCCTGCTGCGAGGCCGCGCGCAGCACCGCGGCCTGGCGGGCCTGGTCGATGTGGGCCAGCAGGTCGACCACCACCGCCTCGGGTTCGGCGGCGGCCGCGGCCGGGGCAGGCCGCAGCATGGCCGGCGTGAAGCGGGGGCCGGTGGCCGCTGCGTGCACCGGCGCCTGCCCCGCCGCCGGCGCGTCCTGGCGCGGGCGCTCGGCCTCGAACAACACCAGCGCGCCGCGGCACACCTGCTCGGCCGCGGCCTCGACCACCTGTGCATCGCTGAGCCGGTGCAAGGCCCAGCCGGCGCTGCCGTCGATCAGGCGCCGCAGCAGCGCCGGCGGGCAGGCGCGCAGCCGCTGAAGCAGCCGTTCGTCACCCCGGGCCTGCAGCGGGCACGCCCGCCAGCGCCGGGGTTCACGCGCGCTGGCGTGCCGGGCGGGCAGGCCCTGCGGCCCACCTGCCCGGGACGGCCCGGTGGCCTCGTGCGCCGGCGCCGCCATCGCGCCGGCAGGCTGCAGCGCGAACGCCTGTTCGCCAAAGGTGAAACCGACCCACATGGTGTGGCTGACTCCCTGGTGCGGGCGGGTGACGCCCGCTCGTTGCCACCCGCCAGTGCGCACCGTGTCTGGCACGGCCCGGCGGGCTGATGTCGGGGCAGTGTAGGCAGCAGGTCCGCAGCCACAAGCTCAATTTGTCACTCGGTGGAAAAGGCCACCGGAGGGCGCTGCCGCCCCATGCCCGCACCCCAAGCGCCAGCGCAGCGGCCGCTGCCTTCGCGTGCCAGCACCCAATCACGCTCGAATCACGCCGTGCCTCTCACACTGGTGGCCCGCAGGGCGGCGCGTGCCGCCGCCGGTGCCACCCGGGCCCGGCAACACCCGCAGGAGGATCACCGATGCCAGTTCTGGACGTGGCCGACATCATCGTTGGCGAAAGCGACGCCGTGGCGGTTTTCACGCTGCGCCTCGACAGCCCGGCCACCGTGCCACTGCTGCTGGGCTACAGCCTGCGCGGTGGCAGCGGCATCGCCGGCCTGGCCGCGCCGGAGGCCGACTTCACGAACGCCTCCGGCAGCGTGGTGTTCGCGCCCGGCGAGACCGAGCGCACGCTGCAGATCCCGCTGCGCGACGACAGCCTGGTCGAGGGCCTCGAGCGGCTGCACCTGCTGCTGACGCTGCCGCCGCTGGTGCAGCAGCCGCTGACGCTGGGCCGCAGCGGCGCGATGGTGCTGATCCATGACAACGACACGGTGCAGGCCCAGCCCAGCCTGGGGGTGGACGATGTCTTCGTCGACGAAGGCGCGGGCGCGGTGCGCTTCGTGGTGCGCCTGGGCGGCCCGGCCGGCGGTGCCGCGGCGGCCCCGGTGAGCGTGCGCTACGCCACGGCCGACGGCAGCGCGCGGGACGGCCAGGACTACAGCGCCGTGAGCGGCATGCTCAGCTTCGCGCCGGGCGAGAACGTCAAGGTGCTCAGCGTGCCGCTGCTCAATGACGACACGGCCGAAGGCATCGAGCGCTTTTCGCTGCAGCTCAGCCAGGCCCAGGGCGCCACGCTGGCCCAGGCCAGCGCGCTGGCCGAGATCGGCCTGTCCGACGGCGTGGCGGTGAGCCAGCCGCGGTTGGTGGTGGCCGACGTGGTGGCCAACGAGGGTGATCGCTTCGTCGACGTGGTGCTGCGCCTGCAGGCACCGGCCACCAGCGCCTTCAGCGTGGTGCCGACCATGATGGGCCTGGTGCCTGGCATGCCGCTGCTGTTGACGACCGACATCCTCTCGGTCACCGGCCTGAGCTTCGCGCCGGGCGAGACGCTGAAGGTGCTGCGCATCGGCCTGTACGACGACACCAGCCCGCGCGGACCGGTGTCGGCCGACTGGATGCTGTCCACCGCCTTCGACGGCACGCTGCTGCGCCAGGTGGTGGGCTTCACGATCTACGACAACGACACCGCGGCGGCCCAGCCCGAGGTGTTTGTCGACGACCTGGTGGTGGACGAGCAGGCCGGCGTGGCCGAGTTCGTCGTGCGCCTGGGGCAGCCGCTGGGCCAGGTCTCGGCGGCGCCGGTGACGGTGCACTACGCCACCCGCGACGGCAGCGCCGTGGCCGGCCAGGACTACCTGGCGGCCCAGGGGAGCCTGTGGTTCGCACCGGGCGAAACTGTCCAGCGCGTGCGGGTGGACCTGCTGGACGACCCCCTGTCCGAAGGGCGCGAGCGCTTCGAGCTGGTGCTCGCGGGCGCCAGCGGCGCGGTGCTAGCCGACGGCGCCGCGCAGGCCGAGATCGGGCACAGCGACGGCACGCCGGTCGCGCAGCCCTTCGCCACGATGGACGAACTGGTGATCGACGAGACCAGCGGCCGCGTGAGCGCCGTGGTGCGGCTGAGCGCACCCTCGCCGAACGAGGTGGTGCTCATCGCCACCGTCGGCAACCCCTACCAGTCGTTCAACGATCTGAGCATCGGCCTGGAGAGCAGCACGCTGCTGTTCGCGCCCGGCGAAACCACCAAGACGCTGTCGTTCACGGTGCTGGACGACGCGGTGGTGGAGCCGATGGAGACGGCGGGCATCAGCCTGCTCGGCCAGTTGAACGTGGCCACCACGGCCACGGTGCTGCCGCTGCTGCTGTACGACAACGACACCCGCGTGGCCCGGCCGCAGCTCTACGTGGAGGACCTGGGCGTGGACGAGCGCGCGGGCACCGCGCTGTTCGCGGTGAGCCTGGGCTGGCGCGGCGGCACCGCCACCGACCAGCCGGTGACCGTGGCCTACCGCACCGAGGACGGCAGTGCCACCGCCGGGTTGGACTACGTGGCGCGCAGCGGCACGCTCAGCTTCCGGCCGGGCGAGACCGTCAAGACCGTGGCCATCGACCTGCTGGACGACACCCTGGCCGAGGCCGGCGAGCGCTTCACGCTGCGCCTGTCCGAGGCCACCCAGGCCGATCTGGCGCAGGCCACGGCCCAGGCCTTCATCGCCCCCAGCGACGCGCCGCCCAGCGGGCAGACGCCGCGGCTGAGCCTGTCGGACGCCACGGTGTCCGAGCGCGACCGCTACGTGGACCTGTGGGTGACGCTGGATGCGCCGGCCACGGTGCCGGTGAGCTACCTCGTCACGGCCACCAGTGCCACCGCCACCGCGGGCCAGGACTTCCTGGCCCCCTACCTGCCCCGCGAAACCCTGCAGCCGGGGCAGACGATGCAGCGGCTGCGCATCGAGCTGGGCAGCGACACCTCGCCCGAGGCGCTGGAGCACTTCACCGTGACCCTGTCGGCCCACCCGGGCGTGGCACTGGCCAAGGCCACCGGGGTGGTGAGCATCGTCGACGACGACAGCGCCACCGCGCTGCCGGAGCTGCTGGTGCGCGATGCGGTGGTGGACGAGACCGCGGGCACCGCCAGCTTCGTGGTGCAGCTGGGGCGCGACAAGGGCGCGGCCTCGAACCAGACCGTGCGCGTGGGCTTCGCCACCGCCGATGGCACCGCGCTGGCCGGGCAGGACTTCCGCGCCCACGCCGGCACGCTGGTCTTCGCGCCGGGCGAAACGGCGAAGACGGTGGTGGTCGACATCCTGGACGACACCCTGCGCGAGGCCACCGAGCGCTTTGCGCTGCAGCTGTCGGCGCCGGTCAACGCCACGCTGCTGGACGCCCACGCGGTGGGCCTCATCGGCGCCAACGATGCGCCGGCCGTGGCGCGCCCGCAGCTCAGCGCCGGTGGCGGCGCCGTCAGCGAGGCCGATGGCTACCTGGACCTGGCCTTCTTCCTGGACACACCGGCCACCGGCATCGTGCAGGCCACGCCCTTCGTCAGCGCGGTGTTCGGCGCCGACATGGCCACCCCCGCCGACTACCGGCAGCTCGGCGCCGCGCTCACCTTCCTGCCCGGCCAGACCACGGCCACCGCCCGCGTGGCCCTGCTGCAGGACACCCTGGCCGAACGCGACAAGGGCCTGCTGGTCAGCGTGCAGGCCAGCGCGGCCACCCAAGGGGCCGCGCAGGCGCTGACCATCGTCGACGACGACAGCGACCTCTCGCGGGCGGTGCTGAGCTTCGGCCGCTCGGACGACCTGTACCGCCCCGCCACGGCGCGCGACCTGATCGTCGAGAGCGCCGGCGGCGGCATCGACACCGTGGTGGTGGGCTGGGACCTCAGCCTGCCGGAGCACCTGGAGAACCTGCGCCTGACCGGCAGCACGCCGTTGCGCGCCACCGGCAACGCGGCGATGAACCTGCTGGCCGGCAATGCCGGCAACAACAGCCTCGACGGTGCCGGTGGCATCGACACCGCGGTGTTTGCGGCGCCGCTGGCCCAGGCCAGCGTCAGCGGCGGCAACGGCAGCTTCGTCGTCAGCAGCGCCACCGATGGCATCGACACGCTGAGCTCGATCGAGCGCCTGCGTTTTGCCGACGTGATGCGCGCCGACGACACCGCGCCCGGTGGCAACACCTACCTGGCCTGCGCGCTGCTGAACGCCGCGCTCGATGCGCTGCCCGGCACCGCCCTGCTCAGCCAGTGGACCGCGCAGCTCGACGCGCTGGGCTCGCTGCGCGACACGGCGCAGGCGCTGATCAACTTCTACGCCCCCGGCATCGCCGACGAGCTGCTGGTGGCCCACCTGTGGAACACCGTGGTCGAGGCCCCGCCCAGCGCCGCCGACCTGGCCGGCGCGCTGGCGCTGCTGCGCAACGGCAGCTTCACCCAGGCCTCGCTGCTGGCCTTCGTGGCCACCCACCCGCTCAACACCACCGAGCTGGCGGGCGTGGCCGGCCAGCCGATGTGGCTGGACCCGGCCTGGTTTCCGATGCCCGGCGGTTGAGAACCGGTGCACGGGCGGCGGCCGCCTCCGCCGTGCTAAGGTCAGCGCCCGCGATGCGCAGCACCGCCGGCCCGGCCGGCGCGCCAGCGCCTCGCGCCCGGGGAGACAAGACCAGCGTTTCGCGAGGACCGCCCGATGACCCGCCTGCTGCGGCCCACCGACCAGCACCCGTTCGTGCGCATGGACGTGCCCACGCTGCTGGCCCAGCGTGCCGCCACGCGGCGTGATCACCCGTTCCTGCTGTGGGAACCGCACGATGGCCCGCCCGCTGCATGGACCTACGGCCAGTTCCACGCCCAGGTGGGCCGCATTGCCGGCGGCCTGCAGCGGCGCGGCGTGCGCGCCGGCGAGCGGGTGCTGATCCACCTGGACAACTGCCCCGAGGCGCTGCTGGCCTGGTACGCCTGCACCTGGCTCGGCGCGGTGGCGGTAACCACCAACGCCCGCGCGGCCGACGACGAGCTGGCCTACTACGCCGAGCACAGCGCCGCGGTGGCCGCGATCACGCAGCCGAAGTTCGCCGAGCGGGTGGCCGCCAGCTGCCGGCACCTGCGCTGGCAGGTGGTGACGGCCACCGACAACGGCAGCCCGCCCGAGCACGCGGTGGCGCCCGGCCAGCGCTTCGACACGCTGGACGCCGAGCCCGCGCCGCGCCGTACGCCCGACCCGCTGGCACCCTGCAGCGTGCAGTACACCTCGGGCACCACCAGCCGGCCCAAGGCGGTGCTGTGGACCCACGCCAACGCGCTGTGGGGCGCCCGCATCAATGCCGCGCACGAAGACCTGCGGCCCGACGACGTGCACCTGGTGCACCTGCCGCTGTTCCACACCAATGCACAGGCCTACTCGGTGCTGGCCAGCCTGTGGGCCGGCGCCAGCGTGGTGCTGGTGCCGCGCTTCTCGGCACGCCGGTTCTGGCCGCTGTCGCTGAAGCACCGCTGCACCTGGTCGTCCATGATCCCGTTCTGCCTGCGTGCGCTGTGCGAGCAGGAGGTGCCCGCGCAGCACCACTACCGGCTGTGGGGCGCGGCGGTGAGCAGCCCGCCCACCGATGCGCGCTTCCGGGTGCGCACGCTGGGCTGGTGGGGCATGACCGAGACCATCACGCACGGCATCGTCTGCGACCTGCACCTGCCCAGCCCGCCCCTGAGCATCGGCCGCGCCGCGCCCGAGTACGAGATCGCCATCGTCGAGGACGACAGCGTGCCGGTGCGCGAGGCCCGCGCGGTGCCGCTCGGCGGCGCCGGCCAGTTGCTGATCCGCGGCGTGCGGGGGCTGTCGCTGTTCCAGGAGTACCTGGGCAACGCGCAGGCCACCGCCGACAGCTTCGACCCCGACGGCTGGTTCCGCACCGGCGACCGCGTGGAACTGCTCGAGGAAGGCTCGATCCGCTTCGGCGACCGCAGCAAGGACATGCTGAAGGTGGGCGGCGAGAACGTGGCCGCCTCCGAGGTGGAGCGCGTGATCCTCGCCGTGCCCGGCGTGGCCGAATGCGCGGTGGTGGCCCGCAGGCACCGCATGCTCGACGAGGTGCCGGTGGCCTTCGTGCTGGCCACGCCCAGCGCGGCGCCGGCGCTGGCCGAGCGCATCGCCGCCGCCTGCGCGCAGCAGCTGGCCGACTTCAAGCGCCCGCACGAGGTGCGGCTGGTGGACGCGCTGCCGCGCTCCACGCTGGAGAAAGTGGCCAAGGCCGAACTCCGGCGCCAGCTGGCGGACGAGCCTTTGCTGGGTTAGCCACCGTTCACGCCGCAGGCCGCGCCATGACCGAGAAAGTGCTCCGACTCGAGATCCGCGGCCGCGTGCAGGGTGTGGGCTTCCGCTGGTCGATGGTGGGGCAGGCGCGCCACCTGGGCCTGCGTGGCTGGGTGCGCAACCGGCGCGACGGTTCGGTCGAAGCCCTGGTGGCCGGCCCGTCCGACAGCGTCGATCGCCTGGTCAAGTGGGCCTGGCGCGGGTCGGCCGGCGCGGTGGTGCTCACGCTCGATGCCTTTGCCGGCGAGGGCAGCTTCGATGCCTTCACCGGCTTCGAGCAACGGCCCACGGCCGATTGAGCCGCGCCTGCGAAACGCCGGGATGAGCTCACGCGCCCGCCCCTTCATCGATGCGGTGGCGCGGGCCGATGCCGCACGCCGGCTGGCCGAGGCGCCGGCCCGGGACACCGGCCTGCGCCGGCCCGACATCGACCCGCGGCGCTGCACCGGCTGTGGCCGCTGCGTGGCGGTGTGCGAGCCCCGTGTGCTGAGCCTCGAGGTGCAGCAATGGGACAAGCGCTCGGTGCTGCACGACCCCGCGCGCTGCACCGGCTGCAGCGCGTGCGCGGCGATCTGCCCGTTCCACGCCATCACGATGCGGCCGCCGGCAACGCCCTGAGCCCCCCCTGGGGACGGCGTGGGCCGCCACCGGGGGCGCCGGCGTCGCGATCAGGGTTCGCCGTCCCAGTAGTCCAGGCTGTCATCGCCCCGCCCGATGGCGCCGAAGACCCGCGCGCCCTCCACCGAGGCCAGGGCCTGGTACTTGCCCGAATCGGGGTATTCGCAGACCTCCGGGCTCTCGCGGGTGCTGATCGAGAGGTAGCGAAGCGGCGCCGACGAGGTGTTGATGATCTGGTGCGGATACGCCGGCCCGGGCGGGATGAAGATCATGTCGCCAGCGCGGATGGGCAGCCATTGGCCGGCCACGCGCAAGGTGCCGCTGCCCTCGAGCACGAAGAAAAGCTCTTCCTGGGCATGGTGGAAGTGGTACGGACACGAGCGTTTGCCGGGCGCCACGGTGTCCACCGAGGCGCCGAGCTTGCAGGCCGCGGTGCCGGTCGCCAGCCGGGCCGCCAGGGTCTCGTACAGTGGTTCACGCACCTGGTGTTCCACCGGCACCTCGTGGATGTTGCGGATCAGCTGCGCCGCGAGCGTTGCCGGGGTGTCGTTCATGGCGCGGATTCTGGCAGCGCGGGTGCGGCCGCGCCCGCCGCGCCGGCGCCCAGCCGGTGGGCCAGGAAGGCCAGCACCTCGTCGCGCGCGGCCAGCGTCGGTTGGCCGGCCGTGTCGATCAGGTGGGCGGTGAGCACGCTGTGCGGCGTGGGCACGTAGCGCTGGAAGAACGGCGGCGGGTTCGGGTGGGCCGCGCTGTCGGGCAGCACCCGTGCCACGAAGCGATCGCCCAGCGCCTGGGCATACGCGGCGAAGCGCTGCGCGGTGCACACCCGGTCGCCGGCAAACCGGTAGGCCATCACGCTGAGGTCCTCGCGGTCCAGCCGCTGCCGCACCGCGTGCAGGTCGTCGGGCGAGATCTCCAGCCCGGCCGGGTCGTCCAGCGGCAGCGAGGGCTGGGCGAGCACCGGCGCCAACACCGCCGGCTCCAGCATCATCGTGAGCGCGAAGTTGCCGGTGAAGCACATGCCGATGGCGCCCACGCCGGGGCCGCCACAGGCCTGGTGCGCCTGCCGGGCCAGCGCACGCAGCCACTGCGTGACCGGGCTCGACACGTTGGCGCCGAAGGCCCGGAACTCGGCGCTCACGCACACGCGCCGGAACACCGCGGCCCCTTCCTCGGCGGCGGGCACCGCACCATCGCGGCCGAACAGCGAGGGCATGTACACCGTGAACCCGGCCTCGCGCACCCAGCGCGCGAAACGCGCCACCTGCGGGCTGATGCCGGGCATCTCGGTCATCACGATCACGGCCGGGCCGCGGCCCGACACATGCACGCGCCGGGTCGTGCCAAGGAGCGTGATCTCGTGGGGCGTGAAGTCGTCGAGCGGGTCGTCGATGTCGAGGCCGTGGGCAGGCATGAAGGCTCCTGTGTTCGCAGGGGTGGCCGGCGTCACGCGCGCAGCGCGATCTTGCCGCTGCGCGGGCGTGTGTCGGTGGCGAGGGCGGCGCCGATGTCGGCCAGCGCGAAGGCCTGCTCCACCGGCAACACCAAGGTGCCGGCCAGCACCATCTGCACGATCTCCTGCAGCCAGCGCGCACGCTCGTCCGCGCTGCTGCGGGCACCGCGCCGGGCGGCCCAGAAGCCGCGCACGGTGCAGGGCTTGTAGAGCAGCTTGTCGACGTGCAGGCTGAGCGTCAGCGACACCATGGAGCCGAAGCACACCAGCGTGCCCCCCTCGTCCAAAACGCCGAGCAGGTCGTTCGGCGCGTCGCCACCCAGCGAATCCACCGCGCGCAGCAGGCGGGCGGCCTGGGCCACGAAGTACTCGGCCCAGGTGGCGGCCGGTGGCCGTACTCGCCACGCACCAGCTCCAGGTCGTGGGTGTGCATCGGCGACAGCAGCATCGCCAGCCGCACCTCGCCGGGGGCACGGCGCCGGGCCGGCGCGGCGGCGGGTGCGGTCACGGCTTCACCACCGACCGCAGGTGCTTGAAGCCCGCGGCGGCGCTCACGTCCGGCAGGCGCCAGATCACGTCGCCCGCGCCCCACTGGCCCTCGGGCATTTCCAGCAGCAGCGTGGACAGCAGCACGCGCCGCGCGTCGCCGGCCGGCATGGCGCCCTGGAAGGCGGCGCTCAGGCGCGCCACGTAGGCCGCGCGCGAGGCCCCGTCCAGCACGCCGGCCGGGATGTAGGCCTGCACGATGCACAGCAGCACGCGCTCGGACACGTCACGCGCCGCCGAGCGGATGGCGCCGGGCGGCAGCTCCTCGATGACGGTGAGCGTGACCGACTGCTGCTGCGGTGTGTCGCCCACCTGCTCCACCTCGTTGGCCACGCGGGTGATGGCGTCGAACAGGGCTTCACGGGCGGCGCCGGGAAAGGCGCCATGGGGGACTTTGACGAGGATGTTGGGCAAGGTGTTCTCCGGGATGACAGCGAAGCCGTATTGCGCCCGATCCAGGGCCCGCCTACCATGGTCTGGATGATCAACTTCATTGCTTTTTCAGACAATGTTCGATTTCACCGTGCTGCTGCTTCCCGGGGCCTACGCCAGCAGCGTGGCCGTCACGCTGGACATGCTGGCGGCCGCCACCAGGCTGGCGCCGCGCCTGGACCTGCCCACCCCACGCTGGCGCGTGCTGGGGGTGGGCGGTGTCCCGGTGGCGCTGGGCGGCGGCCTCGCGGCCCAGGCCCGGGCCCTGCCGCGCACCGTGCGTGACGATGGCGCGATCTGGGTGGTGCCCGGCCTCGGGCTCGAATCCGCCGGCCATGCACGCGAGCGCCTGCTGCAGCCCGACGCACAGGCTGCCGCGCGCGCGCTACGCACGCATGCCGCGCGCGGCGGCACGGTGGCGGCCTCCTGCTCGGCGGTGTTCCTGCTGCAGGCCGCGGGCCTGCTGGCGGGGCGCCGGGTCACCACCTCCTGGTGGCTGGCGGCGCGGCTGCGCGAGCTCGAGCCCGGCTGCACGGTGGACGCCAACCGCATGGTGTGCGCCGACGGGCCGGTGGTCACCGCCGGCGCCGCCTTCGCGCAGACCGACCTGATGCTGCACCTGCTGCGCGCCCGCTTCGGCGCACCGCTGGCCAAGGCCGTGTCGCGCGTGCTGCTGGTGGACGGGCGCGAGGCCCAGGCGCCGTTCGTGGTGCCCGAGCTGCTGGCCGATGGCGACGAGCTGGTGGCCCGGGTGATCGAGCGCGTCACGCAGGCGATGCCCACGCCACCGTCCATCGCCGAGCTGGCGCGAGGCTTCGGCATGTCCGAGCGCACGCTGGCGCGCCACATCCGCGCGCGCACCGGCCAGAGCACCGGCGCGCTGGTGCAGAGCGTGCGGCTGAACCGCGCACGCATGCTGCTGGAGAGCAGCCGCCTGTCGGTCGAGCAGGTGGCCGAGCAGGTGGGTTACGGCGATGCCACGGCGCTGTGGCGCCTGATGCGGCGCGTGGCCGGTGTCACCCCGCGCCGGCTGCGCGCGGGCCTGGCGGCGGAGCGGGGCTGACACCGCGCCGCGGCCGGGCCCGCCCCGGCAAGGCCTACCGGGCGGGCTCGATCGCCGTGACGGTGAAGACGCCGTTGAGCCGCATGGCCGTGAACCGCACCTTGTCGCCCGGCTTGAGGCCGGCCAGCAGCTTCGGGTCCGCCACCTTGAACACCATGGTCATGCCGGGCATGTCGAGGCTGGCGATGGGGCCATGGCGCAGCGTGAGCTTGGCCTGCTCCGGGTCGACCTTGCGCACTTCGCCATCGGCCATCGATGCCGCGGCGGAGGCGGCCGGCGCCGCGCCCTGTGCAGGGGCGGCGCCGGGCGCGCCCAGCGCGGCCAGGGTGATGAGCATCGCGATCTTCATGGGCAGCTCCTCACTTGACCACCACGGTGCCGACCATGCCGGCCTCGAAATGACCGGGTTGCAGGCAGGCGAACTGGAAGGTGCCCGCCTCGGTGAACTGCCACACGATCTCGCCGCGCGCGCCAGGCTTCACGTGGGCCATGTTCGGATCGGCATGCTCCATGTTCGGGAACTTCTTCATCAGCTCGGCATGCGCCTGCAGCGCTTCGGGGGTGCCCAGCACCATCTCGTGCATCAGCTGCCCCGCGTTGTGCACGACGAAGCGCACGGTCTGGCCCCGCCGCAGCGTCACCAGGGCCGGCGCGAAGCGCATCGTGTCGGCCATGTCCACCCGGATGGTGCGGGCGACCTTGCGTGGATCGCCCTCCCGCCCGAACGCGGTGGGCTCGACCTTCGCGCCATCGAACGCCGGCTTGCGGGCCGGTGGGTCGTTGCCATGGGCCTGCGCCAGCGAGGCCGCCAGCGCCAGCATGACGGGGGCGATTGCGTGGTGGGGTATCACGGGGGCTCCTTCAGTGGCCTTCGTGGCCGGTGGGTTTGCGCACCCGCAGGGTGCCGGGGTCGGCCTTCGGCGCTGCGGCCCGGGGGGCCTCGGGCAGCTCGGCCGTGTACTCGCTGGCCACGGTGCCGGCGGGGTGCCGGTAGGGGCCGGGGTCCTGGAAATCGCCGCGGCGGATGTCGTCGCGCACCTTCACCACGCTGAACATGCCGCCCATGCCCACCGGGCCGAAGGGGCCGGTGCCGGTCATCATCGGCAGCGTGTTGTCCGGCAGCGGCATCTCCATCTCGGCCATCTCGTGCATGCCGCGCTCGCCCATCACCATGTAGTCGGGGATGAGGTCGGTGATCTGCCGGGCCACGTCCCGCTGGTCCACGCCGATCATCGTGGGCACGCCGTGGCCCATCGCATTCATCGTGTGGTGCGACTTGTGGCAGTGGATGGCCCAGTCGCCGGCGATCGCGTCGAACTCGAAGGCCCGCATCTGCCCCACGGCCACGTCGGTGGTCACCTCGGGCCAGCGCGCGCTGCGGGGCACCCAGCCGCCATCGGTGCCCGTCACCTCGAAGTGGGGTCCGTGCATGTGGATGGGGTGGTTGGTCATGGTCAGGTTGCCCACCCGGATGCGCACCCGCTCGCCGGTGCGCGCCACGAAGGGGTCGATGCCGGGGAAGGCGCGGCTGTTCCAGGTCCAGAGGTTGAAGTCGAGCATCGTGTTCACCCGCGGGGTGGCGCTGCCGGGGTCGATGTCGTAGGCGTTGAGGATGAAGCCGAAGTCGCGGTCGACCCGGTGCTGCCGGGGGTCCTTCGGGTGCACGATGAACAGGCCCATCATGCCCATCGCCATCTGCGTCATCTCGTCGGCATGCGGGTGGTACATGAAGGTGCCCGAACGCTGCAGCACGAACTCGTACAGGAAGGTCTTGCCCACGCCGATGGGTGGCTGCGTGAGGCCGGTGACGCCGTCCATGCCCGATGGCAGCAGGATGCCGTGCCAGTGCACGCTGGTGACCTCGGGCAGCCGGTTGGTGACGAAGATGCGGATGCGGTCGCCCTCGACCGCCTCGATGGTGGGGCCCGGGCTCTGGCCGTTGTAGCCCCAAAGGTTGGCCTTCATGCCGGGGGCGATCTCGCGCACCACCGGCTCGGCCACGAGGTGGAATTCCTTGACGCCGTCCTTCATGCGCCAGGGCAGCGACCAGCCGTTGAGGGTGACGATGGGCTGGTACGGCCGGCCGTTGGGCGGCGGTGGCGGCGGCTGCATCGCGGCCGAGCTCTGGAGCACGGCCTCGGGCAGCGATGCGGCACCCGCGCGGCTGACGGCCGCGGCGCCCAGGAAGGTGGCGCCGGCGGCCTTGAAGAAGCTTCTGCGTTGGTTCATGGCGCGGCTCCTTCAGTGCGCGGCCGGCTCGGCCGATGCGGCGCGGGCGGGCCCGCCGACGGCCATGGCGCCGGGCGATCGCCCGGTGAGCGCCAGCTGCAGCTGGGTGTGGGCCACCCAGTGCTCGCGCAGCGATTCCACCGCCGCGGTGACGCTGCTGACCTGGTCGCGCGAATCGGCCAGCAGGTCGAACACGCTCGCGAGCATGCCGTTGTAGCGCAGCAGCTGCTCCTCCGAGATGCGCTTGCGCAGCGGCACCACCTCGTCGCGGTAGTGCCGCGCCAGGTCGTAGGCGGTGCGGTAGGCCGAGTAGGCCTCGCGCACTTCGGACCGGGCCTGCAAGGCCACCTGCGTGGCGCGGTGCACGGCCTGCTGGTAGATCGCCTCGGCCCGCGCCACGCGCGTGCTGCCGAAGTCGAACAGCGGCAGCTCGAGCTCCAGCTCGACCCCGTTGCTGCGGGGTTCGCCGGTGGCGCTCTTGTTCTGGTAGCCCACGTGCAGCACGTTGACGAAGCGCGTGGCCTGCGTCAGCCCCAGCGCGCGGGCGGTGGCCTCCGCGCTGCGCCGGGCCATCAGCACGTCCAGGCGCCGGTCCATCGCGGTCTGTTCGGCGTCGCCGGGCTCGGCCGGGGCCGCCGGCAGCTCGGGCAGCCGGTCGGGCAGCGTGAACCCGCGCCCATCGCCGCCCAGGGCCAGCAGCCGCGCCAGCCGTTCCCGCGCGGCCACGGCCTGGTGCCGCGCCCGCGCCAGCTGCGCGGTGGCGTCGGCGTAGAAGGCCTGCTCGCGCATCTGTGCCAGCTTGCTGAAGTTGCCCGCCGCTGCCATGCGACGGGCCAGCTCGCTGGCGGCGTCCGCGGCCTGCTTGACCTGGCCGAAGTAGCCCACCAGCTGCTGGGCCGCCACCGCGTCGTAGTAGGCCAGGCGCGCCTGGGCGGCCAGGCCCACGGTGTCCGATGCCGCCTGCAGCTGCGCCTGCTCGAACTGCTGCTGCCCGAGCTGCCGCGACACCGGCCAGGTGAGCAGGCTCAGCAGGTCGAACACGATCGCACGTTCGATCTCGACACCCTCGCTGCCGCGCAGGCGGCCCAGGCTGATCGAGGGGTTGGCCAGGCGCCCGGCACGCACGCGCTCGGCCTCGGCGATGCCGAGTTCGGCATAGGCGGCCTGCAACGCCGGGCTGTTGAGCAGCGCGAGCTCGACGGCGCTGTCGGCCGTCAGCGGCTGCGCCAGCAGTTCGTCGACCCGGGCCCGCGCCGCGCCGGCCTGCTCGGCGGTGCGCAGCTGGCGTGGCACCTGGCCGATGCGTTCCTGGGTGAGTTGCGCCACCGTGCCGAAACCGCCGTCCGGCGAGAAGCTGGCGCAGCCGGCGAGCGCCAGCACGGCGCAGGCGGCCAGGCTCAGGCGCATCATGGCCGGCCTCCGTGCATCTTGTGGTGCATGCCGGGGTGCGAGTGGCTGGCCGAGGCTGCCGCGGCGGGCCTGGCACGGGTGTCGCCCCCGGTGGGCGCGGGCGGTGTGCCCGCGCCCTGCGGGGCGGCCGGCGCGCCGGTGCCCGCCAGGCCGC
Source organism: Burkholderiales bacterium (assembly GCA_016213205.1). Taxonomy (GTDB): domain Bacteria; phylum Pseudomonadota; class Gammaproteobacteria; order Burkholderiales; family Burkholderiaceae_C; genus Pseudaquabacterium. The sequence goes on from JACRAZ010000029.1 coordinate 41,607, forward strand.
GGCCGGCCACCGCCGCGTTCAGCGCGCGCCAGTTCCCGAGCGGCACCTCCTGGAAGGGCTTGTAGTCCGCAAACGCGGAGCGGTAGGCCAGCGGCGGCGATGCCTTCGGCGCCGGGTTGGCGGCGCCTTGTGCGGCGGCCTGCAGCGGCATGCACGCCACCAGGGCGGTGCCCCAGGCTGTCAGCTTGTGCTTCATGGTTCAACCTTGTCGGATGCGCCGGCGGGCCAGGCCGCCGGCGGGCTTCCCGTGCGGCGGACGCACAGGCCGGGGTTGGCCTGTCGGTGCAGGCCCGGCGGGGTCAGCGGCTTCGGGGAGGCCGTTCCTGGCCCTCGCACTGGAAGGCCGGGACCGGCGCGCGCAGCAGCGGGAACACGGCCCCGTTGACGTGCGGCACCAGGGCCAGTGCCGGCGGCGCCGACACCAGCGGGGTGACACAGCAGCCGCTGGCGCAGAACTGGCATGTGCCGGTGTGTTCGTCCCCGGCCGCGTGGTCGCAGGCGGCGCCGGCATCGGGTGCCGTGAGCTGCGTGGTCGTGTGCTCCGCATGCACGGGGGCACCGTGGTCCGCGTGAAGGGCCTGCGCGCCATGCTCCGCATGATGGGCCTGCGGCCCGTCGCCGGCGTGAACGGCCTGCGGGCCATGGTGGCCCGCGTGCCCGCCCGCTGCCGCGCCGACCACCGCCGCCGCCGCCATGCCGGCCGGGCAGGCCATGGCGGCGGCCACCGTGCTGCGCAGAGGCAGCAGCACGGCCAGCACTAGCAGCAGAAGGACGCGAAGTGGCTTCATGGGTGCGTGATTGTGGATCGGCGCCGCGCCGCGGTGCTGCCGCGGGAGGGACAGGTGCGCGCCGGTGACCGGGTTGTCGTGCGGCTGCGCATGCTCAGGCCTGCCCCCATGGCAAGGTCAAGCGGCGCCGGCGCATACCGAGGCCGGCAGCAGGGTCTTCGATGCGGCGGGGTGACACCGCCCGCCACGCGGACGCAGCGGCGGCGGCCGGCCGGGGCGCCCAACGACAATGCCGGCATGGACCGCCAAGACATCGAGCATCGCCTGACCGAACTGGAAATCAAGGCCAGCTTCCAGGAAGACACGCTGGACCAGCTGAACACGATCGTCGTGCGGCAGCAGCAGCAGATCGAATGGCTGATGCGTGAGCTGCACGCGCTGAAGTCGCGGCCTGCGGCCGCCGACCTGCCGGCCGTGCGCAGCCTGCGCGACGAGCTGCCGCCGCACTACTGAGCCGGCCCGCCACTGGCGCCGGGGCGATCAGGCCGGGGCGGCCTCGGCGCGTGGCGCACCCTCGGTGCGCGCCATCGACTCGCCGGCGATGCGCCGAGCCTGCGCCGTCTGCGCCTCGGTGTGGGCATGGACCACCAGCACGTACTGGCCGGCCGCCAACGCATCCCGGATCAGGCTGGGCAGGTCGCCCTGGCTGCGCTCGGCACCGACCACGGCGCCGATCAGGCCCCCGAGGCTGGCACCCCAGCCAACCAGGTACAACGCCCCGAGCACGGGGTTGGCGATGAACAGCGTGATGTTCGCCGCCGCCAGGGCGATCGTCGCCCCCGCGCCGGCAACCGAGCCGACGGCCGTGCCGATGGCGCCGTCACGAAGCAGGTCCTTGAGGACGTCGTCGCTGTCCGGGCTGGCGTCGGCCGCCGTGCTGCCGGTCAGCGGTGCCAACACCCGCGCCAGTGTCAGCACCCACACCACACGGGTCTGTGCGTCGACGAACAGACCGCAGCCGGCGCTGCCCCGACCATCGGTTGGCCAATGCGGCAACAGGCCCGCCCTGCCGCGCCGCCGAACCACGCGCAGGCCAGCGTGTCGATCACCGGGCTTCACACGGAACTGGGCAGCATCGTCGCCGATCAGCCGGTGCCAGCGGCCGCGGCGGGGGCCCACATCAACCTCGTCGGGCAGCAGGCCAACACCTTGCTGCACGACGGCCATGCCTGGGACGACTTTGCCAGCACGCTGCGCGCCGGCACCCGGCGCGCGATGCGCGCGGCCCGGGACAGCGGTGCGCCCATGCTGGTGCATGCCAGCTTTGCCTTCGTGCACGCGGTCGAGCAGGGCGCCCGCGTGGGCCCGCCGCTGCGCGCCGCGGTGCGGGCGGTGCGCGAGTGCGAGGCCCTGGTGCTGTCGGGCCCGGTGCCGGCTTGCGTGGTGCGCCTGGGCTACCTGTACGGGCCGGCGAGCGCCGATCTCAGGGCCTACCGCATCGCCTTCGGTCTGGGCCGGCCCTACTGGTCGGGTGCCGCCAGCACGCGGCAGTACCACCTGCACCAGCTGGATGCCGGCGCCGCCCTGATCGGCGCGGCGCAGCCGCAGAACGCGGGGCGCATCATGTACGCCACCGATGGCACGGCGGTCTCGTTCCGGCAGCTGATGGATGCATTCGCGCAGCGCGTGGGCCGGCCGAGCCCCTGGCACCTGCCACCCTGGTCACGGTGGTTGGCACGGCTGTTCATCCGCGAGGCGCACATGCAGCAGGTGGCGCTGTGCATGCCCCGGCGGGCACCCACGCCGCGCGTGCCGGGCTGGCGGCCCCGGTTTCCCGACTATGGCGGCGGCCTCGATCAGCTCATCCAGGCCTGGCACCCGGATGCGCAGGACCCGCCAGCGCACTTGCCAGCCCGTGGTTGAGATCACGGTGCTGCGCCTCGTCGTCCCGCACGGCACGCACCATGTCGGCCAGCGTGGCATCGTCGGCCAGCCGCCAGTAGCGCATGGCGATGGCCGGGGCCGGCGGGTTCGGCGTGCGGCCGGCGTCGATCTCCGCCAGGTACAGCGTGTAGCTCAGCACCGCCTCCTCCTCGAAGTAGCCCACCAGGCGGTGCGGTCTCGAGCACGATCGCGCGGTGGCCATAGCGCTTGGCGAAGAAGGCATCGGCCACGAAGCGCAGCAGCCTGGTGAGGCCGAGCGCAAAACGGTCGGACAGCCCATGGGGTGCGTGGTGCGGCACCGGTGGGGCCGGCGGCGGCGTCATCGCGAGGTCCGCGCGCCCGCGGGCCCGCAGGGCGCGCAACCGTCCACCCCGCCGCCGCGGCCGCGGCGCAGCAGCGCGAAGCGGCAGGCAGCGGGCGGGCCGGCGCCGTGAGCAAGGATCGATGGGCACGCTGCAGGCTTCACGTCGGGTTCCAGGGCGCCATGGGCAGGACTGCAGGCTAACGAGGGGCGGTCGCCCGATCTGTGCGCGAGCGAACCGACGGCGGCGCAGGCCGGCACACGGCCTGACGGCGATGCAACGAGCGACACCCTCTCCGGCGACGAGATGCCCACCTCCTTCGGCGTGTTCAAGCCGGTGGGCCACGTGATGATGGGCCTGCCCACCCAGGACCAGTCCGACGCCCTGGTGTCGGCGCTTCACGACGCCGGCTGGTCGCATGCTGCGGTGCGGCACTTCGCCCCGCGCGAAAGCGTGGCCGAGCTGGCAGCGATGGTCGACAACGCGGGCGCCGTCGCGGGGTTCGGCTACGAGATCACGCTGCTGCGCCGCTACCTCGCGCTCACACAGCAAGGCTACCGGTGGCTGCTGGTGAACGCGGACGACCACGCGCATGCCGCGGCCTCGTCCGAGATGGCGCGGCGCTGCGGCGCCCGGCTGGCGGTGCACTGCCGCACCCTGACGGTCGAGGAGTTGATCGACTGACCGGGCAGGCGCCGGCGGCACCGGTACCCGCGGCCGCAGGAAGCGGCGAAGATGCGCCTGGCGCCTGCCACCGGCAGCCACGCCGCCGGACAGGAGACGACCATGAGCCAGCCTGAAGCGCCCGACGCCGGGCCCCCGCGTGACCCGAGCGCCTCGCCGCCCGACACCGCGCCGATCACCCGCCGGCAGTTCGCACGCGACGGCGCGCTGTACGCGGCCGGCCTGGGACTGGCCGGCGCCGGCCTGTCGGGGTGCGGCGGCGGCACCACGCCCGAGGGCACCTTCGGCCATGGCGTGGCCAGCGGCGACCCGCTGGCCGACCGTGTGGTGCTGTGGACGCGGGTGACGCAAGGCGGCAGCAGCGCCATCGAGGTGGGCTGGGAGCTGGCCCGCGATGCGCAGTTCAGCAGCATCGTGGCCTCGGGCCGGGTGTCCACCAGCGCCGCGCGCGACTTCACCGTCCATGTCGACGCGGGCGGCCTGCAGCCGGGCACCGCCTACCACTACCGCTTCCGCTTCCGGGATGAGCTGTCGCCGGTCGGCCGCACCAGAACCCTGCCGGCGGGCGCGGTGAGCCAGGCGCGGCTGGCGGTGTTTTCCTGCGCCGCCTACCCGGTGGGCCAGTTCCATGCCTACGCCGACGCGGCCCGGCGTGGCGACATCGACGCGGCCGTGCTGCTGGGCGACTACATCTACGAATCCGACCTGAGCCGCGGGCTCGAGCTCGCCTCGCGCCTGCTGGGCCGCAACTGGGAGCCCGACCGCGAGCTGATCACGCTGGAGGACTACCGGGCGCGGCACGGCTTCTACCGCGGCGACATCGACCTCAAGGCCCTGCACGCCGCCATGCCGGTGATCGCGGTGTGGGACGACCATGACCTGATCAACGGCATCTGGCGCGATGGCGCGAACGCGCACGACCCGAGCAAGGGCAGCTTCAGCGCGCGTCGCGCCGCCGCGATGCAGGCCTTCCAGGAGTGGCTGCCGATCCGCCTGCCCGACCCGGCGGCGCCGGCCAGGATCTACCGCCGGTTCGACATCGGCAGCCTGGCCACGCTGCACATGCTGGATGCACGCGCGATCGGCCGCGATGCACAGGCCTCGCGCGCCGAACACCTGTCCGGCGCCACCGCCAGCCCGACCCGGCAGATGCTCGGTGCCGAGCAATCGGCCTGGTTGCTGGCCGGCCTGCAAGGCTCCGCGGCCACCTGGCAGCTGCTGGGCTCGCAGGTCTGGATGGCGCGCATGCACCTGCCACTGAGCGTGCTGGACAACTTCAGCGAGGACACGATCTCGGCCTTCCTGGCGGCGCAAGCCACCGCGCCGGCGGCGCGCAGCGACACCCAGCGCGCCCTGGTCGCGCAGCCGCGCGCGCCCTTCCGACCCGACACCTGGGACGGCTACCCCGCGGCACGCGAGGCGGTGCTGTCCACCGCGCGCCAGCTCGGCAAGAACCTGGTCGTGCTGGCCGGCGATTCGCACAACGCCTGGGCCAGCGACCTGAAGGACGCCAGCGGCGCCGCGGTCGGGGTCGAGTTCGCGACCACCTCGGTCACCTCGGCCGGGCTGGAGCTCGAGTACCCGCGCATCGGACGCCAGTTCCTGGCCGATGCCTTCGTCCAGATGGTGCCTGAGCTGCGCTACGCGCAGACCAGCGACCGTGGCTACCTGCTCGTCACGCTGACCCCGGCGCGGGCGCGGGCCGACTGGGTATTCGTCGGCTCGGTGTTCGCCAACGAACTGAAATCGAGCATCGGGCGCAGCCTGGCGACACGGCCGGGGGCGGACGGGCGGCGGCTCGAGGAGGCCTAAGCGCGCCGGGCCGCTCCCAAGCGCGAATCCCGGAGCGCTTTGCGCGGAGGGTAGTCCAGTGAACTCGCCCGGCATCCCGGGGCCCGCGGCCACCGCGGCCCCCCGCGTGCCGCTGAGCGCCTGCGCCGCGCACGTCGCCAGGACGATGCGCGACTGCAAGCGACTTGAGGCCATCTCTCACCACGCATTCACCTGCGACTTCGCGCAACGCAGCGCGCTGGGCCACGTCTTTCGAGTACCACGGATTCGCTGAACCCATGATCCGCAGCACGCGCGCCAACCGCGCGCCTCGCTGCCGACCTGGCGTTCCAGGCGCAGCGCCGTGTCTGCGGTGATGCCGCGCTCGCCCTTCACGATCGCGCTCCGGCGCGAGCACGGCACCTGCAACGCCAGCGCCACGGCGCGAACGCCCATGGGCGTGATGTGGTCCACCAGCACAACCTCGCCAGGAGGCACTGGCCTCCGGCATGTCGTTCCCCGGCGGCGCCTTCATGAAGTTCAGCGTTGGCGCCGCGTCGCCCTGGGCCAGCTTGCGGCCCGGCGGCACGGTCGCCGCCTACCACCGGGACATGGCCGGCGGGGGCTTTCCGCTCCAGCCCATTGTCGACGCCGTGCACCCCGAGGGAGGCCGATCGCAGCAGCAGCCGGCGACCCGCTTCGCGGCACTGCGCTCGGGCTGACACCGTGCGCGCCAACCTGAGGGCATGACGGCGCGCCGGAAGGCAGGCAAGATCGCGACCATGAAGCCCGCAGCCCCTCCCGCCCTCCACTGGGACGACGTTCGCATCGTGTTGGCGATCGCCGAGAGCGGCACCCTCTCTGGCGCCGCGGTGGCGCTGCACATCAGCCACCCGACGGTGTCGCGCCGGCTGCAGCTGATCGAGCGCAGGCTCGGGACCCGCCTGTTCGAACGCCTGCCCTCGGGCCTGCGGCCAACGCACGCAGGGGAAGAGGTGCGCGCGCTCGCGCTGCGCATGCGCGAGGACGTGGCGGCGCTCGAGCGCCGCATCGGCGGCCGTGACCAGGCTGAGGCGGGCCTGGTGCGCCTGACCGCGCCGGACGCGGTGTCGGAGTACCTCCTGCCCGAAGTCCTGCAGGCCCTGTGCAGCTCGCACCCCCGGCTGCAGGTGGACCTGCTGGTCTCCAACGACGTGCTGCCGCTGGCCCAGCGCACGGCCGACATCGCGCTGCGCGTGACCCGCACGCCAGGCGAGTCGCTTCGTGGGCGACAGGTGGGCACCGTTGCGATGGCGGTGTATGCCTCGCGGCGCCTGGCGCCGCAAGCTCGACAGCCCGGGCCCGGCGTGCCGTGGGTGGGTTTCGACGCAGGGCTGGCCTGCAGCGGTCCGGGGATCTGGCTCGCGCAGAACGTGCCGGACAGTGCCTATCGGCTGCGGGCCAACACGCTGCTGGGCGCTGCCCAGGCCGTGAAGTCCGGCATCGGCTTTGGCGTGCTGCCCTGCTTTGTCGGAGCGGCCTTGCCCGATGTCGTCCGCATTGGCGAGCCCATGGCCGAACTCGCGCAACCGCTCTGGCTGCTCATGCATGCGGACATGGCGCGCATCCCTCGCGTGCGCCTGGCCGGTGCGGCGCTGGCCGGCGAGATCCGGAAGGCCTCAGCACGCCTGGCCGGCGCCGGCAGTGACGAGCAGGTCGCGGCCGCCCACTACGCGTGATAGGTGGGATCCCCGCGCCAGCAGGTACTGCCGAAAGACCTGGCCGTAGTCGGACACCACGGCATCACGAACCGATGGGCGTTCGCCCAGGGCACGGCGATAGGCCGGCACCGCGCTCAGGCCGGCCAGCACGCCGAAGTCTGCGATGCCGTCGAAGGTGTCGAACAGCCTGAACACCGGGGCGAAGGCGGCGTCCACCAGGCCGAAACGAGCGCCGGCGAAGTAGGGGCCTGCGCCAAGGTGTTGTTCCAGGCGCTGGAACCGGCCCGCGAGATCCGCGCACTTGCGATCGAACGCCGGCTCATCGGGTGCCATGTAGAAGCCGAAGACATCGGCGATGACGGCCGAGGCGAACTCCGCCCAGGCGCGCTCACGCGCTCGACCCAGCGGATCAGCCGCCCACAGGGGCGTGGATGGCGCAACCTCTTCGATGTACTCGCAGATCACCGCGGTCTCGAAGATCGCCTCGTTGCCAAGCCGCAAGAGCGGCACCTTGCCCAGCGGCGACAGCCGGGAGAACCAGGCGGGCTTGGCCGCCAGGTCGATGTAGGTGCGCTCGAAGGGCAGGCCCTTCTCGGCAAGCTGGATGGCGGCGCGCTGGGTGTAGGGGCACAGCAGGTTGCTGACGAGTTCGAAGGTGGGCATGGCACGGTTCCGTGAAAGTGGAGCCACGAACGGTAGGTGCACCTGCGCCTGCGCGACATCGAAAAGATGTGCAGGCCGCTGTGCAGGAACGTGCATGCGGCGCATGCGCGCCGGCCCGGCGGCCGCGAGATGCCCTTGGGCATGACGGCATGGCCATCCAGCGCCGCAAATCGTGAGCGGGATCACCAGCGCCTGGCCTTCGGGTGCGTACCCATGGCGTACCCTTCGCCGATGCGCAAACCTTCGATCACGGCGGCCGCCCCGCGTGCAACCGGCGGGATGGGCCCCAAGAGCTGGGCCGTGCTGGAGCGCGCCGGCATCCGCAGCCTCGATGAGCTGAAGGCGGTCGACGCATTCGCGCTCTACGCGCGGCTCAAGCCCTTGACACCCGGCATGTCGATCAACTTTCTGTACGGCGTGCTCGCGGCCCAGGAGGGCACACACTGGCTCACCGTCCAGCGCGAACGGCGCACGGAGATCCTGCTGCGCCTTGACGGCATGTGGTCAAGATCGTCGTAGCCATCATCTGCTTCTGCCTTGCGTGCGCCGCCAGATCAATGTTGGAAGACATGCGGCGAACTTGGAATTTGCCTGGACGATGATCGTGCCGCCCGGCATCACCGACCCGACCCAGCGCGTTCCCGGCTTGGCGTGCACAAGCGCCCGGATGTCGGCAGGCGCGGTGGTCTGCCCCTTCCCAGTGGTGGTCGATTCAGTCATCGCAGCCTCCTTGCTTTTCCGCTGACTGCAATGCCAGCAACTGGCACGGAACGCCCGCCCGTAAGCCACTTCCCTGCGCTGGATGACAAGCAGAAGGCCGCGGTGCCCCATCGCACAATGAGCTGATCGGCCTACCAGAGAAGCTGTACCCGTCAGCTGCAGCGATCGTTCAAGCTGCGCTGTTTGACGCCAAGCATGCCGTGGAGCCGAGTTGGGCGCCAGCGACTACAAGCATTGCGAAGACGCCTCGCCAGCGTCTTCCTTTGTGGCCGACCGTCGCGTCCACGAGGTGAAACAGGCATTCGCGCTTGCGCGACCAGCGACCGTCAACGCTGAAATGCGGCCGCGCTCGCCGACGCCCTCGCACGGCGGCAACCGTTGCCGCGGCGAGGCGAGTGTGCCGCGGCTGCAGGCCTCAACGCCGCTGGCCGTGCGCGATGTACACCGCCGCCAGCAACCGCGACCTGCTGCGCATGGGCCCCAGCTGCCGTTCCAGTTCCTTCCACGGTTGCTCCAGGCCCGCCAGCGTGGTGATCGATCGCCGCGCCGCCAGGTAGACCCCGGCATTGACGGCCAGTGCCCACCGTGGCGCCCATCGCAGGCCGGAGGCCACCACGCGTGCGCCGTCACGCAGCATGCCCAATGCGTTGGCCACCGCCTCGGGGCGCTGCAGCAGGTCGTGGGTGAAGTGGAACAGTGCCGCATCGGCCTTGCCGCTCCACTGCGCCGTCTCGGCCGGCGCACAGATCAGTTCGACATTGCGCCAGCGTTGGATCGCCACGCGCTGGCGCGCCCGCTCGATCATGTCCGGGCTTTGCTCGATGCCGACGACATGCCCCTTGGCACCCACCGCGGCGCGCACCAGCGGCAGGCTGAGCCCGGTGCCGCAGCCGAAGTCGATCACCGTCTCGCCCGGCCGCGGCGCCAGCTGCGCGATGGCTTCGCGCCGAATCGGCTCGAACAGTGCCAGCTCAAGGTCGTACACGCCGGAGCGCCGGCGGTACTGTTCAAGCGCGGCGTGGCGATCGGGTTGGGTGGGCATGGGGAAGGGGCTGCCGGCTCAATATACCCGCGGCACGCGCCCGGTCCGCCCTGACCGTGCCGTCACCTGAGCGGCGGTGTCCCAACGGTCGGTGCAACCACCGACTGTTGGGCGCGTTGACCAATGGTCGCCTCGCTGTCACAGTGCCCAACGGTCATTTCGCGGTCGTGCCGGTTCTGTGACGACACAGACCCCGTCACAAACCTCGACACAAAGCAAAACGCCGACCACTGGGCCGGCGTTCAACTATTCGTAAGTTGTTCTTGTTGTTCGAGAATTTTGGTTGCGGGGGCAAGATTTGAACTTGCGACCTTTGGGTTATGAGCCCAACGAGCTACCAGGCTGCTCCACCCCGCGACTGAAGTTGGCACTATAGCACGATCCGCACGCGCGGCGAAGCCGGCGTGTTGACCGCACTTTGACGGATGCCCATGCCTTTGGCTGGCAGCTAAGATCGCCGACTGGTTCACGCCCGGGCCGCGCACAACGCAGTACACACGATGAGCGATTCACGCAAGGTTCTTCTCGTCGACGACCACGAACTGGTGCGCTTCGGCGTCAAGACCATGTACTCCGAGCTGATGGGCTACACGGTCGAGTGGGTCGAGGCCGGCTCGCTGCAGGAGGCCATCGACAGCTACGCGTCGCACGGCAACATCGACGCCGTGCTGCTGGACCTGAACCTGGCCGACTGCAAGGGCCTGCAGGGCCTGCGGCAGTTCCTGCAGGCCTACCCGAAGGCACGCGTCGCGGTGTTCAGCGGCACGCAGGACGAGTTCGTCATCCGCCAGGCCCGGGCACTCGGTGCCGTCGGCTATGTCGGCAAGGGCGCGATGATGACGCAGATGAAGGAAACCCTCACGGCGCTGCTGTTCCCCAACGGCGTCGCCGAGGCGCGTGGCCCGGCCGCCCCCAGCAGTGCGCTGTTCCCGCGTTTTCCCTCGTCGGCGATGTACGACCGCGTCGCCGAGCTGGGGCCCCGCCACCTCGAGATCCTGGAGCTCGTGTTGTCGGGCTGCACCAACCAGGAGATCAGCAACTCGACCAATCTGTCGCTGGGCACGGTGAAGAACTACGTGTCCTCGCTGCTGCTGGCGCTGGACGTGCGCTCGCGCTCGCACCTGATCAGCCTGTTCCGCTGAGTGGACCAGGCCCCGCCCGACGACGGCAGCACGCTGCCAGCGCCGTTGGCGCCAGACGACGCATCGCCACCGCCCGCCCCGCTGGGCATCCGACCCGAAGCCGCCGCCGAGGCTGCCCCGCCCCGATCGGAGTACGTCGCCGTCGAGGGTGATGCGGCCCAGGACGAGGCCGACCGCGGCCAGCAGCACAGTGCCGCCCGCCGCGCGATCGACGAACGCCTGGCCGACGCCGCGCTGCGCTCCACCCTCGCGGCGCTGCCGATCCTGGGTGCCACGCTGGCGCTGGCCAGCCTGCCCATGACCGCTGCCATCGGCCTGGCACAGCCGCTGGCCGCGATCGCCTGGGGCCTCAGTGCCCTGCTGGTGGCCGCACTGCTGTGGCAGTTGCCGCGGCGCACCCGCCACCACAACGGGCATGCAGGCCACGCGGCCGGGTCGCGCCGGCGCATCCATTCGCTGGCCGCCGCGGTGGTGCTGTGCCTGGCCTGTGCGCCGTGGCTGGGCGCGCGCGGCCCCGCGGCAGGGATGCTCGGCCTGCTGTGCACCGCCCTCGGGTTTGCCGGGGTCGCCTGCCTGGGCACGCTGCGCCGCGCGGCCCTCGCGATGGCGCTGCTGCCACTGTCGGCCGGCTTTGCCGGCGCATGGGTCGTGGCCGAGTGGCCGCTGCGCGGCCTCTATGCGATCGGCGCGCTGGCCGCGGCGGCCACGCTGCTGGCCATGGCACGCCTGCGCCACCGCGCCTGGCGCCAGAACACGCGCGCCCTGATCGAGCAGAGCGTGCGGCTGCAGGCGCTGGAAACCGAGCGGGATGCCGCCTGGGCCGCCGACCAGGACAAGAGCCGCTTCCTCGCCATCGCCAGCCACGACCTGCGCCAGCCGGTGCATGCGCTGGGCCTGTTTGCCGCCACGCTGCAGAAGCGGCTGCAGCACACGCCGGACGAGCCGCTGGCGCGCAACATGATGCGGGCCATCGATGGCCTGGAACGCTCGTTCAACGCGATGCTCGACATCTCCCGGCTCGACGCCGGCGTGATGACGCCGAAGCTGCAGACCTTTCCGCTGCGCGACATGTTCCGGCGCCTGCACATGCACTTCGCCGGCCAGGCCGAACTCTCGGGGCTGGGGCTGCGTTTCTCGCCCGGCGGCAAATCGGTCACCAGCGATCCACAGCTGCTCGAACGCATCGTCGGCAACCTGATCCAGAACGCGATCAAGTACACCGAGCACGGCGGCATCGTCGTCGTCGCGCGCTCGACGGCCACCCACGTGAACATCGAGATCTGGGACACGGGGCTGGGCATCGCACCCGAGCTGCTGCCGCGCATCTTCGAAGAGTTCTACCAGGTCGGCCGCGGCGAGCGCGACCGCACCCACGGGCTGGGCATGGGCCTGTCGATCGTCAAGCGCCTGGCGCTGCTGCTGAACCACCGGCTGATGGTGAGCTCGCGCCCGGGGCGCGGCACGATGTTCCGCGTCGGCGTGCCGATCGGCGAGCTGCCCGGCATCCAGGAGGACATGGCCCCTGCCGACACGGTGCCGATGGCACTGCGGGGCCCGCAGATGGTGCTGATCATCGACGACGAGGAGCCCATCCGCGAGGGCCTGCGCCTGCTGCTCGAGGAGTGGGGCTTCCAGGCCATCACCGCCGCCGACGCAGCGCAGGCCGAGCACGCCACCACCGCGCTGGAGGGCCGGGTGGACCTGATCCTCTCCGACCTCCACCTGGGCGATGGGCCCGACGGGCTGGAGGCCATTGCCAACGTGCGGCGCCTGTGCGGGCACGACGTGCCGGCGGTGCTGGTCACCGGCGACACCTCGCACGACGAGATCGCCCGCGTCACCGCCAGCGGGCTGCCGGTGCTGTTCAAGCCCGTGCAGCCCAAGCGCCTGTACGAGGCCCTGCGCAACACCTTGGCCTGAGCCGCTGCCAGCGGTGGGGCGGCATGCCGCCCCAGGAAAAACGGCCCGAAACCGGCCGCGCACCCCCAAAAAAGTGGAACTGTGCACAGCCTGCCGGGTGGAGATGACTTTCGACCACTGTGCGGCGTGGCGGGCGCTTCTAGAGTCCGCTCCATCGCACCAACGGCCCCACGGGGCCTGCCCGGAAGAGTTCCATGCTAGACATCGAGGCCATGCTCACGTCACTCGGCGAAGGCGCCCCCAGCGGGGACGACCTCGAGTACGACCCGGTGTTCATGGCGCTGGAACAAGCCGGTGCCGGCAAGCCCGAGCAGCAGTACGGCGACACCATCGTGCCGGCCGAGGAGCCCGACTGGCGCCTGGTGCGCGAACACGCGCTGGCCCTGGCCACCCGCACCCGGGACCTGCGCGTGGCGGTGTGGCTGGTGCGCGCCGAGGCCCGCCTGAACGGCCTGGCTGCGGCCGCACAGGCGCTCACGCTGGTGCATGGCCTGCTGGCCAACCAGTGGGACACCGTGCACCCGCAGCTCGATGCCAGCGACAACAACGACCCGACGATGCGCATGAACGCGCTCGCCCCGCTGGTGGCCGTGGATGCGGCGCTGGCCGACCTGCGCGCCGCCACGCTGAGCACCGAGCGCGGCAGCCTCACGGTGCGCGGCCTGGAGCTGGGCCTGGGCAAGGCCGAGCCGCAGGCCGGCGAGCCGGTGCCCACCGAAGGCGGCGTGATGCAGGCCCTGGCCGGCGCGCTGGAGCAACAACCCGAGCTGGCGCCCACGGTGGCGGCAGCGCTGCAGGCCGTGCGCGACTTGGGCAGCCTGCTGGACGACAAGGTCGGCAGCCAGGGTCCGGAACTCACCACGCTGGTGCGGCTGCTCAAGACGATCGACGACGCCATCCGCACCGCACAAGGCCAGGACGTCGCGGCCGAAGCCGGCGGCGCGCCCGCCGGCGAGGCCGGCACGGCCCCTGCGTCCGGGCGCGCGGTGTCGGCCCCCGGCACCATCGCCACCCGGGACGACGCGGTGCGCATGCTCGAACGCGTGTGCGAATGGATCGAGCGCAACGAGCCCAGCCACCCGGCCCCGTTGCTGCTGCGCCGCGCCCAGCGCTTGATGAGCAAGAACTTCGTCGAGATCATGCGTGACATGGCACCCGACGGCATGAGCCAGATCCAGATGCTGGCCGGCCCGGATGCCGAGATCAACACCTGACCCACCCACCCGCCCCCAAGTCGACCAGAGGAGCCCTCCACCATGGCCACCAGCAGTCAGAAGTTCATCGCCCGCAACCGTGCGCCCCGGGTGCAGATCGAATACGACGTCGAGCTCTACGGCGCCGAGAAGAAGGTGCAGCTGCCCTTCGTGATGGGCGTGCTGTCCGACCTGTCGGGCAAGCCCACCGAGGCACTGCCGCCGGTGGCCGACCGCAAGTTCCTCGAGATCGACGTCGACAACTTCGACGCCCGCATGAAGTCGATGAGGCCGCGCGTGGCCTTCCAGGTGCCCAACTCGATGACGGGCGAAGGCAACATCGCGGTCGACATCACCTTCGACAGCATGGACGACTTCTCGCCCGCCGCAGTGGCCGCCAAGGTCGACGGCCTGAAGCAGCTGCTCGAGGCCCGCCAGCAGCTGGCCAATCTCGTGACCTACATGGATGGCAAGACCGGCGCCGAGGAACTGATCGCCAAGGTGATCAAGGACGAGGCCCTGCTGAAGTCGCTGGCCATGGCCAAGGCCGCGGCGCCTGCCGACAAGCCTGAAGAAGGCAAGCCCGCCGACTGACCGGCCTGCCGCCGACAGCCCCAAGAGCCATCCCCAGGCCTCACCGCCCTGATCGCACCCGGAGCCCCATCACCATGGCCGAAGCATCCCAATCCCAAGCCAGCGCGCTGCAAGGCGTCACCTTCGAAGGCGGCGAATTCGCCTCGCTGCTGAACAAGGAATTCAAGCCCAAGAGCGAAGAAGCGAAGTCTGCCGTCGAGCAGGCGGTGCTCACGCTGGCACAGCAGGCGCTGGCGCAGACCAAGCTGATCGGCAGCGACGTGCTCGCCTCCATCGAATCGATGATTGCCGAGCTCGACAAGAAGCTGTCCGAGCAGGTCAACGCCATCCTGCACCACGCCGATTTCCAGAAGCTCGAGAGCGCCTGGCGCGGCCTTCACTACCTCGTCAACAACACCGAAACCGACGAGATGCTGAAGATCCGCGTGATGAACATCTCGAAGAACGACGTGGCCAAGACGCTCAAGCGCTACAAGGGCACGGCCTGGGACCAGAGCCCGCTGTTCAAGAAGGTGTACGAGGAAGAGTACGGCCAGTTCGGCGGCGAGCCCTTCGGCTGCCTGGTGGGCGACTACTACTTCGACCAGAGCCCGCCCGACGTCGAGATGCTGACCGAGATGTCCAAGGTCTGCGCCGCCGCGCACGCCCCGTTCATCGCCGCGGCCAACCCGAACGTGATGCAGATGGGTTCGTGGCAGGAACTGGCCAACCCGCGTGACCTGACCAAGATCTTCTCCACGCCCGAGTACGCCGGCTGGCGCTCGCTGCGCGAATCGGATGATTCGCGCTACCTGGGCCTGGCGATGCCGCGCTTCCTGTCGCGCCTGCCCTACGGTGCCAAGACCAGCCCGGTCGAGGAATTCAACTTCGAGGAAGAAACCGGCGGCGGCGACCACAGCAAGTACACCTGGACCAACGCGGCCTACGCGATGGCCGTGAACATCAACCGCTCGTACAAGCTGTACGGCTGGGGCACCTGCATCCGCGGCATCGAATCCGGCGGCGCGGTGGAAGGCCTGCCCACGCACACCTTCCCCACCGACGACGGTGGCGTCGACATGAAGTGCCCGACCGAGATCGCGATCTCCGACCGGCGCGAGGCCGAACTGGCCAAGAACGGCTTCATGCCCCTGGTGCACCGCAAGAACAGCGACTTCGCGGCCTTCATCGGCGCACAGTCCCTGCAGAAGCCCCAGGAGTACGACGACCCCGACGCCACCGCCAACGCCAACCTGGCCGCCCGCCTGCCCTACCTGTTTGCCTGCTGCCGCTTCGCGCACTACCTGAAGTGCATCGTGCGCGACAAGGTCGGTTCGTTCAAGGAACGCTCCGACATGGAGAAGTGGCTCAACAACTGGATCATGAACTACGTCGACGGCGACCCGGCCAATTCCTCGCAGGCCACCAAGGCCCAGAAGCCCCTGGCCGCGGCCGAGGTCATCGTCGAGGAAGTGGCGGGCAACCCCGGCTACTACACCTCCAAGTTCTTCCTGCGGCCGCACTACCAGCTCGAAGGGCTGACCGTGTCGCTGCGCCTTGTCTCGAAGCTGCCCTCACAGAAGCAGCCCTGATAACCACGCTGTTGCATCGAAACCTGTTGCATCACCTGTCGTTGGATCTCCCCGTCCGAAACCAGCACGTCCCCACCCCCCAACCTGTCAATCCTTAGGAGTTACCTACCATGAGCACCGATACCCATATCAAGTTCGACGGCGTCGAAGGCGAAGCCACCCACAAGGACCACAAGGGCGAAATCGAAGTCCTGTCCTGGAGCTGGAACGTCACCAACGCCAACCTCGGCGGCACCTCCGGCGGCGGCTCCGGCAAGGGCAAGGCCAACCCCGGCGACTTCGTGTTCACGCACACGTACGACAAGGCCTCGCCGGTGCTGGCCAAGTTCTCGGCCAACGGCAAGCACTTCAAGGACGTGATCCTGACCGCCCGCAAGTCCGGTGAAGGCCAGAAGGACTTCCTGAAGATCACGATGAAGGAAGTGTTCATCACCTCCTGCTCGCCCTCGGGCGGCCATGGTGGCGACATCGTCGAGAACGTGACGATGAGCTACAAGGACATCGAGTTCGCCTACAAGCCGCAAGACGACAAGGGCGGCCTCGGCGGCGAGGTGAAGTTCGGCTGGAACGTGGCCACCACCGAAACCCGCTGATCGCCGCAGGCGGGCCGGGGGTTCGCCGCGCGCGCACTGCCTGTGTGCAGTGGCGCGCGGCCCCCTGCAGGCCTGGCCGGGCGCAGCACGCGCCCACTCCCCCATTCCATTGATCACCGGAGGGTGCTGCCATGCCCGTCGTCATTCCTGAGTTGTCCGCCAACGCCGGCGGCGGCAGTTCGAGCGACATCTACCTCAGCGTGCAGACCAAGCGCGCTGGCAAGATCAAAGGCGAGTGCACGATCGCCGGCCACGAGGAGGACATTGCCATCATCAGCTGGCAATGGGGCCTGGCGGCCAGCTCCGCCATCGGCACCACGCAGGCCACCGGCCGGCGCTCCTACACCGCGCTCACCGTGGTGAAGTCGATCGACCAGTCCACCACCGCGCTGATGTCCGCGCTGGCCACCAACGACATGGTCAAGGAAGCCAAGCTGACGATGCGCAAGTCCGGCGGCGAGCAGGAAGACTACTTCCTGATCACGCTGAAGGACGCCCGCATCACCGGCGTGTCGCACGTGACCTCGGCCGACGGGCTGACCACCGAGACCGTGTCCATCATGTTCACCAAGGTCGAGGTCGAGTACCGGCCGCAGAAGACCAGCGGTGGCCGCGGCGGCAGCACCACCTTCACCGACGAACTCGTCCAGAACGCCTGACCACGGCCCGAACCCACCCATGCTCACCGCTCAGGAACTGCTCGCCAACGGCGACCCCAAGGCCGCGCTCGCGCAACTGCAGCAGCAGGTGCGCGCGAAGGCTGCCGACCCGAAGCTTCGCGTCTTCCTGTTCCAGCTGCTGTGCGTGCTGGGGCAATGGCAGCGCGCGCTCGACCAGTTGCAGGTCTGCGGCGAGCTCGACGCCGGCACGCTGGCCATGGTCAACACCTACCGCAGTGCGCTGCAGTGCGAGGCGGTGCGCGAGGCCGTGTTTGCCGGCACCACGCTGCCGCACGCCTTCGGCCAGCCGCAGGAGTGGGTGGCCTGGCTTGCGCAGGCGCTGCAGTCCGAAGCCCGGGGCGACCTGCCGCAGGCCGCCAAGCTGCGCGCGATGGCTTTCGAAGCCGCCCCCACCACCAGCGGCACGCTCGACGGCCAGGCCTTCGAGTGGATTGCCGATGCCGATTCACGCCTCGGGCCGGTGCTCGAGGTCATCATCAACGGCCGCTACGGCTGGGTGCCCTTCGGCAACCTGGCCAAGGTGCAGATCGAGGCGCCCACCGACCTGCGCGACCTGGTCTGGGCGCCAGCGCTGATCACCTTTTCCAACGGCGGCGAGTCGGTGGCGCTGATCCCCACGCGCTATGCCGGCACCGCGGCCGAGGCCGACGCCGCCCTGCTGATGTCGCGCAAGACCGAATGGCTGGAACTGGCCGAGGGCCAGTACCGCGGCCTGGGCCAGCGCATCATCGCCACCAGCGCGGCCGAACTCGGCCTGCTCGAGGTGCGCGAGATCACGCTGGACAGCGACACCCCCGAGGCCGCCGCCGACACCCCCACCCCCGAAAGCGCCGGCTGAGCCGATGGCCACCGGTGAGCTGCGCGACCGCCTGCAGCCGGCCCTGCTGGACCGCCTGACCGACGACGCCCCCGGCCAGCGCGAGGAGCCGGTGGACCGGCGCATCATGTCCAAGACGCAGTTGCGGCAGGCCGTGCTGCGCGACCTGGGTTGGCTGTTCAACGCCACGCAGCCCCTGGGCGCCCATGCCGACATACCGCCGGCCCTGGCCGAGAGCGTGCTGAACTACGGGCTGCCGGCGCTGTCGGGCCAGCTCGTGTCGAAGGTGGACGTGAGCCAGCTCGAACGCACCATCCGCCAGGCCATCCTGCGCTTCGAGCCGCGCCTGCTGCCCGAGACCTTGAAGGTCGTCGCGCTCGAGGCCACGCACGTGCTCGACACCCACAACATGATCGAGTTCGAGATCCGCGGCCACATGTGGGCGCAGCCGGTGCCGCTGGAAGTGCTGCTGCGCACCAAGCTCGACCTCGAGGCCGGCCAGGTGGAAGTGCGCGACGCGACCGGCGGCGCGCCGTCGAAGGTCTTCTGACATGGACCCCCGCCTCGTTCGCCTCTACCAGGACGAACTCACCCACCTGCGCGAGGTGGGCAGCGAGTTCGCCGCCGAGTTCCCGAAGATCGCCGCGCGCCTGGGCATGGAGGGCATGGAGGTCGCCGACCCCTATGTCGAACGCCTGCTCGAGGGTTTTGCCTTCCTCGCCGCGCGGGTGCAGCTGAAGCTCGAAGCCGAGCACCCGAAGCTGATCGCGCAGCTGCTCGAATCGATCTACCCGAACTTCCTGGCGCCGGTGCCCTCGATGATGGTGCTGCGCCTGGGCGCCGACCCGGCCGACCCCAACCTGGCCAAGGGCTACACCGTTGCGCGCGGCAGCGCGGTGCAATCGCAGCAGGCCCGCGGGCAGGACACGTTCTGCGAGTTCCGCACCGCCATGGCGGTGACGATGTGGCCGATCGAGCTCGTCTCGGTGCAGTACTTCACCCACGCTCCGGACCTGGGCCTGGCCCGGCTGCCGCAGGCCAAGCCGATGAAGGGCGGGCTGCGCCTGCGCCTGCGCGCGGGCGGCGGGCTGCAGTTCAACCAGCTGCCCATCGAGCGCCTGGGCCTGCACATCTGCGCGCCGGACGACGTGGCCTTCCGCCTGCACGAACTGGTGCTGGGCACCACGCTGGGCAGCCTGGTCGTGACCCCCGGTGCGGCCGGCGCGGCCGACATGGCACGCCAGTGGCGTGATGGCGCCAGCGTGCAGCCGGTGGGCTTCGAGGCCGAGGAGGCCTTGCTGCCCGAATCGCTGCGCGCGTTCTCCGGCCACCGGCTGCTGCAGGAAGTGTCGGCCATGCCGCAGCGGCTGCTGTTCTTCGACATCGCCGAGCTCGCGCCGCGGCTGGCCACCATCGCCGGTGACCAGGTGGAGCTGGTGCTGCTGTTTTCGCGCGGGGATCCTGCACTCGAAACGCTGGTGGACGGCGGGAGCCTCGCGCTTTTCTGTACGCCCGCGATCAACCTCTTCTCGAAGCGGCTCGATCGCGTGCCCCTGGGCCCGGGCAACTGGGAATACCACCTGGTGCCCGACCGCACCCGGCCGATGGACCTGGAAGTGCACAGCGTGGACACCGTGGTCGGCCACGGCAGCGGGCGCGAGGCGCCACGCGAGTTCAAGCCGCTGTACACCTCGCACCACGAAGCGCCGGCCGAGGGCCACGGCTACTTCACGCTGCGGCGCGAGCCGCGCCTGCTGTCCGACCGCCAGCGCCTGCAGGGGCCCCGCTCGGCCTACATCGGCGAGGAGGTGTACCTCTCGCTGGTGGATGCCAACCACGGCGCCTACCGCGAGAACCTGCGCCAGCTCGCCGTGACGGCCTGGGTCACCAACCGCGACCTGCCCGCACTGCTGCCGCAGGCCGGCGCGGCCGGCGCCGGTGCCTGGAAGCTCGATTCCCCCGGGCCGGTGCACACGGTGGAGTGCGTGCGCGGCCCGACACGGCCGATCTCGCGCCGGCCCACCGGCGACATCGGCTGGCAGCTGGTGAGCCAGCTCACCCAGAACCACCTCTCGCTCGAAGGCACGCCGGCGCAGGCCGCTGCGGCGCTGCGCGACACGCTGCGCCTGTACGGACCGCCGGCCGACCTGACCTGGAGCCACCATGTCGATGGCCTGTTGTCGCTGAAGGCCGAGCCCACCGTGCGGCGCCTGCCGTTCAAGGGGCCGCTCAGCTTCGGCAGCGGCATCGCGCTGGAGCTCGAGGTCAACGAACTCGCGTTCCAGGGCTCCAGCGCCTTCCTGCTGGCCAGCGTGCTCGAGCGCCTGTTCACGCGCCACGCGGCGATCAACAGCTTCATCCAGCTCACGCTGCGCAGCCAGCAGCGCGGGCTGGTCAAGACCTGGGTGCCGCGCCTGGGCGAAAGGGCCACCTTGTGAGCCCCCCCCTCACGCCGGGCACGCCCACGGCCTTGGCTGGCGTGAACGGCCGCGCCACGGCCGGCACCGACGTGGGGCTGCTGCCGCTGCCCGCCCCGGCCGTGACGGCCGCTGCCGCGCAGGCAGCCGACGCCGCGAACCCCGAGCTGCAGCGCCTGCTGGACGACCTCGAGGCCCGTCCCTGGGACTTCGACTTCTATGCGCTGATGCGACGCATCGACACCCTGCGACCGCAGGCGCCGCCGCTGGGCACCGCGCTGCGCCCCTCGCAGGAGCTGCTGCGCCTGGGCCAGGTGCCGGAGCTGGACTTCGCCCCGGCGGCGCTGGCGCGTTTCGTGCGGCATGGCCGTGGCGCGCCGCGGCTGGGTGTTCGCTTCTTCGGCCTGCTCGGGCCGCACGGCCCGATGCCGCTGCACCTGACCGAGTTCGTGCGCGAGCGGTCCCACCAACGCGGCGACCCCACCGCCGAGCGCTTCCTCGACATCTTCCACCACCGGCTGTTGAGCCTGTTCTACCGCGCGTGGGCGCAGGCCCAGCCGGTGGTGCTGCTTGACCGCACCCAGAACGACCGCTACGCCGCCTGGCTGGGTGCCTGCTTCGGCCACGGCCGGCGCCAGGCGGGCAGCGACTCGATCCCCGAGCACGCCAAGCTGTTCCATGCCGGGCTGATTGCCAGCCGCAGCCGCCACCCCGAGGCGCTGACCAAGGTGCTGCGCCAGTACTTCCGCGTGCCAGTGGCGCTGGAGCAGCACGTGGGCCACTGGCTCACGCTCGACGTGGCCGACCGCTCGCGCCTGGGCTACGCCCGCAACCGCACCGAGCGTTCGCAGGTGCCGCATGCCGAGCTCGGCCGCAGCGCCAATGCCGGCCACAAGGTGTGGGACCGGCAGTACCGCTTCCGCGTGCGCCTGGGGCCGCTGACACTGGCGCAGTACCAATCCTTCCTGCCCGGTGGCCGGGCCTGGCAGCCGCTGGGCGACTGGGTGCGCCTGCTCGCGGGCCTGGACCTGCGCTGGGATGCGCAGCTCGTGCTGCGGCGCGACCAGGTGCCCGAACCCCGGCTTGACCGGCGCATGCAGCTGGGCCTGACCAGCTGGCTCGGCCATGGTGGCCGCCGCAACGGGCAGACCCGCCCCCCCACCGACCGTGACGAGCTGCGGCTGCGCCCCGGCTCGTCGTTCCTCCTTCGTCGTCGCCTCGGAGCCACCCATGGCTGAAATTTCCCGCACTGCACTGTTCGGCAAGCTCAATCCCCTGGCCTACAAGGCCATCGAAGGGGCCACCGTGTTCTGCAAGATGCGGGGCAACCCGTACGTCGAGCTGCAGCACTGGCTGGCGCAGATCCTCAACACGCCGGACAGCGACCTGCACCGCATCATCCGCGAGTACGAGCTCGATGCCGCCACGCTGGCCTCCGACCTGACCAAGGCGCTGGACCGGCTGCCGCGCGGCGCCTCGTCGATCAGCGACCTGTCCAGCTTCATCGAAAGCGCGGTCGAGCGCGGCTGGGTCTACGGCTCGCTGATGTTCGGCGAGCAGCAGGTGCGCACCGGCCACCTGCTGATCGGCATGATGAAGACGCCCTCGCTGCGCGGGGCGCTGGTGGCCATCTCGAAGCAGTTCGAGCGGGTGAAGCTCGACGACCTGACCGAGCGTTTCCCCACGCTGCTGGCCACCTCGCCGGAGCACCTGCTGCAGGCCAGCGACAGCGGCGCGGCGCCGGGCGAATCGAGCGATGCGATCGCGCCCGCGGCCATGGGCAAGCAGGAAGCGCTCAAGCGCTTCACGACCGACCTCACCGAGCAGGCCCGCTCGGGCAAGATGGACCCGATCGTCGGCCGCGACGACGAGATCCGCCAGGTCATCGACATCCTGATGCGCCGGCGCCAGAACAACCCCATCCTGGTGGGCGAGGCCGGCGTGGGCAAGACCGCGGTGGTGGAAGGCTTTGCGCAGCGCATCGCGCGTGGCGACGTGCCCCCGGCCCTGAAGGACGTGAGCCTGCGCGTGCTGGATGTCGGCCTGCTGCAGGCCGGCGCCAGCATGAAGGGCGAGTTCGAGCAGCGCCTGCGCTCGGTGATCGACGAGGTGCAGGCCAGCCCCAAGCCCATCATCCTGTTCATCGACGAGACCCACACGCTGGTGGGCGCCGGCGGCGCGGCCGGCACCGGCGACGCGGCCAACCTGCTCAAGCCCGCGCTCGCGCGCGGCCAGCTGCGCACCATCGGCGCCACCACCTGGGCCGAATACAAGAAGCACATCGAGAAGGACCCGGCGCTCACCCGCCGCTTCCAGGCCATCCAGGTGGACGAGCCCAGCGAGCCGCGCGCGGTGCTGATGATGCGCGGCGTGGCCACGATGATGGAAAAGCACCACAAGGTGCAGATCCTCGACGAGGCGCTGGAAGCCTCGGTCAAGCTCTCGCACCGCTACATCCCGGCGCGCCAGCTGCCGGACAAGTCGGTCAGCCTGATCGACACCGCCAGCGCCCGCGTGGCCGTGAGCCTGCACGCCACGCCGCCCGAGGTGGACGACTGCATGAAGCACATCGAGGCGCTGGAAACCGAGCAGGCCATCATTGCCCGCGAGGCGGCCACCGGCTTCGAGACCGGTGCGCGCGGCTCCACGGTCGAGGCCCAGCTCACCGAGGCCCGCGCCAAGCTCGAAGGCCTGAACACCCGCTGGCAGGCCGAGAAGGTGCTGGTCGAGCGCCTGCTCGCGCTGCGCGCGAAACTGCGCGGCGCCACCCAGCCGGTGGAAGGCACCGGCACCCCGCTGGAAAAGAGCGCCGAGGCCCATGCCGACCAGGGCGCGGCCGCGCTGGCCGAAGCCCAGGTGCCGCCGCTCACCGACGAGGAGCGCGCCGCCGCGCTGGCCGAGCTGAAGCAGGTGCAGGCCGAGCTCACCACGCTGCAGGGCGAGCATCCGCTGATCCTGCCCACGGTGGACTACCAGGCCGTGGCCAGCGTGGTGGCCGACTGGACCGGCATCCCCGTGGGCCGCATGGCGGCCAACGAGATCGAGACCGTGCTGAACCTGCCCAAGCTGCTGGGCCAGCGCGTGATCGGCCAGGACCACGCGATGGAGATGATCTCCAAGCGCATCCAGACCTCGCGCGCCGGGCTGGACAACCCGAGCAAGCCGATCGGCGTGTTCATGCTGGCCGGCACCTCGGGCGTGGGCAAGACCGAGACCGCGCTCGCGCTGGCCGAGGCGCTGTACGGCGGTGAGCAGAACCTCATCACCATCAACATGAGCGAGTACCAGGAGGCACACACCGTCTCCTCGCTCAAGGGCGCGCCTCCGGGCTACGTGGGCTACGGCGAGGGCGGTGTGCTCACCGAGGCGGTGCGCCGCCGGCCCTACTCGGTGGTGCTGCTCGACGAGGTGGAGAAGGCCCACCCCGACGTGCACGAGATCTTCTTCCAGGTGTTCGACAAGGGCTGGATGGAAGACGGCGAAGGCCGCGTGATCGACTTCAAGAACACGCTGATCCTGCTGACCACCAACGCCGGCACCGACCTGCTCACCAGCCTGTGCAAGGACCCCGACCTGATGCCCGACCCCGAGGGCATGGCCAAGGCGCTGCGCGAGCCCTTGCTGAAGATCTTCCCGCCCGCGCTGCTGGGCCGGCTGGTCACGATCCCGTACTACCCGCTGTCCGACGAGGTGCTGGGCCGCATCGTGCGGCTGCAGCTCTCGCGCATCTCGAAGCGGGTGCAGGACCACTACAAGATCCCGTTCGAGGCCACCGAAGAGGTGATCAAGCTCGTGCTCTCGCGCTGCACCGAAAGCGAATCGGGCGGCCGCATGATCGACGCCATCCTCACCAACACCATGCTGCCGGCGATCAGCCGCGAATTCCTCGAGCGGTTGATGGTGGCCAAACCGATCACCCGCGTGAAGGTGGACGTCCAGGACGGCGACTTCCACTATGACTTCGGTTAAACACCGGGCCAAGCCGGCGCCGCGCGCGTCGCCGGTGGCGCGTGCCGTCGGCGGGGCCACGCTGGAACAGGCCCTGCAGAAGGCGGTGCACCTGCTGCGTGGCGAGCAGATCGAGGCCGCCGAGGCCGCCTTGCAAGCCCTGCTCGCGCGCTGGCCCGAGCAGCCGGATGCGCTGCACTTCCTGGGCGTGCTGCGCTTCACCCAGAACCGGCACGACGAGGGCATTGCACTGGTGCAGCGCTCGCTCGCGCTGGTGCCCGGCAACGGCGGGGCGTGGAACAACCTGGGCAACATCCTGCTCACCGCCAAGCGCGTGGACGAAGCGCAGCACGCCTACGAGCAAAGCGTGCAGGCCGGCGTGGGGCGGCCTGAATCGGCCGACCCGCTGAACAACCTCAGCGTGCTGCACCGCAAGCAGGGCCGGCCGGCCGAGGCCGAAGCCGCCAGCCGTGCGGCGCTGGCGCTGCGCCCCGAATCCGGCGACCTGTGGTTCAACCTCTCGCTCGCGCTCATCTCGCAGGGCAAGGTCGAGGAGGGGCTGCTCGCCAACAGCCGTGCCGTGGCCCACACGCCGCGCCACCTGCAGGGCCGCAACCAGGTGATCCGCACGCTGCTGGCGCTGGGCCACCGGGACATGGCAGCGCAGCTCTACCGCGACTGGCTGGCCGAGGAGCCCGACAACCCGGTGGCCCAGCACCAGCTGGCCGCCTGCCTGGGCGACAACGCCCCCGAGCGTGCCAGCGACGCCTACGTCGAGGAAGTGTTCGACAGCTTCGCCGCCTCGTTCGACATCAAGCTCGAGCAATTGCAGGACCGCGCGCCGCAGCTGGTGGCCGAGGCGGTGCAGCGTGCGCTCGGCGCACCGCGGGGCGCGCTGCAGGTGGCCGACCTGGGCTGCGGCACCGGCCTGTGCGGCCCGCTGCTGCGGCCCTATGCGCAACGCCT
The DNA here is from genome assembly GCA_016213205.1 of Burkholderiales bacterium. Classification (GTDB taxonomy): domain Bacteria; phylum Pseudomonadota; class Gammaproteobacteria; order Burkholderiales; family Burkholderiaceae_C; genus Pseudaquabacterium. The sequence goes on from JACRAZ010000029.1 coordinate 67,001, forward strand.
GGTGGGCTGCGACCTCTCTGCCGGCATGCTGCGCCAGGCCAAACCGCGCCAGGTGTACGACGCGCTGCACAAGGCCGAGCTGGTGTACTACATGGACACCCAGCCGCAGGCCTTCGACCTGATGGTCTCGGCCGACACGCTGTGCTACTTCGGCGAGCTGCAGGCGGCCCTGGGCGCGGCCATGCGCGCGCTGCGGCCCGGCGGCTGGCTGGTGTTCACGGTGGAGGCGCTGCCCGAGGACGACACCGCGCCGCACCGCCTGCAGCCCAACGGCCGCTACGCGCACCACCAGCGCTACCTGTCTTCGGCCCTGCACGCCGCCGGCCTGCGGGTGCACGGCATCGAGCCGGTGGCCCTGCGCATGGAGGCGGGCAAGCCAGTGGCGGGCTGGCTCGTCAGCGCCCACAAGTCGTGAACTCCGAGCGCCGCGCATGACCAAAGGCGCTGTTCGGCGCCGGCGCGGCACGCGAGCATCCCCGTCATCGACCGACGAGAGGTCCTGTCTGCCATGTTGCCCCTGAATTCACCGATCAAGCTGACCACGCCGCTGGCCGCGGACGACCTGCACTTCGAGTCGATGACCTACTCGTCCGGGCTCAGCACGCTGGAGGAAGTGCGGCTGCACATGCTCAGCGACAAGCCCGACCTGATGCCCGACGACCTGCTGGGCAAGGCGGTCACCGTGACGATCGAGCTGCGCGACGGCGAGCAGCGCCACATCAACGGCTACGTCTCGCGCTTCGGCCTGGGCCGGCACCAGGGCCGCTACTTCGGCTACACCGCCGAGGTGGTGCCCTGGCTGTGGTTCCTGACGCGGCGCTCCGACTGCCGCATCTTCCAGGACATGTCCACGCCCGAGATCATCAAGGAGGTGTTCAAGGGCCACAACGCGATTGCCAGCCACGAGTTCAAGCTCACGCGCCAGTACCGCAAGCGCAGCTACTGCGTGCAGTACCGCGAAACCGACTACAACTTCGTCGCCCGCCTGATGGAAGACGAGGGCATCTACTGGTACTTCGAGCACACCGAAAGCGAGCACAAGCTGATCGTGGTGGACATGTCCAGCGCCCACAACAGCGCGCCGGGCTACGAGCACCTGCCCTACTACGCCAACGTGGGCCAGGCCTCGCCCGACGTGGACTACATCTCCGACTGGAACTTCTCGCACAGCATCCGCAGCGGCAAGGTGGCCCTCACCAGCTACGACTTCGAGCGCCCCGGCACCGCGCTGAAGGTGGGCCTGGGCGTGCAGCGCGACACCGCGCTGTCGAACTACGAGCAGTTCGACTTCCAGGGCGACTACACCCAAACCAGCGATGGCGAGCAGCTGCTGGACAACCGCATCGACGAGATCCAGAGCCGCTTCGAGCAGCTCACCGGCACCACCAATGCCTACGGCATGGCCACCGGCCACCTGTTCGAGCTGATGCAGCACCCGCGCGACGACCAGAACGCCGAGTACCTGTGCGTGCAGGCCTTCATCACGGCGCAGGTCAACGGCATCGAATCGGGCAACCCGAGCGGCGAGTTCCGCTGCAGCTTCGTGGCCATGCCGTCCTCGCAGCAGTTCCGCCCCACACGCAGCACGCCCAAGCCCTTCGTGCAGGGGCCGCAGACCGCGGTGGTGGTGGGCCCTTCGGGCGAGGAGATCTTCACCGACAAGTACGGCCGCGTGAAGGTGCAGTTCCACTGGGACCGCTATGGCCAGAAGAACGAGAAGAGCTCGTGCTGGATGCGCGTCTCGTCGCCCTGGGCGGGCAAGAGCTTCGGCTTCATCCAGATTCCGCGCATCGGCCAGGAGGTGGTGGTCGACTTCCTCGAGGGCGACCCCGACCAGCCGCTGGTCACCGGCCGCGTCTACAACGCCGACCAGATGCCCCCCTGGGACCTGCCGGCCAACGCCTCGCAGTCGGGCCTGCTCACCCGCTCGACCAAGGGTGGCAACTACAACAATGCCAACGCGCTGCGCTTCGAGGACAAGAAGGGCAGCGAGCAGGTCTGGTTCCATGCCGAAAAGAACATGGACACCGAGGTCGAGAACGACGAGACCCTCACCGTCGGCCACGACCAGACGGTCAAGATCCACCACCACCAGAAGATCAACGTCGTCAAGGGCCGCGAGGTCTATGTCGAGGACGACGGCGAGACCTACTACGTGAAGGGCCTGCGCAAGGTCTACGTCAAGGGCCACCAGGAGCAGATCGTCACCGATGGCTACGACACCATCGTCACCAACGAGCGCGGCGAGTACACCACCGGCAACCGCAAGTGCTGGACTTCGGGCAGCTACGTGTTCAAGTCCACCGAGGCCTACTTCGACGTCGGCCCGCTGTACTTCCTGAAGGGCACCGACTTCAAGTTCCTGGCCTCGGGCAGCTGCAACTTCGAGATCGGCGGCGATTTCAACGCCAAGGCCGCGAACTTCAAGTTCAGCTCCGGCGGCAACTTCGACTTCACCGGCAACAAGTTCAACCGCACCATCTTCGAGGGCAACGACACGGTGCTGGGCGCCAACACCAACACCTACATCGGCGTCTCGCGCGATGTGGCGATGGGTCCCAACACCGAGGTGTACTCCGGCATCCACAACTCCACCGCCGCGGGCATCGACGTCTCCGGATTCCTGGGCATGCAGGTGTCCAACTTCGTCGGCCTGTCGATGGCCAACGCGGCCTCGCTGGCCATCGAGAACTCGGCGCTGAACTTCGGCTTCGCCGGGCTGGACATGACGATGGCCGGCCTGAACCTCGAGAACAACGGCTTCAAGGTGCTCAATGCCGGCGGCGGCGCCGGTGGCGCCGGTGCCTCGCTGAGCGCAGGGCCCACGGTGGTGGCGGCGATCTTCGCGGCCGCCGGCGGCGGCTTTGCGCTGGGCTTCGGCGGCGCCGCCGCGATGGACGCGCAAACCCAGGCCAATGCCGACATCGACACCCTGCTGAACAACCCCGCGCTCACGCCTGCGGTGCGCGAACGCCTGCGCAAGGCGATGGATTCGCGCTTCAGCAACCCCACCGCCGAGCAGTACTCCGCCACGATCTCCGATGCCGAGATCGCGGCCCAGACCGGCGCGCTGGCCAACGGCACGCCGGGCGCCGCGCCGGCCAACGACCCGACCAGCTCGCTCGGCCCGCCGCCCGCCAGCGCGCCCCCGCACTGAGCCCCGGACCGATGCAGACCATCAAGCCATTCGTCCTGGGCCTGTGCACCCGGCCCATCGAGTTCCGCCGCCGGCTGGGCTTAAGCGTCAGCGCCAGCCTGTTCTTCCCGTTCAAGCCGGCGGGCGAGGGCACGCTGTGGACCGACATGTCGATGTGGAACTTCCTCGGCCGCGAGATGCCGGAAGGCCCCTTCATCGACGAAGGCATCGTCAAGCAGCGCAGCGAGTTCCTGGTGCGCGGCTCGGCCTTTGCGCCGGGCGGCAAGGCGCTGGCCTGTGAAGTGAGCGCCACCGTGGCCGGCCTGCAGAAACGCCTGCACGTGTTCGGCCCGCGCCGCTGGCAGGGCCTGCGCGCCACCGAGCCCGAGCCCTTCAGCGAAGTGCCGCTCGACTGGCAGCACACCTACGGCGGCGCCGGCCATGCGCTGAACCCGCTGGGCATGGGCCGGCCCGACCCGGCCAACCCCAAGGCGCCCCGCTGGCTGCCGCAGGTGGTGCAGCCGAACATGAACCCGCTCAGCCCCGACGAAGCCGTGCCGCCGGCGGCGCTGCGCCCGATCGATTGCACCTGGCCGCAGCGCGCCCAGCACGTGGGCACCTACGACGAGCGCTGGCTGAAGGAGCAAAGCCCCGGCTTCGCCAACGACATCGACTGGCGCTACTTCAACCTGGCGCCGGAAGACCAGTGGCTGCCGGCCGCCCCGCAGGGCAACGAGGCCTTCGAGTTCGTCAACATGCACCCCACCCGGCCGCAGGTGGGCGGCTGCCTGCCGGGCTTCGTGCCGCGGGTGTTCGTCGACCATGGCGACGGCAGCGAGACCAAGCTGCGCGAGGTGTCGCTGAAGCTGACGACGCTGTGGTTCTTCCCGCACGCCGAACGCGCCATCGCCATCTTCCAGGGCCTGGCCGAGTGCCAGGAGGACGACGCCACCGACCTGCGTGCGCTGCTGGGCGCCGTGGAACGCCTGGGTGAGCCACGCCCGCGCCAGCACTACCTCGACGCACTGACCCAACGCCGCCACCCCGAGCATGGCGCGCTCTATGCGCTGCGCGAGAGCGACCTGCTGCCCGATGGCTTCAAGAGCACCGACCCCGATTTCGACGCGGTGGTGTCCGACCACAAGCCCGAGGGCCTGATGGTGCAGGCCCAGCGCCGCGGCGCCGCGCTGCGCGTGCAGGTGGCCATCGACGAAGCGCGCGCCAAGGGCGTGGACACCGACAAGCTGGGCCTGAAGATCCCCGCGCCCGAACCGGTGCCCTCGCTGGAGGCGCTGCCCGAGTACCTGGTGCAAAAACGTGTCGAGGCCCTGAACGCGCAGGTCAGCGCCGCCATCGATGCGGCCGAGGCCATGGTGCAGGCCAAGGCCAAGATGGCCGCGATGGGCATCGACCCCGAGGCCATGGTGCACCGGGGCCCACCCGCCTACCGTGCCGCGGCCCACCTGGCCGAGCTGCAGGCCAAGCTGCCTGCTGGTGCCGCCAAGCCGCTGCTCGACCTGAAGGCCGTGGCACCCAAGCTCGTGAAGGTGGAGGCGATGGCGCGCACCACCTACCTGCAGACCGCCCATGCCCAGGCCCCCGCGCACCGCCTGCCCCCGGAACGCGCCCAGGCCCTGCGCACCGCGGTGGAACAGGCGCACAAGCAGGGCAAGAGCTTCGCCGGCGTGGACCTCACCGGGGCCGACCTGTCGGGGCTGGACCTCAGCGGCGCCGACTTCACCGGCGCCTGGCTCGAGAGCGCCAACCTCGCCGGCGCGCGGCTCAAGGGCGCGGCCTTCACCTATGCGGTGCTGGCCCATGCCGACCTGACCGGCGCCGATTGTTCGGAGGCCGACTTCAACGGCGCCAACCTCGGCCGCGCCACGCTCAAGACCACGCGCCTGGTGCAGGCCGACCTGAGCAACGTGACCTTCATCGACACCGCGCTCGCCGAAACCGACCTGCGCGGCGCCAAGCTGCACCAGGCCAAGCTCCATGGCGCCACCTTCGGCCTGGCCGATTGGCGCTCGGTGCAGGCCGAAGGCCTCATCTTCCACAAGGCCAAGCTGGCCGGCATGGTGATGCACCGCTGCCAGCTGTCGCAGCCCACCTTCATCGAGTGCGACCTGGCCGGCGTGGACCTGGCCGCGTCGCAGCTCACGCGGCCCACCTTCGTCAAGTGCACCGGCGAGGGCACGCGCTTCGCCCATGCGGTGATGGAGGGCGCGGTATTCGTCGACGGCTGTGCATTCAACGGCGCCGACTTCACCGAGGCCAAGCTCACCGGCAGCAACCTGCGTGGCACCCAACTGCAGGGCGCCAAGTTGCTGCGGGCGGTGCTCGACGAGTGCGACCTGTCGCAGGCCGACCTCACCGGTGCCGACCTCACCGGCGCCGCGCTGCGCGGCGCACTGCTGATCAAGACGCAGCTGCAGCGCGCCACGCTCGCCGGCAGCAATTTGATGAACGCCATTGCCCAGCGTGCCGACCTGCGCTCGGCCAGCCTGAAGGACGCCAATCTGTACGGCAGCGATCTCTCGCGCATCTGGACCGATGCCGACACGCTGATGTTCGGCGCCGTGCTCGACCGCGCCAAGACCTACCCGCGGCGTGAACCGAAATCCGCATGACCGAAGATCCCGACATCACCGACGAACAGCGCCTGGTGCTGAAGGTGCAGCTGGGCACGCCCATCACCGAGCTGCGCCTGCATGGCATGAAGCTGCAGCGCCTGGGGCTGGCCGGAGGCCTGTTCAACCAGGTGGACTTCCGCGGCACCGATTTCACCGGCTGCGACCTGCGCGAAGCCGTGTTCGACCGGTGCCGCCTCGAAGGCGCCATCTTCGACGACGCCGTGCTGCGAGGCGCGGTGCTGCACCAGTGCACCGGCGCGCAATCGCGCTGGCACCAGGCGAGCCTGCGCAATGCCAAGCTCGCGCAGTGCGACCTGGTCGGCGCGCAGTTCCTGGCCACCGATTTCAACCTCGCCGTCCTGACCCGCTGCCGGCTGGACGACGCCGACCTGCGCGGCGCGCAGCTCGACCGCAGCACGCTGGCCGAGTGCGCGGCACGGCGGGCGCGCTTCGACCGCATCGCGCTGCACCAGACCACCTTCCACAAGTGCGTGCTCGAGGCGGCCTCGTTCACAGAGAGTTCGATGGACCTGGTCTGCTTCAACGAGACGCCAATGCCGGGCCGCTCGTTCGCCGGCCTGCAGCTCATGGGCGTGCAGTTCACCGGATGCCCGCTGGACCAGGCCGATTTCACCGAGGCGGGCATCGAGAAGTGCAACTTCAAGGGCGCCACGCTCAACGGCGCGCGCTTCCACAAGGCGCGCGGGCCCAACGCGCTGTTCCCCGAGGCGCGCGGCGAAGGCTGCGACTTCAGCGGCGCCGACCTGACGCAGGCCATCTTCGCCGACGCCGCCTGGCAGCGCTGCCGCTTCGAGCGCGCCAACCTGTACCAATCGGTGTGGACGAAGGCCACGCTCACCGACTGCGTGCTGCGCGACGCCGAGCTCACCTACGCCGATTTCTCGCACGCCGACCTGAGCCGCACCGATTTCGAAGGCGCGACGATGTTCCGCGCCAAGCTGCACCAGGCCATCGACGCCGGTGCCCGATTCACCGACCGCGGCCGCGCACTGGAAACCGATCCGGTGCTGGCCCGCGCCGAAGCCTGGCCTGCCCAGGCCAAGGCCTGACCGACCCACGACACGAGGACCACCGCCATGGGCGCACATGACCTGAACCTGCACGCCGCCACCGCCGACGCCGGCCCCTGGATCGACGCGGTGGGCGCACAGTCGCTGGCCGTCAGCTTCGCGGCCGAACTGATCGCGGCCGATGAGGACGGCCGTTATGCGGTGCGCAGCGGCCAGCAGCGTTATGCCGCGCAGCGCGCCCTCAGCTGCCTGGTGGCCCCGGAGCCCGGCGACCGCGTGGCCTGCTGGCGCGTGGCCGAGGCCGACGGCGCCGACAGCGTCTTCATCGTCGCGGTGCTCGCCCGCCAGCCCGGCGGCCAGGGCGTGCGGCTGCAGCTCGACGCCGGCGCCGAGCTCAGCGCGCACGACGGCACGCTCACCTTGCGTGCCACCAAGGCCGTGCAGGTGCACACCGGCTCCTGCGAAGTGCAGGCCGAACAGCTGCAGGTGCAAGCGCAATCGGTGTCCTTCGTGTACCGCACGCTGCAGTCGATCGGCGAGCTGTGCAGCGCCACGCTGGGCCAGCTGAAGCTGGTGGGCGCCAGCCTGTCCACCGTGTTCGACCAGGAAACCCACCATGCCCAGCAGCACCACCGGGTGACCGAAGGCCTGGACATGGTGGACGCCAAGGTCATCCGCCACCAGGCCGAGGACCTGATGCACCTGCAGGCCGAGAGCCTGCTGGCCAACGGCGACCGGCTGGTCAAGATGCGCGGCACCCAGATCCACCTGGGCTGAGCCCGCCCACCCACAGCGCAGCGAGGCCCCCATGTTCGCCAACACCCAGATGATGGGCATGAGCATGCACTTCCCCGACGTGTGCCTCACGCCCACGCCGGCGCCCACGCCGATCCCGTACCCGAACATCGAGCTCGGCATGACGGCGATCCCGAACGTTCCCAACGTGCTGATCATGTGCATGCCGGCGCACAACATGGCCACCACCACGCCGATGACCAACGGCGACAACGCCGGTGTCGCGATGGGCGTGGCCTCGGGCACCGTGATGGGCCCGCAGCGCCACATCACCGCCTCGTTCACGGTGCTGGTCATGGGCATGCCCGCCACCAAGATGACCAGCGTGTCCATCAGCAACAGCACCAACGCGCCCGGCGCCCGGCTGGTGCCCAGCCAGCCCAACGTGCTGTTGCTGGCCCCCTGACCGGCGACCTGGCGGACGATGAAGATGATCGGCCTGATCCTGCTGGTCGTGCTGGCGCTGGTGGCCGGGCTCTGGTTCGCCTGGCGCCAGGGCTGGGTGGGCGAGACCGCCCTGCCCGGCCCGCTGCCGGCGCTGCAGGCCCACCTGCGCACCCAGGGCCTGGACACCTACGCCCGGCTCACGCGGCGCGACCTGAGCGATGTGAACCAGCGCGTGCACTTCCAGCTCGTGGGGCGCGGCGAGCGGGTGTTCTTCGTGCTGTGGTGCAACTCGCCCGAGGCCGCGCAACGCCACCTGCAGCGCCTGCGGCAGGCCCCCTCGCCCAGCCTGCCGCAGGCCAACGGACCGTTCGTGCTGTACATGACCGACTGGCCTGCCGACGACCCGCTCACCCGGCAGGTGCAGGCGGCCTTCGCCAGCTTCCCGGCGTCCGGCCTGCCGGCACGGCCCGGCCCCTAGCGTCCGTCAATCCCCAATCAGCAGGAGGTTTTGGGCCTCCGCAGGCCGCCGGCCACGGTCCAGCATGACTTTTGGCGCTGGTCCCGCCCCGGAGCGTGCAGGACCATGGGGCTCACTTGTGCCCACCCGGGGCCCGCCGCCATGCCATCGCCCATCACGCTCACCACGCCCTTGCCCGCCGAGGACCTGCGCTTCGAGTCGATGTCATTCAGCTCGGGCCTCAGCCAGCTCGAGGAAATGCAGCTCCACATGCTCAGCGACAAGCCGGACATCCAGCCGGAAGACATGCTGGGGCAGACGGTGGACGTGACGATCGAGCTGCGCGACGGCGCCAAGCGCCACATCTGCGGCTACGTGGCGCGCTTCGGGCTGGGCCGGCACCAGGGGCGCTACTTCGGCTACCAGGCCCGGGTGGTGCCCTGGCTCTGGTTCCTGACCCGCCGCGCCGACTGCCGCATCTTCCAGGACATGGCGGTGCCCGACATCGTCAAGGAAGTCTTCAAGGGCCACTCGGCCATCGCCAACGTCGCGTTCAAGCTCACGCGCCAGTACCGCAAGCGCACCTACTGCGTGCAGTACCGCGAAACCGACTACAACTTCGTCGCCCGCCTGATGGAGGACGAAGGCATCTACTGGTACTTCGAGCACTCCGAAGGCGACCACCAGCTCGTCGTCGTCGATTCCAGCAGCGCACACACGGTGAGCGAGGGCTACGACGCCCTGCCGTACTACGCCAACACCGGCCAGCTCTCGCCCGACGTGGACTTCGTCTCCAACTGGCATTTCTCGCGCGAGGTCAAGAGCGGCAAGATGGCGCTGACCAGCTACGACTTCGAGCGCCCCTCCACGCAACTGAAGGTGGAACAGGCGCTGCCCCGCTCGCACGACCTGGCGAGTTACGAGCAGTTCGACTTCCAGGGCGACTACACCCAGAAGGCCGACGGCCAGCAACTGGCCGACAACCGCATCGACGAGGTGCAGAGCGCCTTCGAGCAGCTCAGCGGCAACACCAACGCCTACGGCCTGGTCACCGGCCATCTGTTCAGCCTGGAAAAGCACCCGCGCGACGACCAGAACGCCGAGTACCTGTGCGTGCAGACCCAGGTGAGCGCCCAGCTCAACGGCAGCGAATCCAGCGGCGTGACGGGTGACTACCAGTGCAGCTTTCTCGCCATGCCCTCGTCCCAGCAGTACCGGCCGCCGCGGCGCACGCCCAAGCCCTTCGTGCAGGGGCCGCAGACGGCGGTGGTCACCGGCCCCGGCGGCGAGGAGATCTTCACCGACAAGTACAGCCGCGTGAAGGTGCAGTTCCACTGGGACCGCTACGGCCAGAAGAATGAAAAGAGCTCGTGCTGGATGCGCGTGGCCTCGGTGTGGGCCGGCAAGAGCTTCGGCTTCATCCAGATCCCGCGCATCGGCCAGGAGGTGGTGGTCGACTTCCTCGAGGGCGACCCCGACCAGCCGCTGATCACCGGCCGCGTGTACAACGCCGAGCAGATGCCGCCCTGGGACCTGCCGGCCAACGCCACCCAGTCGGGCGTGCTCTCGCGCTCCAGCAAGGGCGGCGCCTACGGCAATGCCAATGCCCTGCGCTTCGAGGACAAGAAGGGCAGCGAGCAGGTCTGGCTGCATGCCGAGAAGAACCAGGACATCGAGGTCGAGAACGACGAGACCCACTGGGTCGGGCATGACCGCACCAAGACCATCGACCACGACGAGACCAGCCACATCAAGCACGACCGCACCGAGACGGTCGACAACAACGAGACCATCACCGTGCATGGCCACCGCACCGAGACGGTGGACAAGAACGAGACCATCACGATCCACCAGAACCGCACCGAGACGGTGGACCAGAACGAGAGCATCACGATCCACGGCGCCCGCACCGAATCGGTGGACAAGGACGAAACCATCAGCATCCACGGCGCCCGCACCGAAACAGTGGACAAGGACGAGACCATCTCGATCCATGGCGCACGTACCGAAACCGTCGACAAGGACGAATCCATCTCGGTCCACGGCGGCCGCACCAAGACGGTGGACAAGAACGAGACCGTCACCGTGCACGGCCAGCGCAGCGCCACGGTGGACAAGAACGAATCGCTCACCGTCAGCGGCGACCAGAGCTTCACCATTGCCAAGGGCCGCACCGGCAACGTGGGCAAGGACGATTCGCTCAAGGTGGGCAAGAACCTCGTCATCGAGGCCGGCGACGCGGTGGTCATCAAGACCGGCAGCGCCAGCATCACGATGAAGAAGGACGGCACCATCACCATCAAGGGCAAGGACATCACGATCGACGGCTCCGGCGCCATCAACATCAAGGCCAGCAAGGATGTGGTCGTCAAGGGCTCCAAGGTCCTGCAGAACTGAGCCGCCGATGAAACCCGAACACCTGCCCCCACAGGCCGAAACGGCCTCGACCACCGGCCCCGGCGCCGATGCCGCCCCACGACACGACGACGACCTGCTGTCCCCGCTGCTGCAGGGCCACGCCGCGCCGCTGCGCGGCCCGCTGGCCGGCGCGCTGGTGGGCCGGCTGCTCGCCCTCACCGAGCGCGGGCTGACGCCGCTGGTGGCCTTCGACGGCCAGCTCAGTGCCGGCGCCGTGGCGGCGCGGTCAACGGTGGAGCTGGGCCCCGCGCACGTGGGCCGCGAGGTGCTGCTGGTGTTCGAAGGCGGCGATCCCCAGCGCCCCATCGTCACCGGGGTGTTGCGTGGCCAGCCCGAATGGCCCGGCCCGCAGGTGCCCGGCCGCGTGGCGCTGGATGCCGACGGCCAGCGCCTGACCGTCACCGCCAGCCAGGAACTGGTGCTGCGCTGCGGCCGCGCGGTGCTGCGCCTGCATGCCGATGGCCGCATCGAGTTGCGCGGCGAGAGCATCGTCGCGCAGGCTGACGGCGTGCACCGCATCCGCGGCGGCTCGGTCCAGCTCAACTGACGGCCGGGGCAGCGCAGCATGGCCGCCACCGCACCCATCGTCTTCGGTTTCGCGCCGGCCGAGATCTCGGCGCTGCGCAACCCGGCGGTGATCGCCGAACACGCCAGCGAGGCCGCGTTCCTGTGGGGGCAGCGGCACCGGGCGGTGGCCGCGCCGCACTACCGGCTGGCCCAGCTGCGACGGCTCGATTCACGGCTGCTGGCCCACCTGGCCGGGTTGCAGCTCGCCGGCGAGGCCGGTTGGCAGGCCGTGCTGGCGCTGCTGGGCGACGCCGATGCCGGCGCCGTGTTCACGGCCGCGTTCCTGGCCTTCGGCGCACAGGATGCCGACCGCATGCGCCACGTGCTGGCCGTGGCGCTGGCCGAACCGGCCTTCGCTGCGCCGTTCTGCGATGCGATGGGCTGGCACGAACCCGGCCTGGTGCACAGCGGGCTGCAACGCCTGCTGGCCTCGCCGGCCGGGGACCACCGGCGCCTGGGCTGCGCCGCGCTGACGGCCCAGCGTGCCCACGACCAGCGCGCCCTGGCGCGGCTGGTCGGCGATGCCGATGCCTCGGTACGCGCGCTGGCCTTGCAGGCCGCGGGCGCGATGAAGCTCGACGCGCTGCGTCCGCGCCTGGCCGCCGCCTTCGAGGACGCCGACCCGCACTGCCGCTTCTGGGCCGCCTGGTCGCTGGCCCTGATGGGCGATGCCGCGGCTGCCCGCTCGGCCTTCGAGATCGGCTGCTTCCTGCCCGATGTGGCCGCCGAGGCGATCCAGGTGGCCATGCGCTGCGCCGAGCCCGACTGGTGCCGCGACACCATCCGCACGCTGGCCACCAACGCGGCCACGCGGCGCTTCGCGATCCAGGCCACCGGGGCCTTCGGCGACCCGGCCACCGTGCCCTGGCTGATCGAACAGTGCGCCGACCCGGCCCAGGCGCCGGTGGCCGGCGAGGCGGTGACGGCCATCACCGGCGCCGACCTCAAGCGCCTGGACCTCGACACCGAGCCCCCGGCCGATGCCCCGGAACGCCGCCCCGAGGACGACGACCTGCCCTGGCCCGATGCACCGCGCCTGCAGGCCTGGTGGGCAGGCCCGGCCGGCCGCCTGGGCGCGGGCCAGCGCCACCTCGGGGGTGAACCGGTGTCGGCCGTCGCCGCCTGGCAACTGCTGCGCGAGGGCCCGCAGCGCCTGCGCCGCGCGGCCGCACTGGAGCTCGGCCGGCTCGAAGCGCGGGCGGTGGTGTTCCCGGTCGACGCGCGGGCCGACTGGCAGGCCGGGAGGCTGGCCGCATGAGGTTCACCAACGTCAGCGATCTGCCCGCGGGCTGGACCCTGGGCTTCCGGCGCGACGGGCGCGAACTGCTGGTCGTGATCGTCAAGGCCACCTTCGACCTGCCCGGCAACGACGAGGAACCCCAGCTCGCAGCCGAGCAGCTGCCGCTGGTGAAGGCCGATGAGTTCAGCGGCGAGCCTGGCCTCAGCGCACCGCTGCGCGACACCGACTACGCCCACACCAAACCCGGCTGCGACGTGCTGTTGCTGGGCAGCGCCCATGCACCCGGCGGCCAGCCCGTCACGCGGCTGCCGGTGGGGCTGAAGGTGGGGCCGCTGATCAAGCAGTTCCTGGTGGTCGGCCCGCGTTGGTGGCAAAAGCGCATGGTGGGGCTGGATGCATCGGCGCCGCAGGCCTTCGTGCAGCAACCGATCTCCTACGACCTGGCCTTCGGCGGCACCGACCGCAGCCGCGAGGCCGAGGGCCGGGTCGACACCTACCTGCCCAACCCGGTGGGCTGCGGCTGGTGGCCACGCACCGACCGCATCGACAGCCAGCCGCTGCCCGCCACCGAGGAGATCGGCCAGCCGATCGAGGCCCCCGACCGCCCCTACCGGCCGCAGGCCTTCGGGCCGCTGGGCCGCCACTGGTTGCCACGCGCGCGCTACGCCGGCACCTACGACCAGCAGTGGATCGAGACCACCGCGCCGCTGTGGCCGAACGATTTCGACGAGCGCTACTTCCAGGCCGCGCCGGAAGACCAGATCCTGCCCTCGCTGCAGGGCGGCGAGGAGGTGGTGCTCAAGCACCTCACGCCCGACGGCCTGCGGCGCTTTCGCCTGCCGGCCGTCGCGATGCCGGTCACCTTCATCCCGCACCGCGGCCGCGACCTCACCCGCGAGGCCAGCGTCGACACGCTGGTGATCGAGCCCGACGCAGGCCGCTTCAGCCTCACCTGGCGCTGCGTGCTGCCGCTGGCGCGCAGCGTGTTCGATGTGCGCGAATGCATCGCCGGCACCTTGCCCGAATCCTGGCACCGCGAACGCCGCTTCCCGGGCAAGCCCTACTACCGCAACCTGGACGAGGCCGTGCGTGCACGCCGGCCGTCCGGCACGGCACCATGACCTCGCTGGCCGTGCGCCGCTTCGGCATGGTCACCGCGCTGGGCTTCAACGCGCCGGCCAGCCTGGCCGCGCTGCGCGCGGGCATCAGCGCGGTGCGCGCCACCGGCTGGGTCGAGCAGGAGACCGGCGCGCCCCTGCGCGGCGCGCTCGTGCCGCTGCCGCAGTGGTGGGAGGGCACCGGCAAGCTGGCCGACCTGGTGGCCCCGGCGATCCAGGAATGCCTGGCCAGCGTGCCGCCAGCGCAGGCGGCACAAGTGCCGCTGCTGATCGGCGTGGCCCACCCCGACCGCCCGGGCCGCTTTGCCGACCTGGAACAGCGCCTGCTGCCCGAGATCCAGGCCCGGCTGGGCTGGCCGGCGCACCCGCAATCGCGCCTGATCGCGGCCGACCAGACCAGCGGCCTGCACGCGCTGCTGCTGGCGCGGGCGCTGATCGAGGCCGGCCAGGCCGAGCAGGTGGTGGTGGCCGGGGTCGACAGCTTCCTGCAACGCGACACCTTGCGCGCCTTCGAGCAACGCCGGCGCCTGATGACCGAAAGCAACTCCAACGGCTTCTTTCCCGGCGAGGCCGGCGCGGCCGTGCTGGTGTGCGGCGCGGGTGGCCCCGGCAGCGAACTGCGTGTGCTGGGCATCGGCACGGCCACCGAGCCGGCACCGATCGAGAGCACCGAGCCCTTCCAGGCGCGAGGCATGACCCACGCGGTCCAGCAGGCGCTCGATGGCGCGGGCCGCCGGCTGGCCGACATCGCCTATCGCCTGACCGACCTGTCCGGCGAACACTACAAGTTCAAGGAAGCCGCCTTCGTCGCCGGGCGCCTGGGCGGTGGTGAACGCGCCCAGCCACTGGACCTGTGGCACCCGATCGAATACCTGGGCGAAGTGGGCGCGGCCATCCTGCCCTGCCTGCTGGCCCAGGCGGCACACGCCGCCGTGTACGGCTACGCGCCGGGCCCGCTGGCGCTGTGCCACCTGGGCAGCGATGCCGGCGAACGCGCCGCGCTGGTGCTGGACATGCACCTCGCCTCCGAGGCCGCAGGATGAGCAAGAACGTGTTCGCCAACGGCCGCGAGGTCTCGGCCAAGAAGGACGCCAACATGTCCAACGGCGCGATGCCGGACGTGTGCCTCTCGCCGCCCTCGCCACCGGCCGGGCCGGTGCCGATTCCCTACCCCAACTTCTCCAAGGCCTCGGACACCGATGCCGGCACCCGCAGCGTGAAGATCGGTGGCGACGAGGTCGGCATCAAGAACAGCTCCACCTACAAGAAGAGCAATGGCGACGAGGCCGCCACCAAGACCCTGGGCATGGGCGTGATGAGCCACCAGATCACCAACACCACGTACTTCGCCGCCTGGTCGTTCGACGTCAAGTTCGAGGGCCAGAACGCCGTGCGGCACCTGGACATGACCACCCACAACAACATGAAGTGAGCCGCGATGACGATCGGAAACACCGCCGCCATCACCGTCAGCGCCGCTGCCATGGCCGCGGCGCCGAAGGTCGACGACTGCAAGGAACTGGAGAAGCAGAACGAGGACCGCCGCAAGACCGTGGAAGACACCACCGCGGACAAGCGCATGGTCAGCAAGAACGGGATGGACGACCAGGAGGGCACCACCATCTCCAGCTGCAAGTTCCAGCCCGCTGGCGGCGACACGGCCCAGTGCGCCAGTGCGCACAGCAGCGGCAGGGCGCACGAGATGATGCCCAGCCAGTTCGTCGAAGGCGGGTCCGAGGAGGTGCGGTCAGGTCAGGAGCCCGTGCTGTGCTCCGGCGACCAGACCCACAGGCCGCCCTACAAGCAGAAGTCCGGGCACGCCGAGGCCCGCATCCTGGACCAGGCCATCGGCAAGCAGAAGGGCGCCAAGCTGGTGTTCAAGATCGACTGGCGGCCCAGTTCCGGCGGGCGATCGAACCTGCCCTGCCCGGCCTGCCAGCGGCTGATGTGCATTGCGATGAAGGAGTGCGATCACGAGATCTGGCTGTGCGACGACGACAACAAGCCGCAGAAGCTGACCGAGAAGGAATGCGGCGCCGACAAAGACGGCAACATCACCCCCAGCGCCCAGAACGCACTTGCCAAGAAGATGGGCGCTGTCTGACCCAGGATCCCCCCATGCTGACCACCCCGCACCACATCCCTGCCGCCACTTCCACCGCCGCGCTGACCTTCAATTGGAGCGGCAGCATCGCCGTGGCCATCCGCGACCCGGACGAACAGCCGCAACGCCTGGCCGAGGCGATCTGGGCCGTGAACTACAAGGCCAAGGCCGCGCTGGCACTGGTGTGCCTGGAATGGACCCTCTGGCGCCTGGCCGGGCACACCGACATCACCGACGCGGTGCTGCGCCTGGAGGCCGCCTGGGCCGGCACCTACGACAACCTCTACATCCGGTCGCTGGACTTCGATGACGTGGACGACGAGGCCCATGTGAAGGGCAACCCCGACGGCCCGCGCCAATCGGCCTTGATGCTGCTGGATCGCTGGCATTTCGCATGGGACCGCAGCCGCTGCGTGATGGAGCGCGTGGCGATCATGAGCGCGAACCTGGCCCAGCGCGTGCAACCCGACAGCGCCAACTTCGAACCCTGGCTGCAGCGCTGCCTGGCGGCCCTGACCGCGGCATACCCCTGCAGCCCGATGTTCGATCGCAATGCCAAGTCCTTCGACCACAGCGGCGAGCCGGCCATCTCTCGGGCGTGGTTCGACACCCTGGCCGTGCCGCCCGACGCGGCGACCGAACGCGCCGCCTGGGACAGCTTCCTGCGCGGCCTTCGGCCGGCCGACAACCCCTACCTGCGCCCGGCCGACGAGATGCTGGCCGAGGGCTTCACCGGCACGCCCTATCAGGCTAACTGAGCGTCCCCTCGCACCACGCCTCGCACCGATCATGAGCTTCTCGCTGCACCGCTTCGCCAGCCTGGGTGGCTACGACCGCAGCGGCATCCGCTACCTGTGGAACGACACCCGGGCCAGCCTGGATTTCACGCTGCCGATGAGCGAGGCCGAAGCCACCGTCGAGGCCCTGCGCCGCACGAGCCTGCGCGCGCGGCTGGCGTTCTGCACCGCGCTGTTCGAGGTGGTGGCCTGCCGCTTCGCGCCGCTGGAGGCCGACCCCTACCCGGCCCAGCTGGCCGAGGCGGCCTGGTGCAGCCTGGCCGACCGGCGCCTCCTGCACTACGACGAACGGCCGCGCCACCAATGGATCGGCCCGGTGCGCGGCCCGCTGTGGTGCGCGATGGCCTGGCTCACCCCGGCGCTGCTGTTCGCCGACGATGACGAGGCCGAATGGATCTCGGCCGTGACCTACCTCACCCGTCTGTCCCACCACGTGGTGCCGGCACGTGCCGCCCTGAAGGACTGGATGCTGGGCAGCATCGAGCGGCTCGCGACACACCACCCGCCCGTGACGGTGGGCCCGCTGGACGACCTGTTCGGCCGCCACGCGGAATGGCGCCGCGGGCCGTACGTCGGCCCGGAGGCCTTCGAACTGGACCGGCCCTACGACCCGGCGCAGGCACCGGACGCGCTGGTCGCGCTGCTCGGGGCTGCGCGTCACGCGCACAATCCGCTGCTCAAGACGGCCGCGCAGTGGGCGGCCGAAGGCCTCGGCGGCAACCCCTACGCGGCGGTGACGCCGTACACCACGCTGCAGCCCTGAGCCCCCGCCGCCCCTTGCCCGCCTGCGCCGCACCACCATGAGCCACCCCGCCCGCCTCGGCAAGTACGAGATCCGCCGTGAACTCGGCAAGGGCTCGATGGGGGTGGTCTACGAGGCCTTCGATCCCTTCATCGAACGCCGGGTGGCGATCAAGATCATCCGGCAGGACCAGCTGGGCCCCTCGCAGACGGCCGACCTGCTGGCCCGGCTGAAGCGCGAGGCCCAGGCCGCGGGGCGGCTCAACCACCCGGGCATCGTCGCGATCTACGACTATGGCGAGGACTCCACGCTCGGTGGCTCCGGCGTCGCCTACATCACGATGGAGCTGATCGACGGCCGCGAGCTGAAGGACTCGTTCGACGAGAACCGCCACTTCAGCCAGCAGGAAGTGGTGCGCATCATGGGCGAAGTGCTGTCGGCGCTGCAGCACGCGCACGAGCGCGGCGTGACCCACCGCGACATCAAGCCCAGCAACGTGATCCTGCTGCGCAACGGCCACGTGAAGGTGGCCGATTTCGGCGTGGCGCGGCTCGACACCTCCGAGCTCACCCAGGCCGGCACGATGATCGGCACGCCGATGTACATGTCGCCCGAGCAGATCCTCGGCCTGCCGGTGGATGGCCGCAGCGACCTGTTCGCCTGCGGCGTGATGCTCTACCAGTTCCTCACCGGCGAGAAGCCGTTCACCGGCTCGATCACCACGGTGATGCAGAAGGTGCTGCACCAGGAGCCGGTGCCCGCCACCCAGCTCAACGCCGACCTGAGCCCGGCCTGGGACGCGGTGCTCAGGCAGGCGCTGGCCAAGAAGCCGGAAGACCGTTTCCCGAGTGCCGCCGCCATGGCCGAGGCCATTGCCCAGGCGGCACGGCAGCAGCACGACGCCGTCACGGTGCTGATCCCGCGCAAGGAACGCGGCCCCGCGGGGCCGGCGGCCGAACCGGGGCCCGAGGCCGCTGCGCCGCCCCCGCGCGGCGCTGGCGCCACCCTCGGCACCAGCAGCGCCACCGCGGGTACCGCCGAGGCCGTGCGCAACGCGCTGTCCACCACCACCATCCGCATGGCCTCGCCACCGCCGCCGGCGGCCCCGGCGACGGGCATGGCGGCGGACCCGCCGGCACCGAACCGTCGGCCGCTGTGGCTGGCGGTGGCCGCCGGCGGGCTGGGCGCGGCCGGCCTGCTGGCCTACCTGGTGTCCGGCAGCGGGCAACGCGGCGCCGCGCCCGCACCCGGCGCCGCATCGGCGGTGGTGGCGGCGGCGGCGGCCACACCGTCGTCGCCGCCC
>JACRAZ010000030.1 GCA_016213205.1 Burkholderiales bacterium
CCAGTACTTGCCCTGCACCCGCGCCGCCTCGAGGATCTTGACGGCGGTGTCGGACCCATGATGCAGCGGGGCATTGCGCATCACGAGCCTGACCTGGCCGAAGCTCGCGTTGACCATGCCCTTGACGATCGGGTAGAAGACCCGGCAGGTCTCGCAGGACGGATCAAAGAACTCGACGATCGTCACCTTCGCCGCCGGGTTGCCGAAAACGGGCGAGTGCGGCCTGACCAGCGCTTCGCTGTTGATCTGCGCCGCCTGCTTCACCTCCTGGTTCGAGCGGTTCGTGAAGACCGCGACGCCGGCCACGAAGGCCAGAACGACCGCCAAGGCCGTGCCGAGAACGATCCATTTCCTGTTCATGCCATTGCCCTCCCAGCCCTTGCTCTTGCCACCCACAACGCCACCAGGATGCCCGTGAACGCCGCCAGCGACAGCAACGGAATCGGCACCACGCCGGCCATCTGAACGTCGGCGTCGGCGCATGACGATCCCTTGCCGCACGGCACGAGGTCTTTCGATACCACGCCCCAGAAGATCAGCACGTGGTAGGCGGCGATGCCCCATCCCACGCCGGCCAGCGGCAGTGCGTATCGCACGCTGAGCACGTCCGATGCGATCAGGCCCATGCCAAGGACCAGCACCAGCGGAAACATCGCGATGCGCTGGTACCAGCACAGCACGCATGGCGCCTTGCCCATCACCTCGCCCAGAAACAAGGCGCCAGCCGTGGCCAGCAGCGCCAGCAGCCAGGCCAGGAACAGCGGCGTCCAGAACGTGGCGTTCGGGCCCTCGCCGCCCTGCACGGTGCCTTCCTTGCTCATCGTGCCGGTGGCGCGAAACCAGCCGTCGCGTTCGTCTCGACCGTCGACAGGGTACCGTCGGCCGCCTTGAACGAGAGTGTCAGGGGCACGCGCTCTCCCGCCTTGATCTGCCTCTTCAGGTCCATCATCATGATGTGCAGGCCGCCCGACTTCAGCTCGATCGTCTGCCCTGCCTTCAAGGCCAAGCGATCGGCGGCGCGCATCCGCATGATGCCCTGGTCCAGCCACATCTCGTGCACTTCGACGATGCCGGCGACCGGGGAACTGGCGCCCGTCAGCACGACATCCTTCTGGGTGGTCAGCCGCATGAAGGCGCCGGTGGCCGACTGGTTCGGCACAGTGGCGCGTGCCCAGGCGCCATCGACGGTCACCTGCGCATGGACCGCCGGCGCGGTACTCGCAGCCAGCAGCGCAGCGAGGCAGCAGGACAACACACGATTCGGAGAGGGAAAGCTCATCCTCGTCATTCTCGCCCGGAGATCCGCGGGAGGCGCTTGCGGAATCATGGTGCGCCCCCTCGGCCGACCTCACGCGAGTCGTCCCTCGGCCCGAACGAGGCCAGCATAAGCAGCGCCGCGCTGCCGACGATGAAGATATCCGCCAGATTGAAGGCGGGCCAGTGCATGCCGCGCCAATGCAGATCGAGGTAGTCGACGACGGCGCCGATGCGCAACCGGTCCGCGACGTTACCGAGTGCGCCGCCGATCAGCCCGACATAGGCTGCCGATTCGAGTCGGCTGCGAACGCCGCGCCACAGCAGTACGGCGAGCGCCACGCTGACGAGGGCACCAACCGCGGTCAACGCGTGACGCTGCCAGCCGCCGGCGTCGGCGAGGAACGAGAACGAAGCACCGGGGTTGAGGACGTGGACCAGATTGAACCAGGCGCTGATGGCCATGACTTCGCCACGAGGCAGACTCGTGGCGATCACCCATTTGACGAACTGGTCAAGCGACAGCAGCAAGGCAGTGGCACCCATGAGGCACCACCAGAGCCGGTGCCGGGCAGCCCTCGCAGCGCGTGGTGCGGCGAGACCGGCAGGTGCGTGCGTCATCGTTCGTGGGCCTCGATCAATGGCATGGGTTCGCGGACCCGGCGTTCAATCGAAAAGATCTCGCAGGAACGACTTGCGCTTGTGATCGCTGGCGTAGCGGTCGTCATGCCGCGAACGGTGACCTCCGTGTCCGTGCTCGGACGTCGCTGAAGGGAACTGCGGTGCGGCGGGCATCGGAAGGGGAGCCGCCGCACTCGATTCCATGGCCGAGCGTTCGACGATCTTGTCGAGTTCACCGCGGTCCAGCCAAACGCCACGGCACTTGGGGCAGTAGTCAATTTCGAGGCCCTGACGCTCCATCATCGACAGGCGTTCGGTCTTGCACACGGGACAATCCACTTTCTGACTCCTCATTGCCGAGCAGATGCTCGGAATCTGGTGGGATAGATACAGGGACGAGGCATCGGCATTTGCTCGTCCCTCATGGCCACGGGATGGCCACCTCGACAGGCGGCCGGCGGAGAAGAGCATTCACAGACGGCTCCCTCCGAAGCAGCGCCCAGGACCGACCCCGGTGTCATACCGCCTTCCCCCCCTTCTTGAGCAGCCGAAGCCCGTTGCCCACCACCAGGAGACTGGCCCCCATGTCGGCGAAGATCGCCATCCACATCGTCGCGCTGCCGAAGACCGCGAGCACCAGGAACACAGCCTTGATGCCCAGAGCCAGCGTGATGTTCTGCCACAGCACGACATGTGTGGAGCGGGACAGTTGAACCGTCTCGGCAATGCGGCGCAGGTCATCGTTCATCACCACGACATCAGCCGCCTCCATGGCGGTGTCGGTGCCGGCTGCCCCCATCGCCACGCCGATGTCGGCCTGGGCCAGGGCCGGTGCGTCGTTGATGCCGTCGCCGGTCATCGCGGTCGGACCGTGCTCTGCCTGGAGCGCCTTGATCGCATCGAGCTTGTCCTCGGGCAACAGGTTCCCGCGCGCTTCGTCGATGCCGGCTTCGTGGGCGATGGCCGTGGCCGTCGCCTGGTTGTCGCCGGTCAGCATCACCGGTGTGATGCCCAGGGCCTTCAGCGCTGAGACGGCTTCACGCGACGAGGCCTTGATCGTGTCGGCAACGGCAAACAAGGCGATCGGGCCGGCGTCGGAGGCCAGCAGGCTGACGGTGCGGCCCGCTTCCTCATGCGTGCGCAAGCTCGCCTCGAGGGCCGGTGAGCACTGGCCACGCTCTTCGATCAGCCGGTGGTTGCCCAGCACATAGGTGGTGCCGGCGATGTCCGCTTGCACCCCGCGACCGGCCAGCGCCTTGAAGTTCTCTGCCTGCACGCTGTTGGACTTGAGCCCCGCGGCAATGGCGCGAGACACCGGGTGGTCCGAGTGGCTGGCCAGCACGAAGGCCATGTGCTCGGCGTTCGCGGCATCGGTTGCAGGATCGAGGACGGACCAGTCCACCAGCCTCGGCTTGCCCTCAGTGATCGTGCCGGTCTTGTCGAGCGCAATCGCCTTGAGCTTGCGCGCCTCTTCGAGGTAGATGCCGCCCTTGATGAGGATGCCGCGGCGCGCTGCGGCGGCCAGGCCGCTGACGATCGTCACCGGCGTGGAGATCACCAGCGCGCAGGGGCAGGCGATGACGAGCAGAACGAGGGCCTTGTAGACGCCTTGCAGCCACGTCCAGCCGAGCAGCCAAGGGCCGAGCAGTGCCACTGCCACGGCGATCACGAACACCGCCGGCGTGTAGATCGCCGCAAACCTGTCGACGAAGCCCTGCGTCGGCGCCCGGGTCGCCTGAGCCTCCTCGACGGCGTGGATGATGCGCGCCAAGGTCGAATTCGAGGCCAGTGCGGTGACCTCGAACTCGAATGTCCCCGACTCGTTGATCGTGCCGGCAAAGACCGGGTCCCCGCTCGCCTTGTCGACGGGAATGCTCTCGCCGGTGACCGGCGCCTGATTGATGCTGGTCTGACCGGAGCGGACGACGCCGTCCATGGGAACGCGCTCCCCCGGCTTCACCCGCAGCAGAGCGCCAACCGCGACCTGAACCACGGGCAGCGTCGCCCAGCTGCCATCGGCTTGGCGAACCGACGCCTCCTCCGGCGCCATCGCCAGCAGGCCCTTGATGGCGTTGCGCGCGCGGTCCACTGCCCTGGCCTCGATCGCCTCGGCGATGGCGTACAGCGCCATCACCATCGCGGCTTCCGGCCACTGGCCGATCGCGAAGGCACCCGTCACGGCCACGGTCATCAGCGCGTTGATGTTCAGCCGCCCGTTCCGCAGCGCCGTCAGCCCCTTCTTGTAGACGTCGAAGCCGGCGAGCCAGATCGCGATGGCCGCCACGGCAAGTCCCGCCCCGCGCCAGACCATGGTCTCCGGCGCAAAGTAGCCGATGATCTCGGCGCCGATGGCCAGGATCAGCGCCCCGGCCAGCTTGGGAACCTGGCCCCGCACGACCTCGTGATCATGACCGTCGCCCGCCGCATGGCCGGCCTCCGGTTCGCTCCCGGCGATCGGCTGCGGGTCGAAACCGGACTTGCGCACGGCTGCCAGCGCTGGCGCGATCGACGGCTCGTCGGCATCGATCGTGAGCACCCGCTGGCCCAGTTGGAATCGCAGACCGCGAATGCCGGGCATGCCATCAAGGGCACGCCGGATCTCGGCCTCCTCGGCCGCGCAGTCCATCGTCGCGATCCGGAAACTGCGCCCCCGCGCAGATGGGTCGCCGCGTTGCAGCGGCGCCGCGGGCATAGCGCAGGCGCCACAACCGTCGTCCGCGCACGCGGCTTCCTTCACCTGTGCCGGAGGGTCAATGTGCCGTGCGTCGTGGGCGTGGGCATGACCATCGTCGTGATGGTGCTGGTGTGTGTTGCCGCCTTCGGCACGGGAATGGCTCATCGCAAGAATCCTTTTTGACCTTGCCCCCATTGCAAACCCTGTAGCCGGTGTAGAGTCAAGTCCCTGTCCCAATCAGGGAAGTCGAAAGCTTGCAACCATGAAGATCGGAGCGCTGGCCGAGGCCACCGGAACACCCGTGGAGACGATCCGCTTCTACGAGCGCGAGGGACTGCTGCCGCCGCCGGCCCGGGCGGACAACAACTACCGCGTCTACCTGCCGGCGCACGCCGAGCGGCTCGCCTTCATCCGGCAGTGCCGCAACCTGGACATGACGCTCGACGAGATCCGGGCCCTCATCGCACTGCGGGA
>JACRAZ010000031.1 GCA_016213205.1 Burkholderiales bacterium
CATGCCCGCGGGCGGCGCCCCGCAGGCGGCCCACGCGGCCAGCAGCGCCGCCTGCGCCACCGGCAGGGCCGGGCCCCAGGCCGTGCCGGCCAATTGCCGCAGCGCCTCGGCGGCCATCAGGGCGCCGCCCGGCGCGGCGTCCGGTGCCGCCAGCAGCGGTGCCAGGCAGGCCGCGGCGTCGCCAAGGGCACCTTGCCGCACCAGTGCCGCGGCCAGCCGCACCCGCACATCGGCGGCCTGGCCGATGAGGTCGATCTGCTCCTCGTGCTGCAGCGCGGCGCGCCAGCCGGCGATGGCCTCGTCCTCGCGCCCGTCCAGCGCGGCCAGCGTGGCCAGCGCCGCGTCCCAGGGCCGCAGGCGTGCCGGCGTGGCATCGGGCAGGCCGGGCTGCAGCGCCAGCGCGCGCTGCGACCATTCACGCAGCGCCGCCGCATCACCGCAGGCCGCGGCCACCCGGCCGGCGAAGAACAGGATGTGCCACAGGCCCCAATCGCCATAACTTGCAGGATGCTCGGCCAGGCGGGCGCGCTGCGCGGCCATGGCGGCGGCGTGTTCGCCCCGCAGCGCCATCAGCGCCGCGCGCAGCGCCAGCGCGTGGCTGCGCGCCACCACCTGGTGGCCGGTCCATTGCGCATCGGCCTCGGCGCGCTGCAGCAGCACGGCCGCGTCGTCGAGCTGGCCGCGCCACAGCGCATGCCAGCCCTGCGTCAGCAGTGCCAGCGCGCGCAACGCCCAGGGCCTGTCGCCCCCCACGGCCAGCGCGCCCGAGGCCCAGCGCGCCAGCGCCGGCAGCACGCCGCGGCAGGCGGTGTGGCGCGGCGGGGGCACGGTGTAGAACCACTGGTCGAGCGCGGGCCGCCGCTCCAGCGCCTGCACCAGCTGCTCGAACAGCGGCGCCACCGCGTGCAGCGCGCCGCTTTCCATCGCATGCCAGGTGCGGGCCAGGCGCGCGACCACCAGCGCCTCGCCGTACAGCGGCTGTTCGTCCAGCGTGGCCAGCAGCGCGCCGGCATCGGCCAGCCGGCCCAGCCCGATCAGCGTGATCACGCGGTGGCCGCGCGCCACCTGGGCCGAGGGCAGGTCGCCACGGGCGCTGAACAGCTGGTCGGCCTGCGCGAGGTGGCGTTCGGCCTGGCGCGCGTCCCAGATCGTCCAGCGCGCCATGCCGGCCACGCGGTGCAGCTCGGGGCTGGTGTCGGCGAACGCGGGCGGGAACTGCTCGCACAGCTTGAGCACGGTGTTCACGCCGCCCTGCGTGATGAGCTGGGTGCCCGCGGCCAGCAGCGCCTGCGCGGCCTGCTCGTGGCGGCCGGCGGCCAGCAGCAGGGCCTGGCGGCGCACCGGGTCGGCCTCGGCCTCGGCCGCACGGGCCAGCAGCTGCGGCCAGGCGGCCGGCTGCTCCAGGCGCAGGCGGTGCTGCAGCGCGTCGCGGAACAGGTCGTGCAGGCGCAGCGTGGGCACGCTGTCGTCCACCACCGCGACGAACAGGCCCTGCCGCTCCAGCTCGTCCAGCCAGTGGCCGGCGGCGGCATCGCCGGTGAGCGCGGTGCAGCGCTCGGCATCCAGGTCGAGCAGCACGCTGGTGCGCAGCAGGAATTCACGCAGGCCGGGGTCGATGTGGGCCAGCACCTCGGTGGCCAGGAAGTCGAAGGCCTGGCGGTCGATGGCGCTGCCGGGGTGGCCACCGCGCGCGCCGTTCAGCGCCAGCCGCAGCCCGGCGGCCCAGCCGGCGGTGCGGGCGTGCAGGGCATCGGCCGCCTCGGCATCGAGCGTGCTGCCGGCCAGCAGCGCACGCACCTCGTCGCGCCCGAACTTCAGCTGGGCTTCGCCGAAATCGGCCAGTTCGCCGCTGGCGCGCAGGCGGCCCAGGCGCAGCGCGGGTTCGTGGCGGGCGGCGATGGCCACCGTCCAGCGTGGGCTCATGCGCTGCAGCCAGCGGTCGAGGAAACGCAGGCAGGACGGATCGGTGCAGTGGTGCAGGTCGTCGAGCACGATCACGCCGTGCGGCACATCGCAGGCGTCGAGCGTGTTGACGAGGGCGTCCACCGCATCGGACAGGGCCTGGGGGTCGGGCCGGGTGGCGGCGGCGATCAGGCCCTCGGGCGCGGTGCGCCAGGGCGGATCGAAGGGTTCGAGCGCGGCCACCAGGCAATCGAGCAGGCGTGTGAGGTCGTCGCCCTCGTCCAGCGAGATCCAGGCCACGGCCTGGCCGGCGGGCAACTGCTCGAGCGCGCGGCCCAGCAGCGCCGTCTTGCCATAGCCCGCGGCCGCACACACCAGCACCACGCGGTGGCTGCCCAGCGCGGCGACCAGGCTGTGTTCGAGCGCGGGCCGCGGCAGCAGCAGATCGCTGCGTGGACGCGGCTGCTGGATCTTGGTGCGGGCGAACGACATCGCCGGCGATGATAGGGGAGCGCAGCGTCCGCAGGGTGACGCTGCGCCCCAGCGGACGCAGTGGTTCGGGCGCGGGTTCGGCCGCGCCGTCAGCGCCGCGTGATCACTTTTGCGCGACCGGCGCCACGCCGGCCGGCGGCAGCGGATCGGGCACCCGGTTCTTCACCGGCGGGATGCTGCGCAGGTAGGCGTGGATGGCGGCCAGGTCCCGGTCGTTGAAATGCTTGTAGGCCGGGATGGGCATCGGCGGCAGCACCTCGCGGCCGCGGCCCATGTGGCGACCGGTGCGCATGGTGTCGCGGAAGTTCGCGAAGCTCCACTGGCCCAGGCCGGTGTCGGCATCGGGCGTCAGGTTGGCGGTGAAGCTCACGCCCCAGGGGCCGGCCCAGGCCGTGTTGGTGGCCGACGAGGTGACGAGCCACGGCCCCGCCGGCAGGGCCGGGGCGGGCGGCATCACCAGCGTTTCCGGGTGGCCCGAGAGCATGCGCGACATGTCGGGCTCGGGGCCCTGGGGGCCCATCTTCATCGGCGTGTGGCAGTCGTGGCAGCCCGAGGTGGTGACCAGGTACTGGCCGCGGGCCACCTGGGCGGGCGAGGGCTTGGCGTCGGCAGCGCCGACCGCGGGCGAGGACAGCAGGGTGCAGGCCGCGATCGCGGCGGCAGCGAGGGAGGGCGGGAACAGCGAGCGGTTCATGACAGGGTTTCCTTTCAATGAGGGACAGGGGACAGGGGACAGGGACGGGGGGGGCTCAGGGGGACAACTCGTGCCGCACCCAGCGGTCGATCAGGGCCAGCGCCTCGGCATCGACCTGGCGGGTGCCCAGCGGGGGCATCTGCAGCTGCGGCTGGCGCGTGTGCATGCGCTGGCTCAGCACGCTGGTGTCGGGCCGGCCGGGGCTGAGCACCACGGCCGGCGACATCAGGCCCGCCGGTCGGTAGCGGCTGGGCTTGTCGAGCATCGACTGCAGCACCTCGCGGGTGCTGGCGGCGGCATCGGCCACCGTGTGGGCCAGGCGCAGCCGCACCGGCGCCGGGCTGCCATTGCCGTTGTGGCAATGGCCGCAGTTGGCGTGCAGGTAGCCCAGCGCCGCGCGCTCGGTGGGCGAGGCGGCGCTGATGCGGGGCGGCTGCGCGTTCAAGGCCGGGGGCAGGTGGCGCAACCAGCCGATGGCCTGCAGGTTCCGCAGGTCCAGCGCGTCGGGCGCGGGCGGCGTGGCGTGCAGGGCGTTCGGGTCGCGGTCGGGCGAGAGCTGCAGCGCGCTCACGCCCAGCACCGGCACGGCCGAACCTTCGTGGCAGGCGCGGCAATCGTCCTGCGAGGGGATGTCCACCCGACCGCCCGGCGCGCCCGCGGCCGGCAGATCGGGCAGCCCGGCCGCGGGGGCCCGCAGGGCCTGGCGGCCGTCGGCCGACCACACGTAGGTGGCGTAGGACCAGCGGCCATCGGCGCCGCGCTCGAGGTAGCGCGTCTCGACCCGCTGGCCGTGCGAGAACTCCTTCCACAGCTTGGTGCCGGGCGGGAACTGCCAGGCATCGGGCCGCGAGGCATCGATGCTGCGGCCGGCCGGGATGTACAGCCAGCGGCGCTTCTCGGCGCCGTCGGACCACAGCGCGTACTGCGGCGTGAAGGGGCGGTTGACGGCGCGCACCTGCGTGCTGGAGCCGGGCTCGTACAGGCCGGTCTCGGCCAGTGTGGCGGGCGGCGCGGCGTGCACCGCGGCCGCCGCGAGCAGGGCCAGCACGGCGATCCCGAAGGGACGCGCTGATGGGCCGTTAGGCAGCAGGGCAAGGCAGGTGTTCATGGCGCCATGCGCAGGGCGTTGGGGCGGCGGGTGGATGCGGCCGGCTCAGTAGGCCAGCATGCGCGGGGCGCGTGCGGCCACCGGTGCCGCCGGGGCCGGTGCCGGCCGGGCCAGCGCGCGGTAGCGCTGCACCATCCACTCGGCAAACGCGGGCGAGCCCGGGTCGGGCATGTCCGGCGCCGCCGACGCGCTGGCGCTGCACACCGGGCCGGCGGCTGCCGGCGCTGCGGCATCGGCGGCCAGCAGCGGGCGCGCCGCCAGCAGCAGCACCAGCAGTGGTGCCGCCACGGCCAGCGGCAGCAGGCGCTCGCCGCGTGGAGAGGCGGGCCGCGTCATGATGCACCGTGCGCCACGTCGGGCGCGGGCTGGGGGGCGGTGGCAGCGGCGGGCAGCGTGTCGGCCAGGGTGTCGGCCAGGGTGTCGAGCGTGGTGTCAGGCGTGGTGTCAGCCCAGCCGGGGTTCGGCGTGTCGGCCGCGGCGGCCTCGCGGCCGCGCTGCTGCTGCCATCGCGCCAGCACCTGGCGAGCCTGTGCGGGCGTGCGCAGCCCCGCGTCGGACTTCACCGGCGCCGAGAGTTCGACCACGTAGCCATCCGGGTCCCGCAGGTACAGCGAGTGGATGAACCCGTGGTTGGTGATGCCGCGCACCTCGATGCCGGCCAGCTGGGCCCGGGCGCGCATCACGTCCAGCACCGGGCGCTCCACCTCGAGCGCGATGTGCAGGTCGAAGTCGTGCTGGGGCTTGAAGTCGAACGGCATGTCCGGCACCTCGAAGAAGGCGAGGAAGGAGCCGTCGCCCAGCTCGTAGAAGCTGTGCAGCGCATGCGTGGCGCGCTGGGTCCTGGTTTCGGTGATCTCGAAGGCGTGCACCAGCGGCAGGCCGAGGAAGTCTTCGTAGAAGCGGCGGGTGCGCCCGGAATCGCTGCAGCGCCAGGCGTTGTGGTGCAGGCCCTGGATCCGGATCGGGGTGTCGTACATGTTCATGGTGGCGGGGCATCGTGCGGCCGGAGCGGCGGCGCACAGGGTGTTGCTCGATGCTGTGCAGTGTGGCCAGCGGGGGGCCGCGACACATCAGCCATCGGAGCCATCGGCGGGGGAGGCGACGGGCCACTGCCGCGCCGCGGCGGGCCATGCCGGCGCCGCCGCGGGGCCCGGGCAGCGCACGGGGCGCGCCGGGCGGCGGCCGCTCAGATCGTCGGCGAGAGCGGTGCGCCCGGGCGCTGGCTGCACTCGTCGAACAGGCGCACGTTGCAGCGTGCGCAGACCTCGCCGTCCAGCCGCGCCACGATGCCGGTGATGGCGCTGCGCTTGTCGGCGAACACGTGGTCCGGCCCCAGCCGGTGCAGGAAGCCGATGCGCTGCCAGGTGGCCTGCACCTGCGGCCGCGGGCGGTGGAAGTACAGGTCGCCGCCCATGGCCAGGCGGCGGATGCGCTCGTCATCCCACAGGTCGGCGGCGGCCAGGTCGATGAAGTTCATGCTCTTGCTCATCACCAGCAGGTGGCGCTGCGCCGGGGAGCGCTCACGCAGGCTGCGCAGCTGCTCGGCCACGTGGGGCACGGCACCGAACCAGATCGAGCCTTCCATGCGCAGCAGCTTGAGCTGCGGGCACTCGGGGCCTTGTGCGTCCACCACGTCGCCGATCACGACGAAGGGCCGGTCCGGCCCCTGCTCGGCAAAGCCCATCGTGCGCATCGCCGGCCGCGCGCTGCGGTAGAGGTAGGCCACCAGCGAGAGCATCACGCCGGCAAGCACGGCCACCTCCAGCGGCAGGGCCAGCGTGGCGGCGGCGGTGGCCAGCGCGATGCTGAACTCGCGGCGGTCCAGCGCCCACAGCCGGCGCCAGCCGGCCACATCCAGCAGCGAGGCGGCCGCCAGCAGCAGCAGCGCGCCCACGCCGGCCAGCGGTATCCAGGCCAGCAGGGGCCCGGCCAGCGCCACCAGCAGCAGCAGCCACAGTGCGGCGCTGACCCCGGCCACCGGTGTGCGCGCACCGGCTTCGAGGTTGGGCACCGAGCGGTTCATCGAGCCGCAGGCCACGAAGCAGCCGGCCAGCGCGCCGGCCGTGTTGGCCAGGCCCTGGCCGAAGCATTCGCGGTTGGCATCCACCGGTTGCCCGGTGCGCGCGCCCAGCAGCTTGGCGATGCTCATGGCCTGGCCCAGCGCCACGATGGTGAGCGCCAGCGCCATCGGCAGCAGCTGCGGCAGCAGGGCCCACTCCAGCGTCGGCCAGTGCCAGCCGGTGAGCGGGTTCCAGGCCGCCGGCGGCGTGCCCAGCCGTGGCGCCACGCTGCCGGCCAGGCCGCCCTGGTGCTCGAGCCAGGCGCCGAGCGCGCCGCCGGCGGCCAGCGCGATCAGCAGCGCCGGGCCGCGGCGCCACAGCCGGCGCAGCAGCAGCGCGCTGCCCAGGGTGAGCAGCCCCACGGCCAGCGCGGCCCCGGACACACCCTGCTGCAGCGCCTGCACCGGCGTGGCGCGGCCGCCCGCGCCCAGCACCGAGGCCAGCGCGTACCAGGCGATCAGCAGCGCCGCGCCGGCGGTGAAGCCGTGCATCACCGAGGGCGAGATGAAGTTGGCCAGCGCGCCCAGCCGGCTGAGCGCCAGCGCCAGCTGCATCAGCCCCACCAGCAGCGTGAGCACCAGGGCCAGCGCGGCCAGGCGCGCGGGGTCGCCGGCGGCCAGCGGCAGCAGCATCGCGCCCAGCGCGAGCGAGGTGGCATTGGTGGGCCCGGACAGCACCTGCCGGCTGGAGCCGGCCAGCGCGGCCACCGCGCAGGGCAGCACCGCGGTGGCCAGGCCCATGGCCGGCGGCACGCCCACCAGCGCGGCGAACGCGATCGCCTGCGGCAGCACCAGCACCGCGCCCAGCAGCCCGGCCAGCAGGTCGGTGCGCCAGGTGGCGGCGTCGAGCTCGCGCACCCAGGGGCCCAGCCAGCGCTCGGCCAGCGAGGCGGGACCGGCGGCGCGCGGGATCATCGGCGCACGCGGGTCAGCGGACCGTGCCCGCTTCGCGCAGCCGGGTGATCTCGTCTTCGCCGTAGCCCGCTTCGCGCAGCACCGCGGCGCTGTGTTCCCCGAGCGAGGGCGCACCGGCGCCCGCGCGCACCGGCGTCTTTTGGAAGCGGATCGGGTGGCCGGCCGCCTTGTAGGGCCCGAGGTCGCGGTTTTCCAGTGTCCACACCAGGTCCAGCGCCTGGGCCTGGGGGTCGGTGTAGAGGTCGCTGCGGTAGTTCACCTGGCCGCAGGGCACGCCGGCGGCCTCCAGCACCTGCAGCCAGTGCGCGTTGCCCTGCTGCTTGAGCCGCGCCTCGATGGCCTGCATCACCTGCTTCTGGCGGAAGTACACCTCGTCGGGGATGTCGCCGGCCTCGACGTGGGCGTCGGGGTCCACGATGTCCAGCGCGGCGCAGAGCTTCTCGCGCAGCTTGCGGTTCAGTGCCGCGATGCTGAGGTAGCCGTCGCCCGTCTCGTACACGCGGTAGTAGGGGTAGGTCTGCCGGTCGGTCGGGCGGTGCAGGCAGTCGGGCACCTCGATCGGGCGGGCGCTGCGCGGCAGTTCCTTGCGCAGCCGCATCTCGTTGAACTGGTCCACCACGTGGGTGTGCTTTTTGCCGTCGGCGCGGGCGCTGCGCAGGATGGCCTGCTCCTGGGCGTGCTGCTCGGCATCGAGCCGGTCGATCTGCACCAGGCCGATCGCCTGCAGCGCCATGCCGGTGGCGAACAGCGAGGTCTCGATCTTCTGGCCCTCGCCGGTGCGGTCGCGGTGGTAGAGGGCGCTGACGATGGCCAGCGCATTGAGCATGCCGGTGCCGATGTCGATGTAGGCCGGCCCGCCCGGGCCGCGCGGGGCGCCGAGTTCGTCGGCGTAGTTCGACATCACGCCCGAGGCGGCGTGGGCGATGATGTCGAAGCCCTTGCGCTTGCGGTAGGGCCCCACCTCGCCGAAGGCGGTGCTCGACAGGAACACCAGCCGCGGGTTGATGCGCGAGAGCGTGTCGTGGTCCACGCCCAGCTTCTCGGCCGCGCCGGGCACGAAGTTCTGCAGCACCACGTCGGCCTGCGCGACCAGCCGGTGCACGATGGCGCGGCCTTCGGCCTGGTGCAGGTCCACGCACAGGCTGTGCTTGCCGCGGTTCATCGCCAGCGACATGCGGGTGTTGCCGCGGTAGCGTTCGACGCTGCCCATGCGGCGCTCCTCGGCACCGTCGGGCGGCTCGATCTTGATCACGCGCGCGCCCATGTCGGCCAGCAGCAGGCCGCACAGGGGGCCGGCGATGTATTCCGAGAAATCGAGGACCGTGACGCCTTCGAGCAGCGGGTTCATGGTGGGCGCAGGCAGTGGAGGGGCGCGCCGCAGCGCCGGCCCATTCTCACCGAAGGTTCCCACCCGCCGCCCCGGGGGCAGCCCGGGGACGGGATCAGCGCTGCACCACCATCTTCTTGCCCGACTTGGCCTCGTAGCGCTCCAGCACGTCGAGGATGCGCTGCGGCTTGTAGGGCTTGACCACGAAGCCGTTGGCGCCGGTGGTGAGCGCGCGCCGCACGTTGTCGGCCGAGCTGCGGCCGGAGACGATGGCGATGAACGCGTCGTCGTTCTTCGCGCGGATCTGCTGCAGCGCGGCCAGGCCGTCGACCTCGGGCATGTCGATGTCCAGGAAGGTCACGCGCGGGTTCAGCGACAGGCAGGCCTGGATCGCCTCCTGGCCGTTGCGCACCTCGCGGATCGTGAGCCCGTCGGTGAAGGTGCGCAGCAGCGCGCGCAGGATGTCGCGGCACTGGCCGCTGTCGTCGGCGATCAGGACGTCGCAGCCCTTGGGCTTGGTGGTGTCGGTCGTCATGCGGGTTGCTCCTGCGGATGGAGGGCCTGCCGCGCCGCGGTCAGCAGCAGGGCGCACTGGCGTTCGGCTTCGGCGTGGCGGCCGGCCTCGATCAGTGCGTCGATGGGTTGCGACAGCCGGGTCAGCTCGGGGAAGCCCACCGCGCCGGCCAGGCCCTTGATGCCGTGCACGCGGCGGCGCAGCGCGGTCCAGTGGGCCTGCGTGTCGGCCGAGCCCTGGGCCGCGGCCAGGTCGTGTTCGATCTCGGCCAGCGTCTCGGGCAGCGTGGCGAGGAAGTCGCGCCCGAGCTGGCGCATCAGCGCGGCCGTCTGCGCATCCAGCGCGGCGCGGTCGGGCGCCGGGCCGTCGCCGCAGGGCAGGTGGGCCTCGAGCACCTCGTACAGGTGGGCGCGGTCGATCGGCTTGGCCAGGCAGTCGGTGCAGCCGGCCTGCTTGTACTGCGCGATGTCCTTGCGCATCACGTTGGCCGTGAGCGCGATGATCGGGCCGCTGTAGCCGGCGTCGCGCAGCATCGTGGTGGCCTCGGTGCCGTCCATCACCGGCATCTGGATGTCCATCAGCACCAGGTCGAAGTCGTCGCCCAGGGCCTGTTCCACCGCGAGCGCGCCGTTGCCCACCACGGTGATCTCGGCGCCGGTGGCCTGCACCATGGCGCTGATCAAGCGCTGGTTCTGCTCGCCGTCCTCGGCCAGCAGCACGCGGCCGCGCAGGCGCGGCAGTTCGTCGCCGCGGCGCGCGGGGCGCCGGGGTTCTTCGGCCCGGGCGGCGCTGTCGTCGTGCCAGACGCCGGGTTCGAAGCCCTCGGCCAGCGCAAGCTGCAGCGCAAAGCGGCTGCCGGCGCCGGGGCTGGATTGCACCGTGATCGCGCCGCCCAGGCGGCCGGCCAGCTCGCGGCAGATGTGCAGGCCCAGGCCGGTGCCGCCGAAGCGGCGCGTGGTGGACACATCGGCCTGCATGAAGGGCTGGAACAGGCGGCTCATCTGTTCCTCGTTCATGCCCAGGCCGGTGTCGGTGACGGCCAGCGTCAGCGCGCCGGTGGCGGCATCGAAGCCCGCGTGCAGTGCCACGGTGCCGGCTTCGGTGAACTTCAGCGCGTTGCTGCAGAAGTTCATCACGATCTGCATGATGCGCACCCGGTCGCCGCGCCACAGCGCGGGCAGTGGCAGGGCGGGCAGCACCTCGAACTGCAGGCCCTTTTCGCGCACGCGCGGGCCGATCAGCGACTCCACGTCGCGCAGCAGTTCGGGCAGCTCGAAGTCGGTGATCTCGATCTCCAGGCAGCCGGCCTCGATCTTGGACATGTCCAGCACGTCGCTGATCAGCTCCAGCAGGTGGCGGCCCGAACGGATGATGGTGCGCAGCGCCTCGTCGCGGCTGACCGAATCGTGCCGGCGGTCGAGCATCAGCTCGGCGAAACCGATGATGGAGGTGAGCGGGGTGCGGATCTCGTGGCTCATGTTGGCCACGAAGGCGCTCTTGGCGCGGTCGGCCGCCACCGCGGCATCCCGCGCGGCCACCAGCTCGGCGGTGCGCGCGGCGATCTCGCGGTCGCGGTCGGCGATCATCGCGCCCAGCTCGGCATCCCGCGCCACCAGGGCCTGGCGGGCGGCGGCCAGCTCACGGGCCAGCGCGGCGGCGGAAGCGGCTTCCGCACCGCCGGCAGCGGCGGTGGATTCGATAGAAACGGTCATGCACGGTTCTTCGGCCCGTGCCGCCGGGACTTGAGGCCGCCGGTCGCGGCCCGGTGGGTGTCAAGTCCGTTTGCCGTTGGCGCCCAGCACCGAGAGCTCGACGAAACGCGAGGCCACGTACGGCGCGCTGCCGGTGAACCCGAGGCTGAACTCGCCCAGGTCCAGGCGCTTGGTGGCGCCGAGTGCGCTGCGCAGTTTGTCACGCGTGAGGTCGCGGCCGGCGCGGCGCAGGCCCTCGATCATGACCTGCGCATTGACCCAGCCTTCGAAGGCCGAGCCGCCGATGCGGGCCTCCTCGCCCAGTGCCTTCATGGCCGCGTGGAAGTTGCGCACCGCGATCAGCTTGGGCTTGTCGGCGTCCGGGAACACGGTGATCAGCGCCATGCCCTGCGAGGCGGTGCCCAGCTTGGGCAGCTCGGAGGAGATCAGCGAGACCGACAGCCCCGCCATCGGCAGCCCGCTGCTCAGCGCGCGCAGCTGCAGCATGATGGCGGTGTTGGCGGTGCCCGTGGTGCCCAGGATCACGGCACCGGGCTTGGCCTCGATCACCTGCTTGGCCAGCTCGGTGGCGTTCTTGCCATCCACCGCCAGCGCGAAGGTGCCCGAGGCCTTGACATTGCGTGCGGCCAGCGCGGCCTGCGCATCGGCCATCACTTCCTTGCCGAAGCCGTTGTCGAGGTAGACGATCGCGATGTCCTTCAGCCCCATGCCCACCAGCTGGTCGACCAGGCGCACGGCCTCGTCGCGGTAGCTCGGGCGCACGAAGAACACCTGGCGCAGCTTGGGCTGGCGCAGCGAGGCGGCGCCGGTGACCGGGCCGACCAGCGGCACGCCGGCTTCCTCGACGATGGGCAGGATCTTGGCCGTGTTGGCCGTGCCCATGCTGGAGATCAGCGCGAACGTGTTGTTGCCGTCGAGCAGCTTCTTGACGTTTTCCACCGTGCGGTCGGGCACGTAGGCGTCGTCCAGCGTCACCAGCTTGAGCTCGCGGCCGTGCACGCCGCCGGCCTGGTTCACATGCTTGAACGCGGCCTTGATGCCCAGCGTGTGGTCGGTGCCGGCGCCGCCCAGCGGGCCAGTCAATGCCAGCGTGCTGCCGAAGGTGACGCTGCTGGCGCTGAGCCCATCCTCCGCGGCATGCGCCAGGGACCAGGCACCGCCGAGGCTGCCCGCGGCCAAGGTCTTGGTGATGGCGTCGAGGAATTGGCGTCGCTGCATGGCCGTGTCTCCTGGCTGTAAGTGGATGTTTCGATCCGGGCGGCAGGGTAGCAGCGCCCGGGCGACTTGGGGTCGCCCGGGCGACAGATTTCGGGTAAGTCCGCCTGCTGAAGCCAAAATCGTCACGCAATCGAACCCGGTTGCGCTCAACTGACGGCCAGGAATTCCGATGCGTGCCAACCGATATCTGACGCGGCTGTGTGCCGCTGTGCTGCTGTGGGCCGCGCTCACGGCGCAGGCCACCGTGCTGCGTGTGGCCAGCGGCTTCGACCCGCAGACCATGGACCCGCATGCGCTGGCGCTGCTGTACCACACGCGCATCGCGTTCCAGGTGCACGACTGCCTGGTGGGGCGGGATGCGCAGTTCCGGCTGGAGCCCGCGCTGGCGGTGTCCTGGCAGGCGAATGGAGCGACCAGCTGGCGTTTCAAGCTGCGGCCGGGCGTGAGCTTCCACGACGGCACGCCCTTCACGGCCGACGACGCGGTGTTCTCGATCGAGCGCGCGATGGGCCCGAGCTCGCAGCGCTCGTTCGGCCTGAAGGGGCTGGTCGCGGTGAAGAAGGTGGACGACCTGACCATCGACTTCCAGCTCGCCGCACCCGATGCGGTGTGGCCCGAGA
This sequence comes from Burkholderiales bacterium, assembly GCA_016213205.1. Classification (GTDB taxonomy): domain Bacteria; phylum Pseudomonadota; class Gammaproteobacteria; order Burkholderiales; family Burkholderiaceae_C; genus Pseudaquabacterium. Next base: position 12,562 of record JACRAZ010000031.1, read on the forward strand.
AGCTGTGGCTGGTGGCGATGATGAGCAAGCGCTGGGCCCAGGCCCACGGGGTGGAAAAGGCGCAGGACTTCAACGCCAAGCAGGAAACCCACGCGGTGCGCAACGCGATGGGCACCGGCCCCTACCGCCTGGTGAGCTACCAGCCCGACGTGCACGTGAAGCTCGAACGCCACCCCGGCTACTGGGGCCGGGCCGACAAGCGCCAGGGCAACGTGGAGCAGGTGAGCTTCGTCTCGATCCGCAGCGATGCCACGCGCCTGGCCGCGCTGGCCTCGGGCGAGGTGGACCTGGTGCTCGACCCGCCGTTCCAGGACGTGCAGCGCCTGAAGGCCGACCCCCGGCTCACGCTGCTGTCGGTGCCCGACATCGGCACCCAGTACTTCACCTTCGACCAGGCGCGCGACGAACTGCTGCACGGCGACGTGAAGGACCGCAACCCCTTCAAGGACCGGCGCGTGCGCCTGGCCGTGGCCCATGCGCTGAACATCGACCTGATCGTGCAGAAGGTGCTGCGTGGCCAGGCCACGCCGGCGGGCTCGTTCATCTCGCCGCTGGTGGACGGCTACCTGGCCGAGGTGGACCGCCGCATCCCCTACGACCCGGCGCGGGCGCGCGCGCTGCTGGCTGAAGCCGGCTACCCCAAGGGCTTCGGCGTCACGCTGGACTGCGTGAACGCCGGCTACCGCGAGGCGGTGTGCCAGGCCGCCACCGCGATGCTGGCGCAGGTGGGCATCCGCGCCACGCTGCGCAGCTCGCCCACCAACCAGTTCTTTCCCAAGCTCAGCCAGGCCACTGCCAGTTTCATCGAATTCGGCTGGACGCCGGCCACCGACCCCTGGGCCACGCTGAACGGCCTGTTCCGCACCTGGGACCCGCAGGGCGGCGGCACCTTCAACGCCGGGCGCTACAGCAACCCGAAGCTCGACGCGCTGATCGACGCGGTGCGCACCGAGCCCGACCTCACGCGCCGCCGCGCGCGGGTGGGCGTGGCGCTGCGCCTGATCCACGACGACCTGCCCTACGTGCCCTTGTACCGCCGCACGCTGAACTGGGCCATGGCCAAGAAGGTGGTGGCGGTGCAGTGGCCCAACGACACGATGGAGCTGCGCTGGGTCAAGGTGCAATGAGGCGCTGACTGTCACCCTGGCGCCAGGGTAGGCACTGTCATCGGGTCCGCTGGTGCTGGCCTACCATGACGGTTGTCAATCCGGGGCAGTCCATGCAGTCAGGCGCCAGCCCTCAGACCGTTGTCTACGTCAGCCACTCCGGGGGTTGCGCCACCGCGTTGCGCAGCCTGTCCGATGCCGGCTATGCGGTGCAGCAGACCGATGCCGCCGCCGCGCTGGCGCTGGCGGCCAGCGCCATGCCGCCGGTGCTGCTGCTGGCCGAATGGTCCGACGAGGCGGCGGTGCTGGTGCAATCGCTGATGGGCCTGCGCCGGCCCAACCAGGCCTGGGTGCCGCTGGTGGCCTGCTGTGCCGATGCGCAGCAGGCCGAGGCCGCCATCGCTGCCGGCGCCGACGATTTCGTGATGGCCGGCAACACCGGCTCGCTGCGGGCACGGCTGGCGGTGGTGCTGCGCGGCAAGGCGCGCGGCGACATGCTCGAGGGCGTGCTCAACGCCACCTTCGACGGCATCATCACGATCGATGCGCAGGGCCGCATGCTCACCTTCAACCGCGCCGCCTCGCGCATCTTCGGCTACAGCCCCAGCGAGGCGATCGGCCAGAACGTCTCGATGCTGATGCCCGAGCCCGAGCGCGCCCAGCATGACGGTCACCTCCGCCGCTACCTGGCCACCGGCGAGGCGCACGTGGTGGGCACCGGGCGCCAGGTGAGCGGGCGGCGCCGCAGCGGCGAGGAGTTTCCGCTGTACCTGCAGGTGGCGGCCGTGCGCAGCGGGCATGAGCAGTTGTTCGTCGGCATCGCGAAGGACCGCTCGCTCGAGGCCCAGGCCGACGCACTGCGCACCGCGGCGGTGGTCGACCCGGTCACCGGCCTGGGCAACCGGCGCCATGTGCTGGGCGTGCTGCAGCAGTGGACGCAGGCCGAGCCGGGCCGGGTGCCGCGGCCGTTTGCGCTGCTGTTCGTCGACCTCGACGGCTTCAAGCGCGTGAACGACGAGCACGGCCACGCCGCCGGCGATGCGGTGCTGCGCGCGGTGGCCGGCCGGCTGGCGCATGGCATCGGCCGTGAGGATGCGGCGGGCCGGCTCGCCGGCGATGAATTCGTGGTGCTGCTGCACGGCGTGGCGCGCGCGGCCGATGCGCACACCGTGGCGCGCCGGCTGCTGGCCGCGCTGGCCGAGCCGGTGCAGCACGGCGAGGTGGAGCTGCATGTCACCGCCACCGCCGGCGTGGCCCTGTGCCCGCGCGACGGGCTCAGCGCCGACACGCTGCTGCAGCACGCCGACGCGCAGATGTACCGCGCCAAGCGGGGCGGCCCGGTGCGCATCGGCTGAGCCGGCGGCCGCCGGGCGTGGCCACCACCGTGGTGTGTTCCCGCTCTAGATCAGCCGGTTGGCGTGGCCCTGCCAGTAGCGGTCGCGCAGCGGCTTCTTGTACAGCTTGCCGGTGGGCAGGCGCGGCAGCGGGTCCATGAAGTCCACTGACTTCGGGCACTTCATCGGCGCCAGGTGCTCGCGGCAGAACGCGATCAGCCGCTGCGCGAGGGCCTCGTCGGGCCGTACGCCGGGCATCGGCTGCACCACGGCCTTGACCTCCTCGCCCAGGTCTTCGTTGGGCACGCCGAACACCGCGGCATCGGCCACCTCGGGGTGGGTGACCAGCAGGTTCTCGCACTCCTGCGGGTAGATGTTCACCCCGCCGCTGATGATCATGAAGGTGGCGCGGTCGGTCAGGTGCAGGAAGCCGTCGGCATCCAGGTAGCCCACGTCGCCCACGGTGCTCATCGTGCCGTCCTTCGAGCGCGTGGCCTGGGTGCGCTCGGGGTCGTTGAAGTAGACGAAGGGCGTCGCGGTCTTGAACCACAGCTCGCCGCTCTGGCCCTGCGGCACCGGCTGCATCTGGTCGTCCAGCACCTGCAGCTCGCCCAGCAGCACGCGGCCCACGGTGCCGGGGTGGGCCAGCCATTCGGCGCTGTTGCAGGCGGTGAAGCCCAGGCCCTCGGTGGCGCCGTAGTACTCGTGGATGATCGGGCCCCACCAGTCGATCATCTGCTGCTTCACCGGCACCGGGCAGGGCGCGGCGGCGTGCACCGCGATCTGCAGCGACGAGAGGTCGTGGCGCCGGCGCACATCCTCGGGCAGCTTGAGCATGCGGCTGAACATCGTGGGCACCAGCTGGGTGTGGGTGATCTGGTACTGCTCCACCAGCGCCAGGTACTGCTCGGGGTCGAAGTGCTCCATGATCACCACGGTGCCGCCGTTGCGGATGGTGAGCGCCACGTTGGCCTGCGGCGCCGAGTGGTACAGCGGCGCGGGCGAGAGGTAGCGCATGCCCTCGCGGCATTGCCACAGCTGGTTCAGGAAGTGGAACAGCGGCAGCGGCTGCGAGGGCGGGTTCTCCGGCAGCGGCCGCAGGATGCCCTTGGGCCGGCCGGTGGTGCCGGACGAATACAGCATCGGCGTGCCCAGCCACTCGTCGGCGATCGGTGTGTCGGGGAACTTCGCCACCGCCTCGGCGAAGTCCAGGTAGCGGGGGTCGTCCAGCGCGCGCACCGCGTCACCGCCGTCCACCACCAGGCAGCGCGTCACGCGCGGGCACATCGCGAGCGCGGCCTGCGCCACCGGCAGCTTGGCCACCGAGGTGACCAGCAGCTTGGCCTCGCTGTTGTTCACGATGTAGGCCAGCTCCTCCGCGGTGAGGTAGGAGTTGATGCAGGTGTAGTACAGCCCCGAACGCTCGCCCGCCCCGTTGCACTCGAGGTAGCGGTTGTTGTTCTCCATGAAGATCGCGTAGTGGTCCAGCCGCTGCAGGCCCTCGGCGCGCAGCAGGTGGGCCAGGCGGTTGGTGCGCCGCTCGTGTTCGGCGTAGCTCACCGCCTCGCCGGTGCTGGCCATGATGAAGGCGGGGCGATCGGGGTGCTGGGCCCAGTGGTTGCCGGCGTACATGGGGAACAGGCTCCTTCGGGGCCGCCGTGGCGGCGGGGGTGCGGGCCATGCTAGCGGCCGGTTCCGCAGGGCGGTATCCCGGGCCGACCCTGAGCGGCCCGCCGCGCAGGCGGGCGCACCTCAAGGTCGGCGCGTTGACGCTGCTCGGCGTGCGCTGCGCGGCGTGGCAGGCAGCGGCTCGGTGAGCAGGCTTTCAGCATCGGCCACCATGCGCGCCAGGCGGTCGGCGAGCTTCTCGGTGCTGAGCTGCTCGCGGAAGCGCTCCACCATCAGCGCCAGCGCAAACGGGCTGGGGGCGCGCAGCGTGACCGTCTCGATGCGCTGGCGCTGCATGCGTTCGAGGCTCTGGCGCAGGCGGCCGAGCTCCAGCTCCTGGGCCAGCACCTCGGCATCGGCCTGGCCCAACAGGCGGTTGGCCGGGTCGTACTGGCGGAACACCTCGTAGAACAGGCCGGCCGAGGCCTGCAGCTGGCGCGTGCTCTTGGGTGCACCGGGGTAGCCGCTGAACACCAGGCCCGCCACGCGCGCGATCTCGCGAAAGCGCCGCAGCGCGAGCTCGCTGCTGTTCAGGCTGGCCAGCACGTCCTGCAGCAGCGCGTCGCCGGCGGCCAGCACGCGGGCATCGAGCAGCGGGGTGATGTCCACCGGCTCGGCCGCCAGCAGCTCGAAACCGTGGTCGTTGATGCTGATGCTGAAGGTGTTGGGCTGCGCACGCGCCAGCCGCCAGGCCAGCAGGCTGGCCAGCCCCAGGTGCACATGGCGGCCGGCAAAGGGGTAGAGGAACAGGTGGTGCCCCTCGCGCGAACGGTACTGCTCCAGCAGCAGCGTGCGCGGCCCGGGCAGGCGCGACAGGCGCTGCTGCGCGTCGAGCATGGGCTGCGCGGCCACGAGCTCGGGCTCGGTGCCGTCCTCGAGCAAGGGGCGCTGGCGGGCCCGCTCCAGCACCGCCAGCGTGGCATCGGCCAGCTCGCTGGACAGCGACATGCGCCCACCCGACCAGGCCGGCACGATGCCGCGCCGGCCGCTGGCGCGGCGCACGTAGGCCACCATCTCGCGGGTGCGCACGTACTCGAGCACGCGGCCGCCGAACACGAAGCAGTCGCCCGGCTTCAGCCGCGCGATGAAGCTCTCCTCCACCTGGCCCAGCGTGCCGCCGCCACCGCCGGAGCGCGACCACCACTTCACCAGCATCGAGGCATCGCCGACGATGGTGCCCACCTGCAGCCGGTGGCGCAGCGCGATGCCGCGGTCTTCCACCCCGAAGCGGCCGTCGCGCTCGACCACGCGGTGGTACTCGGGGTAGGCGCCCAGGCTGGCGCCGCCGTGGCGCACGAAGTCCAGCGCCCACTGGAAGCTCTCGCGCGGCAGCGCGCGGTAGCTGTGGGTGCGGCGCACTTCCGCGTACAGCGGCTCGGCCTCGAAGCCACCGCCCAGCGCCACCGTGACCAGGTGCTGCACCAGCACGTCCAGCGGCTGCTCGGGCGCGTGGCGCTGCTCCACCCGGCCGGCGGCCACTGCGTCGCGGGCCGCGGCGGCCTCGATCAGCTCCAGCGTGTTGGTGGGCACCAGCGTGATGCGGCTCGTGCGCCCGGGCGCATGGCCGGAACGGCCGGCGCGCTGCAGCAGCCGCGCCACGCCCTTGGGCGAGCCGATCTGCAGCACCCGCTCAACCGGCAGGAAATCCACGCCCAGGTCCAGCGAGGAGGTGGCCACCACCGCGCGCAGCGTGCCGGCCTTGAGCCCGGCCTCCACCCATTCGCGCACGTGCTTGTCCAGCGAGCCGTGGTGCAGCGCGATCTGGCCGGCCCACTCGGGCCGCGCTTCCAGCAGGAGCTGGTACCAGGCCTCGGCCTGCGAACGCACGTTGGTGAAGACCAGCGTGGTGCCGCTGCGCTCGATCTCCTGCACCACCGGCGCCACCATCTGCCGGCCCAGGTGCCCGCCCCAGGAGAAGCGGCCCGGCTCCAGCGGCAGCAGCGTGTCCACCTGCAAGGCCTTGGGCGTGGCGCCGCGCACCAGCCGCGGCGCCGGCCGGTGCGGGCCGGGGCCCAGCAGCATGCGCATCGCGCCGTCCAGGTTGCCCAGCGTGGCCGACAGGCCCCACACCACCCGCCGCGGGTTCCACTGCGCCAGCCGGGCGAGTGCCAGCTGCACCTGCACGCCGCGCTTGTTGCCCACCAGCTCGTGCCATTCGTCCACGATCACCGTCTGCACGCCACCCAGGCGCTCCCGCGCATCGGCGCGGGTGAGCAGCAGCGTCAGCGATTCGGGGGTCGTCACCAGCACGCTGGGCAGCCGGCGGTCCTGGCGCGCGCGCTCGGCGCTGGCGGTGTCGCCGCTGCGCTGGCCCAGCGTCCAGGCCGGGGCCAGCGCGGCCTGCGCGGTGGCCAGCGCGGCCAGCGTGTCGGCCGCCAGCGCGCGCATCGGCGTGAGCCACAGCACCCGCAGCGGCGGGGCCGGTGCATCCGACAAGGGCACCCCCAGCGCCTGGGCCCGCGCCAGCGCGCCCAGCCACACCGCATAGGTCTTGCCGGCGCCGGTGGTGGCATGCAGCAGCCCGCTGCGGCCCTCCCGCATCGCGGCCCAGACCTCGTGCTGGAAGGGGAAGGGCGCCCAGCCGTGCTGGGCGAACCAGGCGTCGGCGTCGGGCCAGGGGCTGGGCATGGGCCATTATTGGCCGCACCCGGCCGGCGCCCGCGCCAGCGGCGGCTTGGGCGCGCAGCGCCTATTCCATCGGGATCAGCGGCAGCACGAAGGTGTACAGCGGCAGCAGCACGGCGCCGTACACCGGCAGGTAGTAGGGGGCCGGCAGGCTGCCGAAGGGCAGGCCGCCGAGCGAATACGCCCACACCAGGAAGGCCCCGGTGCACATGGCCACCTGGCGCGGCTTGGCCACCTTGGCCACTCGCACCAGGTACCAGGGCGTGAGGGCCAGCAGCACCACGAAGGCCGCCCAGGGCAGCCAGGCCGGCACCTGCTGTGCCGCCGCGAGGATGCCGCGTAGGCTGACCCACAGCGCCACCACCTCGGCCGGCACCAGCTTGAGCAGCTTGTCGACGTAGCCGTCGACGCGGGCCGCGCGTGGCGCCGGCCGGCCGCCACCGGCGTGCAGGTCGGCGGACAGCAGGTCGTTCGGGCCGATGATCGTGCGGTTCATGCAAAGCTCCCTCGGTAGGCGGTGGGTGGATCGGGCGGGTCGAGCTGGGCCCGCAGGCGCAGCGCGGCCTCGATGTAGTCGGCCCCGTGTCGCACCACCTGCTCGACGGCCAGCGCATGCAGCGTGAGCCGGAAGATGATGCCGGTGGGCCGGCGATTCACCAGCACCGGGCCATCCCGCTCGAACTGCAGCCGCCGCGCCAGCACGGCCGAGTGGCACACGGCCAGGTCGATTGGCGCCCGGCGATCCACCGGCACCGCGGCCACGAATTCATCGGCCGAGACCATGCGGTCCCACAGTTCGAGCCGATTGCCCGGCACGAGTGCGCCGGGGAACACCGATTCCAGCCACTGCCGGTTGCGTGCCTCGCGGCACTCGTCAGGGTCGTCGGCCTGGCCCGCGGGGGGTGGCAGGAAGTCCTGGTCGAGCACCAGCGTGTCCAGCGCCTGGGCCAGCGCGGCCTGCCGCGCGGCCGGCGGCATCGCGGCGCGGGCCAGCGCATCGATCTCCGCCGGGCCGGCGAGCTGCCGCACCAGCAGCGGGTCGCCACGCGCCTGGCGGCCCAGCGCTGCCAGCAGGGCGTCGGCATCGCGCAGGTCGAAGGGGCAGACCCGCGCGCCCTTCCAGTGGGCCACCAGCGTGAGCAGCGCGCCCTCGTCGGCCAGGGCCTCGCGCAACGCGGCCAGCCCGGCGCACTGCACCACGGTGCCGCCCAGCGCCACCACCTGGGTGGCACAACGCTGCAGGGCCTGGGCCACCCGGGCATAGCTGGGCCACAGGGCCTGCGCATCGGCGGCGCCGCGGTCGTGGGCCCACATGCGCAGGCAATCGCCGACCTCCGCAGCCGCCATGCGCCGGGCCATCGTCGCCGGGTCGGCGGGCAGCGTCAGCAGCAGCTGGTGGCGCATGGGCGGGTGGGCCGCGCTACTGCGCTCAGCCGATGGCGGACAGCCGCCGCCGCGGTGGCGCATCAGCGGCCGGCGGGGACGACGGCCCCGCCGCGTCGGCGACGAACACGTCGGCCGCCTCCAGGCGCAGCTCCACGTCGTCGGCGTCCAGGCCGGCCTGCTTGAGTGCGGCCTTGAACCGGTGGGGCATGGCGGCCAGGCTCAGGTCCTGGCCGAAGCCGTGCAGGGCCTCGGCCACCGCGTGCAGCAGGGCCTGGCGCTGGGCGCTGTCGGTGATCAGGCGCTTGACGTAGAACACCAGCCGCACGAGCAGCGGTGGGCGCGTGGCCTCGGCCAGGTTCAGGCGCAGCGAAACCTCGGTGTGGCCGGCCCAGCGCCCTTCGGTGATCGGGCGCCAGCTGGCCTCGGTGTCGAGCACGCGCACCGCCGACCAGCGCGGCCGGTAGCCGGCGAAGGCGGCCGCGGCGTCGGCGCCGCCGCTGGGGTGCACGATGAACAGGCCGTCGTTGGCAGCCGTGTTGCCGCGCGCCACCTGGTGGCGCACGCTGTGCACCATCGCCTGCACCTTGTCAGCCGGGAAGCCCTCCATCACGATGCGGGCCTGGCCCGCCAGCAGGCTGCCGCCGCGGACATGGTCCACCAGCACCTGCTGCAGCGCGGCGCTGCTGCCCAGGCGCAGCATGTCGTTGGTTTCGGTGCTGATCACCTCGTAGTGGTCGTCCAGGCGCCTGACCACGATGGTGGGCCGGTGCGCGCGGGCCAGGCTGTTCGGTACCCGCGCGGCCCCGCCGGCATCACGCAGACGCTGCTCGGTGGCAACGGCCAGGCGCTCGTAGTCGGCGCCGGCGGGGCCGGGCCGGCCCAGCATCTGCGGCAGGCTGCGTTCGGCCACCGGGGTCCTGGCCAGGGCCTGCGCCAGCCGGGCCTCGGCCTGCGCGACGGTGGTGTTGGGCGGGAAATCGGCGATCGTGCGCGACAGCACCGCGGCGCGCCCGCGGTCGGCCGGGTTGTACAGCACGACCGATTGGCCGCTGCCATCGCGCACCGCACGCACCTGGCCGGGCAGCACCGATGCATCGGCGCGCAGCTGCGTCATCGCGGCATCGATGCTGTGGCCGCCCACCACCTCGCGGCGCAGCGTGTCGCGCGATGCCACCACCGCGGCCGTCTTGATCCAGCCGCGGCGCGCAGCGTCGTTGGCGCGCTCGACGCGCTGCCACAGCTGCAGGCCATCGGCCATCTGGGCGCCGTAGCCGCTGGCGGACAGCCAGCGTGCAAGCGCCGTCGCGTCGTCCTGCGCGGTGCGCAGGGCGCGGGCCCGCTCCTGCTGGGCAGCGGTGGCGGCAGGCAGGCGCTCGATCTCGGCGCGCTGGCGCGCCAGCGCCAGGCCGGCGCCGCGCGGGTCGCCCAGCAGCTGGGCACACTGGTTGAGCGCCTGTTCACGCGCCTCGGCGTCCAGGGCCAGCAGGCGGTCCAGCGCGGCCTGCACACGCTCGAAGCTGGCCAGGTAGACCGGGTTGCTGTCCTGCGCCATCTGCTGGCGCGTGGCGGCCCAGCGGCTGGTGTCCTGGCGCCACTTCAGCAGGATGTCCAGCGCCCCGCGCGAGGCGGCCACCAGGATCGGCCGCACGCCATTGGCCGGCGCGCTGCCGGCCAGCCAATCGCTGCGGATCTCGTAGCGCTTGAACACCGCGTACAGCGCCGCGTACTGCACCACGCGGGCGATGTTGGCATCGCCCGTGTTGGCGAAGTACTGGTGGCCGATGGCCTCGCTGGTCAAGCGGCGCGCCTCCATCGAGCCGTAGATCACCGGCAGCGCGCCGGTGCGGTGCAGCGCGGCGATCTCGAAGCCCTCATAGCGGTTCACGTAGAACATGCCGTCGGTGTTCCAGTTGAACAGGAAGCCGGTCTCGCCCCAGGGCTCGGTTTCCGAGGCGCGCTTCTCGCCGAACGGGTAGCCCGCGGGTCGCGGGTAGTCGAAGTCGCGGTAGATCACCTTGTTCTGCTCGCTCCAGCCCTTGAGCAGCTGGTCGACGATGTTCAGCAGGCTGCCGTACTCGGTGTGGCGCAGCTCGTCGCTCAGGTGGATGGGGGCGCGGTCGAACTGCTCGCTGTCGCGGCCGGACATCCACATCTGCCGCTCGTAGCTCTGCGAGATCTGCCGCGCGCCGATGCCGGCGAGCAGCTGCACCGTGTCGTTGCGCAGCGGTGGCAGCCGGCGCTGCGACTCCTGGCGCCGCCGGGCCACCACCAGCACCGTGTTCGCATCGGCCACGGCGCCGAGCAGCAGGTCGCCGGCCAGTGCGAACTGGCGCACCTGGTCGGCCAGGCCCGAGATGTCGCCGCCGCGCGGCAGCGCCCACACCACGAAGCCGGGCGCACCGCGCGTGCTGTACACGCCGCGGCCACGCGCCTGCAGCAGGCTGCTCACGGTGGTGCTGCCCTGCAGCGTGCCGGACTCCAGCGCGGGGTTCGCCGCCACCAGGTGGCGCTGCAGGTCGTCGGCGCTGACGCTGAGGTCCAGCGTGGCGCCCAGCACCACGGCGGGCGCCGCCGGCAGGCTCACGAACTGGGCGGCACGCGCGGTGCCGAACAGGGCCCGGTGCAGGCGTTCGCTCAGCGCCTGCAGCTCGGCGGCCTCCATCCCGGGGCGCAGCACCACCAGCGCATCCATCACCTCGCCGCCGTGCATCACGCGGTGGCGCGCCGAATACATCGCCAAGGCGTCGCTGCCCACCAGGGCGCGCAGCAGGGGCTCGGTCCAGCGCTCGGCCGGCTCGGCGATCAGCAGCACCCGGCGGCCGGCGGCATCCGGTGCGCTCAGGCCCAGCAACTGGCTGTGCAGCCCGTGGCCGCGCCGGAATTCGCGCCAGGTGGCCTCCGCAAAGGCCTTGGCATCAGGGGCTTCCTGGGCCCGGGCCGGCGGCGCCTGGGTGAGGCCCAGGCCCTGCAGGCCGATCACGATGCAGGCCAACCAGTGCCGCCAGCGCGGCAGGGAGAAACTCGTCATGTCCGGCTCCCCGGGCAACCCGTGCCCCGCAGGTGCATGTGCACGCCTGCGGCTGCGAGTCTGTGCCCGTGGCGGTGTGCCCACATCCTTCATGCGAATGACGACCGGCCGCCGCATAGACTGCGCGCAGTCAAGCGCCGCCCGCCTGCGGCCGTGCAGCATCGAGCCATGTCCGACGCCACCGCGCCCCTGCCCGTCTTCCGAGCCCGCGGCCTGGGCAAGACCTACCATGCCGGCGACGTGGCCGTGCAGGCGCTGCGCGAGGTGGACCTGGACATCGTGCGCGGGGAATTCCTGGTGCTGCTAGGCCCCTCGGGCAGCGGCAAGTCCACGTTGCTGAACATCCTGGGCGGGCTGGAAACGGCCTCGGCCGGCAGCCTGAGCTACCTGGACCACGACCTGATCGCGGCCGACGAGGAGGCGCTCACCCGCTACCGGCGCGAGCACGTGGGCTTCGTGTTCCAGTTCTACAACCTGATCCCCAGCCTCACCGCGCACGAGAACGTGGCGCTGGTGACCGACATCGTCGCGAACCCCATGCCGATCGACGAGGCGCTGGGCCGCGTGGGCCTGCTGCCGCGGCGCGACCATTTCCCCTCCCAGCTCTCGGGCGGCGAGCAGCAGCGCGTGGCGATCGCGCGTGCCATCGTCAAGCGGCCCGACGTGCTGCTGTGCGACGAGCCCACCGGCGCGCTGGATTACGCCACCGGCAAGCTGGTGCTCGAGTGCATTGCCAACATCAACCGCGAGCTGGGCACCACCGCGGTGGTGATCACGCACAACGCCGCCATCGCCGGCATGGCCGACCGCGTGGTGCACCTGGGCGACGGGCGGGTGCAGAAGATCGAGCGCAACGCCCAGCGCATCGCGCCTTCGGAGCTGTCCTGGTAAGCGACGGGGCGGGACGGGCGCCGGGACCCCGGTGGTGGAGCGGTGGTGGAGGGTTCCTCCGATGCACAGCCTGGACGGGCGCGGCTAGGCTCCCATCGTTCCATCCAGCAAAACAATCGGAGACATCGATGCCTGATTCCCCCCGCCTTCCAGCCCTGCGCTGGCGCCCGCTCGGCCTGGCCGCCGCGTTCGGCCTGATGGCCCTCAACGCACTGGCCCAGGCCCCGGCCCCGGCGCCGACGGCCGAATCCACCGACCCGGCCAAGCTCGGTTGGATGCAGGGCTCGCCCCCTCCGGCCGACAAGACCATCCGCTTCGCCGACGGCAGCAGCTACCGCTTCCCGCAGACGCGCTGGTCTTTCTCCAACTTCCGCCAGCTCGTGCCCACCACCCAGGTGAGCCGCGGCCTGGGGGCGCCGGCCGAGCTGCCGCGCTCCGAGCGCGCCGACCTCGATGGCGTGAGCTTCACGCCGCTCGGCAAGACCGAGCCGATGTCCTGGCGCCAGGCCTTCGATGCCAATTTCACCGACGGCATCGTCGTGCTGCACAAGGGCCGCGTCGTCTACGAGCGCTACGCGGGCGCGCTGCGGCCCGAGGGCCAGCACATCGCGATGTCGGTCACCAAGTCGTTCTTCGGCCTGCTCGGCGCGATCCTCGTCGCCGAGGGCCGCCTCGACGAGAACGCCAAGGTCGGCACGCTCGTGCCCGAGCTGCGCGACAGCGCCTTTGGCGACGCCACCGTGCGCCAGCTGCTGGACATGCGCACGGGCCTGAAGTACAGCGAGAACTATGCCGACCCGAATGCCGAGATCTGGGCCCACGTGCGCGCCGGCAACGTGCTGCCGCGGCCGCCCGGCTACCAGGGCCCGCAGACCTTCTACGAATTCCTGCAGACGGTGCGCAAGGAGGGCGAGCACGGCGGCACCTTTGCCTACAAGACGGTCAACACCGATGCGCTGGGCTGGGTGATCCGGCGTGTGACGGGCCAGTCGATCGGGCAGAACCTCTCCGAACGCATCTGGTCGCGCCTGGGCATGGAGCAGGACGCCTACTTCACCGTCGATTCCGTGGGCAACGAATTTGCCGGCGGCGGCCTGAACACCGGCCTGCGCGACCTTGCGCGCTTCGGCGAGCTGATGCGCAACGAGGGGCGCCAGGGCGGGCAACAGATCATCCCGAAGGTGGCGATCGACGACATCCGCAAGGGCGGCGACCGCGCCGCCTTCTCGGGCTACCCCACGCTGCCGGGCTGGAGCTATCGCAGCATGTGGTGGATCTCGCACAACGAGCACGGCGCCTACATGGCGCGCGGCATCCACGGCCAGGCCCTCTACATCGATCCCAAGGCCGAGATGGTGGTCGCCCGCTACGCCTCGTTCCCGCAGGCGGCCAATGCCTTCAACGACCCCACGTCCCTGCCGGCCTACCACGCGCTGGCCAGGTACCTGATGGCCAACCCGCGTTGACGACCGCCGGCCGCGCGCCGGCGCCCGGCCGGGCTTGAGCGCAGTCAATCCGCAGGCTGGCGCTGCGGTGCACCATGAAGCCATGGGCACCGTGGCGTTGCCGTTCCTTCCCTGCGCCGGCCCGGCGTGCCGGGGCTGTGCCGCATGAAATCGCTGGATGTAAAGCTGCTGCGCGACCTGCGCGCGATGTGGAGCCAGGCGCTCACCATCGCGCTGGTGGTGGCCAGCGGCATGGGGGGCTTTCTCACCAGCCTGTCGGCGGTGGATTCGCTGGCCGCCGCACGCGACATCTTTTATGCCGAGGGCCGCTTCGGCGAGGTGTTCGCCACCGTCAAGCGCGCGCCGCTGGCGCTGGCCGAGCAGCTGCGCGCCGTGCCCGGCGTGGCCGATGTGCAGCCCACGATCGAGCACCTGGTGCGCATCCAGATCGACGGCAGCACCGACCCCGTGCTCGGCCAGCTCATCGGCATCGACCGCCTGCAGCCGCCGCGGCTGAACCAGGTCACGGTGGCGGCCGGCCGCGGCCTGTTCGACAGCGGGGGCGCGGTGCGTGATGGCGCGGGCCAGGGCGCCATCGATGCGCTGGTGAGCAAGGGCTTCGCGCAGATGCGCGGCCTGAAACCCGGCGATTCGGTGGGCGCGCTGGTCAACGGCCGCCACCGGCGGCTGCACATCGTGGGCATCGCGCTGTCGCCCGAGTTCGTGTTCGCCGGGCTCTGGGGCATGCCGGACCAGCGCGGCTTCGGCATCTTCTGGGTCGACCAGCAGGTGCTGGCCGCGGCCTACGACATGCAGGGCGCGTTCAACACCATCGCGTTCCGGCTGGCGCCGCCGGCCGCGCGCACGGTGTCCGAAGCGGCGGTGATCGACGCGCTGGCCCAGCCGCTGGCGCGCTACGGCGGCGCCACGCCGCGCGGCCGGGTGGACCAGACCTCGCACGCGATGCTGGACAACGAGATCAAGGAACAGCGCGTGCTGGGCAGCGTGCTGCCCAGCATCTTCCTGGGCGTGGCGGCCTTCCTGCTGAACGTGGTGGTCTCGCGCCTGGTGGCCACCCAGCGCGAGCAGATCGCCGCGCTCAAGGCCCTGGGCTACACCAACCGCAGCATCGCCGCGCACTACCTGAAGATGGTGCTGGCCATCGTGGTGGTGGGCCTGGTGCTGGGCACCGCGCTGGGCGATTGGCTGGGCGCGGCCTTCATCGGCCTGTATGCCGAGGTGTTCCACTTTCCGCGCTTTGCGCACCGCATGGACCCGCAGCTGGTGCTGGTGGCCGGCGGCATCACGCTGGTGACGGCGGTGCTGGGCACGCTGTCGGCCATCCTGGCCACGGTGCGGCTGACACCGGCCGAGGCCATGCGCCCGCCGGCACCGGGCCACTACCGCCGCACGCTGGCCGAGCGGCTGGGATTCACCCGGCTGAGCCCGGCGCTGCGCATGATCCTGCGCAACATGGAGCGCAAGCCGCTGCGCACCGGCCTGTCCATCGGCGGCGTGGCGGCGGCGGTGGCCATCGTGGTGATGGGCAACTTCTTCCGCGATGCGATCGACGTGATCGTGGACACCACCTTCACGCTGGGCATGCGCAGCGACGTGTCGGTCTGGCTCACCGAGCCGGCCGACAACGGCGTGGCGCTGCAGCTCGCGCGGCTGCCGGGCGTGCTGGCGATCGAATCGCTGCGCGACGTGCCGGTCACGATCGTCAACGACCAGCGCCGCCAGCGCACGATGATCCGTGGCGGCGAGGTGCACAGCGCGCTCTACCGCACGATGGACGTGGACGGCGCGCAGACCGAGCCGCGTGGCGACGGCCTCTACCTCACCGACCGCCTGGCCGACAAGCTGGGGCTGCGCATCGGCGACGCGGTGCGGGTGGAGGTGGAGCAGGGCCGGCGCCGCGAGCTGACGCTCACCTTGGACGGCACGGTGCGCGAGATGATGGGCCTGAACGCCTACATGAACCGCCGGGCGCTGAACCGTGCGCTGGGCGAGGGCGACGTGGCCACCGGCTTCGTGCTGGCGCTCGAGCGCGGCAGCGAGCAGCGCTTCCTGGCCGCCACGCAGCAGCTGCCACGCGCGGCCGGCGCCTTCAGCAAGGCCACGATGCTGCGCAACATGCAGGAGATGACGGCGCGCAACATCCTGATCATGAGCAGCGTGCTGACGGCCTTTGCCAGCGTCATCGCGGTGGGCGTGGTCTACAACAACGCACGCATCGCGCTGGCCGAGCGGGCCTGGGAGCTGGCCAGCCTGCGCGTGCTGGGCTTCACCCGCGGCGAGGTGGCCGGCCTGCTGCTGGGCGAGATGGCGCTGAGCATCGCCGTGGCGCTGCCGCTGGGCATGCTGCTGGGCTGGGGCCTGGTGCACCTGATCGCCGACCTGCTGAAATCCGACCAGTTCTTCTTCCCCGTGGTGATCCAGCCACGCACCTACGCACTGGCCGCGCTGGCCGTGCTGGCCGCGGCGGCCGGCAGCGCGTGGATCGTGCGCCGCCGCATCGACCGGCTCGACATGGTCTCGGCCCTCAAGACGCGCGAATGACGACCCGGGAGTGACATCCGCATGAACCGAAAGACATTGCTGATCGTGGGCGGCGCTTCCGTGGCCGCCCTGGCGCTGCTGGCCTGGGCCTTTGCGCCGCGGCCGCTGGCGGTGGAGGTGGCGCGCGCGAGCGCCGGCCCCTACGAGCAATCCATCGTCGAGGACGGCAAGACCCGGCTGCGCGAGCGTTTTGCCGTCACCGCGCCGCTGGCCGGCCGGCTGGCGCGCATCACCCTGCGCGAGGGCGATGCGGTGGCCGCCGGCGCCGTGGTCGCCACGCTCACGCCGGTGCTCACGCCGCTGCTGGACGAGCGCAGCCAGCGCGAGCAGACCGCCCGCGCCGAAGGCGCCCAGGCCGGCGTGCAGCGCGCCGAGGCGGGCGTGGAGCGCGCGCGCGTGGCGCTGGAGCAGGCCCGCAACGAGCTCAGGCGCAGCGAGCAGCTCAGCAGCCAGGGCTTCATCGGCCCGGCCAAGCTCGACACCGACCGCCTGGTGCTGCAGGCCGCGCAGAAGGAGCTGGAAGCGGCGGTGCAGGCGCGCCACATCGCCGAGCACGAGCGCGAGACCACGCGCGCGGCCTTGCTGGCGGTGCGCAGCACCGGCGCCGGCGGGGGGGCGGCCTTCCCGGTGCGCGCGCCCATCAGCGGCCGCGTGCTGCGGGTGCACCAGGCCAGCGAGACCACGGTGGCGCTGGGCACCCCGCTGCTGGAGATCGGCGACACCACGCAACTCGAGGTGCTGGCCGAGCTGCTGACCACCGATGCGCTGCAGGCCCCGCCCGGCGCGCCGGTGCGCATCGAGCGCTGGGGCGGCCCCGGCGTGCTGGAGGGCCGGGTGCGCCGCGTGGAGCCGGCCGCCTTCACCAAGGTGTCGGCGCTGGGCGTGGAGGAGCAGCGCGTGAACGTGCTGATCGATCTGAGCAGCCCGCCCTCGGCCTGGGCCGCGCTGGGCGACGGCTACCGCGTGGGGGTGCGCATCATCACGCTGGCCAAGGCCCGGGTGCTGAAGGTGCCAGTGAGTGCGGTGTTCCCGCGCGCCGGTGGCGGGCACGCGGTGTTCGCCCTCGAAGGCGGCCGCGCCAGGCTGAAGGCGGTGGAACTGGGCGGGCGCAACGGCAGCGATGCGTGGGTGAGTGCCGGCCTGGCCGAAGGTGCCGAGGTGATCGTCTACCCGCCGGCCGAGCTGGCCGACGGGGCCCGCGTGAAGGCACGCAGCGTGCCGGTGAAGTGAGGCGGCCCCACCGGGCGGCGCCTCACTCGACCACCGGTGTCCAGCCGCCCAGCACGAAGGCCGGGCGCCGGTAGTTGGCGATCGTTTCGGCGTCGTGTTCCAGCGTCAGGCGCCGCGCCACCGGGTGGCGCTGCGACAGGTCCAGCGGCCGGCCGTCGCGGTCCATCGTGTTGTATTCCCAGAAGCGCACCTTCGAGGCGTCGAAGCCCGGCGGCGCCTCGATCGGGCCCCAGCCCTCGGGCGCGATGCCGTCGGTGCGGGTGTCGATCAGCACCATCTCCGCATGCGGGAAGTTGGTGGCCGTGGCCACCGCCGAGGTGTTGCGCGGCAGCCGGGCCAGCACCGCCCGCACCTTGCGGCCGGGGTCGGTGGCGCTCACCGTCCAGGGCAGGGGCTGGTCCAGCGCCACCAGCGTGCACTCGACGAACACGTTGCCATGGCTGCCCTCGGGCGTGCGGGTCCAGGTGAAGGGGCCGATGGAGCGCACCTCGGTGCGCAGGAAGTACGCGGCCGCGTAGCCCAGCACCGTGTCGCCATGGCCGGTGAGCAGGCTGTCCACCACGTACAGCGTGCCGTAGGTGGTGAGCGCGTCACCCGAGCCGTGCAGCGACATGCGGTCGAGCACGATGCGCTGGCCGCGTGTCATCAGCGCCTCAGCCTGGCCGATGGCGTGGTTGGTGATCGTGAAGGTGCTGAGCTGGATGTCGCTGCCGTCGACGATCGAGAACGCCCAGCGGTTGCGCGGGTTGAACGCGCTGTTGTTGGCATAGCCCACCTGCACGCCGTCGCGGCTTTCGCCGCGCAGGACCAGGTTGGACTTCTTGTTCAGCGAGACCAGCTCCTCGTAGCGGCCGTTGCGGATGAAGATGGTCACCCGCTGCGGCGGCCGCTCGGGCACGAAATCGATCGCGCCCTGCACGGTGCTGAAATCGCCGCTGCCGTCGGCGGCCACCACCAGCCGTGTGCTGCCGGGCGGCGGTGGTGCGGCGCGGGTGCTGAAGGTCCAGGGCGCATCGTCGCCAATGCCTGCAAAGCTGCCATCGGCGGCCTGCAGCACGCCGGGCTCGAGGGTGACGCGGTAGCGCCGGCCATGCGCCAGCGCGCCGTTGTGCGGCGTGATGGTGGCCGTGTTGCCGCGCACGATGACGGGCCGGAAGTGGAAATCGCGGCCGCCGATGCGGTTGACCTGGAAGGCCCCGGCGGCGGCCGAGGCCGGCCGGCCCAGCGTGCCTTCGGGCGCGCGGCCGGTGGGGTTGGGCGAGCTCGGGATGGCCAGGTCCAACGTGTCCACCACCTGGCCGCTGGCAGCGTCGACGATGCGGATGCGGCCCCGCGTGCCCACCGTGGGCGGCGCCGCGAAACTGAGCTTGAGCTGGGTGTCGGGCGGGACATCGGTGGCGCCCTCGGCCGGGCTGCGCGCGGCGCCGGTGGCCTGGGCCGTGGCCGGTGGCACGGCGGTGGCCAGGAGCAGGGCCAGGGCCAGGGCAGCCCCGGGCAGGCGGTGCAACAACATCGGCGGGCGGGCCTCAGGTGGGAGCGGGCCGCCAGCGTAACGCCGAAGATCGGCGGCTGCCCGCTGGGAAACCCACCCCGGCCGGGGTGGGCCCGATGTCACCCAGCCGCCGGGACGGGGCCTGGATCAGCCGCGCGCCGACCTGCGGCGCAGGCCGAACAGGCCCAGCAGGCCCAGCGCCGCCAGCGACAGCGCGCCCGGCTCGGGCACGTTGATCGAGGTATCGTTGGCCAGCTTCCAGGACAGGATGTCCTGGTTCTCGTAGCCCGAACCCGTGCCGCCGGTGAAGCCGACGAAGGCGTCGTTCGTGCCCAGCGTGGCGGCGATGTCGATCGCGTAGTTGGTGATCAGGTGCTGCACGGCGTTGGCGCCGTCCTGCAGGAACACGTTCAGCAGCGCGCCGTCGTAGTTGATGGTGGCGGTCCAGACATGGCCGTTGGACATGCAGCCGGTGGCCAGGTAGGAGTTGCCGCTGAAGGTGCAGTTGGCCACGCCGTAGGGGTTGGCGGTGGCCGAATTCATCAGCGCGCCATTGACGTCCACCGCCACGTGGTTGCTGCTGAGGTCCGAGCCGCCGTTGTTGTAGGTGTCGAACTCGATCGCCACGCTGTTGGCCACGCCCTGGTAGCCAAGCCCGCCACCCGCCAAGCCGAGGCCGGTCGGGTTCTGGGCCAGCACGAAGGTGATGCCGTCGGCCGGCGCGATGCCGCCGGTGTTGGTCATGCGGAACTGGAAGGTGGTGCTGAACGTGGCACCGGAGCCCAGCGTGATGGCCGTGGTGCTGTAGCCGGCGCCGGACTGAAACGCCGACGCAGGCGTGACGCGCAGGGCCGTGCCCGACACGGCGGTGTTGCCCACGCAGGTGAGCGTGGTGCCGCAGGCGCCTGCGAAGCTGCTGTAGTCGAGCACCACACCGGCCTGGGCCGGCGCACACAGGGCCAGCGCCGCCAGCGAAACGGCGGCGGCAAGACGCGACAAGGGCGTGAAGTTCATGGGGGAAATCCTCGGTGGGCTGTTGGCGGCAGATGCCGGGCCGCGTGCGCGGCACTGTGGCCGGCGAAAGCAAACAACGCGCCATGAGTGGAACTTCGTTGCGTGGCAAGGACTTGGGGCCGATGACCTGGCGCGCTAGGGCCCATGTGTACAGTTTTCCGACAAGCCTGCAGGGCTCAGGCGCTGAGGATCCAGCCCTCCAGCGTGTCGATGCCCGCGGGCAGCCCCCAGTGCGGCCGGGTGCTCGCCCAGGCCGCCTGCAGCAGGCACAGCACCGCGTCCAGCGCATCGCCCGAGGCATCGTCCACCAGCGCCGCGTGTTGCGCATGGCCGAGCTTCAGGCGCAGGCCCAGCCGGGTGCGGCCCTGCTCCAGCGCCTCGACGAGGTCCTTGCGCGCGATCAGCCGCTCGGGGGTCTGCTTCGCCGGCGTGTCGCTCTTGTAGGAGCGATGGCCGATCACTTCGCGCGCCAGCAGCCCGGGGTAGGCCTCCAGTGCCACGCGCGGCGCCTGCGCCGGTGTGGGCTCGTGGGCGGGGCAGTGGGCGCCGGCGGCCAGCAGCAGCGGCAGGCCGGCGTGCAGCATGTAGGCCACCGGCGGGTTCACCCACTTCATCGACGGGCTGGCGCCCGCCGGCCCGTCGCAGACGCGGTGCGCGAACTTTGAACCCACGGGCCGGCCGGCGCAGAAACCGGCAAAGGTGCTGCGGATCGTCGGCCGGTCCAGCGCCGCGTAGTGCGTGATGCAGGCGCGCCAGCCGGGGGGCCAGGCCAGCTGCTGCACCAGTTCGCGGGGCAGGCCGAAGGGCAGGTCGAAGCCGCCGGTCCAGGCCGGCGTGGCCTGCAGCCAGGCGCCGAAGGCGGCCAGCGTCTCGAAGCGCTCGAAGCGCTGCAACTGCAGCACTGCGCCCCGCAACTGCCCTTGTGCGACGACGATCGGCTTGCGCCGTGTCGGTGCGCTGGAAAAATCCACGCCGATCAGCATGGGCCGATCATGGCAGGCTCGCCGGGTGGGCGGGCGGGCCGGGCGCGTGACGCCCGCGTGACGCCCCCCCGGCACCATGCCGCCTGAGCCTGAACGATCGCAAGGAGTCTCCGCCCATGGGCCACATCGAACTCCAGCTGCACGGTGCCGCCCTGCTGCGCCGCGCCGGCGAGCCAGCGCTGCCGCTGCGCGGGCGCGCCGCGCTGCTGGTGGCCCTGGTGGCGCTGGAGCCGGGGGTCAGCCGCGAGCGCGCGGCGCGGCTGCTGTGGCCCGACGCCCCGCGCCCGCGGCACAACCTGCGCCAGCAGCTGCTGCGCTTCCGGCAGGCGCTGGGCGCCGGGCTGATCGAGGGCGACGAGCACCTGCGCCTGGGTGCCGATGTGCGGCTGGCGCCCGCGGCCCCCGGCGCCGAACTGCTGGCCGACGAGGCGCCGGGCGACGACGAGGCCAGCGGCTGGCTGCAGCACCAGCGCACGGCGCTGGGCCGCGCCACCCAGGCGGCCGGCCAACAGGCGGTGGCCGATGCCGAGCGCAACGGCGACCTGGACGCCGCGCTGCAGGCCGCGTTGGCGCTGTGCGCCGCAGCCCCGCACGACGAGGCTTCGCTGGCCACGCTGATGCGGGTGCACTACCTGCGTGGCGAGGGCGCTGCCGGCCTGGGCGTGTACCGCGAGTTCGAGCGCCGGCTGCAGGCCTGGCCGGGCGCCCGGCCCGCCGCGGCCACGCTGGCGCTGGCGCAGGCGCTGCAGCGAGCCGAGGGCGCGGC
>JACRAZ010000032.1 GCA_016213205.1 Burkholderiales bacterium
CCCGAAGCCGAGAACCGCAGCGAAGTCAGCCGCAGGCTGACCGCCGGATTCGGCCCGCTGCGCACGCGGACCTTGGGGCTTGCACGCGCCGCACCTCGAACGCCTGCTTTCCACAAGCAGCGCCAAAGCCGGCAACGGGCCGCGTGGTGTCATTCGCGCGCGCGGCAAGTCTCCATGCGCCAAGCATGCAGGAGCCACTGACATGGCCCGCATCGACCTCGACCTCGCACATTCCTACCGGCCGAACCCGAAGGAGGACGCCGACTACGCGCTGCTGCCGCTGAAGATGAGCTTCGACGATGGCGGCGCCTACGCGCTGCTGGGGCCCTCGGGCTGCGGCAAGACGACGATGCTCAACATCATCAGCGGCCTGGTCGCGCCCTCGCACGGCACGGTGAAGTTCGCCGGCGAGGACGTCACCCGCAAGACACCGCAGCAGCGCAACATCGCCCAGGTGTTCCAGTTCCCGGTGATCTACGACACGATGACGGTGGCCGAGAACCTGGCCTTCCCGCTGCGCAACCGGGGCGTCGCCGAAAGCCGCATCCAGGCCCGCGTGGGCCAGATCGCCGAGATGCTGGAACTCTCGGGCCAGCTCAACCAGCGCGCCGCCGGCCTGGCGGCCGATGCCAAGCAGAAGATCTCGCTCGGCCGCGGCCTGGTGCGTGAGGATGTCTCGGCGGTGCTGTTCGACGAGCCGCTCACGGTGATCGACCCGCACCTGAAGTGGCAGCTGCGGCGCAAGCTCAAGCAGATCCACCACGAGTTGAAGCTCACGCTGATCTATGTCACCCACGACCAGGTGGAGGCCCTCACCTTCGCCGACCAGGTGGTGGTGATGACGCGCGGCCGCGCGGTGCAGATCGGCTCGGCCGATGCCCTGTTCGAGCGGCCGGCGCACATGTTCGTGGGCCATTTCATCGGCTCGCCGGGCATGAACTTCCTGCCCGCCGCGCTGCTGCCGGCGGCGCCGGCGAACGCGGTCACGGCCGGCGTGCGGCCCGAGTACGTGCGCCTGGCACGCGAGGGCGAGGCCGGCGCGCTGCAGGCGCAGGTGGCGCAGGTGCAGGACATCGGCACCTACTGGCTGCTCACCGCCCGCGTGGGCGAGGCCACGGTGCGGGCCCGTCTCGCGCCCGAGGCGGCGGTGCCGGCGGTGGGCGAGACGGTGTGGCTGGGCATCCAGGGCGCACACACCTGCTTCTATGGCGCCAACGAAGAACTGATCGGGGAACCTTCATGAGCCCCCGCACGGCCGCTCCGAAGGGGGCTCCAACCGCAGTGCGCAGCACGGAGGTTTTCCAATGACCACCAAACCGGTGAACCAGAAGGCCTGGTGGCTGGTGCTGCCGGTGTTCATCTGCGTGGCCTTCTCGGCCATCCTGCCGCTGATGACGGTGGTGAACTACTCGGTGCAGGACATCATCTCGCCCGAGCGGCGCGTGTTCGTCGGCACCGAATGGTTCGCCGCGGTGATGCGCGACAGCGACCTGCACGCCGCGCTGCTGCGCCAGCTGGCGTATTCGTGCTCGGTGCTGCTGATCGAGATCCCGCTGGGCATCGCACTCGCGCTGGCGATGCCGGCCACGGGCTGGAAATCCTCCGCGGTGCTGGTGATCGTGGCGCTCTCGCTGCTGATCCCCTGGAACGTGGTGGGCACCATCTGGCAGATCTTCGGCCGCGCGGACATCGGCCTCTTTGGCGCCGCGCTGCAGAAGCTGGGCATCGAGTACAGCTACACCGGCAGCCCGCGCGACGCCTGGCTCACCGTGCTGCTGATGGACGTGTGGCACTGGACCCCGCTGGTGGCGCTGCTGTGTTTTGCCGGCCTGCGCTCGATTCCGGACGCGTACTACCAGGCCGCGCGCATCGATGGCGCCAGCAAGCTGGCGGTGTTCCGCTACATCCAGCTGCCCAAGATGCGCGGCGTGCTGATGATCGCGGTGCTGCTGCGCTTCATGGACAGCTTCATGATCTACACCGAGCCCTTCGTGCTGACGGGCGGCGGGCCCGGCAACTCCACCACCTTCCTCAGCCAGTACCTCACGCAGAAGGCGGTGGGCCAGTTCGACCTGGGCCCCGCGGCGGCGTTCTCGCTGATCTACTTCCTGATCATCCTGCTGGTGTGCTTCATCCTCTACAACTGGATGCAGCGCGTGGGCACGGCCGACAAGACGGAGGCCGGCCATGGCTGAATCGAAGTTCCAGAAGCGCACGATCCTGCTCGTGCTGTACCTCGTGTTCGCGCTGTTGCCCATCTACTGGATGGTCAACATGAGCTTCAAGACCAACGAGGAGATCCTGTCGAGCTTCTCGATCTTTCCGCAGCACTTCACCTGGGACAACTACAAGACCATCTTCACCGATGTGTCCTGGTACTCGGGCTACATCAACAGCCTGATCTACGTGGCGATCAACACGGTGATCTCGATCACCGTGGCGCTGCCGGCGGCCTATGCCTTCAGCCGCTACTCGTTCCTGGGCGACCAGCAGCTGTTCTTTTGGCTGCTCACCAACCGCATGACGCCGCCGGCGGTGTTCCTGCTGCCGTTCTTCCAGCTCTACACCACGCTGGGCATGATGGACACGCACATCGCGGTGGCCATCGCGCACCTGGTGTTCAACGTGCCGCTGGCGGTCTGGATCCTGGAAGGCTTCATGAGCGGTATCCCGCGCGAGATCGACGAAACCGCCTACATCGACGGCTACAGCTTCCCGCGCTTCTTCCTCACGATCTTCCTGCCGCTCATCAAGGCCGGGGTCGGCGTTGCGGCTTTCTTCTGCTTCATGTTCAGCTGGGTGGAGCTGCTGCTGGCGCGCACGCTCACCAGCGTGAACGCCAAGCCCATCGTCGCGACGATGACACGCACCGTCAGCGCCTCGGGCATGGACTGGGCGGTGCTCGCCGCCGCCGGCACGCTGACCATCGTGCCCGGCGCGATCGTGATCTGGTTCGTGCGCCACTACATCGCAAAGGGTTTCGCGATGGGTCGGGTCTAGGGGAGCGCAAGATGTTCGATTGGATGGTTTGGACGACACCGGTCGCTGTTTTCTTTTCCTGCATCGCCCTCACGCTGGTGGGCATGGTGGTGTGGGAGCTGAAGTCGCCCACGGTCAAGCGCCGGGGCTTCCTGCCGATCGCCACCACGCGGGGCGACCGGCTGTTCATCGGGCTGCTGAGCGCGGCCTACATCAACCTGGCCTTTGTGGGCCTGGCGGGCAAGTTCACCGAGTGGTTCGGCCTCTCTGCCGAGCCCAGCATCTGGATCAGTTTCGTGCTCTCGATGGGCGTGCTGGGCTTGATCATGGCACGCGGATAGCGTTCAAATGACGCGGTGATCCGGCCCGGAGCTTCCCCGGGGCCGTGGTGACCCACACTGCAAACGGGGAAGTGACGATGAGGAGACAAGCAATGAAGTTGCGCTACACCGCGCTTGCCCTGGCTGCCGCGTTCGCGGTGACGGGTCACGCATTGGCCGGCGAGGCCGAGGCCAAGAAATGGATCGACAGCGAGTTCCAGCCCTCCACGCTGAGCAAGGATCAGCAGATGGCCGAGATGAAATGGTTCATCGAGGCCGCCAAGAAGCTGCAGGCCAAGGGCGTGAAGGAAATCTCGGTGGTGTCCGAGACCATCACCACTCATGAGTACGAGGCCAAGACCCTGGCCAAGGCCTTTGCCGAGATCACCGGCATCACCGTCAAGCACGACCTGATCCAGGAAGGCGACGTGGTCGAGAAGCTGCAGACCAGCATGCAGTCCGGCAAGAGCATCTACGACGGCTGGATCAGCGACTCCGACCTGATCGGCACCCACTGGCGCTACGGCAAGATCATGAACCTCACCGACTACATGGCCGGTGCGGGCAAGGAGTTCACCAACCCCGGGCTGGACCTGAAGGACTTCATCGGCACCAGCTTCACCACCGCGCCGGACGGCAAGCTCTACCAGCTGCCCGACCAGCAGTTCGCCAACCTGTACTGGTTCCGCGCCGACCTGTTCGAGCGCAAGGACCTGCAGGACAAGTTCAAGGCCAAGTTCGGCTACGACCTCGGCGTGCCGCTGAACTGGAGCGCGTATGAAGACATTGCCGAGTTCTTCACCAACGACGTGAAGACGATCGACGGCAAGCCCATCTACGGCCACATGGACTACGGCAAGAAGGACCCGTCGCTCGGCTGGCGCTTCACCGACGCCTGGCTGTCGATGGCCGGCACCGCCGACAAGGGCATCCCGAACGGCGTGCCGGTGGACGAGTGGGGCATCCGGGTCGACGACAAGAAGTGCGCGCCGGTGGGCGCCAGCGTCTCGCGCGGCGGCGCCACCAACTCGCCGGCGGCCGTCTACGCGCTGACCAAGTACGTCGACTGGATGAAGAAGTACGCCCCGAAGGAAGCCACCGGCATGACCTTCGGCGAAGCCGGACCGGTGCCCGCGCAGGGCCAGATCGCCCAGCAGATCTTCTGGTACACCGCCTTCACGGCCGACATGACCAAGGCCGGCCTGCCGGTGGTCAACGCCGACGGCACGCCGAAGTGGCGCATGGCCCCCGGCCCGAACGGCCCGTACTGGAAGCAGGGCATGCAGAACGGCTACCAGGACGTGGGTTCGTGGACCTTCTTCAAGGGCCACGATGCCAACCGCACCGCCGCGGCCTGGCTGTACGCGCAGTTCATCACCGCGAAGACCACCTCGCTGAAGAAGACGATCGTCGGCCTGACGCCGATCCGTGAGTCCGACATCCAGAGCAAGGCGATGACCGACCTGGCCCCGAAGCTCGGCGGCCTGGTCGAGTTCTACCGCAGCCCGGCGCGCGTGGCCTGGACCCCCACCGGCACCAACGTGCCCGACTACCCGAAGCTGGCCCAGCTGTGGTGGAAGAACGTGGCCGTGGCGGTGACCGGCGAGAAGACGCCGCAGGCCGCGATGGACACGCTGGCGGACGAAATGGACCAGGTGCTCGCGCGCCTGGAACGTGCCGGCATGGCCACCTGCGCGCCCAAGCTCAACCCGAAGCAGGACCCGTCCAAGTGGCTCAGCGACAAGGGCGCCCCGTGGGCCAAGCTGGCCAACGAGAAGCCCAAGGGTGAAACCATCGCGTACCAGAAGCTGCTGGACGCCTGGAAGGCCGGCAAGGTGCGCTGAGCACCCGCGACCCGTTCATTCGACAGAGTGCCACCTTGTGCCCTGCGGCGTCTCGACGCGCCGCAGGGCCTTTTTCATGCTTGCCCGGCTCCCGATAATGCGAGGGCGAAATGGCCTGCAACGACACGGCCGTCGCGCCACACGCGGGGAGGGGCACATGGGGACGAGAGGCAGCGCGGCGGGCCGTGGCTGGGGGCGGGTGTTGCTGGCGGGCTGGCTACTGCTTTCCGCAGCCCTTGGCAGCCAGGCGCAGCCCCAGGCCTACCAGGTCGGGAAGCCACCGCCCTGGGTGCTGGTGCAGGTGCCCGACAGCGCCGCCGTCGCGCCGCACGGTGAACCCGTGCTCGGGGTGCACTGGCTGCTGTTCGATCAGCAACTGCGGGTGGAGGAGGGCGGCCCTGTGCGCTACTGGCACTCGGCATTCCGGTTGCTGAACGAACAAGGCGTCAAGCGGCAGCGCAGCCTGAAGATCGGCCTGTGGGCGCACGAGCAGCTGACGCTGCATGCGATCACCGTGCGCCGTGGTGGGCAGGTCGTCGACCAGCTGGCGGTGGCCAAGGTGTCGGTGCAGCCGTGGCGCAAGGACCTCGAAGCGCAACGCTATGGCGCGGGCCACTGGATCCACTTCGAACTGGACGTGCGGGTAGGTGACATCGTCGAGCACGCTTACAGTGTGCGCAGCAGATCCCCGGCCTCCGGCGGTAGGTTTTTCGGGCAGTGGGACCTGCAGTTGCCGATGGCGGCAGCCCAGGTGCATGCACGGCTGCTGTGGCCCACCGGACGCACCCTGCAGCTGCGCCAGCGCAGCGGCGCGCCGGCGCCCCGCGTGACCACGGGCACCAGCCACAGCGAGTACCGGTGGGACCTGCGCGACGTTCCGGCCTCGCCAGTGGAAGACGACACTCCTGGCTGGTACAGGCCCTCAGCCTTCGTACAGGCAAGCGAGTTCGCGGATTGGGCCGACGTGGCCCGGTGGGCGCTGCCGCTGTTCCGTGTGCCCGACACGCTGGGCCCGAAAGGCGACGCCGAGGTCCGTCGTATCGCGGCGCAGCACGCCGACGCGGAAGGCCGCCTGCTGGCCGTGCTGCAATTCGCCCAGCGCGAGGTGCGCAGGCTGAGCCTTGATCTGGATGCCGAGCAACTGGTGCCGCAGGCCCCGGCCCAGGTCCTGGAATGGGGCTTCGGCAATGCCAGCGACAAGGCCCTGCTCACCGTGTCGATGCTGCGGGGCCTGGGCATCGAGGCCCAGCCGGCCTTGGTCCATACCCGCGTGCGCAGCCACATTGAGCAGGACCTGCCGTCGCCGGGGGCCTTCAACCACGTGGTCGTGCGGGCGCGGGTGGCGGGCCACGAGGTCTGGCTCGATCCAAGCCGGCCACCCCAGCACGGCGCACTGTCGACGCTGGTGCAGGCCGATCATGGCCAGGCGCTGCTGGTGGCCGACGGCAGCGTGGCGCTGACCCCCATGAACGGCTCGTTGAACTCCACGAAGTGGCGCGAGGTGCATGCCGTGATCGACGCCCGTGGCGGGCCGGGCATGCCGGTGCGTCACACCGTGAACTACGAGTTCGAAGGCGCGGCGGCCGAGACCTTGCGCGAACACAGTGCGCACAGCGGTAGGGACCAGGCATTCAAGGCACACAGCCTTGCGGCCGGCGCCAAGCCTGGCTACCTGGAATCGTTCTGGTCCGATGACCGGATGGCAAACCGGCTGACCATCACCGAGGAATACAACGATCTTGGCTTCTGGAAGCGCAGCAACGGCCAAGCAGGGTTCGAAGCCTCGCTGCAGTTCCCCAGCCTGAACGCACTGCTGCCCCGGCCGCGCCCGCCGGAGCGCAGCGCGCCGCTGGCCCTGCAGCACCCGACCGACCTGGTGCAGGTGACCGAGCTGCGGCTTCCCCCGGGCATGGCCGGCAAGCCTCGGGAATGGCGCGTGGACGACCTGGCCTTCGAGTACCAGCGTACCGAGGCCTGGCGCGGCGACACGCTGGTACTGACCCAGCGCATCCGTACCCGTCGCGACCATGTGCCGGTGGCGAACCTGGCGCAGTACGCGGCCAACCTCGAAAAGGCCGGCATCGGTGGCAAGTACCAGGTCTTCCTCGACGCCGCCAAGGCGCCGGCCGCGGCCGGGTCCACCAGCCCGCACTGGCTGCCCACGGTGGTCTTCACCCTGGGCGTGGTGGGCTGCACCGTCCTGGCCGTGCGGCTGCACGGCTGGGACCCGGCGCCGCTGGCACCGCTGGTGCCCGCCGGCCGCGCCGCGCCCGTGGGGCTGGGGGGCTGGGGGGCCCTGGCCGGCCTGCTGATCGGCCTGGCCTGGCTGGCCGCGGCCTGGCAGCTCCTGGCCGGCATGCCGCCCCTCACCGACGCCGGCTGGCGAGCCGCCACCACCCCGGGCGCCGACGGCTACCACCTGTTGGCCGGGCCGGCCGCGCTGTTCAACATGCTGGCCCAGGTGCTGCGGCTGGCCATGCTGTCCGTGCTGGCGTCGCTGTTCCTGCGCCGGCGCAGCAGCTTGCCGCAGGCCGGTGCAGCCCTGTGTGCCAGCGGTGCCGTGCTGACGCTGGTGGATACCCTGCTCGCGGCCCAGGTGCCCGCCCGGCACTACACGGCCACGGACTGGGGCCTGTTCGCTGCCAGCCTCGCGCTGGCCCTGGCCGGGCCGGCCTACCTCCTGCGTGCGCAGCGGGTGCGGTCGACCTTCGTCGTTCGCCTGCGGGCGGCTGCCGCGCCGCACGGCGCTGCCGCCCAGGGCCTGGCCTGAGAGCTTGAGAGGCTTTCCCATGCGCCCACGTCAGCCCCCGGAACAAGCCCAATCTAGGCGAAAAGCGCAGCCGTGGCCGTTCCCCCGGCGAGCTTTTCAACGACGAGTGGGCTTGTTCTGGGGGCTGACCCGAAGGG
>JACRAZ010000033.1 GCA_016213205.1 Burkholderiales bacterium
CCCGAAGCCGAGAACCGCAGCGAAGTCAGCCGCAGGCTGACCGCCGGATTCGGCCCGCTGCGCACGCGGACCTTGGGGCTTGCACGCGCCGCACCTCGAACGCCTGCTTTCCACAAGCAGCGCCAAAGCCGGCAACGGGCCAATTGGCGTCGTGCGACCTACGTCGCGCCCTGCGCACTGGAGCGACTGAAATGACACCAGCCACCCTGATGATGGTCGGCGACCTGATCCTCGACGAGCCGGATCCCGACAGCTTCTTCGACCCCAGCCGCGCGCTGCTGCAATCGGCCGATGTGCTGATCGGCCATGTCGAGGTGCCGCACACCCGCCGCGGCAGCGAGCAGAGCACCGACATCCCGGCGCCACCGGCCGACCCCGAGCACCTGCACGCGCTGGCCCGCGCCGGCTTCCACGTGGCCACGCTGGCGGGCAACCACATCGCCGACGTAGGCCCGATGGGCATTGCCGACACGGTGGATACGCTGCGCGGCCTGGGCCTGCAGACCACCGGCGCCGCGATGACGCTGGCCGATGCGCGCACGCCGGCCCTCGTCACGACGCAGGGCGTGCGCGTGGGCGTGCTCAGCTACAACTGCGTAGGGCCGCGCGAATCCTGGGCCACCTCGAAGAAGGCCGGCTGCGCCTACGTGAAGGTGCTCACGCACTACGAGCTGGATTACGCCACGCCCGGCGGGCCGCCCACGATCTACACCTTTGCCGCGCCCGAGAGCCTGGAAGCGATGGCCGCCGACATCGAGGCCCTGCGCATGCAGGCCGAGATCGTGGTGGTGGCCTTCCACAAGGGCGTGGGCCACACGCCGGCCAAGATCGAGATGTACGAGCGCGCGGTGAGCCGCGCCGCCATCGAGGCCGGGGCCGACATCGTGGTCGGCCACCACGCCCACATCATGCGCGGCATCGAGCTGTACCGCGGCAAGCCCATCTTCCACGGGCTGGGCAACTTCGTCACCGTGACACGCGCGCTCTCGGTCAGCGGCAACGACAGCCCCGAACGCCTGGCCTGGGCCAAGCGCCGCCGGCAGCTGTTCGGCTTTGCGCCGGACCCCACGATGCCCACCTACCCCTTCCACCCCGAGAGCCGGCACACCGCCATCGCGCGCTGCGAGGTCGATGCCAGCGGCCTGCTCGCGGCCGGCTTCGTGCCCTGCTACATCGACCAGCAGGCCCGGCCCGTGCCCCTCACCCGCGCGCAGGGCGGCGACAAGGTGGTCGACTACATCCGCGAGATCTCGGCCGCCGCGGGCCTGCGCGTGGGTTTCGAATGGCAGGACGACTGGGTGAAGGTGCTCCCCGCATGAAGACCAACACCGACCACCTGCCGCGCCCGCTGGAGGGCGTGACCGTGCTCGACCTCACCACCGCGCTGGCCGGCCCCTATGCCACGCTGCTGCTGGCGGGCCTGGGCGCGCGCGTGATCAAGATCGAGAACCCGCGTTCGCCCGACACCGCGCGCAACAACGCCCCCTTCATCGGCCGCGATGGCGTGCACATGCAGCGCCGCCATGAGGACGACATGTCGCTGGCCATCATGGAGCGCGCGCGCAACAAGCAGTCGATCACGCTGAACCTGAAGTCGCCGCGCGGTCGCGAACTGTTCCTGCAACTCGCCGCGAAGGCCGATGCGGTGGTGGAGAACTACAGCGCGGGCACCGCCGATCGCCTGGGCGTGGGCTATGCCGCCCTCTCGGCCGCGAACCCGCGGTTGGTCTACACCTCGATCAGCGGCTTCGGCGCCAACATGGTGTCGGCGCAGAACAAGGCGATGGACACCATCGTGCAGGCGCTGTCGGGCCTGATGATGACCAGCGGCGGCCCGAACGACCCGCCGGTGCGCGTGGGCGTGCCCTTCGGCGACCTGGCCGCGCCGCTGTACGCGGTGATCGGCACGCTGGCCGCGCTGATGCAGGCCCGCAGCACCGGCCGCGGCCAGCAGGTGGACGTGTCGCTGCTGGGCGCCATCACGGCCATGGTGGCGGCCGAGCCCTTCGAGGTGATGCGCCGCGCCGGCCAGGAAACCCGCACCGGCAACACCATGCCGCGGCTGGCGCCCTTTGGCGTGTTCGCCACCCGCGATGGTTACGTGGCGATCTGCGCCCCCACCGATGGCTTCTCCGCCGCGCTGTTCGATGCGATGCAGCGCCCCGAGCTGCGTGCCGACGAACGCTTCAGCAGCCGCGACCAGCGCGTGAAGCACAACGAGGCCCTGCACACGCTGGTGGAAGACTGGATGCGCACGCTGGGCACCGACGAGGCCGTGCAACGGCTGGAGGCCTGCGGCGTGCCCTCGGGCCGCGTGCGCGACCCCGGCGAGGCCACGCGCGACCCGCGCCTGCTGGCGCGCGGCGAGACCGAGCGCCTCGAACACCCGGTCTACGGCGCGGTGGACGACGTGGTCGTGGGCGGCCTGCCGATCCGCATGACCGGGTCGTTCACCGGCTTCGACCGCGCCGCCCCCACGCTGGGCGAACACAACGCGCCGCTTTATGGCGCACTGCTGGGCCTGGACGAGGACGCACTGCGCACGCTGGCGCAGGACGGCGTGATCTGAGCGACACCATGGCGGGCCTGTTGTACCTCTCTCGCCCTGGTGGACACGCTGTTCGCACCTTGGGCGCGGGCTCGGCCCGGCCGGCGCAGCGGTTGGCGTGGGCAGCCGCGGCAGCGCTGTCGCTGCTGGCCCCGCTGAGCCTGCGCGCCGCACCCGCCGATGCCGCGGCCGCGCCACCGCTGCAGGCGCCCAACCCGGCCGCGCCGCTGTACCTGCGCCTGCCACCCGAGGTGCGCGCCGCCGGCGTGCTGCGCTTCGTCGGCGATTCGCACCCGCCCTACCGCATCCTCAGCGACGACCGCAAGATCCGCGACGGCATCGATGCCGACCTGGCCCGCGTGCTCGAACCCGTGCTGGGCGTGCCGATCCGCCACCACGTGGTGAACAGCCTCTCGGCCACGCTGGCCGGCCTGGAGGCCGGCCGCTACGACGTGGCGATGGGCCCCGCACTCGCCACCCGCGAGCGCCAGTTGCGCTTCGACGCAGTGTCCTGGCTGGTCACACGCCCCTCCTTCGTCTACCCCACCAGCCGGCCAGCACGCTACCGGCGCGTGGAAGACCTGTGCGGCCGGAAGATCGCCTACGTGGCCGGCAGCGTGACCGAGCGCGTGATCAACCGCGTGGTCGAGCGCTGCAGCACGGCCGGGCTCCCGGCCTCGCAGCACGTGCCGCTGGTGGACACCAACATGACGATGGTGGCCACCCAGGCCGGCCGGGCCGATTTGGCCGGCATGACGCTCACCGCCGCGCTGCATGCGGCGCACGAGAGCGAGGGCCGCTTCGAGGTGTATTCCGACGAGAGCGGCTCGCTCGGCATCGACCTGCTGAGCCTGTTCGTCACCAAGCGCTCGGGCCTCGGGCCCGTGATGCTGGCCGCGATGCAGCACATCGTGCACAGCGGCGAATACCAGCGCGTGATGGCCAAGTGGGGCGTCACGGCCGTGAGCGTGCAGACCCCGCGCTTGAACGTCGCGAAATGAGCAGCGCATGAACCCCTCCACCCACCCGACCAACCCGCCCACCGAGCCCGGCCCGGTGCGGCCCGCCGGCACCGAACTCGACGACGTGGCGCGCGCCGTGCCGCGCCGCCGCTGGGGCGTGCTGGCGGCCAACACCGTGCTGCTGCTGTTCGCGCTGCAGGCCGGGGTCTTCCTGTTCACGCAGCCGCGTTTCGAGTGGGGCGTGGTGGCCGAGTACTTCACCGCCCAGACGGTGCTGCACGGCCTGGGCGTGAGCGTGTGGCTCACGGTGGTGGGCATGATCTTCGGCACGCTGCTGGGCACCGCGCTGGCGCTGCTCAAGCTCAGCGATTTCCGCGTCGGCCGGGCCTTCGCGTCGCTCTACGTCTGGCTGTTCCGCGGCACGCCGCTGCTGATCCAGCTGCTCTTTTGGTACAACCTGGCGTACCTGCTGCCCACGCTGAGCATCGGCATCCCCTTCGGCCCCACGCTCGCGAGCTGGGACACCAACGAGGTGATCACGCCCTTCATCGCCGCGGTGCTGGGGCTGGCGCTGAACGAGGCCGCCTACATGGCAGAGATCATGCGCGCGGGCATCCTCTCGGTCGACCCCGGCCAGCGCGACGCCGCGCGCGCGCTGGGCTTCACGCCCTTCAAGGCCTTCCGCCGCATCGTCTTCCCGCAGGCCATGCGCTTCGTGCTGCCGCCCGCGGGCAGCCAGGTGATCGGCATGCTCAAGGGCACGTCGCTCGTCAGCGTGATCGCGATGACCGACCTGTTGTTCTCGGTGCAGACCATCTACAACCGCAACTTCAAGGTCGTGCCCTTGTTGCTGGTGGCGGTGCTCTGGTACCTGGCCGTCTTCACCGTGCTCAGCTGGTTCCAGTGGCGGCTGGAACAGCACTACTCGCGGGGCCATGCCCGCAACCCGCTTCGCCCGCCCACCGACAGCCCGCGCCCACAGCCCGCGGGCAAGACCAAGGAGACGACACCATGAGACACCACGAGGTTCATCCCCGGGCCTGGGCCTTGACGCCCCTGGCCGCCGCGGCGCTGCTGGCCCTGCCCGGCCTGGCCCTGGCGCAATCGGCCGCGCCACCGGCGGCCGCGGCCTCCGCGGCCGCCGGCGCCCAGCAGGTGATCGTGATCACCAGCCGCATCGACCGCAGCGGCTTCACGGCCCCCACGCCGGTGACACAACTCGGCGCGGCCGACCTGGAGGTCCGCGGTGCCACCACGGTGTCCAACCTGATCTTCGAATTGCCGGCCGCCCGGCCGGCGGCGGTGGCGCCCTTCACGCTGCAGTTCACCGGCGGCGCCTACCTCGACCTGCGGGGCATGGGCCACAACCGCACGCTGGTGCTGGTGGATGGCCAGCGCTTCGTGCCCACCACGTCGTCAGGCATCGTGGACACCAACGTCGTGCCCTCGGCGCTGATCGACCGGGTGGACATCGTCACCGGCGGCGCCTCGGCGGCCTGGGGCTCCGATGCCGTGGCCGGCGTGGCCAACTTCGTGTTCAAGAAGAAGCTCGAGGGCTTCAGCGCCAACCTGCAGTACGGCCTGAGCGAAAAGGGCGACAGCAAGGAAACCGCCGTCAGCCTGGGCTGGGGCCACAGCTTTGCGGGCGGCCGCGGCGAGATCATGGTGGCGGGCGAGTTCACCCAGCTCACCGACCCGGTGCGCCAGCGCGACCGTGAGTGGTCCAACGGCCGCTGGGGCCTGGTGTCGGGCACCGTGAACGGCGTCAACTACGCGCGCATCGCCACGCCCGGCCTCACGCTGTCGGGCCTCACCACCGGCGGCGTGATCACGGCCGCTAACGGCGGCCCGCTGCCGGCCAACAGCCCGCTGCGAGGCATCCAGTTCGGCCCCGGCGGCGCGGTGCAGCCCTTCACCTACGGCAGCAACGTGGGCAACACGCTGATGGTGGGCGGCAGCGGCGGCTGGCTGGGCGACAACACGCTGATGACCTCGCCGCTGGACCGCCAGAGCCTGTACCTGCGCACCACCTACGACTTCAGCAAGTCGCTGCGCGGCTGGGTGGACCTGTCCTACGCACGCTCGCACAGCGATCTGGACCGCAACCCCTTCACCAGCCCCGGCGCGCTGGAGACCACCGCGCTCACGATCGACCGCCGCAACCCCTACCTGCCCGCGCAGGTGGCGGCGCTGATGGATGCGAACAAGCTCACCAGCTTCTCGATGGGCCGCATCAGCACCGAACTCGGGCCGCCGCACAACGACGTGACCAACGAGGTGGCCCGCATCGCCGCAGGCCTGTCCGGCACGCTGGGCGAGGCCCGCTGGAAGGCCTACCTCACCCACGGTCGCACCGATTACCTCGGTCAGGTGAGCAACCACCTCAACATCGCCAACTGGCGCGCCGCCACCGACGTGATCGCCGGCGCCAACGGCCAGGCGATCTGCAACCCGGCCACCGTCACCCGGCTCGGGGCGGCACCGGGCTGCGTGGCGGCCAATGTGTTCGGCCCCGGCGCGGTGTCGCAGGACGTGCGCAACTACGTCACCGGCACCATGTGGCAGGGCATCACGATGCAGCAGGACGCCGGCGGCGCCTCGATCCAGGCCGAGCCCTTCTCCACC
Organism: Burkholderiales bacterium; assembly: GCA_016213205.1. Classification (GTDB taxonomy): domain Bacteria; phylum Pseudomonadota; class Gammaproteobacteria; order Burkholderiales; family Burkholderiaceae_C; genus Pseudaquabacterium. The sequence continues at coordinate 6,136 of JACRAZ010000033.1, forward strand.
TGGGCCGGCAAGGTGTCGCTGGTGGGTGGCGTCGAGGCACGGCATGAAAGCATCCGTGGCGACGTCGATGCCACTTCCAAGCTCAGCACCGCCAGCTACCGCCAGGGCGGCTGGCAGGAGGGCAACAACAAGCCCATCACCGGCAACTACACCGTCACCGAGGTATTCGCCGAAACCGTGCTGCCGCTGCTGGCCAACGCACCGGGTGCCCGCTCGCTGGACCTGAACGCCGCGCTGCGCAACACCGACTACTCCACCAGCGGCCGGGTCAACACCTGGAAGCTGGGCCTGAGCTACGTGCCGGTGGACGGCGTGCTGCTGCGCGGCACCCGCTCGCGCGACATCCGGGCCGCCAGCTTCAACGAGCTGTTCCTGCAGGGCCAGAACAACAGTGTCTCGGTCATCGACCATGGCTCCGTCGTCAACGGCACGGCACCCACGGTGCCCACGGTGCAGGCCCAGAGCGGCAACCTGAACCTGCGACCCGAGATCGCCAAGTCCGACACCCTGGGCATCACCTTGCAGAACGTGGGCGTGCAGGGGCTGAAGGCCTCGCTGGATGTCTACCGCATCAACCTCGGCGATGCGATCTCGCAGGTCACGCCGCAGGCCGTGCTCAACGGCTGCTACGGCGTGGGCACGGCCAAGAACGCGGAGCTGTGCAACTTCGTCTCGCGTGACGCGAACGGCACGCTCAGCCTGATCCGCGTGCCCTATGTCAACCTGCAGCGCATCAAGACCTCGGGCATCGACCTGGAGCTGGCCTACCGCTTCAAGCTTGCCGGTGGCGACATGAACATGCGGCTGCTGGCCTCGCACGTGCGTGAGTTCGTCATCCACGATGGCGTGGCGGCGATCGATCGGGCCGGCGAGATGTCGGTGGGCACCACGCAGGGCGCGGCCAAGGGCGGGCCGAAGAACCGGCTCACGCTGTCGGGCACCTACCGCCGCGGCCCGTGGGTGGGCTTCGCGCAGGTGCGCCACGTGGGCGGCGGCGTGATCGACGCCAACCCGGCGACGCGCGGCACGCTGTTCGACAACAACGTGCCGGCCAAGACCTATGTGGATGCCTCGGTGGCCTACACGCTGTGGGAGGGCGGCGATCGCGGCTCGCTCACCCTGTTCGGCAAGGTGAACAACCTGTTCGACGTGAAGCCGCCGATCATCGCCGAGGGCCTGAACGCCCCGCGCGCCACCAACTACGTGTTCTGGGACCTGGTCGGCCGTGCCTACGCGGCCGGGCTGCGCCTGACCTATTGACAAGGCAGGACGCGCGGCGCCCGACGCTGCCCGGCCCGGGAGGGTCAGGGCAGCGCGCGGCGGGTGCCGCCCGCGCCTGCATCGTGCGGCACGGGGCCGCACGGGGCCTGCCTCAGAGCTTGGCCACCGCCTTGCGCTTGGCGGCCGTGGCGGCCTTCTGGTAGGCCTCTTCGGCCTCCTTGCGCAGCGCGATCGCGGTGGCCAGCGCCTGCTCGTAGCGCTCCTTGGTGTAGGTGTTCTTGCTCGCGATGTAGACGCTGCGGCGCAGCGGCTTGTCGCCAAAGCGCGGCAGGTTCACCGAGAAGCTGCACTCCTGCACCGTGCTGCCGCGCCGCTGGCGCAGGATCGGGCCGCTGATGCCAACCGGCAGGTCGTTCTGCTTGTGCGCGCTGGCCTTGCGCTGCAGGCCGGTGGGCGCGGGCAGCTTCTTCACGCGGGCGCGCAACTCGACCACCGCCGCCGCCAGGGCCGCGCGGGCGCCCTTGTTGTCGTGCGATTTGTCGGAGAAGAAGCGGGTGGGCATCCCGTAGCGCAATTGCCAGCCGTGGGTGCTGTGCGAATCGATGCGCTGGATGTGCTCTGGCACGCGGCAGCGTGCGCCGTAAGGCAGGGTGATGGTTCTGAATTGCATGGACTGGGTCCCCAACGGGTGTACATGCCCTGAGGCCGCCGATCACTATCGCCGGCAGCACGTTATACCCACTATCGTACCTCACCTAACCACTGAACGGATCGGTGTTTGTGCGCGTTCGGTCTGTCGGGAAAACGCGAAACGCACGACAGTGTGGAGGAATTCTAGCCCTAGGCAGCAAACAGAAGGGTGTCAGCTTCCCGTCAGCCTCTGCCGACAAACGGCATCTTGGTGGCCATCACGGTCATGAACAGCACGTTGGCGCTGAGTGGCAGCCGGGCCATGGCCATGAAGGTGTCGGTCACCGCGGACATGTCCATCCGTGCCTCGGGCCGCACGCTGCCATCGGCCTGCGGAACGCCGCGGGCCATGCGTTCGGTCATGTCGCTCGCGACGTTGCCGATGTCGATCTGCCCCACCGCGATGTCGAAGGCCCGGCCATCGAGCGCAGCCGCCCGCGTGAGCCCGGTGATCGCATGCTTGGTGGTGGTGTACGCGATCGAGCCTGGCCGCGGCGCATGGGCCGAGATCGAGCCGTTGTTGATGATGCGCCCGCCCTGCGGGTCTTGTTTGCGCATCAGCATGAAGGCCTGCGAAAGGCAGAAGAACGCGCCGTTCAGGTTTGTATCCACCGCCTGACGCCAGCTTGCAGCGTCCACCTCGTCCGGCGTGGCCGGCGGCAGGGAGATGCCGGCATTGTTGAACAGCAGGTCCAGCCGGCCGAAGCGTTGCTGCACTTGCGCAAACATCGACTGCACGGATGCTTCGTCGCCCACATCACACGCTATCGCGGCAGCGCGTTTACCCAACTCATCCGTGGGGTTTCCGGCGGCGCTGATCGCGGCCTCGAGCGTCTCGAGGCGTCGACCGGCGAACATCACGCGCCAGCCTTCGTGCAGCAGCGCGGTGGCACAGGCCTGGCCGATGCCGGAGCCCGCCCCGGTGACCAGGGCGATACGGTTGTGAGGCGTCATGACAACGCGGGCCCAGGCCCGTGCAATTCAATCGTCATACGATAGCACCATCAACCTGAGCCCAGCGCGGCAAGGAGCATTCGTGAGTGTGTTCACCAAGACGGTGCTCGCCACCGGCGCCGATGGCCGCGCGTGTTGGCAGGCAGAGACGCTGGCCTTGAGCGAAGGCAAGCCGCAGGCGCGCCTGTCGCCGCTGCAGCCCAGCGGCGGCTACCAGCTGCGCGAAAGCCCAGTGGGCTTTCGCAGCGAGTTCCACTGCACCGAGCACCCGCAGTGGGTGTTCATCCTGCGGGGCCAGATGGAGATCGGCCTGCAGGACGGCAGCGTGCGGGTGTTCGGCCCCGGCGAGCACTTCTACTCGGCCGACCTGCTGCCCGCGGGCGCGGTGTTCGATGCGCGGCTGCACGGCCACTGCAGCCGCCAGCTCGGCCCCGAGCCGCTGGTTACGCTGTTCCTGCGCGGCTGAAGGCCGTGGCCGTCGGCCCCCCCATCCGCAACCTGCTGGGCGGCACGCTGGCCCGGCTGGGCAAGGCCATCGTGAGCGGCCAGCACCCGCCCGGCAGCCCGGTGCCGCCCGAGCCGGTGCTGTGCCAGACCTACGGCGTCAGCCGCACCGTGGTGCGCGAGGCGGTGAAGTCGCTGGTGGCCAAGGGGCTGCTGGTCACCGGGCCGAAGCTGGGCACCCGGGTGCTGCCGCACGAGCACTGGAACTGGTTCGACCCCGACCTGATCGCCTGGCAGTCGGAGGTGGGCCTGTCGCGCGAGTTCCTGCGCGACCTGCAGGACCTGCGGCGCGTGGTCGAGCCCGCCGCCGCCCGCCTGGCAGCCGAGCGTGCCACCACGCAGGACCTGGCCGAGATCCAGGCCGCCTACGACGGCATGGCCGCGGCGGTGGCCGATGGTGGCGACTATGTGAGCCACGACCTGCGCTTCCACCTCGGCCTGCTGCGTGCCAGCCGCAACCGCATGCTGATGCAGATGAGCAAGGCCCTGGGCGCGCTGCTGCGCACCAGCTTCGAGATCTCGGCCGCTCAGCCCGGCGGCCCGACGGATTCGCTGCCGCTGCACCGCAAGCTGCTGGAGGCGGTGATGGCCGGCTCGGCGCCGCGCGCCGAGCGCGCGATGCTCGCGGTGATCGAGCATGCGCGCCAGGACATGGACCACATGCTGGCCTCGCGGCGCCGGCCGCCGTCGCTCAGCGGGCCGGCGGCGCGCCTGAAGCCCCCGGGGCCGGTGGCGCGGCCCAAGCCGCCTGGCCCGGCGGCGCGGCCTAAGCCGAGCGTGCCGGCTCGCCCAGGGTCTGCCTGAGCAGCGCCGCCAGCGCGAGCGGCTGGTCCACCATCACGTGGTGGTCGGCATCGTCGATCTCGGCGGCGCGCGTGCCCGGCGGCGCCATCGCCACGCCATGGGCCAGCATCTCGGGCGACATCAGGCGCGAGCGGCCGCCGCGCACCAGCACCAGCGGGCAGCGCGCCTCGGCCAGCTCGAGGTGCGGCTTGCCGAAGGTGAAATGGCGGAACAGGAACGGGTCGAAACACCAGGTGAAGCCGCCCTCCACTGCCTTGAGCGAATGGCGCGCGATGTGGTCCACGATGTAGAGGTGCGCGCTGTCCTGCGGCGGCAGGAAACGAAAGCGCGCAAGCGCCTCCTCGATGCGCGGGTACACGCGGGAGGCCTTCCAGTCGCGCGAGCGGCGGCGTTCATCGCGTTCGGCCATCTCCTGGGGCGAGCGCAGCGGCGAATCGATGACCATCGCGCCACGCAGGCGCTGGCCCCAGCGCGCCGCGGCGGCCAGCAGCGCAAAGCCCCCGAAGGAATGGGCGGCGCACCAGGGCGCCACCGGGCCGTCGAACAGGCCGGCGGCCTCGGCCGCGGCTTCGGCCTCGTCGGCCCACTGCGCCACGCTGTAGGCCTCGCGCCAGCCCGAGCCGCCCATGCCGGAGAACGACATCGCCGCCACCCGGTAGCCGGCCTCGGCCACCAGCGGCGCGATGAAGCTGTACCAATGCGCGTGGGCGCCATTGCCGTGCAGCAGCAGCAGGCCCGGGTCGCCGCGCCGGCCCCAGCTGAGCAGTTCGATCTCGGCGCCCTGCACCGGCACGGCGCTGCGCTCGGGCGCCTGGGCCAGCGCCGCGGTGAACCAGGCCGGGGCTGGTGGCCGCCGGCCATGCAGGTGCGCCAGCGGCGGCTTCTCGTGGTGCTGCAGCGCGTGGTGGCCTTGCTGCATCAGCCCCGGGCCGCCATGGCCTTGCCGATTTCATTGCTGCCCTGGGCCGAGCCGCTGGCGGGCACGATCTCGCCGCTGCGGTCGCTCACCCGGGGCCAGGCCTCGGCCAGGCGCTCGGGCGTCTGCGCGTCCAGCCCCAGGTGCAGGCCCTGGGTGAGCGTGATGTGCGCGGCCTCGAAGGTGCCCGCGCCGGCGCAGGCGATGGCGCGCGTGGGCGCGTCTTCACTGGCCAGCACCAGCATCGCCGGCACCACCGCCTCGGGCTGCAACGCGGCCAGCACGGCCGGCGGCATCAGGTCTTCGGTCATGCGGGTGGCCGCGGTGGGGGCCAGGCAGTTCACCCGGATGTCGTTCTTGGCGCCCTCGATCGAGAGGGTCTGCATCAGCCCCACCAGCGCCATCTTGGCGGCGCCGTAGTTCGACTGGCCGAAGTTGCCGTACAGCCCGGAGGACGAGGTGGTCATCACGATGCGGCCGTACTTGCGCTCGTTCATGATCGGCCACACGGCCTTGGTGCAGTTCACCGCGCCCATCAGGTGCACCTCCACCACCAGGCGGAAGTCGTCCAGCGACATCTTCGCGAAGCTCTTGTCGCGCAGGATGCCGGCGTTGTTGATCAGGATGTCCACCCGGCCCCAGGCCTGCATGGCCTGGTCCACCATCGCCTGCACCGCCACCGGGTCGGTGACCGAGGCGCCGTTGGCAATGGCCTCGCCGCCGGCGGCGCGGATCTCGTCCACCACCGCCTGCGCGGCGCTCACCGAGGCGCCGGAGCCATCACGCGTGCCACCCAGGTCGTTGACCAGCACTTTGGCGCCGCGCGCGGCCAGCGCCAGCGCATGGGCACGCCCCAGGCCGCCGCCGGCCCCCGTGACGATGGCGACCCGATCGGTGAATTGCACAGCCATGGTGTCCTTGCTCCGTGTCCGAAAAACAAAGCCGTGCTTATACCGCGCGACGCGCAGTGCCGCTGTCACCTGCCCGACCGGCGGGCCCCGGCCGCCCGCACAATGTTGGCCATGTCCAGCCAGACCCTGCTGTGGATCGATGACGAGATGCCGCTGCCGCCCACGCGCTGGGCGCTGGGCGCCAGCAGCGATGCGCCGGGGCTGCTGGCCGCCGGCGGCAGCGTCACGCCGCAGCGGCTGGAAGAGGCCTACCGGGCCGGCGTGTTCCCCTGGTACAGCCCGGGCCAGCCCACGCTGTGGTGGAGCCCCGACCCGCGCATGGTGCTGCCGGTGGCCGAGTTCCGGCTCTCGCATTCGCTGCGCAAGACGATCCGGCGCTTCCTGCGCACGCCGGGCTGCGAGGTCCGCATCGACCATGCCTTCACCCGCGTGATGCAGGCCTGCGCGGCCACCCCCCGCGAGGGCCAGAACGGCACCTGGATCGTGCCCGAGCTGGTGCGGGCCTACACCGCCTGGCACCGCGCGGGGCGCGCGCACAGCGTGGAAACCTGGGTCGACGGCGAGCTCGTCGGCGGCCTGTACGGCGTTGGCATCGGCCGCATGTTCTACGGCGAATCGATGTTCGCCCACCGCACCGATGCCTCGAAGATTGCGCTGGCCGCGCTGGTGGCCTTCTGCCGCGCGCACGGCATCACGCTGATCGATTGCCAGCAGCACACCCAGCACCTGGCCTCCTTCGGAGCCCGCGAGATCACGCGGGCGGCGTTCGAGGCCCACCTGTCCCGCGTGCTGGGGGAGCCGCCACCGCAGGCTTGGACCTATCATCCCGGGTTGTGGGCGCAGCTGGGGTTGGAGGTTGCGCCGCAGGACTCCCCGCCCGGAGCCGAGCGCGCGTGACGCACCCGAAGGAGCTACCGCTGTCGTCGTTGCAGTTCTATGCAACGGCACCGTACCCCTGCAGCTACCTGCCGGACCGGATGGCACGCTCGCAGGTGGCCACGCCCAGCCACCTGATCCATGCCGATGCCTATTCCGGCCTGGTGGCCAACGGCTTCCGGCGCAGCGGCATGTTCACCTACCGGCCCTACTGCGACAACTGCCGCGCCTGCGTGCCGCTGCGCATTCCGGTGGCGGGCTTCGAGCCCACGCGCAGCCAGCGCCGGGCCTGGAAGCGCCACGGCCACCTGAAGGCCCGCGTACTGCGCCTGTGCTTCGTGCCCGAGCATTACCAGCTCTACCTGCGCTACCAGTCGGGCCGCCACTCCGGCGGCGGCATGGACCACGACAGCGTGGACCAGTACACCCAGTTCCTGCTGCAAAGCCGCGTCAACTCACGCCTGGTCGAGTTCCGCGAGCCCAGCGAGGATGGCGCGGGCGAGCTGCGCATGGTGGCCATCGTCGATGTGCTCAACGACGGCATCTCGGCCGTCTACACCTTCTACGACCCCGAGTACAAGGGCAGCCTGGGCACCTACAGCATCCTGTGGCAGATCGAGCAGACGCGCCAGCTCAAGCTGCCGTACGTCTACCTCGGTTACTGGATCGGCCAGAGCGACAAGATGGGCTACAAGGCCGACTTCGGGCCGCACCAGCTGCTGGTGGATGGCCACTGGGTGAACGCCACGCTGCCGCCCGAGGCCTGACGCCCGCCCGGGCCTTGCGCCACGGGCCCACCCGCCGGAACAGCGCCACCTACAATCGCGGGATGCCCATCTCCCCTGTTCCCGAGCTGGTGGCCGAGCTCGCCGCCGGCCGCATGGTGATCCTGGTCGACGAAGAAGACCGCGAGAACGAAGGCGACCTCGTGCTCGCCGCCGACCACGTGACGCCCGAGGCGATCAACTTCATGGCCAAGTACGGCCGCGGCCTGATCTGCCTGACTCTGACGCGCGAGCGCTGCGAACGCCTGCGCCTGCCGCCGATGGCCACCCGCAATGGCACGGTGCACGGCACCGCGTTCACGGTGTCGATCGAGGCCGCCGAGGGCGTGACCACCGGCATCTCCGCCGCCGACCGGGCCCGCACGGTGCAGGCCGCGGTGGCCCGCGACGCCAAGGCGTCCGACCTGGTGCAGCCCGGCCACATCTTCCCGCTGCAGGCGCAGGATGGCGGCGTGCTCATGCGCGCCGGCCACACCGAGGCCGGCTGCGACCTCTCGCACATGGCCGGGCTCACGCCGGCCGCGGTGATCTGCGAGATCATGAACGACGACGGCACCATGGCCCGCCTGCCCGATCTGGAAGTGTTTGCCCGCGAGCACGGGCTGAAGATCGGCACCATCGCCGACCTGATCGCCTTCCGCAGCCACAACGAATCCCTGATCGAGCGCGCCGGCGAGCGCGAGCTGGTCACGCCGCAAGGCCGCTTCCACTGCACCGCCTACCGCGACAAGTCCGGCGGCCTGCACCTGGCCCTGCGCCACGGCCAGTGGCAGCCGACCGATGAAGTGGTGGTGCGCGTGCACGAGCCCTTCACCGCGCTCGACCTGCTGGACGTGGGCGCCTGCACCCATTCGTGGCCGCTGCCGCGCGCGCTGGAGGCCATCCACCAGGCGCAGCGCGGCGTGGCGGTGCTGCTGAACTGCGGCCACGACGCGCAGACCCTGCTGCCGCAGATCATGAACACCGCCGAGCCCGGCCCGCGCAGCACGCAGATGGACCTGCGCACCTACGGCGTGGGCGCGCAGATCCTGCGCGACCTCGGCGTCAGCCGAATGAAGCTGCTGGGCAGCCCGCGACGCATGCCCAGCATGGTGGGCTACGGCCTCGAAGTCACCGGCTTCGTCGCCAGCCACTGAACCCCAGGATCCCCATGCAAAACGCCAACCAAGGCAGCAGCGGCAACCTCGATGGCGAAGGCCTCGTCATCGGCATCGTGCAGGCCCGCTTCAACGCCGACATCACCGACACCCTGGCCGACGCCTGCCTGGCCGAACTGGCCACGCTGGGCGTGGCCGCGAAGCACATCACCCACGTCACGGTGCCCGGCGCGCTGGAGATCCCGGTGGCCCTGAAGGCCATGGCCGACAGCGAGGACTTCGATGCGCTGATCGCGCTGGGCTGCATCATCCGCGGCGAGACCTACCACTTCGAGCTGGTGGCCAACGAAAGCGGCGCCGGCGTCACGCGCGTGTCGCTCGATCACCAGCTGCCGGTGGCCAACGCCATCCTCACGGTCGAGAACCTGGACCAGGCCGTGGCCCGCGCCCGGGACAAGGGCCGCGATGCGGCGCGCGTGGCCGTCGAGATGGCCAACCTGCTGGACGAGCTGACGTGAGCGACACCCCCGACACCCCGCCCGCGGCCAAGCCCGCGCGCCCGAAATCGGCCCGCCGCCGCTCGCGCGAGATCGCGCTGCAGGGGCTGTACGAATGGCTGGTGGGCGGCGCCGAGGTCGGCGTGATCGACGCTCACATGCGCGAGCAGGATGGCTTCGACAAGTGCGACCGCACGCACTACGACGCGCTGCTCACCGGCTGCATCGCCGAAGCCGCCCACCTGGACGCGGTGCTGGCACGCCACGTCGACCGCAAGACCACCCAGCTCTCGCCGGTGGAGCACGGCGTGCTGCTGATCGGTGCCTACGAGCTCACGCACTGCATGGACATCCCCTACCGGGTGGCCATCAACGAGGCGGTGGAACTGGCCAAGTCCTTCGGTGGCACCGATGGCCACAAGTACGTCAACGGGGTGCTCGACAAGGCGGCGGGCGACCTGCGGCCGGCGGAAGTGGCGGCCAAACGGAACGCGGGCCGGTAACACCGATGAAGCTGGCGCGCCGGCTCGAGCACATCGAGCCGTTCTACGTGATGGAGTGCGCCAAGGCGGCCGTCGAGATCGCCCGCAGCCCCGCATGCGACCCGCAACAGGGCGGCGAGCGCATGATCTTCCTGAACATCGGCGAGCCCGATTTCACGGCACCACCGCTGGTGCGTGAGGCCGCCGAGCGCGCCATCCGCGACGGCCGCACCCAGTACACCGACGCCACCGGCCTGCCCGCGCTGCGCGAGGCGCTGTCGCAGTGGTACGCCAGCCGCTTCGGGCTGGACATTCCGGCGCGGCGCATCGTCATCACGGCCGGTGCCTCCGCGGCACTGCAGCTGGCCTGCCTGGCGCTGTTCGAGGCGGGCGACGAAGTGCTGATGCCCGACCCCAGCTACCCCTGCAACCGGCACTTCGTGGCGGCGGCCGATGCCGTGGCGCGCCTGCTGCCCGCCACGGCTGCGCACCGATTCCAGCTCGATGCCGACGCGGTGGCCCGGGCCTGGACACCCACCACGCGCGGCGTGTTGCTGGCCTCGCCCTCCAACCCCACCGGCACCAGCATCCACCCGGACGAGATGCGCCGCATCGACGCGGTGGTGCGCGGCCACCACGGCGTGACCGTGGTCGACGAAATCTACCTGGGCCTGAGCTACGACGACACCTTCGGCCACAGCACGCTGGCCCTGGGTGAGCACATCGTCTCGGTGAACAGCTTCTCGAAATACTTCAACATGACCGGCTGGCGCCTGGGCTGGCTGGTGCTGCCCGAGGCCCTGGTGGCCCCGGTGGAGCGGCTGGCCCAGAACCTGTTCATCTGCGCGTCCACGGTCGCGCAGCACGCGGCAGTGGCCTGCTTCGAGCCCGCGTCGATTGCCGAATACGAACGCCGGCGGCTCGAGTTCCGCAACCGGCGCGACCACGTCGTGCCCGCGCTGCGCAGCCTGGGTCTGCAGGTGCCGGTGATGCCCGACGGCGCGTTCTACGCCTATGCCGACTGCAGCGCGCACAGCCCCGACAGCTGGGACTTCTGCTTCGACCTGATGCGCCGCGCCCACGTGGCGCTGACACCGGGCCGCGACTTCGGCCGCCACGAGCCGGCGCGCTGGCTGCGCCTTTCGTTCGCCAGCGCGATGCCACAGCTGGAGGAGGCGATCCACCGCCTGCGCCGCACGCTGTGACGATGGCGCGGCGATGGACCTGTGACGGCGTGACATTTGTCCGTTGCCGCAACGCGAAGCCGTGACAACACGTAAACCAGCGGTAGAACCCCACGCATTTCGAATCATGGAATGCGCCGCCAGCGCATAAGCTGCTTGGCTGTGAACCCCATCCCTCCGCCATCGCCCGGCGACTTGCGCGGTTTCGCCCCCACGCAGTTCGATCCCAACCCCGTCGACCAGACGCCGCTGGACTGGCCGGCGTCGGACGACAGCGCGCCGGTGCCGCTGGACCTGATGCCCGAGCCGAACCAGGCCGAGCCCACGATCGGCCACGTGGGGCGCTACGCGCTCAAGCGCCGGCTGGGTGAAGGCGGGCTGGGCCGGGTGTACACCGCGTGGGACCCGATCCTGTCGCGCAACCTCGCGATCAAGACCCTGGAGCTGGGCGCCAACGCGGCCGAACGCGAGCTGCTGGACGCGATGATCCTCAACGAGGCGCGCGCCGTGGCGGGGCTGAACCACCCCCACATCGTGACGGTGTTCGATGCCGGCCTGTCCGACCGCGGTGTCTACATCGCGATGGAGCAACTGCCCGGCGTGGACCTGCGCGAGATGCTCGTCGAAGGCTGGCGCCCCGACCCGCAGCGCGCGGCCAAGCTGGTGCGCCGCGTGGCGGACGCGCTCACCTACGCCCACAGCAAGGGCGTGATCCACTGCGACATCAAGCCGGCCAACATCTTCATGGTCGACCGGCGCAAGCCCAAGGTGCTGGATTTCGGCATCGCCCGCATCGCGCACCAGCCCGGCTCGCCGGCGCTGGAAGGCCTGATCACCGGCTCGCCGCACTACCTGGCGCCCGAGCAACTGCGTGGTGGCCGGGTGGACGAGCGCTGCGATGTCTACGCGCTGGGGGTGGTGCTGTACGAGCTGCTCACCGGGCGCAAGGCCTTTGGCGGCACCTCGCTGAACACCATCACCGAGGCGGTGCTGCAAGGCAAGGTGGTGCCGCCGAACGCGCTGGTGCCGGGGCTGCCGCTGGAGCTTTCCAGCATTGCCCAGCGCGCGATGGCACTGGACCCGAACCAGCGTTTCCCCTCCGCGCGCGAGATGTCGATGGCCATCCGCCGCTGGCAGAGCCAGGCGGCGGCAGCCCCCGCGGCGCCCCGCGCGGGCCCGGCCTCGCGCGGCGCCACCGGCGCGCCCCGCCCGGTGGCCGCAGGTGCCCCCGCG
>JACRAZ010000034.1 GCA_016213205.1 Burkholderiales bacterium
AACTGACTCGCTGGCGCTGGTCGAAGCGCGCGCAGCGCGCGGAGATAAATCCGACAGCGCGCCCCCCGAAGCGACCAAGACCGGGCAGTCGGCCCGCAGGGCCGACCGCCGGAGCCGTGCGCCGCAGGCCGAGGGCCCACGACTTTGTCGCACCACACAAAGAACGTCTGCTCTGCAACCCAACCAAAGACAGCAACGGGCCGCTTGCGGTCAGTCGCCCACACACAGGCCAACGCCTCATGCACTGCGGATCGCAGGAAGCGCAGCGGAGCAGACATGTTGAACCGACTTCTCTCGCACGACCTGCCGCGCAGCCGCTGGCTGACGCTGGCGCTGGTGCTGGTGGTGGCCGGCCTGGCGGTGGCGCCCTTCGTCTTCACCGGGGCCAAGGCGCTGGCGGTGGCGTCGAAGCTGCTGGTGTTCATCCTGCTGGTGGCCAGCTTCGACCTGCTGCTGGGCTACACCGGCATCGTGAGCTTTGCGCACACCATGTTCTTCGGCATCGGGGCCTATGGCGTGGGCATTGCCAGCACGCGCATGGGGCCGGGTGTCGGCGCGGTGCTGGTGGGCGTGGCGGCGGCGCTGGGGGTGTCGCTGCTGCTGTCGCTGGTGATCGGCCTCTTCTCGCTGCGCGTGAAGGCGATCTTCTACGCGATGATCACGCTGGCCGTGGCCGCGGCGTTCCAGACGCTGGCCTCGCAACTGTCTGATTTCACCGGCGGCGAAGACGGCCTCACCTTCAAGAACCCCGAATGGCTGAGCCCGGCCTTCGAGCCCTTCGAGAACCCGGTGTTCGGCGTGGCGGTGGACGGCAAGCTGTTCACCTACTACCTGCTGTTCGCCGCGGTGCTGGTGCTGTTCCTGGCGCTGCTGCGCATCGTGAACTCGCCCTTCGGCCGCGTGCTGCAGGCCATCCGCGAAAACGATTTCCGGGCTGAGGCCATCGGCTTCCGCACCGTGGTGTACCGCACCTGGAGCAATGTGCTCTCGGCCGCCTTCGCCACGCTGGCCGGCGCGCTGCTGGCGCTGTCGCTGCGCTACGTGGGGCCGGACACCACGCTGTCGTTCGAGATCATGCTGGACATCCTGCTCATCGTGGTGATCGGCGGCATGGGCACGATGTACGGCGCGGTGGTGGGCTCGGCCCTGTTCGTGCTGGCGCAGAACTACCTGCAGAGCCTGCTCGCGCTGGGGTCCACCGCGCTGGCCGGCGTGCCGGTGCTGGGCCAGTTCGTCACGCCCGACCGCTGGCTGCTGTGGCTGGGCGTGCTGTTCGTGCTGTCGGTCTACCACTTTCCGGCCGGCGTGGTGGGGCGGCTGCGTGCGCTGGCCGTCGGTGCCTTGAAGTGACCGGGAGATCCGCATGAGCTTCAACTCCCACTACCTGCGCTGCGAAGGGCGCGAACTGCACTACACCGAGTGGGGTGCGCAGCATGACGAGGTGGTGGTGGCCTGGCACGGCCTGGCGCGCACCGGGCGCGACATGGACGACATCGCGGCCGTGCTGTCCAGCCGTTATCGGGTGATCTGCCCGGACACGCTGGGCCGCGGGCTTTCGCAGTGGAGCCCGGTGCCGGACGAGGAATACAACCTCGCGTTCTATGCCCGCCTGGCCACCTCGCTGGCCGACCAACTGGGCATCGGGGCCTGCCACTGGCTGGGCACCTCGATGGGCGGTGCCATCGGGCTGAAGCTCGCGGCCGGCGCCTTGCGTGGCCGCATCCGGCGCCTGGTGCTCAACGACATCGGCCCCGAGCTGGCCAAGCCCGCGGTCGAGCGCATCCGCAGCTATGCCGGCAGCCCGGCAGCCTTTGCCACCGTGAGCGAGCTGGAACAGTACTTCCGCACCATCTACAAGCCCTATGGCTGGCTGAGCGACGCGCAGTGGCGCCGCCTCACCGAGACCAGCGTGCGCCGCCTGCCCGACGGCCGCGTGACCCCGCACTACGACCCGGCGATGGTGCGCCAGTTCATCGTGCACCCGAACGACTACGACCAGTGGGACGCCTGGGACAGCCTGGACATCCCGGTGCTGGTGCTGCGTGGCGTGGATTCCGACCTGCTGCTGCCCGACGTGGCCGAGGCCATGCGCAGCCGCGGCCCACGCGCGGTGGTGGCCACCATTGCCGATTGCGGCCACGCGCCGGCGTTGAACACGCCGGAGCAGCACGCCCTGATCGAGCGCTTCTTCAACGGCTAGCGCCGGCGCACCCCGCGGGGCTGAGCCCGCCGCGGGCTTACGCCGGCGTGAACGCCAGCCCGCTGGCCTGCAGCCCCACCAGGTCGATGGCCAGCGCGGTGAGGGTTGAATCGCAGGCCAGTTGTGCGAGCTGGGTCTGGCTCAGCTCGCCGCGGTCGAGCAGGGCCACGTAGGGCGCGGCCTCGGCCGCGGTGGGCGCGGTGCCGGCGATGTTGCGATACAGCAGCTCGACGAACGCGGTGTTCGAGCGCGAGCCGGCCGCCTGCGCGAACTGCGGGCTCGCCACCGCGGCGGCCACCAGGTCGGGGTAGGCGATGCCGCCGTCCAGCAGCGACAGGCCCAGGCCCACCAGCGCTGGCTGCTTCAGCGTGGCCGGGCCCAGCAGCGCGCCGAGGATGCGGGCCACCTGGCCGGCGTGGCCGTCCAGGTCCAGCGCCAGTGCCGTGTTGCCGTATTCAACGCGCTCCACGTTCACCAGCAGGTCGCTGCCTTCGGCGGCCGCGGGGTTGCTCACCTGCCAGCCCTCGGCCACGCGCTTCAGGCCGAGCACGGGGCCGACGCTCTGGTAGTGGGCCGTGTCGATGCCGTCGCCGCCGTCGATCCGGTCGTTGCCGGCGTTGCCGAAAAGCGTGTCGTCGCCGCTGCCGCCTTGCAGCGTGTCGTCTTCGTCACCGCCGCGCAGGCGGTCGTTGCCGGGGCCACCCTGCAGCGTGTCGCGCCCTTGCTGGCCTTCCAGCGTGTCGTTGTCGGGGCCGCCGTCGAGCAGGTCGTCGCCGGCACCGCCCAGCAGTTCGTCGCGGCCGGCGCCGCCGGAGACGGTGTCGCCCCGCAGGCCGCCGAAGAGCTGGTCGTCGCCCTCGGTGCCGGTGATGAACTGGCCGGTGGGCTGGAACGGCCGGCTCGCGTCCAGCACCTGCGCAGTGCTGGGCAAGTCGCCCTCGTCGTCCGGCTGCACCGGCGCCAGGCTCACCCGCAGGCTGTAGCTGCCGGCGAAGGCCGGGCGCAGCGCGTACTGGCCGTCCGCCGGCGCCACCAGCGCGAGCTGGAAGCTGCGGTCGTCGGCCAGGCCGATCAGGCTGGGCAGCGGGCCCGTGCCGGCCGGCCCGGTGATCTGCAGCTCGGGGCTGAAGCCGTCGCTCCAGCGTGTGTCGAAGCCGTTCTCCGCGCTCAGCTCGAACAGGTAGCGCTGGCCGGCCGCCAGGCGCACGCTGAACCAGTCCTGGTCGCCGGCACTGGCCAGGGTGCCGGTCTGCCGCTGGCCCAGCGCCAGCGGGGTGGCCCACGCAGCGGCATCGGCATGGTCGTCCGCCGCCACCGCGGCGAGCTCGAGCTGCCAGGTGCTGGGGTTTTGCCACGGGGCGGGCAGCAGCGCCAGCACCAACGGGCCGCTGCGGGTGGCGGTGTAGGTCCATGCGCCGGGGTTGGCACTGCCGCTGTAGGGCGCGGCCATCGGCGCAGCGGGCACCGGCGCGCCGGGGTCCAGGAACAGCGCGCTGGCCAGGGCCAGGCTGCCGGGGGCGGCGCCCAGCGTGACCGCGTAGCGCTGGCCGGCCACCGCGTCGAAGCGGAACAGGTCCACGTCGGTGGTGCCGTCGAAGTGGACGCTGGCGCTGCCGCCCACCGCCAGCACGGTGGCGCCGGCCTCGCGGTCGGCATGGTTGTCGCGCGCCACCGGCCGCACCTGGATGTCATAGGCCAGCGGCGCGCCCAGCAGGTAGATCTGGTCGCCGCCCTCGGCCAGCAGGTAGTGGTGGCCGGTGCTCTGGGCATCGAACACCAGGCCCTGCAAGGCATTCGAGCGCTGCAGCAGGCGGCCTTCGGTGTCGTACAGGCCGAGCAGCAGCTGGTCATTGGGCAGTCCGCCGTCGGTGGGCAGCTCGACCTGGTAGCGCTGGCCGGCCACCAGCGGCACGCGGAACCAGTCGCGGTCGCCCGAAAGCTCGATGACGCCGCTGCGCGCCACGCCGGCGGACAGCACCGTGGCCGCGCTGCGCTGGTCGGCATGGTCGTCGGCGGCCAGCACCTGGGCCTCGATGCGGTACTGCGCGCTGAGCGCTTCGCCCGGCAGGTGGTTGCCGTCCTGGTTGCGGATCTCGATCACGCGGGTGCCGCCCGCCTCGGCCTGCACGATGAAGGCCTGGCCAGCGGAGGCGCGCTCCAGCGTGCGCGGCGCGCTGCCGTCGCTGCCGATGACGCGCACGCCCAGGTCGGCCGGAAACGACGACTCGGCGCTGCTGCTGCTGATGCGCACCTGCATGCGCTGGCCGGGGGCCAGCGTCAGGCCGAAGGTGTCCACGTCCTGGGCCACGTCCATGCGGCCGCTGAGCATGACGCCGGGCACCAGCGGCGTGGCGCGGTCGGCGGTGTCGGGCCGGTCGTCTGCGGCCGTGGTGCCGATGTTCAGCACGTAGTCCAGCGCCGGGGCGTCGGCGGCCAGCCAGCGGTCGCCCCTGGACACCTGCACCAGGTAGCTGCCGCTGGTGGGCGCCACCAGGCACAGGGTTTCGTAGCACAGCGCGTTGTCGCCCGCGTCCTGCGTAAAGCTGCCCTGCGCCAGCGCCAGCCCGGCGGGGTCGTGCAGCGACAGCGCGAGCGGCCGCCGCGATTGCAGGTCGACAAAGTAGCGTTGCCCGGCCAGCAGCTCGACGCGGAACCAGTCCACATCGGCGGCCGTGTGCAGGCGGCCCAGGTGCGCGGGGGTGGCCGCGGCAGCGCTCGAAGGGTTCATGCGGTGGGGCAGGCCCTGCGGCGCTGTGCGCACGGCCCGGGGTTGATGAGGTCGGGCGCGATGCTAACCGCAGCGCACGCGTCTTTCGTGTGTTGGCGGCGGCCGGGCCGGGGTGGGCGGTGTCAGGCCACGCCGGGCCGCAAGGGCAGGTAGCGCACCAGTTGCTCGCGCAGTTGCGCCAGGCTCAGCGGCTTGGTCATCACGCCGTCCATGCCGGCGCTGAGGCAGGCCTGGTGGTCGCTGGCCCCGGCGTGGGCCGTGAGCGCGACGATGGGGGCGCCCGGCCAGCGGCCTTCCTGCTGCAGGCGGCGCAGGCGGCGCGTGGCCTCGAAGCCGTCCATGCCGGGCATCTGCAGGTCCATCAGCACCAGCGCGGGGGGGTGGCCCACGCAGGCCTGCACGGCCTGCGCGCCGTCGCTCACGGTGTGCACCGTGAGCCCCAGTGCGCGCAGGTACTCCTGCCCGATGAGCTGGTTCACCGGGTTGTCCTCGACCAGCAGCACCTCGGTGTCGGCCTGCCAGGCCCGGGCGGGCACCGGCGTGGCGGCCGGGTCCGGCGCGGGCACCTGCATCAGGCGCGCCAGGTCGCCGGGCGACAAGGGGGTGCTGATCGTGCCCATGCCCAGCAGCCTGGCCTGCGCCTCGAGCTGCGGCGCATGCCAATCGGGCCGCACCAGCAACTGGATGGGCACCGTGGGCAGCAGTGCGCGCAGCGGCGCCAGGTCCTGCCCGCTGTGCAGCCCGAACTCGGACAACAGCAGCAGCTGCACCGGTTCGCCGAGCTGGAGCGCCGCCATCGCGGTGTCCAGGGTGGGGAAGATGCGGGTCTGCCAGCCCAGGCGCTGCATGCGCTTCATCAGCCAGCCGCTGCCCACGCTGCTGGTGGCCACCAGCCAGGCCATGCCGGGGGGCGGGGCGTCCGGGTCGGGCGCGTTGCGCACCGTGGGGGCGCCGGGGGCGGCATCCAGCGGCAGGCGCAGCGTGAAGCGGCTGCCGCCTGCCGGCGGATCGTCCAGCGTGATGTCGCCGCCCATCGCCAGTGCCAGGCCGCGGGCGATCGACAGGCCCAGCCCGGTGCCGCCATGGGTGCGGGTGAGGCTGTCGTCGGCCTGCACGAAGGCCTCGAAGATGCGCTGGCGCCACGCCGGCGGCACGCCGGGCCCGGTGTCCTCGATGCACAGCTCCACCTGCCACTCGTCGCCGTCGGGCTGGAAGGCGCGCCCGGTCACGGTGATGGCACCGCGCTGCGTGAACTTGGCGGCATTGCCCACCAGGTTGGTCACGATCTGGCGGATCGCGATCTCGTCGCCCACCACGTGGTAGGGGCCTTCGGTCCAGTCGAACATCACCATCACGCCCCGCTCGCGCAACAGCGGGATCACGCTGCGGATGGTGTCCACCACCGCCTGGGCCAGGTCGAACGGGCGCGGCCGCAGCTCGGTGCGGCCGGCCTCGATGCGCGAGAAGTCGAGCACCGTGTTGATCACGTCGGTGAGCGTCTGGCCCGAGCGGCGCGCGGTTTCCAGGTAACGCTGCTGCTCGGGCGACTGGGCCACGCGCTGGGCCAGCTCCACCAGCCCGATCACGCCGTTCAGCGGCGTGCGGATCTCGTGGCTCATGTGGGCCAGGAAGCGCGATTTCGCGGCGTTGGCGCGCTCGGCCTCGAGCTGGCGCTCGCGCGCCAGTGCCAGCGCGGCCTCCAGCTTGGCGGTGCGCTCGGCCACCAGGGCCTCGAGCTGCGCGCGGGTGCGTTCGAGTTCCTGGCGTTGCAGGGTCTGCTCGTGCACGTCGGCGATCATGCCGGTGACCTTGATGCGGCCATCGGCCATGCGCTCGGACAGGCAGCGCTGGCGGTACCAGCGGTACTCGCCGCTGGCATGGCGGAAGCGCAGGGTCAGCTCCCAGCGCTGCTGCGAGGCTTCTCCGGCGGCCATGGTGGCCAGGGCATGCGCCGCATCGTCCGGGTGAAAGCGCTCGAGGATGGCCGTGCGCAAGGGCGGCACCTCGTCTCGGTGGTTGCCGATGAGCTCGAGGTAGCGGTCGGACATGTACACCGCCTCGTCGCCGACGATGCGCTCGAACAACCCCTCGGCCGAGGCCTCGATGGCGCGCTCGAAGCGGCGGTTCACCTCGGCCAGCGATTCCTGCGCCTGCTTCTCGGCATGCACGTCGCTCACCGCGCCGGTGATCCAGCGGGTGCGGCCATCAGTGCCAGGCCAGGCCTGGCCGCGCCCGCGCAGCCAGCGCCACTGGTCCTGCGCATCCAGGTAGCGCAGCTCGTAGTCGAACTGCCCGACCGTGTCGATGGCGTCCTGGTAGCGGCGCAGGAACTCGGCACGGTCCTGCGGGTGCATGCGTGCGTTGACGATGTTGCGGTCGTCGGGCAGCGCCTGCGGCGCGAAGCCGAGCATCTGGCGGAAGGTGGGCGAATACCAGCTCAGGTCGGTGAGCAGGTCGCGTTCCCAGTAACCGTCGCGCGAGCCGGCGGTCAGGCGTTCGAGCCGCTGCAATCGCTGCGTGAGTTCGTCGTCGGGCATGGCACGGCAGGCCTGGCGCACGCGGATGCGCACACGCATGGTGCGCCGCAATCTACCATCCGCCCGCCGGTGGCGGTAGTGGGAGCTTCAGCGCTTGAAGCGGCCGTCCGGGCCGATGATCGCGATGTCGGCATAGTCCAGCCCCGAGTGGTCGTCCGGGCTGTAGCTCACCTCGAGGCCGCCGATGTCCACCTTCTTCATGCCTTCGAGCGCCTGCATCAGCTTGGCTGGCGTGGGCCCGGGGCCGGCGCGGCGCAGGCCTTCCACCAGCACCTTGGCGGCGGCAAAGCCCTCCAGCATGGCCGGCGTGATCTCGCCCCGCCCGCGCGCCTTGGCCAGCCCGGCGAGCTCGTTGACCATCGGTGCCGAGAGCGAGCGTTCGTACGGGAAGATCTGCGTCACGATGATGCCGCGGGCATGCGGCCCCAGCTGCTTGATGAAGCCGCCCGAGGCGTTGTTCGACAGCGTCACCACCTGCGCCCGCGAGCCCGCCGCGCGCAGCGCGTGGGTGCCATCGGACACCGCGCCGGCCGAGCCGATGAAGACCAGCGCCTGCGGGTCGGCCGGCAACACGGCCGCCACCAGCGCGGCGACGTCGGGCTTGGCGCGGTCGAACTTGTGGTGGAACACCGGCTTCAGCCCGGTGCGCTCGAAGCCCTTCAGCGCGCCGGTGGCGGCATCGGCCCCGAAGGTATCGTCCACCTGCAGGATGCCGATGCGGGTGAGCCCCATCGTGGACAGGTGCAGCACCGCCTTCTCGGCTTCGCGCTGGTAGGTGGCACGCACGTTGAACACATAGGGGTTCACCGGCCGGTGCAGCAGCATCGCGCCGGTGCTCGGGCCCACCAGCGGCAGCTTGAACTCCTGCAGCAGCGGCAGCAGGGCCTGGGCATGCGGTGTGCCGCGGTTCAGGAACAGCGCCAGCACCCCCTGCTCGGCCACCAGCTTGCGGCCCAGCTCGGCGGTGAGTTTGGGGTCGAACTTGTCGTCCACCGACAGCAGCTCGATCTTCTGGCCGTGGATGCCGCCGCGTGCGTTCACCGCGTCGAAGTAGAGCGTGGCGCCTTCGGTGTTTTCCTGCACCCCGGCCGCCACCGGGCCGCTGAAGCCCGAGGGCTGGCCGATGCGGATCTGGGCCTGGGCCGGGCCCAGTGCGGCGAACGCGAACACCAGCGCGAGCGTGAAGCAACGCATGCGGCAACTCCTCAAGGCGTGTGGCGCAACGGCACGAGGCGCCAGCGCGCCAGTGTGCGCAATCGGCGCCGCCGTGCGCTGTGGGAAACCACAACGCCGGGCAGGCGGCTGCGCTGGCCAGGGGTCATTCGGCCGGCTCCTAGAATGCCCAGCCCCCTTCCTGCAAGGACCTCCCCCATGGCCTCCGGTGTCATCCGCATCCGCGGTGCGCGCCAGCACAACCTGAAGAACCTCGACCTGGACCTGCACACCGGCGAGATGACGGTGGTCACCGGCCCGTCGGGCTCGGGCAAGTCGAGCCTGGTGTTCGACACGCTGTATGCCGAAGGCCAGCGCCGCTACGTCGAGACCTTCAGCGCCTACGCCCGGCAGTTCCTCGACCGCATGGACCGCCCGGCGGTGGACAAGGTGGAGGGCGTGCCGCCGGCCATCGCCATCGACCAGACCAACCCGGTGCGCAGCTCGCGCTCCACGGTCGGCACGATGACCGAGCTGAACGACCACCTGAAGCTGCTGTACGCCCGCGCCGCGGAGCTGTACGACCGGCAGACCGCGCAGCGGGTGCGGCACGACACGCCGGAGACGATCCATGCGGACCTGCTGGCCCGTGCGGCGGCCGCGGGTGATCCGCGCGTCGTGATCACCTTCCCGGTCGAGCTGCCCGAGAGCGTGACGCCGGACGAGGTGGCGCAGTGGCTCTCGGCCTCCGGCTTCACGCGGGTGCAGGCCGAGCGGGTGGTGAGTCATCGCAAGGTGCTCGATGTCGTCGCCGACCGGCTGCGGCTGGCCGGTGCCGACAAGGTGCGGGTGATCGAGGCGATCGAACTCTCGCTGCGGCGGGGCAGCGGGCGCGTCAACGTCTATGCGTTGAAAGAAGACGCCGAGCCCGAACTCTGGCGCTACTCCACCGGCCTGCACTGCCCCGACAGCGACCTGCGCTACGCCGATCCGCAGCCGGCGCTGTTCAGCTTCAACTCGGCTTTCGGCGCCTGCGAGGCCTGCCGCGGCTTCGGCCGCGTGATCGGTGTCGACATGGGCCTGGTGATCCCGGACCACCGCAAGACCCTGCGCGCCGGCGCGATCAAGCCGATGCAGACCCCGGCCTGGGCCGATTGCCAGGACGACCTGATGAAGTACGCCGGCGAGGCCGGCATCCCGCGCGACACGGCCTGGAGCCAGCTCACGCCCGCCCAGCGCGACTGGGTGATCGAAGGCAGCCCGCACTGGACCGGCAACTGGAACAAGCAGTGGTACGGCGTGCGGCGCTTCTTCGGCTACCTGGAGAGCAAGGCCTACAAGATGCACATCCGCGTGCTCTTGTCCAAGTACCGCAGCTACACCCCCTGCGACACCTGCGGTGGTGCGCGGCTGAAGACCGAGGCCATGCTGTGGCGCCTGGGCTCGAAGGCCGATGCCGATGGGGTGATGCCGCCCGAGAAGAGGTTCCTGCCGAAAGGCACCTCGTGGAGCCGCGAGCAGCTCGAAGCCCTGCCGGGCCTGTGCCTGCACGACCTGATGCTGCTGCCGATCGACCGGCTGCGCCGCTTCTTCGACCAGCCGGAAGTTGACCCCCAAGACGCCTCCGGCGTCGCCCCCCCGGGGGGGAGCCACCCGCTTGGGGCGGCCCGGCGCGGGCTGCTGCCCAGCACGATGCTCGACGAAGCGCTGAAGCTGCTGCTCGACGAGGTGCGCACGCGGCTGCGCTACCTGTGCGACGTGGGCCTGGGCTACCTCACGCTCGACCGGCAGAGCCGCACCCTCAGCGGCGGCGAGGTGCAGCGCATCAACCTCACCACCGCGCTGGGCACCTCGCTGGTGAACACGCTGTTCGTGCTGGACGAGCCCAGCATCGGCCTGCACCCGCGCGACATGAACCGCATCGTCGAGGCCATGCACCGGCTGCGTGATGCCGGCAACACGCTGGTGGTGGTGGAGCACGACCCGGCGGTGATGCTGGCTGCCGACCGGCTGATCGACATGGGCCCCGGCCCTGGCGAACGGGGCGGCCAGATCGTGTTCGACGGCACCCCCGAGGCCGCGCGCAACGCCGACACGCTGACCGGCGCCTACCTCGGGGCCCGCAAGCAGGTGAGCCTGGGCCTGCGGCGCCTGGTGAACGAGGCCACGCCGAAACTCATCCTCGAAGGCGCGCGCGAGCACAACCTGCGCAACGTGCATGTCACGTTCCCGCTGCAGCGGCTCACGGTGGTCACCGGCGTCTCGGGCTCCGGCAAGAGCACGCTGGTGCAGGACGTGCTGGTGCCCGCGCTGCTGCGCCACTTCGGCAAGCCCACCGAGGGCGCCGGCGCGCACGACCGCCTGCTGGGCACCGACTGGCTGGCCGACGTGGTGTTCGTCGACCAGAGCCCGATCGGCAAGACCGCGCGTTCCAACCCGGTGAGCTACGTCGGCGCGTTCGACGAGATCCGCAAGCTGTTCGCGCAGGCACCGATGGCGCTCGAGCGCAACTACGGCGCCGGCATGTTCAGCTTCAACGCCGGCGACGGGCGCTGCCCCACCTGCGGCGGCTCGGGCTTCGAGCACGTGGAGATGCAGTTCCTGTCCGACGTGTACCTGCGCTGCCCCGATTGCGACGGCAAGCGCTTCCGCGCCGAGCTGCTGGAGGTGAAGCTCACCCGCGGGCCCTACCAGCTGAGCGTGGCCGACGTGCTGGAACTCACCGTGGCCGAGGCCTGCATCGTGTTCAGCGGCGACCCCGCGGTGGGCGCGCGGCTGCAGCCCATCGTCGATGTGGGCCTGGACTACGTGCGCCTGGGCCAGCCGGTGCCCACGCTTTCGGGCGGCGAGGCGCAGCGCCTGAAGCTCGCCGGCTTCCTGGCCGAGGCGGCCAGCGGGCCGAAGCAGCCGGCCGCAAAACGGGGCACGCTGTTCCTGTTCGACGAGCCCACCACCGGGCTGCACTTCGACGACATCGCGAAGCTGATGCGCAGCTTGCGCCGGCTGCTCGACGCGGGCCACTCGCTGATCGTCATCGAGCACAACCTCGACGTGATCCGCAGTGCCGACTGGATCATCGACCTCGGCCCCGAAGGCGGCGAAGGCGGCGGCGAGGTGGTGTGCACCGGCACGCCGGAGGATGTGAAGGCGCATGCCACCTCGCACACCGGCCAGGCGCTGCGCGAGTACGACACCGCGCTGCGCATCGGCACGCCGCAGGCCGAGGAGGGCGTGCCGCTGCAACGGCTGGTGAAGGCGAAGCGCGATGCGGCGCGGGGGGTGGACGAATCGATCCGCATCGTCAACGCCAAGGAACACAACCTGCACTCGCTGAACGTCGAGATCCCGCGCGGCAAGTTCAGCGTGATCACCGGCGTCTCGGGCTCGGGCAAGAGCACGCTGGCCTTCGACATCCTGTTCAACGAGGGCCAGCGCCGCTACCTCGAGAGCCTGAACGCCTATGCGCGCAGCATCGTGCAGCCGGCCGGCCGGCCCGAGGTGGATGCGGTGTACGGCATCCCGCCCACGGTGGCCATCGAGCAGCGGCTGAGTCGCGGCGGGCGCAAGAGCACCGTGGCCACCACCACCGAGGTGTGGCACTTCCTGCGCCTGCTGTGGGTGAAGCTGGGCCTGCAGCGCTGCGTGCACGACGGCGCCGAGGTGCGCCCGCAAAGCGTGGAGAGCATCGCCGCGCAGATCCTGCGCGACTACAAGGGCCGCCACATCGGCCTGCTGGCGCCGCTGGTGGTCAACCGCAAGGGCGTCTACACCGACCTGGCCAAGTGGGCCAAGGCGCGCGGCCACAGCCACCTGCGGGTGGACGGCGAGTTCCTGAAGGTGGACCCCTGGCCACGCATCGACCGCTTCAAGGAGCACACGATCGAGCTGCCGGTGGGCGACCTGGTGGTGCGGGCCGACGAAGAGGAGCGCTTGCGCGAACTGCTGGCCAAGGCGCTGGACCTGGGCAAGGGTGTGCTGCACCTGCTGGCGCCGCTGGACGGGCTGTCGGGCGTGATGGCGTTTGGCGGCAGCACCGCCGGCATCGGCACGCTGAAGGTGTTTTCCACCAAGCGCGCCTGCCCGCAGTGCGGCACCAGCTACCCCGAGCCGGACCCGCGCATGTTCTCGTACAACAGCAAGCACGGCTGGTGCAGCGCCTGCGTGGGCACCGGCCTCACGCTGACGCGCGAGCAGCGCAAGGCCTACGACGACAGTGTGCGCGACGACGACCAGAAAGGCCGCGAGCAGAGCTTCCCCTCCGAGGAGCCCGAGGTCGAGGGCGTGGGCGGCGAGCCCTGCGGCGACTGCGGCGGCACGCGGCTGAACCCGGTGGCGCGCGCCATCACCTTCGAGGGCGAGGCCATCACCACCGTGGCGCAATGGTCGGTGGGCGAGGCGCGGGCCTGGGTCGAGGCGCTGCGGCTCGAGGGCCGCGACGCGGCGATCGCGCGCGACGTGGTCACCGAGATCCGCAGCCGATTGGAGTTCCTGGAAGAGGTGGGCCTGGGCTACCTGACGCTGGACCGCGCCGCGCCCACGCTCAGCGGTGGCGAGGCGCAGCGCATCCGCCTGGCGGCCCAGCTGGGCAGCAACCTGCAAGGCGTGTGCTACGTGCTCGACGAGCCGACGATCGGCCTGCACCCGCGCGACAACAGCATCCTGCTGCGCGCGCTGGGGCGCTTGAGCGAGCAGGGCAACACGCTGGTGGTGGTGGAGCACGACGAGGACACGATCCGCCGCGCCGACCACATCATCGACATCGGCCCCGGTGCCGGCAAGCGTGGCGGGCGCCTGGTGGCCCAAGGCCAGGTGGCCGACCTCTCGCGCGAGCCTGGTTCACTGACCGGGCGCTTCCTCGCCCACCCGCTGAAGCACCCGCTGCAGCCGCGCCGGGTGGTGAACCTGGCCACCTGGCAGCTCACGCTGCAGGGCGCGCACCTGCACAACCTGCGGCAGGTGGACCTGCAGGTGCCGCTGCAGCGCCTGGTGGCGGTGACGGGCGTCTCGGGCTCCGGCAAGAGCACGCTCGCGCGTGATGTGCTGCTGGCCAACGTGCAGGCCGCGGTGCAGCTCAAGGCCACCAAGGCCGGGCGCGAATCGCTGGCCGGCCAGGGCCTGCCGCTGGTGGGCTGCACCGGCCTGGCGGGCTACGAGCAGGTCGACCGCGTGCTGGAAGTGGACCAGACGCCGATCGGCAAGACCCCCCGGTCCTGCCCCGCCACCTACATCGGCTTCTGGGACACGATCCGCAAGCTTTTCACCGAGACGCTGGAGGCCAAGGCGCGGGGTTATGCCGCGGCGCGCTTTTCCTTCAACACCGGCGACGGCCGCTGCCCGGCCTGCGAGGGCCAGGGCCTGCGCACCATCGAGATGAGCTTCCTGCCCGATGTGAAGGTGCCCTGCGACCAGTGCCACGGCATGCGCTTCAACCCCGAGACGCTGGCAGTGAGCTGGCGCGGCAAGAGCATCGGCGAGGTGCTGCGCATGGAGGTGGACGAGGCGGTGGAATTCTTCGCCAGCATGCCCAGCATCGCGCACCCGCTGCAACTGCTGCAGGACGTGGGCCTGGGCTACCTGACGCTGGGCCAGCCCTCGCCCACGCTCAGCGGTGGCGAGGCGCAGCGCATCAAGCTCGTCACCGAACTCAGCAAGGTGCGCGACGACATCACGCGCCGCGGCCAGAAGCCACCGCACACGCTGTACGTGCTGGACGAGCCCACGGTGGGCCTGCACATGGCCGACGTGGAGAAGCTGATCCGCGTGCTGCACCGCCTGGTGGCCGGCGGCCACAGCGTGGTGGTGATCGAGCACGACCTGGACGTGATCGCCGAAGCCGACTGGGTGATCGACCTCGGCCCCGAGGGCGGCAGCGCCGGCGGCAGCGTGGTGGCCGCCGGGCCGCCGGAATTGCTGGTGGCGCGCGGCACGCACACCGGGCGCGCGCTGGGGCCGGTGCTGGCGCGTTAGGCCGCCGTCGTGCCCGGCGCGTCGAGCAGCAGCGCCATGTGCACCTTGGCCTTGTACTCGCTGCCGGTGTGGATGGCCATCGGCTCGACGCCGAAGGTCACAAACCCCGCCGCCTCGTAAAGCCGCAGCGCCGGCGCATTGCCCTCGGTGACGGTGAGCGTCAGCAGGCGCACGCCGGGCCGCTGCCGCGCATGCTGGATCGCGGCCTGCAGCAACGCGCGCCCGGCACCGCGCCCGCGCCCGGGCGCCGCCACGTACATGCCGATGACATGGCCCTTGTGCCGCGTCTTCGGCTTGGCCGCGTACTCCAACGCCACGCTGCCGACCAGCACGCCGTCGTGGAAGGCGCCGAAGGCCTGGCCCAGGCCGCCGGGGTCGGCCAGGCGCCGCTGCCACCAGTCCAGCGGCAGCACCGCCCGCTCCTGCGCGGTGGACGTGAAGGCGTCGGGCGCCAGCGTGTAGCCCTCCAGCATCAGCGCGCGGTAGGCGGGTGCATCGGGGCTTTGAAGGGGTCGGACGTCCATGGTCTGGGCAGCGCGGCGTGGGGCCGCCCAGTGTCGCGCAGACCTCAGTTTGCGACGGGCACGGTGGCGCCGTCGATCGACAGCAGGAACCTCGCGATGCGTTCGCGATCGTTCGGGTTGCTGAGCGTGTCGACGCCGCCGGTACCGGCGCTGCGGTGCGCCACGTTGTTCAGCACCTGGGGCAACGAGGTGGCCGCGCCGCCGTGCAGGAACACCTGCGGGAATGCGTGAATCGACAGCAAGGACGGTGGCGCAAACCCCGATGCCCCCAGCGGCGGCCCCGCATTGGCCCGCACTTCGTTGAAGAAGGCCAGATCGAAGGTGCCGACGTTGCGCAATTCGCCGACCACCTGGCCGCCGTTGATCGCCACTGCCGCGCCGGGCGGCGGCGTGAACCGCACGCGGGCCGAAGTCCACTGCGGCCCGCCGTGGCAGGCCTGGCAGTTGGCCGCGGTGAACAGCGCGCGCCCGGCCACCACGTCGGGTTCGGTGGCCGGCACCGGCGAGATCGGGGCCCGGATGCCGAACTGCTGGAAGGCCTTGATCGCATCCCACGCGCCGACGCCGCGCACGGTGAGTTGCTTGCGCGCGCCACTGGCCAGCGGCGTGAGGTTGAAGACGGCCGGGTCCGGCGTGATGCCATCGGCCAGCACGATCAAGCCCTGCCCGCCCGAGACGCCGCGGATGTTGAGCTCGAAGTCTTCCTGCTCGTCGCGCTCGGCCGACCCATTGAGGATGCGCATCACGCTGCGGTCGGCCACGGTCTGGTCGAAATCGGTGTGCTGCGAAATCGTGCGCCTGGGGCCCGAGCCGAAGATCCACACCACGTTGTCGCTCAGCCCCGCTGGCGTGTGGCAGGCCGCGCAGGAGCCCCAGCCCCGGTTCGACATGCGCCCGACGATCGGCACGGACGAGCCCTGGGGCGGGTCGAACTCGCCGATCGAGGTGTTGTAGAGCTCCTTGCCGATGTGGACCTTGTCGGCCAGCGTGCCCGGCGTGGGCAGCCTGGCCGATTGCATCGTGGCCACCACCTGCTCGGGCACGCTGCCCAGATCGATGACCGAGACGCTGCGTGCGATGAAGTTCAGCACGTAGGCCCGCGTGTCGGTGGCGTTGATGACGATGCCGCGCGGGTTCTTGCCCAGCTTGACCTGCAGCACCCGGCTCGGGTCCAGCGGATCGTTGGCCACCGTCAGCGCGCCGGTCGCCGGGTTCAGCGCCACCTTCACCAGGTGGTTGCTCGCGGCACTGAGCACATAGCCCTCGTCGGCGCCGTGCTTGAACGCCATGGCCCACGGCTGGGTGACGAAGAGCTTGTCGGGATGGGCCTGCTGCGCCACCGCGCGGTGCAGGTTGATGGTCTGGCCGGCGTCGAGCAGGGTGCTTCGGTTGACCACCGACACCAGGCCGTGCGTGTTGACGTCGAAGCGGACCGGCCCGTTCGGTGACGCACCGGTGTTGGGCAGGAACGCGAAGCCCCCCTTCAAGGCCACATGGGCCAGCTGGTTCGGGTAGGCACCGGTGCCGAACTTGAAGTTCGCCGGGTCGCCCGGGTCGCCGGGCGCGATGCGGGCCAGCGCATCGCCCAGCGCCTTGAAGCCGGTGTCGGCCATCGGGTTCAGCTGGACCTGGCCCAGCACCGCGTCGCTGCCGGTGCTGATCACCGTCAGGCGCCCGGCCTTGGCGTCGTCTGCGCCATCCACCTTGCCGGGCAACGGCAGCGCGAGGAACTGCGTGACGTACAGCGTTTCGTCGAGGTCGGACGCATCGCCGTTGTTGCTGACGGCCAGGCCGCGCGGCTCGGTGCCGATGTTGAAGAGGGTCTTGACGACCGCATCGGTGGCGGTGTCGATCACCGAGATCGAGCCGCTGCGCGCATTGGCGACGTAGAGCTTGCTGCCGTTGGGCGTGAGCACCAGCGCCGCCGGCTCGGTGCCCACCTTGATGGGCACTGGCCTGGCCACCACGCCGTTGGCCAGGTTGGTGCGGATCATCGACACCGTGCCACTGACGGTGTTGGCCACGTAGGCCTTGCTGCCGTCGGGCAGGAAGGCCACGCTCGAGGGCTCGGTCTGCACCGGCACTTCGAGCAGCTTGCGGTTCCGGTCGGCGCGCAGGTCGAAGAAGCTCACCGAGTTGTTGTCGGCATTGGCCACCGCGAGAAAGGCGTTGTCGGCCGTCAGCGCCAGCGCTTGCGACGCGGTGGGGCCGGCAAAGCGCGTCACCGCGGCGGGCTGCGGCGTGCTGCGCTCCGGCACCAGCACCGCCGCGACGGCGGCGAGCATCACGCCGGTGGCCAGCACTTCACCCAGCAGCGCCAGGCGCGACGGGCGGCTGCGCAGCGGTGTCATGTCCGCCGCCCCTGCGCAGCCACGGTCCGCCGGCTGTACGCTGCGGCGCCAACCAGGGCCCCCAGCACCAGCGCCAGTGAAGCCGGCTCGGGCACGGCATTGGCCGCTGCAATGTGCAGGTAGGCGCTGCCCAGGCTGCCGGGCAAGGCCGTCAGTGTCAGCGCATGGGCGCCGGCCCCCAGCTGGAACACGCCGGAACTCATGCCCGGCGTGGCCAGGCACAGCGCCGGGTCGTCGCCACAGTCCACGTTGGCCGCCGCCGCCGAGGTGGCGCCGACAAGCACGCCGAAGTCGAACACCTGGAACTCGTCGCCCGACAGGAAGGCGTCCACCACCGTCAGCGTGGCGCCCGAGGCCGGGGCGTTGAAGGTCCAGGCCGGCGCGTCCAGAAAGCCGGTGGGCGTGCCGCTGCTGCCGATGCAGAACCCGCCGCCGGGGTCGTCCGGCGCGCAGCCGGCCACCGTGCCGGACGGATCGAAGCTGAATTGCAGGAAGGTGTCCAGCGCGATGGGCCCCGCCCAGCACACCTTCGCGCCGAGCAGCATGGCGCCCAACACCGCGGCACGCAGCCATGGGCGCACCGAAGCCTTCGCTTGTCCGAGCATGTCGATCTCCTGAACCCTCCGGGGGGATTGAGAGATTGAAGGCGCCGCAGCGCGGGAGTTCAAGGACGGAACTCCCGCGGCGCGGTGTGAAGCTAGGGGTTCGCCATCGTCAATGCGGATCAGGACGACCGTCTCGGGTGCGGCGCCGCGCAGCCCACGGGTCAGCGACGCCGGGGCCTTTGTCGCGCCAGGCCCAGCCCGGCCAGCGCCACGGCCGCCAGCAGCGCGCTGGCCGGCTCCGGCACCGGGCTTACCGCCGGCTGGGTGAAGGGCGTGAAGCTGTCGGCGGTGAAGCTGAGGCTGCTGCTGCCGTCGCCAAAGGTCCATTGCGTGCCGTTGCCGGTGATGCCGGGTGCATCCGGCACTGCGAGCAGCAGGCCGAAGTAGTTCTGCTGCGCATCGCTGTAGCCGGTGAAGGCGAGCAATTCGTCGATCGAGAACAGCTGGTCGAGGTTGAGGTCCTCGTA
The DNA here is from genome assembly GCA_016213205.1 of Burkholderiales bacterium. GTDB lineage: Bacteria > Pseudomonadota > Gammaproteobacteria > Burkholderiales > Burkholderiaceae_C > Pseudaquabacterium. The sequence continues at coordinate 18,532 of JACRAZ010000034.1, forward strand.
GCTCAGCGAGAAGGCCACGTTGCCGAGGCCGGGCTCGGGCGGCTGGGCGTTGGTGGTGGCGTCGATCAGGTACACCGGGGCGGCGCTCGCGGCGGCGGCCAGGCCGAGGCCGGCCAGCAGCGCGGCCAGCCGGCGCTTGAAGTGGGCAGGGTTCATGGGGTGGCTCCTGGGCAAGGGGTGGCGCTCACTGCGCACCCGCGTTCGGCGTGGGCAGGTAGGGGAAGGCGGCGGGCAGCGGCACGGCGGCCTGGTCCACGCCGTCGTGCAGCTTGAAGGCGGTGGCGCCCAGCGGTACCTTGGCCGGGTTGCACTCGAGCCCGAAGCCCAGCGCGTTGGCGTTGCCGTTGGCCATGCACAGCCCGCCCATCACCGCCACCAGCGAGATGTCCACCACGTCGTCCTTCGGCCGGCGGCCGTTGGGATAGCCCGCAAAGTCGGTGCCACCGGTGAGCAGGCTGCCCACGATGGCGAGCCGGTTCTGCTGCGCCAGCGGCACCGCGGGGATGTCGGTGTTGAGCCGCATCTGCTCGGAGGGCACCACGCCGGCCGGCTTGTTGACGCCCGGAATGCCGGTGAGGAAGGTGGTGACCAGGTCGCCGCGCGGCAGGTTGGTGGGCGCGGTGCCGGGAATGGCCAGCGCGATCTCCAGCAGCGCTGGCAGCGTGGGGTGGGTGACATAGGTCGCAAACTGAGCGTCCTTGCTCGGGTGCGAGGCGTTGAAGCGGTCCTTGTCGGCCAGGCCAATGACCACCTCGTTGACCAGCGGGTTGGCCAGGCGCGACACCTGCACCCAGGCGCCGCCGGTGGCCACCGCCGTCTGGTGGCCCGAGGGCGGGTTGGGGTTCAGCAGCTGGCTCTGGCGCAGGCTGGCGCTGGTCCAGCCGCCGATCACCGGCTCGCCGCCCTGCGTGAGGCAGCTCTTGTGCACTTCCAGCGCGAGCGTGGTGACGTTCTTGTCCTGGATCGAATTGGCCGCCGCGGCGTTGATCAGCGCCGGGTTGGTGATCACCGCCAGCGGCGCATTCACCAGGTCGAAGATCGGCCCCAGGTTCACCGCGAAGGCCTCCTGGCGCTGGCCGACGAACAGGCGGCCCGGCTGCGCGCAGCCGGGGATGTTCACCGTGTGCACATGCTGCGCGGCATAGGCCTCGTAGGCGGCCTTGTCGCCCAGGGTCTTGGTGCCGATGTAGTCGCTGGGCTTGTCGAACACGCTGCCGCCGCCGGCCTTGGTGACCGGGGCCACGCTGCCGGTGCGGCGGTCGCCACGCACCAGGTTCACGCTGAACTGCTCGTTCACGTTCAGCGCCGCGGCGTTGGGCGTGCTCACCATGCCGGCCTGTGTGAGCGGGATGCCCACCATCTGGTCGCCGATGGGCAGCTTGATGTTCTTGAAGTTGTTGCGGAACTGGAACTGGAAGGTCAGGTCTTCCTTCGCATCGCCGTTGTTGTCGATGTGGATCTCGTACAGCGCGTTCGGGTCCAGCTTGAAGTAGTTGGGGCCGCCATAGGCGTCCTGCAGCGGCTGGTAGTTCGCGATCAGGGTCACGTAGCCGCTGCGGCCGGGCTCGTAGCTGTTGAACAGGTAGAAGTCGGTGCCGTCCGCCTTGGGCAGGGTGCCGATGGTCGGCGCCTCGCGGTGGCTGGAAGCCGCAGCCGGCGGCGTGACGAGGCCGGCCGCGGCGATGGCGGCGAGGGTGGTGAACAGAAACGGCGCAGCACCGCGCCGCCAGTCGAGCTTGGACATGGGCAGGTTCCTCCGTGGCATGAACGGGCCGCATCTGCCACGCGACGGCCGGCCCGGCAGCGCACGTGCCGTGCCTGCGACTGAGCCATACGCAGGCGCGGCGGGCTGGATGCAGCGGGCGATGCTTCTAGGGGGGGGGCGGGCGGCGAGCGCCGCCGCGGCTCACACGTCCAGTTCGTACACCTCGGCCTCGGCGCGCGCGGCATCGGTGCTGCCGGCGAGCGCACGGTCCCACTCGGCGGTGGCGGCGCTGCGGGTGGGCCGCAGGCCGGTGGCCATCACGGCCACTTCTTCGGTGCCGGCGTCGAAATCGGCCACGCGGCGGCGCTGGGCGTCGAACAGCATCGCGGTGGCGGCGCCGTCGGAATCGATGATCACGAGGTACTTCGCCGGTGCTTGCATGGCTGGCTCCAACGCGCTGTGCGGTCGATGCCGCCAGTGTGCCGCAGCTGGCCCGGTGCGGGCCTTGATCGCGCTCGGATCAGGGTTGCCGGCAGGCGCGGTAGAAGTCCCACTCGGGCCGGTAGACGCGGGTCTGCACGCCCATCAGGCCCAGCACCGAATGGAACAGGTGGTCGTGCGAGAGGGGCTCGTCCAGCCGTTGCTGCAGGCAGGCCAGTGTCACGCCGCTGCGCTGCGCGTAGGCGGGCGAGACCCAGGTGATCCAGGGCACGCGCTTTTGCGTGTCCGGCGCAACGGCGTAGGGCAGGCCATGCAGGTAGAGGTTGTTCTCGCCCAGCGATTCGCCGTGGTCGGACACGTACAGCAGCGCGCTGTCGTGGCGCTCGGCGCGTTGCGTGAGCCAGCCGATCATGCGTGCGAGCACGTGGTCGGTGTAGGCGATGGTGTTGTCGTAGGCGTTCACCACCTCGTCGCGGCTGCAGTCCTGCAGCGATGCGCTGCGGCACTCGGGCAGGAATCGCTTGAAGCCCTGCGGCGAGCGCTTGTGGTACGCCGGGCCGTGGCTGCCCATCTGGTGCACCACCAGCACCACGCCGCGCGCGCGCCGCTCGGCCGGCAGCGCGGCGATGCGCTCGTCCAGGCCTTCCAGCACGATCAGGTCGTGGCATTCGCCGTCCGGGCACAGCGTGGGGTGCTTCAGGCCGCTGGTGTTGACGTTGGGCACGCGGTCGCACACGCCCTTGCAGCCGGCCTGGTTGTCCAGCCACAGCACCGCGAGGCCGGCGCGCTGCAGCACGTCCACCAGGGTTTCGTGGTCGGACTTGCGTGACGCGAAGGCCTCGCGCCCGAGGTGCGAGAACATGCACGGCACCGAGGCCGCGGTGCTGGTGCCGCAGGCCCAGGCATTGCGCTGGCTGGCCACGCCCAGCGCCGCCAGCTCGGGCGTGGTGGGGCGGGTGTAGCCGTTGAGCGTGAGGTGGTCGGCGCGCGCGGTTTCACCCAGCACCAGCACCAGCAGCGGCGGGCGCGTCGGCGCGCCGGTGGCGGCCGGGGCGGGGGCGGCCAGCGTGGCGTCCTCGCCCAGCGGCAGCAGCACCCGTGCGCCCGGGCGCAGCGGCTGCGCGGCCACATAGCCCACCGCGTACAGCGAGTTCAGCGGGTTCACCAGGTAGCGCACCTGTTTGTGGTTGCGCAGCGTGGAGGCCAGCGGCTGGAAGCTCGCCGCCAGCGCGCCCACCAGCAGCACCAGCGCGCCGGCCAGCAGCAGCAGGTTGTCGCGCAGCTGGCGCGGCCAGGGCCGCCAGGCCAGCCGGGTGCGCCACACCACCACCACCGGCAGCACGCCCAGCAGGCCCACGGTGAGCAGCAGGCGCAGGCCGAACAGGTCCAGCGTCTCGCGCAGGTTGGTCTGCGCCACGTTCACCATCATCGTGCTGTCGATCACCACGCCGTAGCTCAGCATGAAGTGCGCACCGAAGGCGGCCGCGAGCAGTAGGAAGATCAGCATCGGCTTGAGAAGCGCACGCCAGGCCAGCAGGGCGAGCAGCAGCACCACCAGCGCGGTGATGCCCAGGCCGAAACCCAGCCCGAAGCCCAGGCCGCGCAGGCCGTCCAGCGCCTGCAGCCGGTGCAGCGCGATCCACAGCGCCAGGTTGCCGGCGCTGGCGATCCACAGCGCCGCGATGCCGATCAGCCAGGCCGGATGGTGGCCCGCGGTGGCCGGCGCGGCGGCAGCGGGGGGTGGGGCGGAGGTGCGGCGAAACGTCATGTCAATGCCGCCCGGCCGGCGACCCCAGGGGGCGCAGCGAACGTGGTGAGGGTGGGCACCATGTCATCCTAGTGGTGCTTTGCCAGCATGCCGATGCGTCGTGCGCCGGCGCGCATCCAGGCCAGGTCCACCATCCAGGCCACCAGCCAGCACAGCGCGCCGGTCCACAGGGTGTGGCTCATGAAGTGTGCGCCCCGCAGTTGCTGGCCCAGCCCGAACACCAGGCCGGCGGCCAAGGACAGCAGGAGCCAGCGCCTGGCCAATGCCGGCGCGTGGCGGCGGAACGCGAAGTAGCCATTGACGAAGGCGAAGCCGGCCGAAGCATGGCCGGCGGGGAAACAATGGCCCACGCCGCCATCGTGCAGCCGAAAGCCCACCCAGTGGGGGATGTAGCGCGCCAGCCCGCCAAAGTCCGCCAGGTCCCAGGGGCAGCTGGTGGCATTGATCGACTTGAGCATCGCCACCGCCGCCACCGCCGCCAGCGTGCCTGCGGCCAGCTGCAGGCGTTGCGCCAGCGGCAGCTGCCTAAGCCAGCCCATCGGCCACCACACGCCCAGGCACAGCAGCAGCGCCGCGGCCCAGGACAGGCGCCGCCCGCCCTCGTGCAGCAGGTTGGCCAGCAGCCAGTGGTCGCGCAGCACGAAGCCCGCGGCGCCACCGGACAGGCGCGCCAGCGCCATGTCCAGCCCGCTGAGCTCCCAGGCCAGCAGCACCGTCAGCAGGGCGGCGGTGGCCCAGGCCAGGCGGGTGTCGCGGGCGGCGTGCGTGTCATGCATGGCCGCGCAGCGTAGGGGCACGCGCTTAACCCATCCTTAAGTGCCGGCCAGCACCCACGCCACGGGGGCTGCTGCGTCGCACAATGTGGGTCCAATGGTGCCCCCCAGCTCACTTCGTTCGCGGCCCCCCGAGGGGGCGCTCAGGACCTTCGGGACGGCCGGGCGGTCCTGGGTGCCCCCCAGCTCACTTCGTTCGCGGCCCCCCGAGGGGGTGCTCAGGACCTTCGGAACGGCCGGGCGGTCCTGGGTGCCCCCCAGCTCACTTCGTTCGCGACCCCCCGGGGGGGTGCTCAGGACCTTCGGAACGGCCGGGCGGTCCTGATGCGCGTGCTGGTGGTCGAGGACGACGAAGGCATTGCCCAGGGCCTGCGGGCCCACCTGCGCCAGCATGGCTGCGTGGTGGACCTGGCCGGCAGCGTGGCCGCCGGCTGGGCGGCGCTGCAGGCCGAGCCCTTCGACCTGCTGCTGCTGGACCTGGGCCTGCCCGATGGCGATGGCAGCGAGCTGCTGCAGCGCCTGCGCGGCAGCAGCGGCGCCCGGCTGCCCGACCCGCACACGCCGGTGCTGATCATGACCGCGCGCGATGCCGTGGCGGCCCGCATCGCCGCGCTGGACATGGGCGCGGACGACTACGTGGCCAAGCCCTTCGACAGCGATGAACTCGCCGCCCGCATGCGCGCGGTGCGCCGGCGCGCCGGCGGGCGCGCGCAGCCGGTGCTGCGCATCGGCGATGTGGAGCTCGAGCCGGCCACGCGCCAGGTGCGGCGGGCGGGGGCGCCGGTGGAGGTGTCCGCGCGTGAATTCGCGGTGCTGCTGGCCCTGGCCGAGGTGCGGCCGCGCGTGCTGTCGCGCCAGCAGCTGGAGGCGCGGCTGTACGAGTGGGACGGCGGGCCCGACAGCAACGCGATCGAGGTGCATGTGCATCGGCTGCGGCGCAAGCTGGGCGAAGGCGTGATCCGCACCCTGCGGGGCGTGGGCTACTTCGTGCCGGAGCAGGACTGATGGCCGCACCAGCCCGCCGCCGCAGCCTGATGGCCGACCTGCTGGCCTGGGCGCTGGGCGCGCTGGGCGTGGTGTGGCTGGGGTTCGTGGTGGTGGGCTTCCGGACCGGCCTGCACGAGGCCGACGAGCTGACCGACGGCCACCTCGCCGGCGTGGCCGCGCTGCTGCAGAGCCAGCGCGAGATCGGCTTCGCGAATGGCCAGCCGGTGTCCGCGCCGCGGCAGGACAGCCCCCTGCGCGCCCACGACTACCAGCCTTCGATGAGCGTGGTGGTGTGGGATGCCACGGGCCGCGTGCTGGCGCGCACCGGCGCGGCGCCGCTGCCGCCCTTCGACACCCGCGAGGGCTTCGCCACGCTGCAGCTGGGCGAGCCGCCGCAACCCTGGCGCAGCTTCGCGCGCTGGCAGGCACCGGACCACAGCCGCCGGGTGATGGTGCTGCTGAGCATCGACGAGCGCGACGAGCTGGCCTGGGACATCGCCAGCCAGGTGGCCGAACCCGGCCTGTGGCTGCTGCCCGTGGTGGCGCTGGTGCTGGGCCTGGCGATCCGGCGCGGCCTGCGGCCGCTGGATGCGCTGTCGGCCGAGGTGCATGCCCTGGATGTGCAGCGCGCCACGCCGCTGCCGCCGGGCCAGCGCCACCTGGAATTCGAGTCCGTGGTGGAGGCCATCAACACCCTGGTGGCGCGCAACCATGCCGCGTTGTCGCGCGAGCAGCAGCTGGCCAGCGAGCTGGCGCACGAGCTGCGCACGCCGCTGGCATCCTTGAGCCTGCACGCCCGCAGCCTGCAGGGCGAGATGGCCGAGGCCGAGCGCCAGCAGTCGCTGCAGCGCATCGAGCACGACGCGCTGCGGGCCGGCCAGTTGGTGAACCAGCTGCTGGCGCTGGCACGGGCCAGCCGGGCCGAGCTGGCCGAGGCGGCCCAGCCGCTGGACCTGGCCGAACTGGCTCGCCGCGTGGTGGCCGAATACGCGCAGGCCGCCTTCGAGGCACGCCATGAACTGGCACTGGAGGCGCCGCCGGCCTGGCCGATCACCGGCCACCCGGTGCTGCTGGAAATGGCGCTGCGCAACCTGATCGACAACGCCCTGGCCCACACCCCGCCCGGCACCGTGATCGAGGTGCAGCTCGATGCCGGCCAGCGCTGGCTTCAGGTGTGCGACAACGGCGCCGGGCCGCGCCCGGACACGGCGCCGGCAGCGGCCGGCGGCGAGGGCCGCCATGCCCTGGGCCTGGGCCTGGGGCACCGGGTGGTGGAGAAGGTGGCCGCGGTGCACGGCGCGCAGTTCGGCGCGGTGGTGCCGCCGCCGGGCTTCAGCACCGCCTACCGGCTGGCGTTCGGCCCGGCAAGCGGCGCCTGAGGCCGAGGGCCACCGCGATCGCCGGCCGCGCGGGCCGGCCGGGCCATCACATCAGCAGCGTGGAGCCTGGCGCCAGCGCCAGCTCGCGCAGGCCATCGTGCGGGGCTTCGCCGCCGTCGGGGGCCAGGCCCATCAGGCTGATGGCGCGGTTCTGCATCGAGGCCGCGTCCTCGTGGTCGCCGCAACGGTCGAGCACGTCGCTCACCCGCAGCAGCACCTTCACTTCCCAGTGGGCGTCGGTGGTCTGGCCGGCCAGGCTGGCGGCCTCGAAGGCGTGGTCGCGTGCGCGCTCGCGTTCCTGGCGGCCGGCATGGCGCTTGTGTTCGTTGGCGGTCTGCTCGGCTTCGGCCATGGCGCAGCACACCTCGGCCAGCTCGCACAGCAGGTCGACCCGGGTGTCCACGCCCGGCAGCATGGCGGCCCAGCGCTGGGCCTGCGCCAGGTAATCCTCGGCGGGGCCGAAGGCGCCCAGCGCCTTCATCGCGCGGGCCACCTGGGCCAGGGCCTGGCACATGTCGTTCGGGCGCTTGAACACCTGGGCCAGGTCCAGCACCCGCAGCGAGAGCTTCAGGGCCTGGCGGGCGAAGCCATCCGCCAGGCCGGGCGCGGCGCTGTCCATCAGCAGGGGCCCGGTGGTGATGCGGGTGTCGGTGCGGCGGTCGGCTGTCATGGTCGGGATGCTAGGGCGCGGGCCTCGCGCTGCCTTCCCCGCATCCCCGGGGGGCAGCGTGCGCTGCATCACGTTCGGGCGCTGCGGCGCGCCCGGCGTTCAACCCGCCTTCGGGCTGCCGGGCCGGGTGAACAGGCGTGCCAGCGGTTGCCGCAGGCGCCAGCCCAGCAGCAGCGCGACGATCGTGGCGTAGACCGCCCATTCGCCGAAATCGTGCTTGGCCGCGCGCATCCAGAAGAAGTGCAGCAGCCCCAGCAGCACGATCGCGTACACCGCCCGGTGCAGCAGCCGCCAGCGCGCCGCGCCCAGGGCCTTGATGGCACGGTTGAACGAGGTGGCGGCCAGCGGGCCCATCAGCACCAGCGCCAGGAAGCCCACCAGGATGAAGGGGCGCTTGGCGATGTCGCGTGCGATGTCGGCGGCGTCCAGCCCCATGTCGAGCCAGGCATAACACAGGAAGTGAACGGCTGCGTAGAAGAACGCGTAGAGGCCCATCATGCGGCGCAGGCGGGCCAGCGCGCTCCAGCCGGTGAGCTCGCGCAGCGGGGTCACCGCCAGCGTGATGCACAGGAAGCGCAGCACCCAGTCGCCGCTGCCGCGGATCAGGGCCTCCGCCGGGTTGGGGCCCAGCGTCTGGGCCACTGCGCCCCACAGCAGGTGCGCAAACGGCAGCAAGGCCAGCACGAACAGCAGCGGCCGGGTGGCCGCATGCAGCAGCAGCCTGTTCACGGCCGCGATCAGAAGTGCTTGCTCAGATCGAGCCCGGCGTACAGCTGGCCCACCTGCGGCTCGTAGCCGTTGAACATCAGCGTGGGGCGCTTCTTCGCGAACAGGCTGTCTTCGCCGATGCGGCGCTCGGTGGCCTGGCTCCAGCGCGGGTGGTCCACCTTGGGGTTCACGTTCGAGTAGAAGCCGTACTCCTGCGGCGCGGCCTTGACCCAGGCGGTGCGCGGCTGCTGCTCGACGAAGCGGATCTTCACGATCGACTTCGCGCTCTTGAAGCCGTATTTCCAGGGCACCACCAGCCGCACCGGCGCGCCGTTCTGGTTGGGCAGCACCTCGCCGTACATGCCGAAGGCCAGCAGCGTGAGCGGGTGTATCGCCTCATCCAGGCGCAGGCCCTCGACATAGGGCCATTCGAGCACGCGCGAGCCGACGTAGGGCATGGTCTTGGGGTCGGCCAGGGTCACGAACTCGACGTACTTCGCGTTGCCGGTGGGCTCCACGCGCTTGATCAGTTCGGCCAGCGACCAGCCCACCCAGGGGATCACCATCGACCAGCCTTCGACGCAGCGCAGCCGGTAGATGCGCTCTTCCATCGGGCTCAGGCGCAGCAGTTCGTCGAGGTCGAAGACCTTGGGCTTCTTCACCGCGCCTTCGACGGCCAGCGTCCAGGGCCGGGTCTTCAGCGTGTGCGCGTTGCGGGCCGGGTCGGCCTTGTCGGTGCCGAACTCGTAGAAGTTGTTGTAGCTGGTGGCGTCAGCGCGTGCGGTGGGCTTGTCCATGACCTGGGCGCCGGGCACCGTGCTGCGGGTGGCGGGCAGCGCGGCGAGCTTGTCCTGAGCCAGTGCGTCGCGTGCGGCCCAGCTGGCCAGCGCCGGGCCCAGCGCGCCGGCAGCCATCTGCCGCAGCCAGTGGCGGCGGCCTTCGTAGACGCTGCGCGGCGTGATCTCGGAAGGAACCGGGTGTTGGAAACCGTGCTCGGACGACGACATGGATGCTCCTTGGATGCAGGGTAGTCGCGGCGCGGGCCCCGCGCCTTACAGCTCGCCGTAGGAATGCAGGCCGGTGAGGAACATGTTGACGCCGAGGAAGGCGAAACTCGTGACCAGCAGCCCGGCCAGTGCCCACCAGGCCGACATCGCCCCGCGCAGCCCCTTCATCAGCCGCATGTGCAGCCAGGCCGCATAGTTGAGCCAGACGATCAGGGCCCAGGTCTCCTTCGGGTCCCAGCTCCAGTAGCCGCCCCAGGCCTCGGCGGCCCAGAAGGCGCCGAGGATGGTGGCGATGGTGAAGAACGCGAAGCCCACCGCGATGGACTTGTACATCAGGTCGTCCAGCAGGGCGGGTGGGGGCAGGCGCTCGGCGATGCGCCGGCGCGCGGCCAGGATGCCGCCCACCACCAGGAACGCGATGCCGAAGTACACCGCCCAGTAGCTGGAGAGGTTTTCCAGCGCCTTGCTGCGAAACACCACCGGCTGCAGGCACAGCACCACGCCCACCAGCGCCAGCGGCGCGAGCTTCCACCAGCGCGTCTCGCTCGCCTGGCGCTGCACCAGGTAGGCGAAGGCCACCATCGCCGCCAGCGAGAAGGTGCCGTAACCGATGAAGTTGGCCGGCACGTGCAGCTTCATCCACCAGCTCTGCAGCGCGGGCACCAGGGGCTGGATCTCGTGCGCGTCGCGTGTCACGGTGTACCAGAGCAGGAAGCCCACCGCGGCGCTGACCACCAGCATCACGAAGGCGCCCAGCGCCTTGGTGCGGTAGTGCTGCTCGTAGTACAGGTAGAACAGCGCGGTGAGCCAGCAGAACAGCACGAACACCTCGTACAGGTTGCTCACCGGGATGTGGCCGATGTCGGGGCCGATCTGGTGGCTCTCGTACCAGCGCACCAGCGTGCCCACCAGGGCCATGGCCACGCCGGCCCAGGCCAGGCGCGAGCCCAGGCGCTGCGCGGTGTTGTCGTCGGCCTTCGCCGCAAAGCCGATCCAGTACATCACCGTGCTCATGCCGAACAGCACGCCCATCCACAGGATGGCGCTCTGGCTGGACAGGAAGTACTTCAGCAGGAACACCTGCTCGGCCCGCGACAGGTCGGCCCCGAAGCCATCGGTCACCTGGCTGTACAGGCCGATGGCCAGCAGCGTGGCCGCGCCGCACCCCAGCGTGAGCACGCGCAGCGGGCCCCAGAACCAGCCCAGCGCCACCAGCGCGGGCATGCTGCCCAGCAGGATGGCCTGCTCGTAGCCGTCCATCGAGGCGTGGTAACGCTGGAAGGCAAAGCCGCTGCCCCCCAGCACGAGCACGGCGAACAGCCAATCGAACACGCTGCGCCGCGCCAGCAGGCCCGGCCGGCCGAGCGGGATGGTCTTGGGGGCGGTGGTGGTGCTCATGGTGTGGCGTCTTTCAGCAAGGCCGACTTCAGGGCCTCGAATTCGGCATCGGCGTCGAGTGTGCGGCGGGTGGTGGACAAGGCCGTCCGCAGCTGCGTGCCACCTTCCGGAGCGGGTTGGAGCCAGATCCAGAGCCGGCGTTCCCGGATGTAGAGCATCGTGAACACGCCGATGATCAGCAGCACCGCGCCCAGGTACACCAGTTTCTTGCCCGGCGCGCGGGCGAGCTGGAACACGCTGGCCTGCAACTGGGTGAAATCGGTCAGCTGCAGCAGCACCGGCGCCGGGTAGAACACCGCGTCCGACAACGACAGCGCGGCCGCCTGCATGAACCGGCCGCTGGCCTCGCCCGCCGGCAGCGGGGCCAGGCCATCACGCGCCCGGGCCAGCGTGTTCAGCTCGGACAGCGCACCGTCGAGGATGCGCAGCAGCACCGGAGTCATGCGTTCACGTTCGGGGGCCGGCACCGTCTGCTCGATGAAGCGGGCCAGCGCGTTCAGGCCGCCCTGCGGGGCACCGGCCTCGCCGTGGGGCGCGAACAGCGTCAGGGCCCGCTCGGCGGCGATGCGCAGCTGCTCGGCCATCTCGGGCTTGTCGGCGGGCGTGGCCACGCGCACGTAGCGCTTGACGGCCTGCTCGCGCAGGGCCGGGTCCTGCAGCGCGGCCTGCAGGCGCAGCCAGCCCGCGGGGCTGTCCTGCTCGTCCACCGGGATGCGCAGGTAGCGGAACGGCTCGCTCGGGGTGTCGCGCACGCCGTGCAGGAAGACGCGTTGGCCATCGAGCTCCAGCGGCAGCTGGTAGCTGTTGAACTCGCGTGCCTGGCCACTGGCATCACGCAGCTTGTAGCTGAACGAGGGGCCGACGTTGCGCAACGACTTCGCGCCGCCGGACTTGGCGCCCGAGCCCAGGTGCTTGTCGAGCGCGCCGACGAAATCCACCCGGCGTGCATCGGTGCCACCGGCGGCCGCTTCGGTGTCGAAGTTCTCGACGTTCATGACCCGCAGGCTGGTGAACTCGAGCTTCAGCGCCTGCTGCTGGTTGGCGAGCTGGGTGGATTCACCGACGCGGCCCTGCACCTCGAATGCGGTGCCACCGCGCAGCGGCAGGGCACGCACGCGCAGGCTGGAGCCGCCATCGTCGAAGCCGCTCTGGTAGATGGCGATGCCGCGATGGAACACCGGCTCGTTGACCTTCACCGTGGCCGGCGTGGCCTGGCCGCTGGCATGGTCGTGGATCACGATCTCGCTGGCAAACAGCTTGGGCATGCCGGTGTCGTAGAACTCGACCTTGAACTTCTTGAGCTCCACGTCGAAGGGCAGCTCCTGCAGCACCATGCCGTCGGACATGCCCAGCACCGCCACGCCCGCGCGCGCGCCTTCGGGCACGAACAGGTTGGCGCGGAAAGTGGGGTTGCGTTCGGACAGGCGGTGCCTGGCCGGCACGTCCTTGATCCGCCCTCCGCCATCGAATGCGGTCTTGCCGAGCAGCGCCATCTGGGCGCGCACGATCAGGTCGCCATCGAGCAGGCCCCCCAGGCAGACCAGCACGATGGCCGAGTGCGCGGCCAGGTAGCCGATCTTGTTGGCCATGCCCTTGCGGGCGGCCACCATGGTGCCGTTGTCGCGCACCTGCGCCCGTGCCTGCCAGCCCTGGGCGGCCAGCAGCTGCGACACCTGCTGCAGGCTGGCCTCGGGCGTGGTGGGCAGGCGGCCCTGCGCCTTGTGGTGGAAGCTCGCCAGGGCCTGCTCGCGCACATGCTCCTTGAAGCTGCGCAACTCGGCCAGGAAGCGCGGCGTGTTGCGCGCGATGCACAGGCTGGTGGAGACCACTAGGAAGCCCAGGATCAGCAGGAACCAGCCGGCGCTGTACACCGCGTACAGGCCCACCGCACCGAACACCTCGGCCCAGAACGGGCCGAACTGGTTGACGTAGTTGTTGTACGGCTCGTTCTGCTTGACGACGGTGCCGATGACCGAGGCGATGCAGATCAGCGTCAGCAGCGCGATCGCAAAACGCATCGACGAGACCAGCTCCAGCGCGTCGCGCAGCGCGGGCCGGCCAGCCGGCTGCACGGAGCCGGAAGGGGCGGAGGACATGGGGGCGGATTATCCCGGCTGGCGCGGCGACAAAGACAAAGGGCCGGTCAGCGACCGGCCCTTGCAAGGCGATGCAGGCGCGGCGGCGCGGGTCAGCGCAGGCCGGCCATGTAGTCGGCCACGGCCTTGATTTCCTTGTCGCTGAGCTTGGCGGCAATGGTGCTCATCTGGGCCGAGTTGGCCCGCGTGCCGGCGCGGAAGGCATTGAGCTGCAGCTCGGTGTAGTCGGCGTGCTGGCCGGCCACACGCGGGTACTGCGCGGGGATGCCGGCGCCGGTGGGGCTGTGGCAGCCGGCGCAGGCGGGCACCTGCTTGGCCATGATGCCGCCGCGGTAGATCTTCTCGCCCAGCAGCACCAGGTCCTTGTTCTTGGCAAAGCCGGGCTTGGCGTCCTTGCTGGCGTAGAAGGCCGCCACGTTCTTCATGTCGGCCTCGCTGAGCGCGGCGACCATGCCCGACATGATCGGGTTCGCGCGCTTGCCGGCCTTGAATTCGACCAGTTGCTTGACCAGGTAGTCGGCATGCTGGCCGGCGATGATCGGGTTGGCCGGCGCGCCGCGGCTGCCATCGGCGGTGTGGCACGCACCACAGACCTGCGTCGAGATGGCCTGGCCCTTGGCCAGGTCGGGCTTCGGCGGTGCCGCGCTTTCGGCAGCGAGGGTGGGCAGGGCCAGGGCGGCCAGCAGCGGCAGGGCAAGCATCGACTTCATGTCGGAGAACCTTGGGATGGGCAAACCTGCGGATTTTACAATGCTCCATGAACCGCACCGCGCCCCCCCCCGCCCCAGCCGCCCACAAGGCCGCCGCCGTCACCCCGGAAGAGCGCGCCGCGCTGGCCTGGACCCAGAGCGCACGCTTCCTCACCACCGCGAGCAAGCTTGAGCAACTGCCGCCGCCGGACCTGCCGGAAACCGCCTTCGTCGGCCGCAGCAACGCGGGCAAGTCCACCGCCATCAACATGCTGGCCCAGCAGCGCCGCCTGGCCTTCGCATCGAAGACGCCGGGCCGCACGCAGCACATCAACCTGTTCACGCTGGGCCCGGCCGAGGCGCCGGATGCGCTCTGGGCCGACCTGCCCGGCTACGGCTACGCCGCGGTGGCGCGCGACGCCAAGCTGCGCTGGCAGCAGGTGATGGCCGACTACCTGGCACACCGCCACGCCCTGGCCGGCGTGGTGATGATGGTGGATTCACGCCACGGCTTCACGCCGCTGGACATGCAGTTGCTCGCGTTCGTGCGTGAGCGGGTGGGCCGCGGCGAGGTGAAGCTGCTGGTGCTGCTGACCAAGGCCGACAAGCTCAGCCGCAACGAGGCCGCGCGGGCGCTGGCACAGGCGCAGAAGGTGCTGGGCGAGGTGGCCACCGACGATTCGGACGTCGGCATCACGCTGTTCTCGGCACTTACGCGACAGGGATTGGGCGACGCTGCCTGTACGCTGCGGGCATGGACACCGCAAAGACCCACGCCGCCCATCCCGCCCATTCCGACGTCAGCACCTTCGACCTGAGCCTGCCGCACGGCATCACGCTGTCGTGCCGCGCCGCGGGCGATCCCGGCGCCGCGCGCCGGGTGGTGCTGTTGCACGGCTTTCCGGAGGGCGCCTTCGTCTGGGACGACCTGCTCGTCGCGCTGGCACCCGAGGCGCGCTGCGTGGCGCCCAACCTGCGGGGCTACGAGCGCTCCAGCGCCCCGCAGGGGGTTGAGGCGTACCGGGTCAAGCACCTGGTGGCCGATCTGGCCGCGCTGATCCAGGCGCTGGGCGCGCCCATCGACGTGCTGGTGGCGCACGACTGGGGCGGCGGCGTGGCCTGGAACCTGGCCGCGCTGCAGCCGCAGTTGATCAAGCAGCTCGTGATCCTGAACTCGCCGCATCCGGCCGCCATGGTGCGCGAGCTGCGCCACAACCCCGAGCAGCAGGCGGCCAGCGCGTACATGAACGACCTGGTGCAGCCCGACGCGGCGCAGCACCTGGTGGCCGACGACCATGCGGCGCTGTTCGCCAAGCTCAGCCGCTTCGGCCAGGCGAGCTGGCTCACGCCGGCCCTGCGCCAGCGCTACCGCGAGGTCTGGTCCTGCGGGCTGGAGGGTGCGCTGAACTACTACCGCGCATCGCCGTTGCGGCCCGCCAGGTCCGCCGACGACCTGATCAACACGCTGGAGCTGCCGCCTTCGGTGGTGAACGTGTCCGTGCCCACCCGCATCCTCTGGGGCGAGCAGGACCATGCCCTGCGGCCCGGGCTGCTGGACGGGCTGACGCAATGGGTGCCGAACCTGCACCTGCAGCGGGTGCCCGAGGCCTCGCACTGGATCGTGCACGAACAGCCCGCGCTGGTGTTGCAGACCATCCGGGACGCGCTCGCCGCGAGCGCCTAGCCTCAGGGCCGGCCGATGAACAGCACCAGCCCGGCGCTGCCGCGCGGGGCGTAGGTCAGGCCCAGGTAGAGCGGGCCCATACCGGTGTCGGCGCCCACGAAGAGGCTCATGCCGGTGCGCAGGTCGGATGGCCGGATGTCCGCGCTGCGCTGCCAGGCATTGCCCAGCTCGAACGAGGCACCGACGAAGAAGCCGCGCGTCAGCGTGGGCGTCTGGCTCAGGCGTCGGTACCAGGTCAGCCGCAGCAGCTGCACCGCGTTGCCGGTGAGCTGGCCGGCATGGTAGCCCGACAGCTGGTGGAAGCCGCCCAGGCGGTAGCGCTCGACATTCAGCGTGCGGGGCTGGTCGGCCACCTGCAGCAGGCCGTACAGGCTGAGGGTGTGCAGCCCGAAGCTGCGCACGGCGCTGCCCTGCACCTCCAGCCGCGTGAAGTGCCCGCCCAGGTCGCCGCTGCGCAGGCCCCACCAGAGCTCGGTCTCGAGCCGGTAGCCCGATTGCGGGAAGCTCGCATAGTCCAGCTGGTCGATCACAGCGCGCGCGCGCAGGCCGTTTTCGGTCCAGCGGGCCGAATCGGCGCGCCCCGGGTAGGCCGGGCTCACGATTTCCGGCAGCGTGCGCAGGCGCAGGTGCGACCAGCCCAGCCGCAGCTCGCCGAATTCGCCCCAGGGCTGGCCGATGTCGATGCCGGTGGCCAGCAGGTCGCGCCGGAACACGGCCGCCTCGTCACCTGAATCCGCGAAGAAGCGGGGCAGACGGCGTCGCTCGGCACTGCTGTAGCCGGCGAGGAACCAGTCGTCCGCCCGCGACGAGGTCCATGCCAGCGGGTGGTACAGCTCGGTGAAGGCCAGCGGCACCTCGCCGATCTGCACCCGGTTGCGCCACTCGGTGCCGTTGCGCGTGAGCCAGTGCCGGTTGTGACTGAGCTTGAGGTTGAAGGCGCTGCGGCCGCGGAAGTCGGTGCTCAGGTCCAGACCTGCCCGCAGGTAGTTCGGCCCCCAGGGCTTGTCCTCGAGCTCGAACACCAGGCCGTCGCCGGCGGGTTCGCGCACGAGCTGGTAGTCGGCGCGGGTGTAGTCGCCGCCGCCGGCCAGGCGCTTGGTGTCGCGCTCGGCGCGGTCGGGGTCGAAGGCCTGGCCGGGCTGCGACTCGAGCATCGCGGCCAGGCGCGCCGGGTTGGTGGTGGTGGTGCCTTCGATGCGCACGAAGGCGAGCTGGGCCGGGGCCATCCGGCGGGCCGCATGCTGCGCGCGCCATGCGGCATAGGCCGCGGTCGGCAGTGACAAGCCGGCCAGGCGGTCGCTGCGGCCACGGGCTCCGGCCACGCCCAGCCCGATCAGCTCGCGCACGGCGGCGAAGTCCGAAGCGGTGAGCGTGCCCAGCTCGGGCGCGATCAGCACGTCCGCCGGGCGCAGCGTGGCCAGGCTGCGCTGCACGTTCTGCTCGGTGAGGATGTTGATCATCTGCTGCGTCAGCCCGACCACCGAGCCCAGCGCGGCACGGCCCGACAGCGGCGTGCCGATGTTCACCACGATCAGGATGTCGGCGCCCAGCGCGCGCGCCACGTCCACCGGCGTGTTGTTCACGAGCCCGCCATCGCCGAGGATCAGGCCGTCGGTCTCGATCGGCGCGAAGACCCCGGGCACGCTCATGCTCGAGCGCAGCGCGAGCGCCAGGTCGCCGCCGTCCATCACCACCGCGCGGCCGGTCTCCATGTCGGTGGACACGGCGCGGAACGGGATCGGCAGCGCATCGAAGCTCTGCACCTCGCGCACCGGCAGCGTGTAGCGGCGCAGCAGCGATTCGAGGCCGCGGCTGGACACCGCGCCCTGCGGGGCCCGCAGGTCGCCGTCGCGCAGGCCCAGCTCGATCAGGGGCGAGATCTCGAAGTCTTCTTCCTTGCGCCGCTGCGACAGGTGGCGGCGCTCGATGCGTGGCGAGAACACCTCGTCCCAGCGCACCTTGAGCAGCTCGCGTTCGAGTTCATCGGCCCGCATCCCGCTGGCATACAGGCCGCCGACGATGGCGCCCATCGAGGTGCCGGCGATCACGTCGACCGGCACCTGCAGTTGCTCCAGCACCTTCAGCACGCCCACATGGGCCAGGCCGCGGGCGCCGCCGCCGGACAACACCAGCCCGATGCGCGGGCGCTGCGCGGTGGCCCCGGCCGCCGGTGCGGCCGCGGGCTGGGCGAGGGCGCTGCCCGCCAGCAGGCCGGCCAGCAGCAGCACCCCGGCCGATGCCGCCCGCCACGCCGCCATCGGCCGGCGGCCGCGCATCAGCGGGTGGGGGTGCCCATCGACCGCAACACGCGGCCGGCGGCCTGGCGGATCAGCGAGCGGGGTTTCAGCTCTGCGGCCAGCTGTTCCTCGAACAGGCGCTCGATCGCACGCAGGCGCAAGGCCCAGTGGCGCGAGGCGGCGGTGTCGCGCATCAGCCAGTTTTCGCCCGCGCGGTCGACCCACAGCAGTTGCAGCAGGCGCCATTCGCCCTGCAGGTAGGCGCGCAGGTGGGCGCCCGGGTGCAGATTCAGCAGCGCCTGCGACGTGGCCTCCGGCGCCGCCGGCGAGGGCGAGGCCGACATCAGCTCGGCCGGCACGGTGTCCATCGTGCCGATGTCGATCGGCTCGTCGGCCACCTCGAGCGAGTGCTGCAGCTGCGTGATCTCGGGCTGGGCCAGCAGCACGGCGCGGTCGAAGCTGTGGCGCTCGAAGGCGGTGAGCCGGCCCAGCGCCCAGTCGAACCGGGCGAGGTCGGCGGTGCCGTCGGCCACCATGTGTTCGACCAGCTGGCGGGCAAAATGCAGGCAGCGGTCCAGCTCCGCGGCCTGTGCGGTGCCGAGCACAAAGGCCAGCCGGTCCATGAAGCGCCAGACCGGGTGGTCGTAGTCTTCCAGCATCGTGTTGTCCTGCACCGCCAACCGCAGGGTGGTCGGGTGCAGGCGCAGCACCAGCGGCACCACCGCGGGCGGCAGGCTGCGGTCGGACTGGATGGCATCGAACAGGCGCGTAAGCAGCTCGATCAGCTGCTGGTCCACGCGCGGGCCGGCGGCGGGCTCGTCGAGCGGAACGTCCAGCGGTTCATCCAGCGGATCCAGCGGCATCGGCAGGCTGTCGCGCAGCTCCTGCAGGCTCTGCGACACGGTGATGGGTGCCGCTTCGGGCAGTGCCGACCGAAGTGTCGGCGTGACCACGATCGTGCGGTGCATCGCGGGCTCGACCCCCTGGTCTTCCAGGCGGGTGCAGGCCCCGGCGTAGCCCTGCCGCAGCGTGCGCGACAACGGATCGGCCGCGTCGTGCAGCAGCGCGGCCTGGGCCGACCGGGGCAGCGGCAGGGTCTGGATGCCTTCCCAGAAGGCGCGCACGTAGGCCTCGGGGCGGAAGGGGTTGTGGTCGCGCGACACATTGGGGTCGCCTGCCAGCGCGGCAGCAAAGGCCTGCAGCTCGCGCAGCTCGAATTCGGCCGCCGACTTGATGCGCTCGATGGCGCGCGAAACCTCGATGTCGGAGGCCACGGCGTCCTCGTCGATCAACGAGAGTTCCAGCCGGGCCGGGGCTGCCGCGGCCGCTGCCGGCGCACTGCTGGCACGACCGGCGACGTCCGCCGTGACCAGGCCACGCAGGGCGCGAACGGCCTGGTTGACGAGATCGCTGCGGTGGATCTGCAGCACGCGCGCGGCGTCGCCGCCATGGCGTGTCTGCGGGCCCTTGGCTGCTCGCCACTGTTCATGGACCGCATCGACCACCTGGTCGAACAGCAGCGGCGCACGCAGCATCTCGTCTTCGACGAAATCGTGCAGGGTGAGGCGTCGGGTCATCGGTGGTTGCGGTCAGATGCCTGTGGATTATCGGTGGCCGCCTCTGCGCGCCAACCCGGGGTGTCTACGCAGGCCAGGTGGCTGTCGAGATACTTGACAGTGCCCTGCTTTGTACCATGGCCATTGCGTGCTAAGTGGTTGACGCGCAACGACTTGTGCTTGCTGGCATGGAGGCTGCTTGTGAGCGTCCGGTCCACGGCGGATGCCGTAACGTCCCAGCCCTACAAGGAAATCAACCATGAAGTTTTCGAAACTGGCCCTGGCCGCCGCCGTCGTGCTGGCCACCAGCGGCGCCCAAGCCGTTGTCGTCACGAACAATGCGAACGCCACCCAACTGGCGGCTACCATCGTCGGTTCGGGCATCTCGGTGAGCAACGCGGTGCTGACGACCAACGCCCCGCAGCCCGCCACGGGCACCTTCACCGGCGGTGCCAACTCGGTGGGTTTTGCCGACGGCGTGGTGCTGACCAACGGCACGACCGCCTGCGTGGCCGGCCCGAACAACAACCACAACTGCGGCAGCTCCGGCAACGGCTCGCTGACGACCCTGGCCTTCGACTTCACGTCCAACACCGGCCAGGTGTTCTTCAAGTACGTCTTCGCCTCGGAAGAGTACACGCAGTTCGCGCCCTCCACCTTCAACGACAACTTCCAGCTGCTGCTCAACGGCGTCAACATCGCCAAGCTGCCGAGCACCTCCACCAATACCGACGCGGTTGAAATCAACAACGTCAACTGCCTGACCAACTCGCAGTACTACCGCAACAACACCAGCGGCGAAGCCAACAACCCCACCAGCTGCACGAACCTGAACCTGGACATCCAGTACGACGGCCTGACCGTGGTGCTGACTGCCTCCGGCCTGCTGCAGCAGGGCTCCAACCACTTCGAGTTCCGCATCGCCGACGCGGGCGACACGCAGCTCGATTCGGGCGTGTTCATCCAGGCCGGTTCGTTCTCGAGCACCGACCCCAACGAAACGCCGGAACCCACCAGCCTGGCGCTGGCCGGTCTGGCGCTGGCGGGCCTGGGCTACGCCCGTCGCCGCCGCGGCTGATCGCACCGCTTTGCGTGTGGCACCGGCTGCGGCCGGCGTCCACGCAAGAGAACAAGGCGCCCTGTGGGGCGCCTTTTTTTCGACCGCGGCACCGTGGTTCGGGGGCCGCCGGGTCGGGCGCCGGGCAGCACACCGGTTGGCGTGCAGCCGTGGATCGGGCCACCCCAAGCGAAAACCCCGCGCCAGCCTGAGGCCGACGCGGGGTTGGGTGCCTGTTGCGCGGCAGCGCGCCGAAGCGCTCTGCCGCCGGGATGGCCGGACTTACATGTCCATGCCCATGCCGCCCATGCCGCCCATGCCGCCGCCGGGCATGGCCGGAGCCTCTTCCTTCGGGGCCTCGGCCACCATGCATTCGGTGGTCAGCATCAGGCCGGCCACGGAGGCGGCGTTCTGCAGCGCGGTGCGGGTGACCTTGGTGGGATCCAGGATGCCCATCTCGATCATGTCGCCGTAGGTGCCGTTGGCGGCATTGAAGCCGTAGTTGCCCTTGCCTTCGAGCACCTTGTTGATCACCACGCTCGGCTCGTCGCCGGCGTTGGCGACGATCTCGCGCAGCGGCTGCTCGATCGCGCGCAGCACGATCTTGATGCCGGCTTCCTGGTCGTGGTTGTCGCCCTTGATGGTGCCGGCCGACTGGCGGGCCCGCAGCAGCGCAACGCCGCCGCCGGCCACGATGCCTTCTTCCACGGCGGCACGGGTGGCGTGCAGCGCGTCTTCGACACGGGCCTTCTTTTCCTTCCTCTCGACGTCGGTGGCGGCACCGACCTGGATGACGGCCACGCCGCCGGCCAGCTTGGCCACGCGCTCTTGCAGCCTCTCGCGGTCGTAGTCGCTGGTGGCTACCTCGATCTGCACGCGGATCTGCTTGACACGCGCTTCGATGTCGGCAGCG
>JACRAZ010000037.1 GCA_016213205.1 Burkholderiales bacterium
CGCCGAGAAGCGCAGGCCCCGGCAGGTTTCGACGCGCGCAGCGCGGCGACGGCGAGGACTGTTTGAGCTCCGTTTGCCCGCGCAGCGGGCAAAAAGGGCGAGTTCCGCAGCCGCCTGCCGGGGTCGAGCATCGCAGGGAACCCCGGAGCGAAGCGCAGGGGCGCCAAGCGCTGCGCCACGCGAGCCAGTGCCCTGCGACTCCCTCGCTCGGTTCAAGCAAGCAAACCAGCCCATCGAAGCACCGATGAGCAAGAGCAACGCCTTCACCAGCTGGCTGCGCAAAGACCCCCGCGCCGCCATCAGCCTCGGCTTCCTGCTGCTGCTGGTGCTCATCGCGCTCGGCGCGAACTGGATCGCACCGTACCCGCCCACCGAGCAGGACCTCGTCAACACCCTGGCCGATGCCGACGGCAAGCACTGGCTGGGCACCGACGACCTGGGCCGCGATGTGCTCAGCCGCCTGATCCACGGCGCGCCGGCCTCGCTGTATGCCAGCGCGCTGGCCGTGGGCGTGGCGCTGCTGCTGGGCGTGCCGGTGGGCCTGCTGGCAGGCTTTCTCGGCGGCTGGGTGGATGATGTCATCAGCCGCGGCATCGATACGCTGCTGTCCTTTCCCGCCATCGTGCTGGCGATTGCCGTCACCGGCGCTTTGGGCATCGGCCTCACGAACGGGATGATCGCGGTGGGCATCGTGTTCGCGCCGCAGCTGGCGCGGCTGGTGCGGGCGCGTACCTTGGTCGTTAGGCAAGAACTGTACGTGGACGCCGCGCGCTGCTTCGGCGCCAGCACCTCGCGCCTGCTGTGGCGCCACGTGCTGCCCAACACCGTGCAGCCGGTGATCGTGCAGGTGACGCTGCTGCTGGCCGGCGCGCTGCTGGCCGAAGCTTCGCTCAGCTTCCTGGGCCTGGGCATCCAGCCGCCACACCCGAGCTGGGGCGCCATGCTCGCGCGGGCCTACCAGAACATGGAGCTGGCGCCCACGCAGATGCTGGCGCCGGGCCTGGCCATCCTGTGCACCGCGCTGGCCTTCAATGCGCTGGGTGAATCGCTGCGCGTGGCGCTGGACCCCACGATGAAGCGGCTATGAACCTGCGCCCCGAAGACGTGTTTGCGCAGATGGTCGCCGAGGGCGACCTGGTGCTGGACCAGCTCGACCGCTGCGCGCGCGAACACCCGCACAAGACCTACCTGCACTATGGCGAAGACGGCGTGCGCCTGAGCTTTGCCGAGGTGAAGGCCCTCACCGACCGCGCCGCCGCCGGCCTGGTGGCCCTGGGCCTGCCGCCGGGCGAGCCGGTGAGCGTGCTCACGCGCAACTCATTGTTCGCGGCGCTGGCCATGTTCGCCATCTGGCGCGCGGGCGGCGTGTTCGCGCCGGTGAACTTCAACTACCGCGGGCCGCTGCTGAGCTACCAGCTGAACGACACGGCCCCATTTGCGCTGATCACCGATGCCTCGTGCGCAGCTTCGCTCAACGAGGTGGCGCCGGCGCTGGGCCTTTCGCGCCTGATCGTGCACAGCCCCCGGCCCGGCGAGCACGACCATGCCGCCACCGAAGCCTTCGACCCCCGCTTCACCGTCACCGACTGGGCCACGCTCGCGCAGCACACCGGCCCCGTGCCGCAGATCGCGCGCACACCCTTCGACGTGGCCAACATCGTCTACACCTCGGGCACCACCGGCCCCAGCAAGGGCGTGGTGCAACCCTTCCGGTGGATGAACCACTACAGCCACCCCTCGCGCGCCCTCACCTCGGCCGACGACATCCTGTACTGCGACCTGCCGCTGTACCACGTGGGCGGCGCCTTCGCGCTCGTCACCCGCGCGCTGTGGCAGGGCAACACCGTGGGCCTGTGGGACCGCTTCAGCCCCAGCCGCTTCTGGGAACGCATTGCCGAATGCGGCGCCAGCGCCTGCATCCTGCTGGACGTGATGATCCCGTGGCTGATGAGCGCCGAACCACGCCTCGATTCACAAGGGGGCGACCGCGCCAACACGCTGAACAAGGTGCACATGCAGCCGCTACCGGCCAACCACCACGCGGTAGCGCGGCGCTTCGGCTTCGACTTCGTCACCTGCGGCTTCGGGCAGACCGAATCGGGCTCGGGCTTCGGCACCGTGATCGACGAATGGGGCCCCGAACACGGCACCCCGCCCGCGCTGTGGCGCGGCATGCCGAAGGCCGAGTACCTGGCCAACGCCCGTGCGCTGGACCGCCACGTGGTGGACGGCCGCCAGCCCACGCCCAAGGGCCTGATGGGCCGGCCCAACCCGCTGCTGGACGTGGCCGTGCTCGACGACGACGACAACGCCGTGCCCGCCGGCACCGTGGGCCAGCTGGCCTTCCGCCCGCGCTTTCCGGGCCTGCTGCTGCGCGAATACTTCCGCAAGCCCGAGGCCACGCTGAAGGTGCTGCGCAATTGCTGGTTCCACACGGGCGATGCGGTGAAGGAACTGGCCGACCAGCCCGGCGTGTACGCCTTCGTCGACCGCATGGGCGGCTTCTTCCGCGTGCGCGGCGAGAACGTCTCCTCCTACGAAGTGGAAGTGCTGATCGCCTCGCACCCGGCCGTGCGCGCCGCCGCCGCAGTGCCGGTGCCCGCGGCGGTGGGTGATGAAGATGACATCGCCGTGTTCGTCGAGCTGGTGGAGGGCGCAACGCTCACGGAGAGTGAACTGCGCGCACATGCCAGCGCGGTGATGCCGCGCTACATGCAGCCGCGCCACATCCGCTTCGTGGCCGCGCTGCCGGTCACGCCCACCAACAAGATCGAGAAGTACAAGCTCAAGGCCCAGCTGCTGGCCGAGCTGAACACCGCCGCGCAGGCCAACCCATGATGTCCGACGACGACTACTTCAACGAACTCGAAGCCCTGCAGCGCCGCCACTGGCCCGCCGGCACGCCCACCGAGCTGGTGTATCCGCTGGGCGAGATCACGCTGGGCGAGATGCTGCGCCTGCGCGCGCAGCAGACGCCCACCAAGCCGGCCGTCATCTTCTACGGCCACACCCTCACCTACGCCGAGCTGGATGCGCAAACCGACCGCATGGCCGCGCTGCTGCACGCGCACGGCGTGCGCCCCGGCGACCGGGTGGCGGTGATGCTGGGCAACTGCCCGCAGTTCCACCTGGCCTTCCACGGCATCCTGAAACTCGGCGCGGTGCACGTGCCGGTGAACCCGCTGTTCAAGCAGGACGAGCTGGTCTACGAGCTCAACGACAGCGGCGCCACCACGCTGCTGGTGCTGGACGCGCTGGCCGACATGGCGCTCGCCGTGCAGGCCCGCACATCCGTGCAGCGCGTGTTCGTGACCCACCTCGCCGAGCTGATTCCCGCCGAGCCCACGCTGCCGGTGCCCGATTCGATCCGCACGCCCAAGCAGGTGCCCGCCGGCACCACCGACCTGCTGCCCGCGCTGGCCGCCTGCACGGCGCCCACGCCGCCGCTGGCCACGGACCTGGACGCCACCGCCGCGCTCAACTACACCGGCGGTACCACCGGCCTGCCCAAGGGCTGCGTGCACACCCAGCGCGACATGGTCTACACGGCCGCCAGCGCCGCCACCGTCTCGCGCGGCAACAGCCCGGACGACGTGACGCTGAACTACATGGCCATGTTCTGGATTGCCGGCGAGAACGCGGGCGTGATCTACCCGGTGTTCAACGGCGGCACCCTGGTGCTGCTGGCGCGCTGGGATGCACTGGCCGCGATGATGGCGATCGAGCGCTACCGCGTCACCCGCGCCGGCTTCGTGGTGGACAACGCGGTGGAGATCCTGGACCACCCGCGCGCCGGCGAGTTCGACCTGCGTTCGCTGAAGGGCACGCGTGTCTCCTCGTTCGTGAAGAAGCTCAACCCCGACTACCGCGCCCGCTGGCGCGCGCTCACCGGCACCACGATGGTCGAAGCCGCCTGGGGCATGACCGAAACCCACACCAGCGACACCTTCACCATCGGCCTGCAGCACGACGACCTCGACCTCAAAGGCCAGCCCGTCTTCGTGGGCCTGCCGGTGCCCGGCACCCGCATCAAGGTGTGCGATTGGACAACCGGCGCGCCGCTGCCGCTGGGCACCGAGGGCGAGATCGTCGTGCGCACGCCCTCGCTGATGAAGGGCTACTGGCAGCAGCCCGCGGCCAGCGCCGAGGCCATCCGCGACGGGTGGTTCCGCACCGGCGACATCGGCGTGTTCGACACCATGGGCTTGCTGCACTTCCTGGGCCGCCGCAAGGAGATGCTGAAGGTGCGCGGCATGAGCGTGTTCCCCACCGAGATCGAGGCGCTGCTGGGCCAGCACCCGGCAGTGCTGGGCTCCGGCGTGGTGGGCGTGGCCGATGCGCAGGCGGGCGAGCTGCCGGTGGCCTTTGTGCTGGCGCGGCCGGGCGCGGGGCTCACGGCCGATACGCTTACAGCCTGGTGCCGCGAACACATGGCCGGCTACAAGGTGCCGCTGGTGCGCATCGTCGACGCCCTGCCGATGACGGCCACCGGCAAGGTGAAGAAGCACGAGCTGCTGCCGCTGCTCGAGGCCGACCAGGACCAGCGCCCATGAAACACCCCCCGAACCCCGCCAACGAAGAGCTGGCCCGCCGCCGCGCCGCGGCCCAGGCCATGGGCGGCGAAGCCCGCCTGGCCCGCAAGCGCGAGGCCGGCGCGCTGAACGCGCGCGAACGCATCGCCGCGCTGCTCGATCCGCACAGCTTCTTCGAGATCGGCCTGCTCGTGCATTCCGACGTGCCGGGCATGGAAGACCGCACCCCGGCCGACGGCAAGGTGGGCGGCATCGGGGCCATTGCCGGCCGCACGGTGGCGGTGAATGCCGACGATGCCACGGTGCTGGCCGGCACCGGCGGGCGCATCGGTTCACGCAAGTCGCGTGCGCTGCTGAAGCTGGCCATCACCAAGGGCTACCCGTACATCAACCTGGGTGAGGCCGGCGGCGCGCGCCTGCCGGACATCCAGGGCTCGGATGGCCTGTCGTCGATGACCGTGGGCACCAGCGCCAGCCTGCGCTGCCGCCAGGTGCCGATGGTGGCCGCCATCCTGGGTGAGTGTTTCGGCAGCCCTTCTTGGTACGCCGCGTTTGCCGATTTCGTGGTGCAGCTCAAGGGCTCGTGCATGGCCGTCTCGGGCCCGCGTGTGCTGGAAATCGCCACCGGCGAAAAGGTAAGCAACGAGGAACTGGGTGGCTGGCAGCTGCACGCCAAGACCACCGGCCTGGTGGACCGCGTGGGCGAGACGGAAGGCCAATGCTTCGAGATCATCCGCGAGTACCTCTCGTACCTGCCCTCGCACGCCGGCGAGCTGCCACCGGTGGTGGCGCCCGAGCCCGCCGAAACGGCCGCGCCGCGCCAGCACAAGCTGGCCACGCTGGTGCCCACCGAGGTGCGCCGCGGCTACGACATGCGGGCCCTGCTGCGCGTGCTGGTGGACCATGGCCACTTCTTCGAGCTGAAGCCCGAGTTCGACCGCAGCGCGATCACCGCGCTGGCGCGGCTGGACGGGCAGACGGTGGGCATCATCGCCAGCAACCCGCTGTACTCGGCCGGCGCGATGGGGCCCGATGCGTGCAACAAGTGCACCAGCTTCATCTGCCTGTGCGATTCGTTCAACATCCCGCTGGTGTTCCTGCACGACACGCCGGGCTTCTTCGTCAGCAAGGCGGCCGAGCAGCGCGGCATGCCCGGGCGCATCATCAACTTCATCGAGGCGCTGGCGCTGGCCACCGTGCCCAAGGTGGCGGTGGTGGTGCGCAAGAGCTACGGCATGGCCTACGGCAACCTGGCCGGCGCCGGCATGGGGGCCGATTTCGTGTTTGCCTGGCCGGGCGCCGACATCAGCTTCATGGCGCCCGGCGTGGCGGTGAACGTGATCGCGCCCACCCCGGCCAGCGATGATCCCGCCGTGCTGGCCGCGCATGCCCAGCGCCAGGCCGTGCTGCGTGAAGAACTGCAGGCCGCCAGCACGCCCTGGCGCGCCGCCGGGCTGGGCTACCTGGATGATGTGATCGCGCCGGAAGACACCCGGCGCGTGCTGATCGAATCGCTGCGCGTGGCGCGCGGCAACCGCCGTGGCGGCCTGGGCGAGCACCGCCTGGCCGCCTGGCCCACCAGTTTCTGACACCAAGGAGGAAGTGAAATGGCCGACGTGAAATCCATCGTGACCGGCGTGGTCTGGAAACTCGAGAAACAGGCCGGTGATACCGTGGCCGAGGGCGAGGTGATCATGATCATGGAATCGATGAAGATGGAAATCCCGATCGAGGCGCCGCACGCCGGTGCGGTGCACCACATCGCGGTGAAAGAGGGCGACAGCGTGACCGAGGGCGACGTGGTGGCCCACGTGAAGTAGCGCGCATCATGAGCGGCCACCCCGAAAGCACCAGCCTCTGGCGCACGCTGCGCCCGGCGCTGGCTATCCTGGTGGGGGCTTCGGTGATGCTCAGCCTCTCGATGGGGCTGCGGCAAAGCCTTGGCATCTTCATGCCACCGCTCACGCGCGACATCGGCGTCACGGTGTCGCAGTTCACGCTGGCGGTGGCGGTGCAGAACCTGATGTGGGGCGTGCTGCAGCCGATCGCCGGCGCGCTGGCCGTGCGCATCGGCTTCCGCGCCATCATGTGCACCGGCGCCGCGCTGTACGTGGCCGCGCTGGTGGTGCTGGCCACCGCGCAGGGCATGCTGGGCGTGATGCTCGGCGCGGGCGTGATGGTGGGCGCCGCATTGGCCTGCACCGCCTCGGCGCTGGCCATGGCGGCGGCCATCCGTGCGGTGAGCCCTGCCGTGCGCAGCACGGTGCTGGGCATCGTCTCGGCCGCCGGTTCGGTGGGCGCGATGATCGCCGCGCCGCTGGGCCAGGCGCTCACCGCCAGCATCGGCTGGCGCGTGGGCGTGTGGGGCTTCGTGGCGCTGGCGGTGATCATGCTGCCCGCGGCCTGGGTCGCCAGCCGGGCCGACAAGATCCCGCTGCCCAGCGCCGCCACGGCGGTGGACCAGGGCTCGGCCACCCAGGCGCTGGCCACGGCCGTGCGCACCCTGCCCTTCGTGGTGATGGCGCTGGCCTTCTTCGTGTGCGGCATGCAGCTGGTGTTCATCACCACGCACCTGCCCTCGTACCTGGATCTGTGCGGCATGGACCCGATGCTCAGCGCGCAGGCGCTGGGCATGATCGGCGGCTTCAACGTGCTGGGCAGCCTGTTCTTCGGCTGGGCCGGCGGGCGCTGGAACAAGCTGGTGCTGCTGGGCGGCATCTACTTCGTGCGCTCGCTCGTGCTGGCCGCCTACTTCATGTATCCGCCCACGGTGACCAGCACCCTCGTGTTCGCCGGCGTGATGGGCTTCCTGTGGCTGGGCGTGGCGCCGCTGGTGGCCGGCTCCGTGGCCGAGATGTTCGGCGTGCGCTGGCAACCCATGATCCAGGGCCTGGCCTTCTTCAGCCACCAGCTCGGCAGCTTTGCCGGCGCCTTTGGCGGCGGCATGCTCTACGACCAGCTCGGCTCCTACGAACTGGCCTGGCGCCTGGGCGTGGGCATCGGCCTCACGGCGGGCGTGGTGCAGATCGCGGTGGCCTTTGCGCGGCCGCCTTCGGCGGGGAAGCTGGCGACGGCTTGAGCCTTGATGGTTAGCCGGGATTCCGTTGGCGTGCGGGCTTTGTCGTCATGCGGCGTGCGGCGCGCCCGAGCGCCTTGGAGGCCGGGCCCCACGGGCCGACTCCGGCGGTCAGCCTGCGGCTGACTTCGCTGCGGTCCTCAGCCAAGGGGGCGCGCTGTCGGACTTGTCTCCGCGCGCTGGCGCGCGCTGCGACCGGCGCCAGCGAGCATGTTGGTCGAAGCGCGCCAAGGCGCGCCGCCCCCTCGGCCTGCGGTCCTCGCCGCCTCCCACGGCCCGCGGGGCCCGGCCTCCAAGGCGCTCTTTGGTGATGCTGGTGGCATGCGAAGGTCAGAAGGCCTGCTGCTTGCGTCAAAGGATCCGTGACGGCACCGGTCCGGCCGGCAGGCGAAAATGAGCCGTCAGCGTGCTCTGGTTTGAACGTCGCCTCTTCGTTCGAGCGATTTCGACCTGTCGGCCCAGAGTCGCATTGGCGGTTGACAGTACTGTGGGTGGTTGACCGGCGCGAGGGTCAAGGGATTGCCGTTCTCAATCCCACCGCGCCGACCGTGTGTTGGCAAGGGGTTCGCTTCTGCAAGAAGCGGACACCACAGAATTTGTGCTGCTTCGGTACCCGTTCGGCGCCAAGGCGTCAACCAAGTTCTACACGAAGACCGCTGAGGAGCCCGGTGGCGACAAGTGCCGCGCGCGCGTTCTGCAAAGTGATTGCACCTGAAACGAACTGGTCGCGAATCGCAATGATTTGCGGATGAGCCAAGTTTGGCCAGCCAGCGCTCCTGACTAGCGTCTTCATCTCCTCAGCAATCTCCATCATTGACTTCATTGCTGCCGCTTGGACCACTGGGACTTCGCTGATCATGGGAGCCGCGAAGTGCAAGGCTTCGGAGCACTCCTGCCAATGCCGCTTCAACTGGCCGACGTTCGGCGTGATCAGCTCCAGGTCAATGCCTCCAACTTCCAAGAAGGCCCGCATGAAGTCGAACGCACGGTCAATCTCTGGCTGCTTGCCGGCAAGTCTGAAGATTTCGTTAACGACGTTGCTGTGCGACCGCATAACCTTCCAGTCCTCATCGTTGATACTCGCTGGACGACCAGAAAACGCGTGCAGGTACTCGACGGCTAGCCGCTCGATCCCGAACCGGAGTTCCAGGGCGGCGTATGTGATGGCGGCCATGTTGACGCCGCCGTTTGCCACCTCTAACCACGCGGACGCTCGCTTGATGTGATCGCCGCGATCCGCAGGGTTGAACGTCAGACTCAGGTTCACGTTCGCGCGCTTGTTTAACATTGTCACCCTCGCTGGCAGCTGGGAGCCACTTTCGGCGGCGTCAATACGGATGCGACAGGCCTGCTCGGAACATCGGCGTCATGGCCGAGTATGTCGCTGGGGGTCGAAATTCGAACGATGCATTCGCGCCCCATACCTTCAATTGTCCCAATGCGCTGGACTTGCTGCAGGTCTGAAACGCGAGAATGGCTCTGTGGCGTCCTTGGACTATTGGCTCCGACATACACGCTACTTGGCCGCTCAGCCTTTTGCGTCCTACCAGCCAGAAAAGTCGTTCACTTGATGCGATTGGCTGATACAGACCTCAGCAGTCCAAGCCGCCCCGCAAAGGCGCGGGCGCCCAGGCTGCGGCGCGCGTCCGCAGGCGCCGGGCTGGGGCGGTTCGGGGGGCGGCGTGCACGCAGTGCACGCTTTCCAAACTGACTCGCTGGCGCTGATCGCAGCGCGCTGAAAGCGCGCGGAGATAAATCCGACAGCGCGCCCCCCGAAGCGCACCGGCCCGGGAAGTCGGCCCCCTGGGCCGACCGCCGGAGCCGTGCGCCGCAGCCTGGGCGCCCGCGCCTTTGTCGCGCCGCAGCGTGCATGCAGCACTTCGCACACGCCACTTCCCTCGCGGCACGCAGCACCGCGCACGCAGCACCGCGCCCGCCGCGGAACACCCGCCGCCGCCGCCAGGGATCGCCGGTGCCGGCCAAGAGGCCTGGGTTCTAGCCCTTCAAAGACGCGGCCACCCTTGGGCCAGCGCGACCGGCAGCGCCCGGGGTGCGCGTCAACGCGCTCGCGGGGTGCCCGCCGCCGGGCTGCGGGCCTTGGCGGTGTTCAGTTGCACCGCCGCGCGGACCAGCGCCTTCAGCGCCGGCTCGTTCACCGCGTCGGTTTCCCGGAAGTCGATCGCGCGGCGCACCTTGCCGCCCAGGCTGCTGTTGAACAGGCCCGCCGGGTCCGGCAGCGCGGCGCCCTGGGCGAAGGTGAGCTTCACCACCTGCCGGTAGGTCTCGCCGGTGCAGATGAGCCCGGCGTGCGACCACACCGGCACGTTCCACTTCCATTCCTCGGTCACTTCGGGGTCGGCTTCGTGGATCAGCGCGCGCAGGTGGGCCAGGCGCTGGCCGCGCCAGCCGGCCAGCTCGGCGATGCGGGCGTCGATCAGCGCCGCGGGTGGCGCACCCGGTGCGCTGTGCTGCTGGGTGGGGCTCTTGTTCATGGTGGCTGCCGGCCGCGGCGGGGTGCTGCGGGTCCCCAGGCCCCACCCACCGGCGGAAGGCCTGGGGTCCAGGCCGCTGCCGGGCCTGCCGCGCATTGTGCTGGGCACGGCCCTGGCCGGTGGCGCGCGGCCGGGTGCCGATGGGGTCTTTGACACGCGCCACGGCACCCTGGCGCGCGGCCCGCGCCTGCTGCCCCGCCGCGCCGACACCCAGCCCTGGGCTTGTGGCCGCATGTGTCGCCGCCGGCACTGTCGGCCAGCTTGACACATGGGCGGCCGCACAGCCCCGGGGCGCGCTGCAAGTGCGCGCCAGCACTGGGCTTCCTGCCCGGGGCCCGCGGCTTGCTTAGCAAGCCGCCTGGTGCGCAAACCTGCGCATTCAACAACTTCGGAGAGAACAACATGGCCCAACGTGGCACCTCTTGGCTGGCAGCGGCAACCCTGGCTGCTGCCGCATGCTCCCCCGCCGTGGCGGGGCTGGTCGGCGACACCGTGGGTTGCAGCATCACGCCCACGCCGCTGTGGGTGTGCACCACCCCGACCGCGGTGGTGGGTGCGGGCGTCGAGTTCGAGCTCGAGCTGCCGCAGGCGCCGGGCAGCTTCGGTTTCGGCGTCGACATCGGCAATGCGTCGATCCGCATCGCCAGCAACGAGGACAACATCTTCGGCCTCGGCGCCAACGAACTGCTCGTGCTGAGCGGCCTGGATGCCGGCGCGCCGATCATCGGCATCACCAACCTCACGGTGTCGGGCGTGTCGGTGCTGTCGGCCAACTCGATCACCTGGACGGCCGACTCGGTCACGATCGACCTGAACCACGGCGCGCAGTGGGACGTGGGGTCCTTCGTGTCCTTCGACCTGATCACCGCCAA
Organism: Burkholderiales bacterium; assembly: GCA_016213205.1. Taxonomy (GTDB): domain Bacteria; phylum Pseudomonadota; class Gammaproteobacteria; order Burkholderiales; family Burkholderiaceae_C; genus Pseudaquabacterium. The sequence goes on from JACRAZ010000037.1 coordinate 10,973, forward strand.
CGTGCCGGAACCGGGCTCGCTGGCCCTGGGCGGCCTGGCACTGGCTGCGCTGGGCTGGACACGCCGCCGCCGCGCGGCCTGATCACCCGGCGGCCCGGCCGCCAAGGGTTCTATTCAACGCAATTGCGAATCATTCGCAATTGCGTATGATGGGCGGATGCGATCCCCTCCCGCCCCTCGCCCCACCTTCCCGGCCGGCCCCTTGGCCCGCCGCCGTGTCCTGGCCCAGTTGGCCCAACTGGCCGGGCTAACCGGGCTAACCGGGCTTGCCGGCGCCGCCTGCGGCGCCGTGCCGGCCACCCACGCCGCCTCAACCGAGCCACCCGCTCCGCGCCAGCGCCTGGCCGCCGCATGGCGCCTGCCCGAGGGCAGCGGCGGTGAGCTCGACCGCGTGGGCGTGCTGGAGATCGACTGGTCGGCCGGCCGCGTCAGCGTGCAGGCCGACCACCCCGCGCCGGGGCGCGCCCACGGGCTGCATGCCCTGCCCGATGGCGGCTTCGTGGCGGTGGCCGGCCGCCCGGGCCGCTGGCTGCTGCGCTGCGATGCCGAAGGCCGGCTGGTGCAGCACCACACCCTGGCCGGCGCGCAGGAGCCCCACACCCTGGGCGGCCATGCGCTGCTGTCGGCCGACGGGCGCCACCTGTTCACCTGCGAGACCCACCCCGACACCGGCGAAGGCTGGATCGGCGTGCGCGCGCCCGACACGCTGCGCCGCATCGGCGGCTTCTCCAGCCAGGGGCTGGACCCGCACCAGATGGTGCTGGATGGCGAGGGCCAGCTCTGGGTGGCCAACGGTGGCATTCCGCGGCTGCCGGATGGCCGCAAGACGGCGATGGAGCGCATGGCGCCCTCGCTGGTGCGGCTGGCCGCGTCCGATGGCCGGCTGCTGGCCGAGCACCGCCTGGCCGATGCACGGGTGAGCCTGCGCCACCTGGCCTGGGCCGAGGATGGCAGCGGGCGCCTGGGGGTGGCGCTGCAGGCCGAGCATGACGACGAGGCCCGCCGCCGCGACGCGCCGCTGCTGGCCGTGCTGGAAGCGGGCCGGCTGGTGTTGCCCAGCCAGGACACCCAGGGCATCGGCTACGCCGGCGACATTGCCGCCGGCCCGGGCGGCGGCTTCGTGCTCAGCGGCCAGAAGGCCGGGCGCGGGCTGTGGTGGCACCCGGGGGCGGCCGAGCGGCTGACCCGCGTGGCCGAGCTGGGCGACGCCTGCGCACTGGCCGCCTGGGATGGCGGCCGTGGCGTGCTGATCGCCGCGCGCCTGGGCCTGGCGCGCTGGCATGTCAGCGATGCGCCGCGCCTGCTGCGCTGGCCGATGCCGATGTCGCCCGACAACCATTGGCTGCTGCTGGACCCGGCGGCGTAACGGCACCGGGCCGGCACGGGCCGCAGCCGGTCGGCCCGGGCCGCCTCAACCGCCCTGGGCCGCCTGCATCACGCAGAAGCTCAGGCCCGCCAGCTCCACCAGCTGCTCCAGGGTGTAGGGCACCGGGCTCAGGTAGTTGGCCTCCACCGCGGCGGGCGGGTTGGGCGCCGCCTGCAGGCCCCAGGGGTTGTAGGCCAGCACGCTGGAATTGCTGGGGTCGGTGGTGTCCGCATCCACCAGGTAGTGGGCATGGCCGCCCACCAGCAACTGGTTGCCGAAGCTGTCGGCCTGCGTGGTGCGCACCCCCACCCAGACGGTGCTGCCGCCGTTGATCACGCCCTTGAGCAGCGCGATGAAGTCGGCCTTGGCCTGCGCACTGCTGCCGTCGATGCCGTTCCAGGTGATGTACTCGTTGCCCGCCAGCGGCGCGGTGCCCGCCTCGCCGGCATTGGCGACCACGCTGTACATCGCCACCTTGCCCGCGAGCAGCTGGGTGTACGGGTCGCCATGGCCGCCCTCGATGCCGCCATAGCTGTTGAGGCCGCGCGCCTCGGCACGCGGCAGGATGCCCAGCGCATTGGCCTGCGCGTAGGCCTTCTCGATCAGCGGCACCCAGATCTCGCCGTTCAGGTCCTTCGCGGCGGAGCCGGCGTAGGCCAGCCGGGCGTTGTTGTCGGGGCTGGTGGGCAGCATGTCGTTCACGGTGACCCAATGCGCCTTGCCGTTGGCATCGAAGAAGCGCACGCCCCAGCTGCGGTTGCCGTCGACGGTGGCGTTCTCGACCACCATCGCCTCGATGGCGGTGGGCGTGGTGCCGGCCACGGCGGCCATCACCGCGATCAGGTAGCAATCACCCGCCGAGCCCTGGGCCACGTCGGCCAGTGCCACACCGTCGACGAACAGGCTGCCGCTGGACTTGGCGTAGACCGCGGTCACCGAGCTGGCGCGCGCATTGGCGGTGTCGCCGCCGGTGGCCGGTGAAGGCAGGTCGCCGCCCAGCAGCCACTTGCTCACCAGCTTTTCGAAGTTCTCGATCGAGGTGCCGGCGGTCAGGCCACCGAGTTCAGAGCGCTGGGTGCTGCCACCGTTGAAGAAGCGGTTGGCGTCGGAGCTGTCCACCATCTTGCCGAACACGTAGGCCAGGTAGTCGCCCGCCGCGGCCGTGGGGCCGGTGAAGGCGGCCTTGCCGCGCGCGGCCAGCGCCTGCAGGCTGGCCACTTCGTCGGCGCTGATCGGCGTGTTGCCGGCCGCCTTGTGGCTGGCGATCACGTTGTTGAGGGCGTTCACCAGCTCGGTGTAGGTCATGCCCGTGGTGCCGGTGTTCTGCGTGGTCTTGTCGGCCCCCGCATTCGGCCCGACCGATTGCGCTGCGGGCGCCATCGCCGCCTCGATCAGCTGGCGCAGCGTGGTGTCCTTCAGCGTGCTGGTCCAGTTGGGGGTGAGCGGCAGGTCGAAATCGCTATCGATGTCCAGCCCACCGCCGGTCTCCAGGGCCTCGAGCTGCGCCGCGCTGAGCACGCCGCCGCCGGTCAGCTCGCCCGCGGCATTGAAGCTGGCGGCAAAGATCGCGCCGGAAGGATCCATCGCATACACGGTGTAGCCACCGGTGGCGGGCTGCACCTCGGCCAGCTCCCAGCCGGCGGGCAGCACCTCGTCGGTGATGGCCACGCCGCCGGCACGCAGCGTGACGATGGTGGTGGAACTGGTCCCCACCTGGTAGGCGCCCACGGCGTCGACATACAGGTTGACCGCGCCGCCTTCGATCAACACCGATTCGGCGCCGAAGCCGCCGTTGTCGTTGAGGTCGATCTTGTACTGGTTCTCGGCCGCGTACAGCTCGGCCTGGGTGAGGGCCTTCACCGAGCTGGCCGCGATCTCGCCGTTGGCGGCCACCAGCACCTCGATGATGCTGTCGTTCTGCACATCCGAGCGCACGAACAACCGCCAGCCCCCCTTGCCATCGGATTCCACCGCCACGGCCGAATGGCCGAAGGTGTCGTCGGTGATCGACGTGATGGCGCCCACCTTCACCTTGACCAGCGACTTGCTGCTCGACCCCACCGACCAGCTGGCATCGGCGTTGATGAACAACATCGCGCCATTGCCGAGGTGGCGGGCGTAGGGTTCGATGACCAGGGGGTTGCTGCTTGGCATGGGGACTTCCTCGGTGCGGGCTGCGAAGGGGTGGCCGACCCGCCATCCAGACGGGTGGGCCATCTTCGTGCGCCGCCCAACGAAGTCAAGCAGAAAGTGGAAAAAGCGAACGCCTGCCCGCGCGCCACGATCGTGGGCGCGGTGCGTTGCCTCGCGTCACCCCTGAGCGCGGCCGCGCCGGCGTGACGCTCAATCCCCCATCGTCGCGGCCGGATAGAACGGCAGCGTGCGCACCCGCGTGCCCGTCAGCCGTGCCCAGGCGTTGGCCATCGCCGGTGCGAAGGTGGGCACGCCCAGTTCGCCGATGCCGCCAATGGGCACCGTGCGGTCGGCGGCCGCGGGCGCCGGCATCAGCACCACGCTGACGGGGGGCATCTCCTGCAGCCGCATCATGCGGCTGGCGTTGAAGTTCTTCACCTGTGCGGCGCCGTTGACGAAGGTCTGGCGCCCGTACAGCGTGGCGTTGATCGCGTGCACCACGCCGCCGACGATCTGCGCCTCCACCGAGCCGGGGCTCACGACGAGGTAGCTGTCCACCGCCACCCACACGCGGTTCACGCGCGGGCCGGCGCTGGTCTTCGACACCTCGACCACCTGGGCCACGATGGTGTTGAACGCGGTGCCGATGGCAATGCCGCGCGCCGTGCCGGCCGGCGAAGGGCTGCCCCAGCCGGCCGCCTGGGCCGCGGCCTCCAGCACCGCGATCCAGCGCGGGTTGGTCAGCCGCGCGCGGCGGAACTGGAACGGGTCCTGGCCCGCGGCGAGCGCAAGCTCGTCGATCATCGATTCCACCGCGAAGGTGTTGATCGAAGCGCCCACCGATCGCCAGAAGCCCACCGGCACCGGCGCGGTGTGGCTCACCCATTCGGTGAGCCGCGCCCCGAAGCTGTATGGCAGCGCATGCGAGCCCTCGGAGCCCTGGCTGTCGCCGGTGGCGCCCAGCGGCACGCCGCGCTGGCCCAGGATCGAGGGCGAGACATTGCGGTAGGCCCAGCCCGCCACGTGGCCGTTGGCATCGAGCCCGGCACGCGCGCGCACCAGCGCCATCGGGCGGTACTGGTCATGGGCGAAGTCTTCCTCGCGTGGCCACATCAGCTTGACCGGGCGCTGCAGCGCCATGCCCACCTGCACCGCCTGCGCGATGAAGTCCTGCTCGGCCTTGCGGCCCAGGCCGCCGCCGAGCTTCATGGTGTGGATGGTGACCTGGTTCGCCGCCAGCCCGGTGAGGGCCATCACCAGCGTCAGCGCGCCACGCGCCGATTGCGTGGGCGCCCACACCTCGCAGCGCGTGCCGGCCACGTAGTCCACCGTGCAGTTGAGCACCTCCATGCAGGCATGCGCCACGTAGGGCAGCGAGTAGGTGGCCTCCACCACCTTGGCCGAGGTGGCGATGGCCGCAGCGGCATCGGCGGTGCTGCGCTCCACCGTGTACAGCGTGCCCGGCGGGTTGGCGGCACCGGCCGCGTAGGGCGTGGCGCTGCCGAGCAGGGCCTGTGCATCGGCCAGGAACTGGGTGCTGTTGAGGGCCGCCGCGTTGGCCGGCAACTTCCAGTTCACCGCGAGGCGCTTGGCCGCCTGCCAGGCATCCCAGGTGTTGGTGCCCACCACGGCCACCGCGTTGGTGTTGCCCACCGCCTCCAGGCCGCGGCCGGTGCCGGCCACCACCTGGGTGGGCACCACCGCGATCGCGCCCGCGGGCACGGCGGGCGTGGCGGCCAGCGTGCCGCCGAAGCTGGGGCAGTGGCGGATCACCGCGTACACCATGTTGGGCACCCGCACGTCCAGCCCATAGATGGCGCTGCCGTCCACCTTGGCCGGTATGTCCTGGCGCGGGAAGGTCTTGCCGATGCAGCGGAACTGGCTGTCGGGCACCAGCGGCGCGCTGGCCGGCGGCGTGAGCAGCGCCGCGGCCGCGGCCACCTGGCCATAGCTGCGCGTGGCGCCGCTGGGGGCATGGTGGATGACCCCGTTGCTCACGCTGTAGTTGCTGCGCGAGGCATCCCCGATCTGCGCCATCGCGGCACTGACGAGCATTTCACGCGCTATCGCACCCGCATCACGCAGGCGCCAGAAGTTGTTGCGCGTGACCCCGCTGCCCACGGTGTTGATCGCGCTGCCCACGGGCGCCGGGCTGGCCAGCGTGGGGCCACCCTGCACCATCTGCACCCGGGTGGGATCGACCATCAGGTCTTCGCACAGCACCTGCGCCAGGCCGGCGTTGGCGCCCTGCCCCATGTCGGAGGAGCCGATGGTGAGGGTGATGCGCTCGTCGCTGCCGATCGTGAGCCAGGTGTTCACGGCCGTGCCGGCGGGCGCGGCCTCGGCAGCGCGGCCGGGCAGCAGGAACGCGAGCGTGAGGCCGGTGCCGGCGCCCAGGAACTGGCGGCGGCCCAGGGTGGGGGTGTCGATCATCGGGGTGTTCCTCGGCAGGTTGCTGACGGGCGGGCTCACAGGCCGGCCACGGCCTTCTGGATGCGCGGGTAGGTGCCGCACACGCAGATGTTCTTGATCTCGCTGGCGATCTCCTTGCCGTGGTGGCCCGCCCGCAGCGCGCCCGCGGTGGCCACCAGCATGCCGGACTGGCAGAAGCCGCATTGCGGCACCTGGTGCGCGATCCAGGCCTTCTGCGCCGGGTGGCTGCGGTCGGGCGAGAGGCCTTCCACCGTGGTGATGGCCTTGCCGACCGCCGAGGACACATCGAACTTGCAGGACTTCTTCGCCTCGCCGTCCACCAGCACCATGCAGGCGCCGCACACCTCGATGCCGCAGCCGTACTTGGTGCCGGTGAGGCCGATCAGATCGCGCAGCACCCACAGCAGCGGCATGCCGCTGCTGCTGACGTTGACGGTGTGCTGCTGTCCATTGACGTTCAAGGTGTACGAGGGCATGTCCTGTGGCTCCTGGTGGGGGGGCGCCGTGCCCCGGGGGCGCGGCGCTCGACGCAGGTGCGAAGGCTACGGATGGCGTACCCCACCCGGTGTGTGGCTTTGTAATGGGCCGGCGGTGGCGCTGTGCCGTGCGGCGCGCCGCCACGGCGAACGATTTGGCACAAGGCTGAAGCCCAGCCTCGGGCCGGGTGCGGCCCGCGCGCTCAGGCCGCGATGCCGGTGGCCGTGCCCTGGTTGCCGAGCTTGAACACCGACACCGACTGCACCAGCGCCAGTGCCTGCTCACGCAGGCTGTCGGCGGCGGCGGCCATCTGCTGCACCAGCGTGGCGTTCTGCTGGGTCACCGCGTCCATCTGGCTGATGGCCTGGCCCACCTGTTCGACCCCGCGGCTCTGCTCGACGCTGGCCGCGCTGATCTCGCCCATGATCTGCGCCACGCGCTGGATGCCGTTGACCATCTCCTGGATCGTGGCGCCGGCCTGGTCCACCAGCGCGGTGCCCTGGTCCACGCGCTGCACGCTGGCGCCGATCAGGTCCTTGATCTCGCGGGCCGCCACCGAGGAGCGGCCGGCCAGGCTGCGCACCTCGGCGGCCACCACCGCGAAGCCGCGGCCGTGCTCGCCGGCGCGGGCGGCCTCCACGGCCGCATTGAGCGCGAGCAGGTTGGTCTGGAACGCAATGCCGTCGATCACGCCGATGATGTCGGCGATGCGGTGCGAGGCGTCGTTGATGCCCTTCATCGTGTGCACCACCTGGCTCACCACCGCCTGGCCCTGCACGGCCACGCTGCTGGTGCTGGTGGCCAGCGCATTGGCCTGGGCGGCATGTTCGGCGTTGCGCCGGACCTGATCGCCCAGCGCCTGCATCGAGACGGTGGTCTGCTCCAGCGCGCTGGCCTGCTGGTCGGTGCGGCCGGAAAGGTCGTTGTTGCCCTGGGCGATCTGCACGCTGGCGCTGGCCACGCCTTCGGCACGCAGGCGCACGCTGCCCACCACCCGGGCCAGGCTCTGCTGCATGGACTTCAGCTGCGCCATCAGGCTGTGTTCGTCGCCCTGCGCAATGCGCACCTGCAGGCTGAGGTCGCCACGCGCCACGCCGCGCGCCAGGCTGGCGGCTTCGTGCGGCTCGGCGCCGAGCTGGTGCAGCGAGTGCCGCACCACCCAGCCGATGACGAAGAACAGCGCCACCTGCAGGCCCGCCTGGCCCACCCACATCCAGCGCTTGAAGCTCGCGATCGCGGCCAGGTCTTCGTGGATCTCCACCGTCACGCTGGCGGCGCCGAGCACCGCGCCTTCGGGCACGGCGTGGCAGCTCAGGCAGCGGCTGGAGCGGAACTCCTTCATCGCGATGAAGGGGATCACCGCGCGCAGCGTTGCCTGCCCCTGCGTGTGCATCACCACCTGGGGCTGGCCGGTGGCCAGCACCTGGCGGTCGAGCGCGTCCACCGGCTGCTCCTGCGGCAGGCCGGGACCGAATTCGTCCACCGTGCCCTGGCCGCGGATGATGCGCAGCTCCTTCAGGCCGTCGGAAATGCCGATCTGCTGGATGTAGCGGGCCCGCGCCTTCGGGTCACTGATGACGTCGTGGTCTTCCACCTTGACGTCCATCAGCGTGTTCAGGCCGTTGATGGCGCCATCGGCCACCTCGAGCGTGCGCTGTTCCGCGGCCTTCACGGCCCGCTGTTCGAAGGCATGCGACAGCCACTGCTGGGCGGCCAGCAGCACCAGCAACACCGCACCCTGGATCAGCAGCTGCAGCTTCGCCTGCAGGCCGATGCCGTTCCACCACACCTTGAGGCTGCTCATGTTTGAAGTCCCTGACAGGCGGCCCGCACAGGGAGACCCGCCCTGCCAGGGCGCGCCGTTGCGCCATGCAGTCGCCAGCTCGGCGGGTGGCGGCGGGCTCGCACGCGCACACCGCAGAGCAGGCGTCTTGTGGCAGTCTGCGCCGTTGGCGCCGGCGCATGGCGCGGATCAGCGGCGGATTCGCCCGCCTATTGCGGCAACCCCGCTCCCGCCTCGGGCGCCAGCGGGAACAGCCGGCGCGGCGCCGGCCCGCCGGCGGCCGGCGCGGGGCCGAGCAGCGCCTGCAGCGCGGTGGCGTCGAGCGCCGGGTGCGTGGCCAGCGCCCGCTCCAGGATCTCGCCGGCCAGGGCCTGCAGCATCTGCGTATTGGCCCGCAGCTGGGCGCGGAAGGCGGCTTCGTCGAGCGTGTCGTTCAGGCTCGCGTTGAGTTCGGCAAACCAGGGCAGGCTGGCCTGGTCCAGCATCTGCGGCGGGTTGCGGCGCTCGCTCACCGTGCCCCAGGCCCGCAGCAGGTCCTGCACCGCCAGGTTCAGCGCCTGGCAGCGCGCCAGGTCCTCGCGCAGCGCCGAGAGCGTGCGCAGGTCGGCCAGCCGGCCGTGCACGAACAGCTGGCACAGTACGCCCCAGTAGTAGCTGTAGTCCCAGATCACCTTGACCGGCAGCACCTCGGGGTCGCCGAACAGCGGGTACTGGTCCTGGTAGAGCGCCAGCGTGCTGTCGTAGAACGAGTGGAAGATCTGGTCATAGAGCGCTGCGTGAGCGTCCAGCCGCTGGCCGGCCTGGTCGCGCGCCACCAGCTCGGTGATGTAGGTGTTGGCGATGGCGATGAAATCGCTGCCCGGCGAGTAGAAGGGGTCGAGGAACAAGCCCGCCTCGCCGGTGAGCGCCCAGCGCTGGCCCGAGAACACCTGCCGGCAGCCGTAGGAGAACCGGCGGAAGAAGGCGAAATCCTGCAAGGTGTGGCGCTGCGGGTCGAGCTCGTCGTGCAGGCGCGGCTGCCAGCGCTGCAGCCACTGCATCGCCTTGTCGAAGCTGTCCATGCCCTCCAGCGGGTGGTGGCGCGGGTCGGCCACGATGCCCACCGAGTGCGAGCCCGAGGCCAGCGGGATCAACCACACCCAGTAGCCCGCACCCACCAGGTGGTTGGTCGAGCGCCAGCGCTCGGGTGGCGTGCAGCGGGCGCGCCAGGCCGGGTCGTCGCTCCAGTCGTCGAGCCGGATGCGGTGCGCCACCCGGAACCACACCGCATGGCAGCCGTGCGCGTTGGCCTGCTCCAGGCCCTGTTGACGCTTGATGAGCCCGGCACGGCCGCAGGCGTCCACCACCCAGCGCGCCCGCAGCGCGTGTTCGGTGCCGCCCTGCTGCCATGCCACGGCATGGGGCGTGCCATCGCCGGACAGCGCCAGCCGGGTGACACGCGCCGCATCGGCAAAGCCGATGCCGCGCGCCTGGGCTTCGCGCGCGAGGAAGTTCTCGAAGATGCCGCGGTCGATCTGGTAGCTCACCATCGGCAGCGCCTGGCTGGCGCCCAGCTCGGTGACCTGGGCGATGTCGCGCTGGCCCTCGCTGAAGAAGAAGCGGAAGCCGAACTTGCGGATCTGCTGCTGCTCGAGGTGCGCGCGCAGGCCCAGCACCTCGGCAAAGTAGTGCGCGCCGAGTTCCACCGTGGATTCGCCCACCTTGTGCGCGGCCTCGGGCACCGGGTGGCTGCGGCGCTCGAGCACCCGGATGTCCAGCGCCGGGCAGCGCCGGCGCAGCTGCAGCGCCAGCGTCAGGCCGGCCAGGCCGCCGCCCATGATCAGCACGTCGCAGGTGTCGGGCGTGCCGGGGGTGTTCACGGTGGTTCAGCCGGCGAGGCTGATCTGCAGCAGCTGCCGCGGCGACAAGGGCAGCACCAGCGGCGGGGCGGTGGCCGGCGTGCCCGGGGCCAGCCGGGCCAGCGCCTCGAACAGCGGCAGCGCATCGGCCAGCGCGTTGCCGCCGAGCGCGCGCGCGGCCTCGCCGGCCGGCGCCGGGCGTTCGGCGCTGCCGGGCTGCAGGGTGCAGCCCAGCGTGGCGATCGTCCGGCCGCTCTTTTCAGGCGATAGCACCAACGCCACGGCGAGCAGGCCCTCGCTGCGGGTCACCGAGGCCAGCGCGCCGACGGCGGCGATGTCGAAGCCCACCAGCAGCACCGGCCGATCGTCGGCCAGGCATTGCACCGCCGCGGCCAGCAGGCCGTTGGCGAAGCTGTGCTCGAAGGCGGTGAGCGCGGTGCTCGCGGCATGGCAGCCCACGCCCATCGTCCAGTAGCCGGCCGCGGCATTGAGCACCGAGTTGTGGAACTTGGTGGGCGAGATCAGCGTGGGCGAGTTCACCAGCATGGCGCACAGGTGGTCGCTGATCGCCAGGTCGCCATGGGCGGAGACGAACACGCTGGGCAGCGTGGTGGCGTCCCGCCCCGAGGCCGCCACCGCGGCGGCGGCCACCTCGAGCGCCAGCGCCACGCTGTCGGGCGCGCGGCGGCGCTCGGCCGGCGGCAGCATCTGCGGCGCCGGGCGCCGGGCCGGTGGCTCCTGGGGCGCGGCCTCGCCGCGCAGCACCGCGCGTGCATGTTCCCAGCCCGGCAGGCTGGGGGCCCAGAAGCCGATGCCTTCGATGTGCACGGGGTTCACGGCTCGCCCCTCATGCCGCGCCGGGCGCATGGCCGAACAGCAGCGCGCAGTTGTTGCCGCCGAAGCCGAACGAGTGGTTCAGCGCCACCTGCACCGGCGCCTGCGCGCTGTGCAGGCGGATCTGCGGGCCGCACACCGCATCCAGCGTGCGGCTGTTGGCGGTGCCGGGGCGGATGCCGGTGTCCAGCGCCAGCAGGCAGACCGCCGCCTCCACGATGCCCGCCGCGCCCAGCGTGTGGCCGGTCAGGCCCTTGGTGGAGCTGGCATGCACGCCGGGGCCGAAGCGGCGCGCCACCAGGGCGGCTTCCACCTCGTCGTTCTTGGTGCTGGCGGTGCCGTGCAGGTTGATGTAGTCCACCTGCGCGGCCTGCAGGCCGGCGCGGGCCAGGGCGTCGTCCAGCGCGCGCTCGGCGCCCAGGCCCTCGGGGTGGGGGGTGGACATGTGGTGCGCGTCGCTCGCCTCGCCATAACCCAGCAGCTGCAGCCCGCCCGGCGCGGCGTCCGCCCGTTCAAGCAACGCAAAACCCGCCGCCTCGCCCAGGCTGATGCCGCGCCGCTCGGCATCGAAGGGGCGGCAGGGCTCGGACGACACCAGCTCCAGCGAGTTGAAGCCGAACAGCACGCTGCCGCACAGGGTGTCCACGCCGCCGACCACGGCCGCATCGGCCAGGCCCAGGCGCAGCAGGCGCTCGGCATCGGCAAAGGCCTTGGCGCTGGACGAGCAGGCGGTGGAGACGGTGAGGCACGGCCCGGACAGGCCCAGCGCCTCGTGCACGAACATCGCCAGCGAGTGCGGCGTGTGCAGGCGCGGCAGCCGGGTGTCGGCCGGAAAGCCCCCATCGGCATCGAGCCGGCGGTAGGCCTCTTCGGTGGCGCCGATGCTGGCGGTGGAGGTGCCCAGCACCAGCGCCACGCGCGCGGCGCCGTAGCGCTCGCGTGCGGCCAGCGCGGCCTGCAGGAAGCCGTCGGCCTGCAGGCCGGCCCAGGCCAGGCGGTTGTTGCGGCAATCCCAGTCGTGCCAGGGCGCGGGCAGCGGCGTGTCGTCCAGGCCCTCGACACGGCCGATGCAGGTGGCCAGCGCATGCGGGCCGAAATCGTTCGGGCGCAGCCCGCTGCGGCCGGTGGCCATGGCCTCACGCAGCGGCGCAAGGCCGTGTCCGACGGCGGTGGTGGCGGTGTAGGCGCTGATGCGCAGCGGTGGAATGCGGGCGGGCACGGTGGAGCGCAGGGTCTGCGCAGGGCGGATCGCGCGAATTATAGAAACCGGCAGCCCCCGGAAGGGCTGCGCCCGGCCCGGCCCAGGCCCGCCCTGGGGGCATTCAGTAGCCCATCTTCTTCTTCAGGACCTGGTCGACCCAAATCCGGGCATGGATGGGCCCGGGCCGTTCGGCCCCGGCGCGCAGCTCGCCGCCGTAGTTGCGCACCCAGGGCCACCAGGCGGTGTACACGTAGGGCACCGGCAGCCAGATGTAGGGTGCCTTGTCGACGATTTCACGCGTGAGCAGCCGCACCTTCACCTGGCGGATGCGCTCGTCCGGCTCGGCCAGCAGGTCGTCCACCTTCTTGTCGAACTCGGGGTCGGCGTGGCGCGCGGGGTTGAAGGTGGCGCGGCTGGTGAAGTTCTTGCGCAGCGAGGTGGTGGGGTTGGTGATCGAGCTCACCATGTAGAAGCCCGGCTCGTTGGTGCCCGAGAACAACGCCTTCTGCATGGCGCCGGACTCGCTGAGCACCAACTCCACCGTGACCCCCACCTTCTGCAGGTAGGACGCCACCAGCGTGATCAGGTCGGGGTTCTGCGAGCTGGCGACCTGCACACGGAACTTGAAGCCGTTCGGGTAGCCAGCCTCGGCCAGCAGGCGGCGCGCCTTCGCCGGGTCGAAGGCGTAGAGCTCCTGGATGCTGGCGGGCATGGCCGACAGCGGCTCGTAGTAGCCCCCGTGGTCCGGATGCTGCGGGTGGGCAAACAGCTCCGCATGGCCGCGGTAGAAGTGCTTGATGATCTCCTGCTTGTTCACCGCGATGTTCAGGGCCCGACGCACACGCAGGTCGTCGAAGGGCTTGGTGTCCATGCGCATCGCGACGATGGTGCCCGCCAGCGACAGCCAGCGCGAGGATTGCAGCTGCGGCGTGGTGCGGCGCAGGTCTTCCATCGCGGTGGCGCTCACCAGCTCCATCACGTCGAGCTTGCCGGTGCGCAGCGCCGTCAAGGCGGTGGCCTCGTCCTTGATGGTGCGGTAGACGATCTTGTCGACGAAGGGCAAGGGATGGGCACGGCCGGCGATCGTTTCCTTGTCCCAGTACACCGGGTTCTTGACGAAGCTGCTGGCGTTGCCCTGGATGTAGTCGGACAGCATGAACGGGCCGGTGCCGTTGGCGTGCTTCCACTGCACCGCACCGGCATCGACCACCTCCTGCGGCACGATGCCCGAGTAGTAGCCCCAGCCGAAGCGGTAGTCCCACTCGCTGTTGTAGCGCTTGAAGGTGAACAGCACGCTGTGACGGCCGGTGGCCTCCACCTTGGCCACGTGGTCGAAGTAGCCCGGGATCGCGCGCGGGCTCCTGGCCAGGCGCTCGTAGCTGCGCACCACGTCCTCGGCCACCAGTTCACGCGACTCCATCACGCCCGGGCGGGCCGGGAACATCACGCCCTTGCGCAGCTTGAATTCGACCCGGAAGGGGTTGTCGCGCACCACCCAGCTCTCGGCCAGCTCGCCGCGCGTGGCGTCGGGCGGCAACCAGGCGTCGGCGACGAAGCGATGCGTTCCACCGCGGCTGAGCGACTTGCCCAGGTCGGCGGCCATCAGTTGCTCATAGACCAGGCCCGTGTCGTGGTTGAACTTCCAGGGCCAGGTGGATGGGTCCCAGGACAGCGCGTTCATCGTGTGCATCACGGTGCCGATGTTCAGCGTGCCGCCGTACTGCGGCAGCTGCTGCGCGCTGGCGCCTGCATGCGGCGTTGGGCCGGCGGTGGCTGTGGCCGGCACCCAGGCCAGCGCTGCTGCGGCCAGCAGGCGGCGGCGGTCGGGTTCGGCGGCCGCGGCGGGGGGGATGGATGCGTCGTTCATGGGTTTTCGTGCGCCCGATCGGCGAGGGCGGTGACGAAGACACCGCCGTGGAAGATGAGGGGCAGCGCCTGGTCGGCGCGCGTGCAGCGCTCGACCTCGCCGATCAGGATCATGTGGTCGCCTTCGATGTGGTGGTTGCGGTTGAAGCACTCCAGCACCGCGGCGCTGCCCTCGAGCACCGGGGCACCGCACGCGCCACGCCGCCATGCGCTGCCGGCAAAGCGGTCGGCGTGGCGGCCGGCGAATCGCTCGGCCAGCGCCTGCTGATCGGCCGCCAGGATGTTGACGGCAAAGTGCGTGGCACGGGCCATCGGCTCGCGTGACGCGGCGGTGAGGGCCAGGCTCCACAACACCAGTGGCGGCACGAGCGACACCGCGTTGAACGAGTTCGCCGTCAGCCCCACCGGGCCGCGTTCGGCGTCCAGGCAGGTGACGATCGTGACGCCGGTGGCAAACCGGCCCAGCGTGGCCCGAAATTCCTCACGCGAGAACTGTGGTGCCTGCGCGCGGCGAGGAGGCGTCATGCCCTGGCCCGCCCGGCAGCGGCGGCGCTTGGGCGGACCAGGGTAGGGGGATTGGGAAGCATGGCGCTGGCAGGGGCGTGAGGTGGTGGCGACGGCAGCGCAGCGACACCGCCACGCCAGGCCGTTAATATAGAAAAGCTATATTGCCAGCGGCATGGGGCGAACCCGCATGCCGCGCCAGTCTGCAGGGGCCGCCGCTGCAGGCGCTCAGCCGCGCCCAGCGCGTTGGCGTGTCGCCCCGTCGGCGCGCGCTGGCACGCCCGCGCGGCGGGCCCCGGCCGCAGCCTTCGATGCCGGTGCGGGCTTCACGTCGCGCCGCGCCTTCGCGGCCGGCGTCGCTGCCGCGGCGGCCGGCGTCGCTGCCGCGGCCGCCGCCGTGCGCGCTTGCTCGGCCTTGGCCTGGTGCCCATGGCGCGCCTGCACGGCGGCCCAGCCCCCCAGCACGAAGTCGGTCCAGATGTCCGCCGCGTCCTGCGCCGAAACCCCCACCTTCTTGAGCGCGCGCCCGGAGTGGATGGGCGCATTGAGCACGAGGATGGAGCACACCATCGCCACCGGCTCGGGCACATCGTAGTCGCGCACCAGGCGTTCGATGAACTGCTCGTTGACGACGCTGCGCTCGGTGCGCGCGCGGTTGCGCACCAGGTCGGCCACGGCCCGATCGGCCGAGAGGATGCGGATGATCGGCCCGCGCTCGTAGAGGTACTCGAAACCGTGACGCATCGAGCGCCGGATGATGGGCTCCAGCGGCGTGTCGCCAGGCATCGGCGGGAGCTTGCGGGCCCCCAGCAGGCGGTACTCGCGCTCCAGCACCGCGCACATCAGGTCCGCACACTTCGGAAAGTATTTGTAGACCAGCGGGATGCTGACACCGGCCCGCGCGGCCACCTTCTCCAGCGAAAAGTCGGACAGGCCGCGTTCCAGGATGTAGGCGGCCGCGCAATCCAGCAGTTGCTCCTTGCGTTCTTCGGGGGCCATGCGGCGCGCACGGGTGGTCACTGAGGTGCTCACGGTTCGGGCTTTCGGGTTCCGGCCAACGGTCGCTCGCCGAAGGCCGTGCCTAGCATATCGCCACGCAGGCCTGCCAGGCAGCAGGCGGCGGCCTGGCGGGATTTCCCTTGGTTGCGGCAGATCAATGTTATTACAGAATGACTCTACTAATGAGCCGTTCCCATCCCACCCCGCCACAAGGTCCCCGCATGAACTACACCCAAGGCCAGGCCATCTGCGATGCCGACAGCCACCTGATGGAAACCCCCGACTGGCTGGCCGGCTATGCCGACCGCCGCATCCGCGACCGCCTGAAGCCACTGAACCTGGCCAAGGCCGGCAGCAGCACGCTGGCACACATCCAGCGCCAGGTCGAGCGCGTGAAAGACCCGGTGCAGACCGCCGCGCTGCGCGACAACGTGGTGGCCGGGCCCAAGGGCTGGGCGGCCTACGGCGCCTTCGATGCCGGCGAGCGCCGCCAGGCGCTGGACGACCTGGGCTTCACGCGCCAACTGGTGTTTTCCACCTTCGCGGCCGGGCAGTACCTGGCGCACGAGGACATGGACGTGCGCTACGGCGGCGCCCGCGCCCACAACCGCGGCATCGCCGAGTTCTGCCAGGGCGATGACCGGCTGATCGCTGTGGGCCAGGTGTCGCTGGCCGACCCGCAGCGCGCGGCCGAGGAAATCCGCGAGGGCATCCGCATGGGGTGCGGTGCGTTCTGGGTGCCCCACAGCCCCGAAGGCGAACGTTCACCCGGTCACCCGGAGGTCGATGTGGTGTGGCGCACGCTGGCCGAGGCCCAGGTGCCGTTCATGCTGCACGTGGGCCCGGCGGCCTCCATCCTGCCCAAGGGCTACGAGAACAACGGCCACCCGCGCCCGCCCGATATCCACGGCGGCGGCGAGAACCTGCGCTTCCGCGAACTGGTGGCATTGGCGATGTCACCACAGCTGTACCTGTCGGCCATGGTGTCCGACGGCGTGTTCGAACGCTTTCCCACCCTGCGTGGCGGCGTCATCGAGCTGGGCGCCGGCTGGGTGCCGCAGTTCCTGCGCAGCCTGGACATCGCCTACCGCATCTTCGTCAAGACCGACCCGCAACTCAAGGCGCTGTCCATGCCGCCATCGGACTACCTGCGCCGCCAGGTGAAGTTCACGCCCTTCCCCAGCGAGGACGTGGGCCGCATGGTGGCCGATGCCGGGCCGGAGCTGTTCCTGTTCTCCAGCGACTACCCTCATCCCGAAGGCACCGACGACCCGATCGGCCGCTTCGAACGCAGCATGACGCAGCTCCCCGATGCAGCCAAGCGCCAGTTCTATGCCCAGAACTTCGAAGCAATGATGCGCACCGCCTGACCCCCGCCCCTGCTGGCGCGCCCCGCCGGGGCGTGCCGCCCCGGTCGCCGCAGAGCGACCCTTCGACGACACCACCGGAGACACCCGAATGAAGTACCCCCGACTGGGCAGCCTTGTCCTGCTGTCATTGGCAGCCACCGCTCACGCCCAGGTCACGCTCACCGGTGGCGTGGACGGCAACATCACGCGGGTGCGGGCCGCCGGCGCGGGCAAGGTCTGGCAATTGCGCGACGGCGGCATGTACGTCACCAAGCTCACGTTCAGCGGCCGCGAGGACATGGGCGGCGGCTATGCCAGCGCCTTCTACTTCGAAACCCAGGCCGGCAGCGACACCGGCGACGGTGTGCCCACCAACTCGACCAACCTGTTCAGCGGCTCATCGGGCGCTGGCCTGAGCTTCAACCGCAAGGCCACGTTGAGCCTGTTCACGCCCGCTGGCGAACTGCGCCTGGGCCGCGACTACACCCCCACGTTTGCCGCGCCGGCGTACTTCGATCCCTTCTTCAGCGCCGGTGTCGGCAGCGCGGTGAACTTCCAGCCCTACTACAAGTTCATCGCCAGCACGCGCCGCACGCTGGCGCCCGGCACCAACGTGCGCGCCAGCAATGCGATCGCCTATCACACGGCGGGCCTGGGCATGCGCGAGGTGGACCTGTACTACCAGCAGGCCTTCAGCGAAAACGTGGGGCCGGAGTACAAGGCCATCGGCATCCACTACCACTCGGGCCCGCTGCTGGTGGCGGCCGGTCTCTCACGCTCGGAGGGACCCTTCGTTGACGGCGCCGCCTACCTGACGCCGGCCACCGCCTCGCGCGACAACGTGCTCACGGTCTGGTCCGCCGGCGCCTGGTACAAGTTCAAGAAAGGCTTCACGCTGATGGGCTTCTACCACTCGCAGCGCCTCGATGCCTTCGGCGAGACCGGCAGCCCGTTCGGCACCGAGCGTGACCGAAAGGTCGACGACTGGATGGCCGGCTTCAGCTGGGCCATCGATGTCAGCACGATCAAGTTCGCGGTGATGAAACGCAACGACAAGGGCCGTGCCAACGCCGATTCGACGCAGGTGGGCCTGGGCTACTCGTACCACCTGTCCAAGCGCACGGCCTTGTATGCGAACTACGTGTCCATCCGCAACGAGAACTCGGCCAACTACAACTTCATCGCCGCCGCCTTGCCGCCGGTGGCCGGCGGCAAGGCCAGTGCCCACCAGATCGGGCTGAGCCACAACTTCTGAACGGCGCCGCTCAGGCCTCGGTTGCCATCGCCCGTTGCGCGCGTGCATGCGCCTTCAGCAGGCTGGCCGCGGCCATGGTCCAGCCGAGGTAGGCCTCGATGCGCTCGCGGTAGCGCCGGCCGGTCTCGATGCCGGCCTCGCTGCGCAGCCGGGCCTGGGCCTTGCGCAGCTCGAGGTCGTGGCGGATGGCCTTCACGCGGTCCTGCGCGGTGGCCACGTCCAGCCCCGCCAGGTTGAAGAACGGGAAGCTCTCGTACGGCACGGCGGCGCTGCACAGCTCGCGGTTCCACTCGATCACCGCGTACCAGTCCTGGGCCGTCGACCGGCCGCGGTGGCCGCAGGCCTCGCAGGCCACGAAGTGGCGGCGCCGCGGCTCGCCGGGCGGGCCGCCGCCCTGGCGCGCCAGCTGCTCGACGTTGGGAAAGTCGAACACCAGCGTGGCCGGGCCGCCGCCACAGCCACACGGCAGGATGAAGCGCGGCGCATCACGCACCGGGTCGTGCGGGCCGTAGTTGCGGGTGGGCGTGGCCTGGTAGTGGGCGTCGGAGCTCAGCAGCGCGTCGATCGCTTCCAGGCTCAGATCGCGCAGCGCGATGCCAGGCGCTGCACGGGCCCCGCGGGCAAGAGAAGGTTCGGGCGTCATGACAACTTGGTCTGAATCAGCGCCCCGTGGCCGCCGGCCGCACGATGCAATGCAGCCCGCCACGAAGGCACCGGCCCGGTGCGACTGCACCGGGTCCTGGCAGGGGTTCCGGCCCCTTGTTATCCGCCTCACCTGATGAACCGGCACCGCCCCGGCGCGAATGCGGTGCGCCGGTGGCTCGGAGGTGCCGAAGCCGGCAGTATCGCAGCCACCGCAATACCCCGGTGGCGTGCAGCGGCTTGTGGCCGGGCCGGCCGTGCTGGCGCGCGAATTGCATGGCCTGCGGCCATGGCCGATACCTTCATCCGCGCCGCCGAGGTCTGGACGCCGCTGGCCGACAGCAGCCTGCTCGAGCATTCGGGCGGCCTGTACGCCGCGGCACCCGCGTTCGGAGCCCAGACCCGGGGCCTGTGCTTCGGCCGGGCCGAGGGCCTGCCCGGGCAGGCCTGGGACGAGGGGCGGCCCATCCTGCTGGAGCGGTTCGAGGGCTCGCCCTTCCGGCGCACCGAGGCGGCGCACGCGGCCGGCCTGGGCTGCGCGCTCGCACTGCCGCTGTTCGTGGCACAGCCCACGGAGGGCACCCTGAGCTCGCTGGTGGTGCTGCTGTGCGGGCAGGCCGCAATGCACCAGGGCGCGATCGAGCTGTGGCACAACGACCCGCGCATCAGCGGCGACCTGGCCCTGAAAACAGGCTACTTCGGCCGCGATGCCGCTGCGCTGGAAGCCCTGGCCCGCGACGGCGCCCTGCCGCGCGGCAGCGGCCTGCCCGGCCAGGCCTGGCAGCGCGAGGGCGTGGTCTACATGGACCAGCTCGCGCAGCAGACGAACTTCCTGCGCGCCCAGACCGCCGCCGCGGGCGGCATCGTGCGGGCGCTGGCCATGCCCTGCAGCAGCCGCGACGGGCAGACCTGGGTGCTGAGCCTGCTCTCGTCCGGCACCACGCCGGTGGCGCGGCGCGTGGAGAGCTGGCTGCCGGTGGCCGGCGGCCAGGGCCTGGAGCGGGCCTTCGGCCACTGCGAGAGCGCCGGCCGCCTCGAGGCCGGTGGCATCACGCTGCCTTCGGGCGACGCCGGCGGCGTGATCGGCCAGGCCCATGCCCATGGCCGCGCCGGCGTGCTGGCCGACGTGGCGCAGGCACCGGCCCCGCTGAACACCGAGCTGGTCCAGGCCGGGCTCGGTGGCCAGCTGGCCTGGCCGATCGTCAGCGACGGCCAGGTCACCGAGGTGCTGGCCCTGTACCTGTGAGGCGGCCCGGCCCGTCCTGACCAACGGCGCCCGCGGGCGGCCTGCCGGCGCGCCACCCCTTGCCAGGCGGGCCGCTGGCGATGCCAGAATCGGCCGAAAAAGGGAGGCTGCATGGCACACGACACCCCAGCCGACGGCGCGGCGCCGCCGATCGCACCGTTCTGGCAGAAACTGCCGTTCATCTTTCTGTTCCCGTTCCGCTTCGGGCCGCTGGTGTTCCTGGCCTGCCTGGTGGGCGCCAGCGCGCTGGCCGGCCTGCTGCTGGGCACCTTCGGGCTGGTGTTCAAGGGCCTGCTGGTCTACCTGGGGCTGCGCTACGGCTTCAACGTGCTCGAGCTGTTTGCCAAGGGGCGCTTCGAGGGCGAATCGGTGGACCACACGCTCTGGGGCCCCGAGCGCAGGCCGGCCAAGCTGGGCGGGGTGATCGCGCTGTACATCCTGGCCGCCACGCTGCTGGGCGATGCGCTGGTGGACGCACGCATCCAGCGTGATGTGCGGGTGCAGGACCAGCTGATCGAGCAGTACCGCCAGCAACGCGCGGCCGACGACCGCGCGCAGGCCCGCGAGCGCGCCGACTTCGAGCAGCGCATCGGCCTGCCGCCCGCGGACACGCCCGGCGCCCGCGACCCGAACGAAGACGACCCCGGCCTCGCGCCGGACACCGCCCCCGCCGCCGAGCGCGGGCCGAGCCGGCAGGACATGCTGGACGCGCAACGCCCCGAGCCCTGGGATGGGCCGTGGCTGCGCCTGCTGCCGGGCTGGTACTGGGCGGCGATGGTGCTGCTGAGCCTGATGCTGCCCTCCGCGATGATCGTGATCGCGCTGGACGACGCGTTCTTCCGTGCCCTGAACCCGCTGCATGCGCTGCGCTTCATCGGCACCATGGGTTCGGGCTACCTGGCGCTGTGGGCGCTGTTCCTGCTGATCGGCGGCACGCGCCAGGCGGTGTTCTCGGCCGCGCAGCACTGGTCGCCGGTGCTGCGGCTGCCGCTGGAGCTGGGGCTGGCCACCTACCTGGGCCTGGTGCTGTGCGCGCTGACCGGGTATGCGCTGTACCAGTTTCACCGCGAGCTGGGGCTGGACGTGGAGGTGGATGCCGAGCTGCACCACCGTGCTGGCGGCGCCGAGGCCATTGCGCGGGCGGGCTCGGTGCACCGGGCGGCCCGCCAGGCGGTGGCCGACGACCCGCTGGAACGCAAGCTGCAGCCGCTGCTCGCGCAGGGCCACTACCGCGAGGCCATTGCCGAGCTGAAGGACCACATGCGCTACGACCGGCTCGACCCGGTGCTCAACACCCGCCTGCACGAGCTGCACGTGATGCAGTCGGACACGGCCGCCACGCTGGCGCATGGCCAGCAGTGGCTGTCGGCGCTGGCCAAGGCGGGCCGCCAGGCCGAGCTGCTGGCCGCGCTGCGCAAGCTGCTGGCGCTGGACCCGCAGTTCGAGGTGCAGGACGGCGCCGTGGTGCTGCCGGCCGCCAGCCAGGCCTCGCGCCATGGTGACCATGCACTGGCGGTGCGCCTGGTGAAGGGCTTCGACAAGCGCTTCCCCGACCACGCCGACACGCCCGGTGTGGTGTTCCTGGGTGCGCGCCTGCTCAGCGAGTACGCCCGCCAGCACGACAAGGCCGCGGCGCTGCTGCGCCAGCTGCTGGCCCGCTTTCCGCAGCATGCGCTGGCCACCGAGGTGCAGACCTACCTGACGGTGCTGGAGCGCATGCCGGTGCGGCGCTGACCGGCGGCACCCGGCCCCTTGCGCGCCGCGCGAGGCCCCGGGCCCGTCAGGCGGAGGCGGTGATGGCCTCCAGCACCACCGGGGCCTCGGCCACCGGCGCCTCGCCGATCACCAGCGCCCGGGCCGCCGCGTGCAGGGCCTCGTCGGCGGCGGCGGCGCTGGCGGCGTGCACACGCAACAGCGGCTCGCCGGCCTGCACCGCGCGGCCCAGCGGCAGCAGGTGGCTGAGGCCCACGCGCAGGTCCAGCGCATCGGCGGCCTGACGCCGGCCGCCCCCCAGTGCCACCACGGCCAGGCCGAGCGCGCGGGTGTCCATGGCCTGCAGCACGCCGCTGCGTGCGGCCGGCAGTTCACGCTGCACCGGCGCCGCCGGCAGCGTGCGGCCCGGCGCAAACACATCGGCCGGCCCGCCCAGCCCCGCCACCATGCGCGCAAAGTGCTCGGCCGCGCGGCCGCTGGACAGCGCGGCTTCGGCGCGCTGTCGGGCCGCGGCCAGGTCGGGGGCCAGGCCGGCCAGGCGCAGCATGCGGGCGGCCAGCGCCAGCGTCACCTCCAGCAGCCGGGGTTCGCGCTCGGTGCCCGCGAGGAAATCCAGCGCCTCCTGCAGCTCCAGCGCATTGCCGGCGCTGCGGCCCAGCACCTGGTTCATGTCGGTGAGCAGTGCCTCGGTGGGCAGGCCCGCGGCCGAGGCCACCTGCACCAGGCTGGTGGCCAGCGCCCGGGCTTCGTCCAGCGTGGCGGCAAAGGCGCCGTTGCCCACCTTCACATCCAGCACCAGCGTCTGCAGGCCGGCGGCGAGCTTCTTGCTCAGGATGCTGGCGGTGATGAGCGGCACCGATTCAACGGTGGCGGTGACATCGCGCACCGCATACAGCCGCCGATCGGCCGGCGCGATGCGCGCGCTGGCGCCGATGATGGCGCAGCCGCAGTGGCGCAGCACGCGCAGCAGCTGCTCGCGCGGGGGCTCGATCGTGTAGCCCGGTAGCGCGGCCAGTTTGTCCAGCGTGCCGCCGGTGTGGCCCAGGCCGCGGCCCGACACCATGGGCACCACGCCGCCGCAGGCGGCCACGATGGGCGCGAGCATCAGGCTCACCTTGTCGCCCACGCCGCCGGTGGAATGCTTGTCCAGCACCGGGCCGGGCAGCCCGGCGTCGTGCCAGCGCAGCACCTCGCCGGAGTGCAGCATCGCGCGGGTGAGCGTCACCACCTCGTCGCGCTGCATGCCGCGCAGCAGGATGGCCATGGCCAGCGCGGCCACCTGGCCTTCGCTCCAGGAGCCATCGACCAGGCCTTGCACGAAGGCCTCGATCTCGGCGGTGGCCAGCGCGTGGCCATCCCGCTTGCGGCGGATCACCTCGACGGCAAGCATGATCATCTCCAGTGGGTGAGCAGGCCTAATAGCCATCCGGCGCGGCCGTGTTGCCCGCACCGCCGGTGCCCAGCAGGGCCTCGATGTCGCCCAGCAGGCCGCTGGCGCCGAAGCGCAGGCGTTGCGGGTTGGCCGCGGCGGCGCCAAGGATCTCGCGCACCAGGCCGATGTACAGCGCGGCCTCGGTCACTTTGCGCACGCCGCCCGAGGCCTTGAAGCCCACCTGGGCGCCGCGCGGGTGCCCGGCAATGGCGCGCAGCATCACGCGGGCCGCCTCGGGCGTGGCGCCCACCGGCACCTTGCCGGTGCTGGTCTTGAGGAAATCGACACCGGCGTCGAGGCCGATGCGGCAGGCCGTGGCGATGTGCTCGGGCGTCTTCAACTCGCCCGATTCGATGATGAGCTTGAGCGTGCGGCCGGGGCAGGCCGCGCGCACCGCGGCCACCAGCGCGGCGGGGCCGGCTTCGTCCCCTGCCTGCAAGGCGCGCCAGGGCAGCACCAGGTCCACCTCGTCGGCACCGGCCTCGACGATCATGCGGGTGTCCGCCACCGCGCGTGCAGTGTCCAGCGCGCCTTCGGGAAAATTGGCCACCGCGGCCACCTTCACGCCGGCCGGCGCCTCGGCCCGGGCCTGCGCCACGAAGCGCGGCCACACGCACAGCGCCGCCGGCCGGCCCGCCGGCCCGTCGGCCTTGGCCGCCAGCGCGTGGATCGCGGCCGCGTCGTCGTTGTCGTTCAGACTGGTCAGGTCGAGGCAGGCCAGCGCGATGCGGGCGTCGTCGTTCAGGCTCATCTCAGTGGCTCCACGGGGTGGCTATCGACCCGAACCGGACCACCCCCTACGCGCTTCGCGCGCCCCCTCAAGGGGGCAACACCAGCGGACCGGCGAAGCCGGCTCCGCGGTGTTCGGCTGGGGCTGCGACCGCTGAACGCGGCGCAGCGGCGCGCGTGGGCATGTCGCAACGCCTGGTTGGGCACGGCTTCCAGGGGCAGGACCCGAGGGTCACCCGCGCCACCGTCGCCGTGCGCCGCGTGCAGCGGCCGCACGCCAAGTGGACACCGCGGAGCCGGCTCTGCCGGGCCGCTGGTGTCGCCCCCTTGAGGGGGAAGCGCCGAAGGCGCTCCGGGGGTGGCCCGGTTCGGGCCGACAGCAGCCATACGTGACTTCACCGCTTGCGCAACCAGATGCTGCCGCCGGTGTTCTTCAGGCACAGCGGCATGCGCTCGGCAAAGAACTCGCGGTGGAAATGCGCCATGAAGGTGTTCATCAGCAACACGTCGAACGCGCTGTTGTACTGCAGGAAGGCGCGCAGCAGGTACAGCTCGTTCCAGGCGCGGCCGAAGTAGATCCACTCCTTCGGGTACTCGAAGGGGTGGAAGATGTCGTGGAAGTGGATCACCACCCCCGACGCCAGCGCCGGCAGGATGTCGAAGAACAGGCGGTTGACGTCGCTGCCGACGCGGCTGACGTGGGTGGAATCGACGAACAGCACGTCGCCCGCCTGCAGCTGCGCGAACACCGCGAGGTCCACGTCCTGCAGCCGCTGGGGGTGGATGGTCACGCGGGCATGGTCTTCCGGCCGCAGCAGCGACATCAGCAGCGCGGGGTAGGGTTCGATGAAGGTGGTCTGCAGCGCCCCGCCGAGGAAGCGCTCGTTGGTGTCCAGCGTGACGCAGGACGAAAAGCCCGAGCCGATCTCCACCAGCCGCTGCGGCCGCAGATGACGCAGCATGCAGTGCAGCAGGATGCCGTCGGAATAGGCGTAGGACGGGTTGTCGAAGTGGTAGCGCAGGCCCTCGGTGGCTTGCTCGCCGAACGGCATGTCGGCGTAGTGCGCGGCCAGCTGCGCCAGCAGTGCAAGCTGCTCGGGCTCGCGCAGCGCGATGCCCGGGATCTCGCGCGGCACCGGGCCGAAGATGCGGGCCTCGTCGCGGCGCACCTCGTCCAGCGACGGGATCGGCGAGTAGTAGTGGCCCGGCGGCACAAAGCCGCAGGCCTGGCGCAGCGCCGCCAGTTCGGCAGCGGCGCTGTCGGCCGCGTGGTGCGCGGCCGCGGCCGCCACGTCACGCGCCGCGGCCTGCTGGTTCAGCTGCTGCTCGAAGGCCGCGAGCGCCTCGCGAATCGCCTCGAGCTGCTGGCGCAGCGCCGCGTGCTGCTGCTGTCCGGCCGCGACCTGCGCGGCCAGGTCGTCGCGCTGCGCGATCAGCCGGTCGATCACCGGCAGTTGCTTGGCCGCCGATTTCAGGCGGGTCATCACGGTCATGTTGTTGTGTTCCCAGGGGATGTGCGCTCGTGTGATCAACGTCGGGTCACGGCGTCTCCCGGCTCGAAGTCGGCCACCTTCAGCGGGCTGTGGCGGGCGATGTAGCTGCGCAGCACCTCGGCATCGTTGAAGCCGGTGTCCACGTAGCCGGGGTGCTGCTTGAGCGGCGGATAACCGTCGCCGCCGGCGGCGGTGAAGTTGTTGATCGAGAGGCGGTAGGTGCGCGCCGGATCGATCGGGGCGCCGCCGATGCGGGCTTCCTTCAGCTCGTTGCCCTCGATGCGCATGTTCACGCCGGTGGTCTGCGCGAAGCCGCCGGAGCCGGGCGTCATGCGCGCGGCGGCCTGCAGGTAGGCCAGCAGCTCGCGGCCGGTGAGCTCGACCAGCCCGACGGTGTTGCCGAAGGGCTGCACCTTCAGCACATCGCGGTAGCTGATGGCGCCGGCGGGCAGCGAGTCGCGCACGCCGCCGCCGTTGATCAGCGCGAGGTCGGCGCCGGTCTTCTCGCGCATGGCACGCGCCACCAGCATGCCCAGCGTGGTGGGCTGCTTGCGCACGCGATCGCGGTCGCCGTCGAGCACGCCGTCGGCCGAGCCCACCGGGGCCGACAGGCGTGCCTGGCCCGCATCCTGGAACGGCTTGAGGAAGCTGCGCAGCGCGGCATCCTCGGCAATCGGCGCGGCCGCGAGCACCTTGCTGCCATCGGCCAGGCGGCGTTTCAGGTTCACCGGCAGCAGCGTGTACTTCACCAACTCCACCTTGCCGGCCTCCAGCACGAAATCGGCCCGGCCCACGTACTTGCCCCACTCGTGCGCCTGCACGATCCAGGTGCCGTTCTGGCGGTCCGGCGCGCAGGGCGTGCCGGGCACGTAGGCCTCGTTGCGCAGGTTCTCGGCCAGCATGCACACCGGGTTCTGGCTGTGCCCGCCCACGATCAGGTCGAGCCCCTTCACGGCGCGCGCCATCTCCACGTCGCCCGGCGCGTTGACGCCACGCTTGCCATCGGGGTAGTGGCCCATGTGGGTGGCGGCGATCACCATGTCGGCCTGCGCGCGCAGCGCGGGCAGCAGCTTGGCGGCCTCGTCGGCGGGCTTGCGGAACTCGATGCCGCGGATGTTGTCGGGCAGCACCATCTTCTGCGTGTCGTCGGTGGTCAGGCCCATCACCGCGATCTTGTAGCCGCCGCGCTCGAACACGTGGTAGGGCGCGAACATGCGCTGCCCATCCTTGTAGATGTTGGCCGCGAGCATCGGGAAGCGGGCCCACTGCCGTTGCTTGGCCAGCACCGCGGGGGGCTTGTCGAACTCGTGGTTGCCCACCGCCGCGGCGTCGTAGCCTAGGCGGTTCATGCCCTGGAAATCGGGCTCGGCATCCTGCAGGTCGGATTCGGGCACGCCGGTGTTCACGTCGCCACCATCGAGCAGCAGCACCTCGCCCCCCGCGGCCTTGACCTCGGCGCGCACTGCGTCGATCAGGGTCTTGCGCGCGGCCATGCCGTATTCGCCATCGGCATTCGGCCAGAAGCGGCCGTGGTGGTCGTTGGTGTGCAGGATGGTCAGCTTCAGCGGCGCACGGGGCGCGGGGGCCGTGGCGCAACCGGCCAGGGCCAGCAGCGCACCCAGCGCGCACAGCATGGATGGGAGGCGATTCATGGGGCAACACCGGGGGCGGATCGAGCGGGGAAGCATGCCACACTGCGGCGCTTTCAACCCTTGGCAAGAGCCCCCAGTGGCACGGCATGAGCGCGCCGGGCCGCTCCCAAGCGCGAATCCCGGAGCGCTTTGCGCGGAGGGTAGTCCAGTGAGCGCGCCGGGCCGCTCCCAGGCGCGAATCCCGGAGCATGCAATGCGGAGAGCAGTCCATTGAGCACCACCGAGATCTTCCTGATCGCGATGCTGATCATCTTCACCGTGCCCTACCTGATCTGGCGCCTGGGGCGCACCGACCACTTCGCGCCGCTGGTGGTGGTGCAGATCATCACCGGCATCCTGCTGGGCCCCGGCATCCTGGGCGCGCTGCTGCCGGGCTACTACAGCTTCGTGTTCAACCCGGCGGTGATCCAGAGCCTGAACGGCATCGCCTGGTGGGCGGTGATGATCTTCGTGTGGATTGCCGGCATCGAGCTCGACCTGCGCCAGGCCTGGGAACACCGGCGCGAAAGCGGCATCACCGCCGGCCTGGCGCTGGGCCTGCCGCTGGCCGCGGGCTGCGCGGTGGGCCTGGGGCTGCTGGCCTTCCCGGGCTGGATGGGGCCCGGCGCGCAGCAGTGGCAGTTCGTGCTGGGCGTGGGCATGAGCTGCGCGGTGACGGCGCTGCCGATCCTGATCCTGCTGATGGAAAAGCTGGAGATCCTGCGCCAGCCCATCGGCCAGCGCATCCTGCGCTACGCGAGCCTGGACGACATCGCGATCTGGGGCGTGCTGGCGCTGATCCTGATGGACTGGGAGCGCGTGGGCAAGCAGCTCGGCTTCCTGCTCGCCTTCGGGGGGGTGACACTGGCCTTCCGGCGCCTGATGCAGGCGATTCCCGAGCCCGACCGCTGGTTCGCCGGGCTGATCTGGCTGGCCCTGTGCGGGCTGGGGGCCGACTGGTCGGGCCTGCATTTCATGGTGGGCGCCTTCCTGGCCGGCGCGGTGATGGATTCGCACTGGTTCAACCAGAAGCACATGGATTTGCTGCGCCACCACGTGCTGCTGGTGGCGATGCCGGTGTTCTTCCTGAGCACCGGGCTGCGCACCAACTGGGGCATGGGCGGCGCGGCGGTGTTCGGCGTGGCCGCGCTGCTGCTGGTGGCCTCGGTGGCGGGCAAGCTCGCGGGCACCGGCCTGGCCGGCCGCATCCTGCGCTGGCAGCCCGGCGAGGGCAGCCTGATCGGCTGGCTGTTGCAGACCAAGGCGCTGATCATGATCATCTTCGCCAACGTGCTGCTGGACAAGCGCATCATCACCAGCGAAACCTTCACCGCGCTGCTGCTGATGGCGGTGGCCAGCACGATGCTGACGGTGCCCATCGTCGCGCCCCGGCTGGCGCGCATGGCCGAGGTGATCTACCGCGCCAAGTGAGCGGCCGGCTCACGGCAGCGGCGGCAGCAGCGCCGGCACCACCGCCTGCAGCAGCCGCGCGGCCAGCGCCCGGGTGGCGCCGGCCGTCTGCAGCGTGTGGGCGTGGCTCAGCACCTCGGCTTCCATGCCGCAGCCCATGTTGGTGAGCATCGACAGGCCCAGCACCCGCAGGCCCGCATGGCGCGCGAGGATGGTCTCGGGCACCGTGCTCATGCCCACCGCCTGCGCGCCCAGGCGCTGCAGCATGCGGATCTCGGCCGGTGTCTCGAACTGCGGGCCCAGCACCCAGGCGTAGACGCCTTCGTGCAGCGCGATGCCGGCGGCGCTGGCCGCGTCCTTTGCGCGCTGGCGCAAGGCCGGGTCGTAGGCATCGGCCATGTTGACGAAGCGCGCATCCCCCGGCTCGTCGTGCAGCGGCGTTCGCTGCACGATGTTCAGGTGGTCGCCGATCAGCATCAGCGAACCCGGTCGCATGCTGCTGTCCAGGCTGCCCGCGGCGTTGGTCAGCACCACGGTGGCGCAGCCCAGTGCCGCCAGCGTGCGGATCGGGCCCTTCATCGCGGCCGCGTCGCCGCTCTCGTACACGTGCTTGCGGCCACGCAGCAGCGCCACCTCGTGCCCGCCGATGCGGCCGAGCCGCAGCGCGCCGGCGTGTCCTGCGACGCTGAGGGCCGGGAACGCGGGCAGCTCCGCGTAGGGGATGTCGATCGCGTCCTGCACCGCGTCGGCAATGCCATCCCAGCCGGAGCCCAGCACGATGGCGACCTGCGGCCTGCGGCCGGTGGCCTGCAGCCGGGTGACGGTGGTGGTGATGGCGGTCATCACGACAGGTGCTCCGGTCCGAAGCTCGCCGGCAGCAGCTGCCCCAGCGTGTGGCGCGCCCGCACCTCGGCCAGGTCGGCCACCCAGATCGGCATGTCGTCCGCCGCAAACTCGCGCAGGCGCTGGCGGCAGCCGCCGCAGGGGGTGACCGGCTGCGGCGCCACGCCCACCACCGCGGCCGCGACGATGCGCCGCGCGCCGGTGAGCACCAGGTGCGCGATCGCCGAGGCCTCGGCGCACTGGCTCTGCGGGTAGGCCGCGTTCTCCACGTTGCAGCCCGCGTGCAGGCGGCCGTGCTCGTCGAGCAGCGCCGCGCCGACGGCGAACTTCGAATAGGGCGCATAGGCCCGCTCGCGCGCCGCGCGGGCGGCCTGCACCAGCGCGTGCATCAGGGTGTCGTCGACCATCAGCGCTCCTTCACGTACGGCACGCCCAGCGCCGCCGGCGCGCGCGAGCGGCCGATGAAGCCGGCCAGCAGCACCACCGTCATCACGTAGGGCAGGGCCTGGATGGCCTGCACCGGCACCGGGCCCAGGCCCGGCAGCACCACGCCTTGCAGGCGGATCGACAGCGCGTCGAGAAAGCCGAACAGCAGGCAGGCCCACAGCGCGCCCACCGGGTGCCATTTGCCGAAGATCATCGCCGCCAGCGCCATGTAGCCGCGGCCGGCGGTCATGTTGGGCACGAACAGCGGGTTCTGCGCCAGCACCAGGTAGGCGCCGGCCAGCGCGCACAGCACGCCATTGCCGCCCAGCGCCAGGTAGCGCAGGCCGCTGACGGACAGGCCTGCCGCATCCACCATGGCCGGGTTCTCGCCGGTGGCGCGCAGCCGCAGCCCCAGCCGCGTGCGGTACAGCAGCCACCACACACCCGGCACCAGCGCGAGCGCCGCGTACACCAGCCAGTTGTGGCCCAGCAGCGCGGCGGCGAGCACGCCGCCCACCCAGGGCAGCGCCGACACCGCGGGCTCCAGCGCACCGAACCAGGCCGACAGGCGCACCGCATCGGCCAGCGGCGGTGTCTGGCCGCCCTGCTTGAACCAGGCGATGCCCAGCACGATGGTCAGGCCCGCGGCCGTCATCGTGATGGCCATGCCGGCCACCACCTGGTCGCCGGTGTGGCTGACGCAGGCGAAGCCGTGCAGCATCGACAGCGCGATGCCCACCGCCAGCGCGGCCGCGAAGGCCAGCGTCAGCGAGCCGGTGGTGCTGCCCACCGAGGCCGCGGCAAAGGCGGCCATCAGCATCTTGCCCTCGAGCCCCAGGTCGATGACGCCGCTGCGCTCGGACAGCGTGGCGGCCAGCGCGCACAGGATCAGCGGCACCGACACCCGCAGCGTGGAGGCCAGCAGCGTGCCGATGAACACCTCATCCATGCGCGGCTCCCGCGGCGGGCCGGCGCAACCAGGCATGGGCGCGCGCCAGCCAGGGCGCGGCCACCATGGCCATGGCGCCGGAGAACAGCACGATCAGGCCCTGCAGCGTGGCCACCATGTCGCGGCTGAAGGCGGGCATCTCGAACGACAGTTCGGCCCCGCCCTGGTAGAGCGCACCGAACAGCAGCGAGGCCATCACGATGCCCAGCGGGTGGTTGCGCCCGATCAGCGACACCGCGATGCCGGTGAAGCCCGCGCCCACCACGTAATCGAGCAGCAGCCGGCCCTGCACGCCGGCCAGCTCGTTGATGCCCACCTGGCCCGCCAGCGCGCCGGCCAGCGCCATGGACAGCAGGATCTGCCGCCGCGGCCGGATGCCGGCATAGTGCGCCGCGTCGGGCGAGTGGCCGGAGGCGCGCAGTTCGTAGCCGACGCGTGTCTTCCACAGCAGCAGGGCCACGCCCACGGCGCTGAGCGCGGCCAGCAGCACCGAGAGGTTCAGCGGTGTCTTCGGCCACGTGATGCCCAGCCAGGCCAGCGCCTCGTGCAGGCCCGGCATGTGCGCCGAGGCCGCGAAGGCCCGGCTTTCCACCGCCATGTTGCCCGGCTCCTTCAGGTGGTTGACCAGCAGGTAGGACAGCAGCGCCGAGGCGATGAAGTTGAACATGATCGTGGTGATCACGATGTGGCTGCCGCGCCAGGCCTGCAGCGCCGCCGGCACCGCGGCCCAGGCCGCGCCGGCGGCGGCGCCGACCGCGATCATCAGCGGCAGCATCAGCGCCGCGGGCAGGCGATCGGCCAGCGCCAGCGCGATCAGCGCGCTGCCCAGCCCGCCGATCATGGCCTGGCCCTCGCCACCGATGTTGAACAGGCCGCCATGGAAGGCCACCGCCACCGCCAGGCCGGTGAAGACGAAGGTGGTGGCGTAGTACAGCGTGTAGCTGAAGCCCGAGCGGCTGCCGAACGCGCCCTTGACCAGCAGCGTGATCACCTGCACCGGATCGAGCCCGATGCCGGCCACCACCAGGCCGCTGACGAACAGCGCCATGGCCAGGTTGACCAGCGGCAGCACGCCGATGTCGATCCAGCGTGGCAGCTCGATCGGCTGGTGCGCGCTCATTGACGCTCCGCCGCCGTCACACCGGCCATCAGGCACCCCAGCGCGGCTTCGCTGCACTGCTCGATCGGCAGCTCGCCGGCGATGCGGCCGCGGTCCATCACCAGCACGCGGTCGGCCAGCGCGAGGATCTCGTCGAGTTCGGACGAGACCACCAGCACCGCGCCGCCGGCGTCGCGCATGGCCCGCAGGCGGCCGTGGATGAACTCGATCGCGCCGATGTCCACGCCGCGCGTGGGCTGGCCCACCAGCAGCACCTTCGGCACGCCCAGCGCCTCGCGCGCGAGCACCAGCTTCTGCTGGTTGCCACCGGAGAACTTGGACGATTGCAGCAGCGGGTTGCGCGGCCGCACGTCGTAGTCGTCCATCATCGCGGCGGTGGCGCTGCGCATCGCGGCCTGCTTCATCCAGCCCCACGCGCCGGCAAAACGCGGCAGGCGGTGGTGGCCCAGCACGGCCGACTCCCAGGCCGCGAACGGCAGCACCAGGCCGCAGCGGTGGCGGTCTTCCGGCACATGGGCCAGGCCCAGCACGCGGGCTTCGGCCGGGTCCAGCCAGGCCTCGGGCGTGAACGAGCGGCCCGCCAGCACGAGCCGGCCCTGCTGCGGCGCGCGCATGCCGGCCAGCGCCTCGAGCAGCTCG
Organism: Burkholderiales bacterium; assembly: GCA_016213205.1. Lineage (GTDB taxonomy): Bacteria > Pseudomonadota > Gammaproteobacteria > Burkholderiales > Burkholderiaceae_C > Pseudaquabacterium. The sequence continues at coordinate 43,284 of JACRAZ010000037.1, forward strand.
CTCTGGCCGTTGCCCGAGACGCCGGCGATGCCGACGATCTCGCCCGCCCGCAGGCTGAGCGTCACATCGGCCAGGCGCGGCACGCCGGCCGCGTCCTGCCAGCGCAGGCCGGTGGCTTCGAGCAGCGGCGCGCCCACGCGGGCGGCATGCTCGCCCGGCGCGCGGCCCAGGTTCACGCGCCGGCCCACCATGGCCTCGGCCAGCGTGTCCAGGCTGGCCTGGGCGATCGGGCAGTCGAGCACCACCTGGCCCTGGCGCATCACGGTCACGGCATCACACAGCGCCATGATCTCCTTGAGCTTGTGGGTGATCAGCAGGATCGTGGTGCCCTGCGCGCGCAGGCGGCGCAGCGTGATGAACAGCTGCTCGGTCTCCTGCGGGGTGAGCACCGCGGTGGGTTCGTCCAGGATCAGGATGCGCGCGCCGCGGAACAGCGCCTTCAGGATCTCCAGGCGCTGGCGTTCGCCCACGGGCAGTTCTTCCACCGGGGTGTCCAGGTGCACCACCAGGCCGGTGTCGTGCATCAGCGCCTCGAGCTGGCCGCGCACCTGCGCGCGCGCCGCGGGCAGGCGCCAGTGCGGCTCGGCGCCGAGCATGACGTTGTCCAGCGCCGAGAGCGGCTCCACCAGCATGAAGTGCTGGTGCACCATGCCGATGCCCAGCGCGATGGCCTCGCGCGAGCCGCTGATGCGCGCGGGCCGGCCCTCGATCTCGATGCCACCCTCGTCGGCCTGGTAGAAGCCGTAGAGGATGGACATCAGCGTGGACTTGCCCGCGCCGTTCTCGCCGACGATGCCGTGCACGGTGCCCGCGGCCACCGTGAGCGTCACCTCACGATTGGCCTGGACGGCGCCGAAGCGTTTGCTGATGCGGTCCATGAAGACCGCGATGGCTGATGACGGCATCGAAGGGCGTATTCATCCCGGAGGGGACAGACCGCGCAGCGGTCAGGGGAGAGCGGTGGTGATCGAAGGGTTGAACCCGATCCGGGTTTCCCGGTCGGGTTCAATCAGCCCCTCGGGGGCGGCCGCCAGGCGGCCGGGGCCTCAGTACTTGCAGGTGTTGTCGGCCATGTAGTCGGCGACCTTGATCTTGCCGGCGATGATGTCGGCCTTGGCCGCGTCGACGCGCTTCTTCATCTCGGCGCTGACCAGCTTCTCGTTGTGCTTGTCCAGCGCGTAGTCCACCGCGCCTTCCTTCAGGCCGAGCACGGTGACGCCGGGTGTCGTCTTCTTCGCGGCGGTGTACACCGCCACGTCCACCCGCTTGACCATGCTGGTGAGCATGGTGCCGGGCTGCAGGTGGTTCTGGTTGCTGTCCACGCCGATGGCCAGCTTGCCACCGTCCTTGGCCGCCTGGTACACGCCCATGCCGGTGCCGCCGGCGGCGGCGAAGATCACGTCCACGCCCTTGGCGAACTGGGCCTTGGCCAGCTCGGCGCCGCGCGTGGGGTCGTTCCAGGCGGCGGCCGTGGTGCCGGTCATGTTGGAGGTTACTTCCGCCTTCGGGTTGGCGTACTTGGCGCCCTGCTCGTAGCCGCACTGGAACTTGCGGATCAGCGGGATGTCCATGCCGCCGACGAAGCCCACCTTGCCGCTCTTGCTGGCGATGGCGGCCATCATGCCCACCAGGAAGCTGCCCTCGTGCTCCTTGAAGATGATGGATTCGACGTTGGGCTGCTTGACCACCGCGTCGATGATGGCGAACTGCAGCTTCGGGAAGTCCTTGGCCACCTTTTCCATCGACGAGCCCTGCGAGAAGCCCACGCCGATGATGGGGTTGGCCCCCTTCTCGGCCATGCGGCGCATGGCCTGCTCGCGCTGGGCCTCGTTGCTGATCTCGAAATCGAGGTAGGGCTTGCCGGTTTCCTTCTTCCAGCGCTCGGCGCCGTTGTACGCGGCCTCGTTGAAGGACTTGTCGAACTTGCCGCCCATGTCGTAGATCACGGCGGGATCGGCCTGCGCGGCGGTGGCGGCAGCCAGCAGGCCGGCAAGGGTCAGGAGCGGGTGCTTCATGGGCAGGTCACCTGTCGGGTGGGGGGATGTGGTCGGGCAGGATAGCAAGACTCGCGCCGTTGGCTCCCCCGTGGTTCTCCCTCATCGTTGCTAGCATCGCGCGATGCCCGCCGCCGACCCGACCCCGCCGGACCCGTTGCTGCAACGCGCCCGGCGCCTGCCGAAAGTGCTGTTGCACGAACACCTGGATGGCGGCTTGCGTGTGCCCACGCTGCTGGCCCTGCTGCGCCAGCGCGGCCTGACGGCCCCGGCCGACGACGTGGAGACCCTGGCCGCCTGGTTCGATGCCCGCGCGCACGCCGGCTCGCTGGTGGAGTACCTGCGCGGCTTCGCGCTCACGGTGGCGGCCATGGCCAGCCCGCAGGCGCTGGAGCGCGTGGCCTTTGAAGCCGCCGAGGACGCGCGTGCCGAGGGCTGCGTGCTGGCCGAGTTCCGCATCGCGCCGCTGCTGTTCGAGCCCTTCGGCATCAGCGGCGAGGCCGCGGTGGAGGCCCTGCTCACCGGCCTGGCGCGCTCGGCGCTGCCCAGCGGGCTGATCGTCTGCGCGATGCGCCAGCTCCCGGCGGCCGAGGTCACCCGCGCGGCCACGCTGGCGCTGCGTTACCGCGAGCAGGGCGTCGTGGCCTTTGACCTGGCCGGCCCCGAGGCAGGCCACCCGGCCACCGAGCATGCCGCGTTGCTGGCGCGGGTGCGCGGCGAGGGCCTGGCGCTCACGCTGCACGCGGGCGAGGCCGATGGCGCGGCGCGCGTGCTCGAGGCCGCGCGCCTGGGCGCCCGACGGGTGGGCCACGGCGTGCGGCTGGCCGACGTGATCGGCACGCCCGCGGGCGCGGCCGTGCTGGCCGAGCTGCGCGAACGGGGCCTGCACCTGGAGGTGTGCCCCACCAGCAACCTGCACACCGGCGCGGCCCGCTCGATCGCCACGCACCCGATCCGCGCGCTGTGGGATGCGGGCGTCTCGCTCTCGTTCCACACCGACAACAAGCTCATCTCCTGCATCGACCAGAGCACCGAGGCCGTGAACCTGCTGCAGCATGCCGCCTTCACCTGGGCCGACCTGCTGCGCATGGGCCTGCTCGCGGCCGAGGCCTCGTTCCTGCCCGAGCCGAGCCGTGCGCAGGCCCGGCAGCAACTGCTGGGCTGGGCCCGGGCCGAAGGCATCACACCGGGCTGAGCGCCCCACCCACCGACCCCTGCACCGAGGCAACCGATGACCCCCACGCTCGCCGCCACGCTGGCCCTGGCCGCCCTCGCCGCCCTGGGTGGCTGCGCCTCCGCGCCGGCCCCCGCCCCTGCCACCGCCCCTGCTGGCGAGACCGTGCGCCTGCGCGTGATCGGCTTCAACGATTTTCACGGCAACCTCGAGGAAGGCAAGCTCACGCTCACGCTGCCCGACCCGGCCCGGCCCGGCGCGGGCCAGCGCGTGGTGGTGGGCGGCGCGGCACCGATGGCCGCGCTGGTGCAGGCCCTGCGCGCCGGCGCGCCGCACAGCCTGGTGGTCTCGGCCGGCGACATGATCGGCGCCTCGCCGCTGGTGTCCACGCTGTTCCGGCACGAATCCACCGTGCAGGTGATGAACCGCATCGGGGTCGACGTGGGCGCGGTGGGCAACCACGAGTTCGACGCCGGCACCGCCGAGCTGCAGCGCGTGCTGGCGGGCGGCTGCGCGCCCGAGCTGCCCGGCAACCCCGGCGCCACCTGCGTGCTGCAGCCCTACCCCGGCGCGCAGTTCGCGCTGGTGGCCGCCAACGTTCACCAGGCCGATGGCCGGCCGCTGTTCGCCCCGAGCTGGGTGCGTGAGTTCGCGGGCGTGAAGGTGGGCGTGATCGGCGCCGTCACCCGCGGCACGCCGAAGATCGTGGTGCCGCAGGCGATTGGCGGCCTGCGCTTCGAGGACGAGGCCGAGGCCATCAACCGCAGCGTGCGCGAGCTCAAGGCGCAAGGCGTGCACACGCTGATCGTGACGATGCACGAGGGCGGCGAGATCGGCAGCGCCCAGCAGCCGGCCGACTGGAACGACGAACGCTGCCCCAACCTGCGCGGCCCGATCGTCGACCTGGCGCGGCGCATCAGCCCCGAGGTGGACCTGATCATCAGCGGCCACAGCCACCAGGGCTACCGCTGCCTCCTCGACGGCCGGCCGGTGGTCCAGTCCACCTCCTACGGGCGCGGCCTGTCGGTCACCGACCTGGTGATCGATGCGCGCAGCGGCCGGGTGGACCGCAGCGCCACCCGCAGCCGCAACCTGCCGGTGCTGAACGCGCACACCGAGCCCGCGCAGCGCAGCGCCATCGCGGCCGCGCAGCCCGCCCCCTGGGGCGATGCCCTGCGCGCCGCCGCCGTGCCGGGTGATGCGGCGCAGGCGGTGGCGGCCGAGGTGGGCCGCTTCAGCGCCGCCGCGGCGCCGCGCGCGCAGCGCGTGGTGGGCCACATCGGCGGCAGCTTCGAGCGGGGCGGCCGCGGCGGCACCAGCAGCGCGGGCCAGATGATTGCCGATGCCCAGCTGGCCGCCACCCGAGCGCCGGCCAACGGCGGCGCGCAGCTTGCACTGATGAACAGCGGCGGCGTGCGCGCCGACCTGCTGTGCCGCCAGGCGCCGCCCTGCCCGGTGAGCTTCGGCGAGGCCTTTGCGATGCAGCCCTTCGGCAACAGCCTGGTGGTGATGACGCTCAGCGGCGCCGAGCTGAAGGCGCTGCTCGAAGCGCAGCAGCCCCCCGGGCGCGCCAGCCCGAACTTCCTGCAGCCCTCGGACAGCCTGCGCTACCGCTGGCGTGCCTCGGCCGCGCCCGGCGAGCGGGTGCAGGACCTGCGGGTGGACGGCGTGCCGGTGCGGCCCGAGGCCGACTACCGCGTCACCGTGAACGGCTTCCTGGCCGAAGGCGGCGACGGCCACAGCCTGCTGACCCAGGGCCGCAACCGGCTCGGCGGCAAGGTCGACATCGAGGCGCTCACCGCCTACCTGGCCAGCACGCCGGTGCCCAGCACGGCCTCGCGCATCGAGCGGGTGGACTGAGCCCGCGCGCGGCGCGCCCCGGGGGGCGGGCCGCCGCTGTCATCGGGCTGGCACATCGGGCCGGCAGACTGGGCAGCCGTTGCATCCGGCAGCGTCGCGGCGCCGTACGCAGCCGGTGCGGGCCATCGGCCCGTGGGCACCGCCTGCGGGCCGGCATGCACCACCCGAGTGTGGCGAAAAGCCACAAACGGGGGAAACCCGTGGTTTACCGGCTGCTGTCTTTGCGCGAGATTGACTGTTTGGTCAGGATTCGTGCGCGGCGGCGCTGGCAGGCAACTTGCATCCGCCGCCCGGGCAAGCCAATCAATCGAGGAGTGAACGTGATGAACGACAGGCATTGGGGCTGTTTCACAAGAACGGCCATCAGCGTGGCCGTGGTCATGGCGGCGGCCGCGCCGGCCCTGGCGCAGAACACCACCGCGGCGGTGGGCGGGCGTGTCACCGGGGCCGACGGCAAGCCCGCGGCCGGTGCCACCGTGACGATCCTGCACACCGAGTCCGGTTCGGTGAACAACGCCACCACCGATGCCGACGGCCGCTACGCGGTGCGCGGGCTGCGTGTGGGCGGGCCCTACACCATCACCTTCAGCAAGGCCGGGCAGACGGACAAGCGTGAAGGCGTGTTCCTGGCCCTGGCCGAGATCACCGCGCTCGACGGCACCCTGGGCGCCGCCACGGCGCAGGTGGTGATCACCGGGCAAGGTGGGGCCGGCAACAGCAAGTTCGGCAGCGCGAGCATGGGCGCGGGCACCAACATCGGCAGCCGCGAGCTGAACGCACTGGCCTCGATCGGCCGCAACCTGCAGGACTACGCGCGCACCGACCCGCGCCTGGTGCAGACCAACAAGGACTTCGGCGAGATCTCCGCGCTGGGCCTGAACAGCCGCTTCAACCGCGTCACCGTGGACGGCGTGTCCATGAGCGACAGCTTCGGCCTGGAGTCGAACAACCTGCCCACGCTGAAGCAGCCGATCTCGATCGACGCGATCCAGTCGGTGCAGGTCAACGTGTCGAACTTCGACGTCACGCAGAAGGGCTACGTCGGCGCCAACATCAACGCCGTCACCAAGAGCGGCACCAACGATTTCAAGGGCAGCGTCTACTACGTCTACCGCGACCAGGACATGGCCGGCGACCGCTACAACCGCAGCCAGCAGACCTACTCGCCGCCCGCGCCCTTCGAGGAAAGCACCAAGGGCTTCACGCTGGGCGGGCCGATCCTGAAGGACAAGCTGTTCTTCTTCGCCAGCTACGAAGAGCTCTCCAGCTCGCGCACCACCCCCACCTTCGGCCCGGTGGGCAGCGGCCAGACCAACGTGGGCATCACGCCGGCCCAGATCGCGGCAGCGCAGAGCACCGCCAAGTCGGTGTACGGCATTGACATCGGCGGCTCCGACGTGCCCTCGGGCGCCGAGCTGACCGTGAAGGACCTGATGCTCAAGCTGGACTGGAACATCAGCGACAACCACAAGGCCAACCTGCGCTACACCAAGACCGAGCAGTCCGAGCCGATCTTCCCCGGCTTCAACGCCACCGGCCTGACCCTCAACTCCAACTGGTATTCGCAGGACAAGATCAACGAATCGGTGCTCGGCCAGTGGTTCGCCGACTGGAGCGACACCTTCAGCACCGAGCTCAAGCTCTCGCGCACGCAGTACGAATCGGCGCCGCGCCCGTTTTCCGACCTGCCGCAGGTGACCCTCACCTTCACCGGCCCGGCCCCGGCCGGCACCGCCACCGGTTCACGCCGGCTGGTGTTCGGCACCGAGCAGTTCCGCCACTTCAACCGGCTGGAAACCACCACCAACGACCTCTACGCGGCCGGCACCTGGAACCTGGGCGACCACGAGCTGAAGTTCGGCACCGACTTCCAGAGCATCGACATCTTCAATGCCTTCGTCGACAGCAGCCGCGGCGTCTACGAGTTCAGCGGCACGGACCCGGTGGCGCTGTTCGCGGCCGGCAAGCCCACCACCTACACGGTGCGGCTGCCGCTGCCCGGACGCACGCTGGCCGACAGCGCGGCCGACTGGCGGCTGGACAACCTGGGCGTCTTCCTGCAGGACACCTGGAAGCTCAACCGCCAGCTCACGCTGATGGGCGGCCTGCGCGTGGACCAGACACGCACCGGTGACCGTCCGATCGTCAACGCAGCGTTTGCGCAGCCCGTGGTGCCCGGCAACCCGGCCACCGGCACCGCCCAGACCGGCGGCTTCGGGCTGGACAACTCCGTCACCATCGACGGCAAGAACCTGGTGCAGCCGCGCCTGGGCTTCAACTTCGACCTCACGCCCGGCGCCAAGGAGCGCCGCATGCAGGTGCGCGGCGGCGTCGGCCTGTTCCAGGGTGCCGCGGCCAACGTGTGGCTGACCAACCCGTACCAGAACTTCGGCACCGCCAACGCCAGCTTCAGCTGCGGCGCAGGCCGCACGGCCTGCCCGGCCGACCTGGTGTTCACGCCCGACACCAACCGCCAGCCCAGCATCACCGGCGTGGTGCCGGCGGCCGGTGTCGACCTGATCGCCGCCAACCTGCGCCAGCCTTCGGTCTGGAAGATGAACCTCGCGTTCGACACCGAGCTGCCCTGGTACGGCCTGGTGGCCGGCGCCGAGTGGATCCACACCGAGGTGAAGGATGGCGTGCACTACCGCCACCTGAACCTGGGCGCCCCCACCGCCACCGGGCCCGATGGCCGGCCGCTGTACTACAACACGCAGGCCCGCTCGGAATCCTGCTGGAACAGCGGCGACGGCCTGATCAGCACCTGCGGCGGCCAGAGCCGCTTCCTGCGCAACCGCGCCTTCGCGGACGTGCTGCTGGCCGAGAACAGCAGCCAGGGCCGGGGTGACAGCCTGACCCTCAGCCTCAATGGCAGCGGCCTGTCGCGCAGCCTGAACTGGGGCCTGGCCTACACCCGCACCTCGCTGACCGAGGTGAACCCGCTGACCTCCTCGCGCGCCATCTCGAACTGGGCCAACCGCGCCATCTTCGACCCGAACGAGGAAGTGGCTGCACGCTCGGCCTACGTGATCCGCGACCGCATCAGCGCCACGATGAACTGGTCGAAGGCCTTCTTCTCGAACTACCGCACCAGCGTGGGCGTGTTCTACGAAGGCCGGCGCGGCAAGCCCTACAGCTGGACCTTCCGCAACGACATGAACGGCGATGGCGTCTCGGGCAACGACCTGATGTACATCCCCAGCGCGCAGGGTTCGGGCGAGGTCGAGTTCTTCGGCGCCACCCCCGCCGAGCGGGCCGCCAACGAGGCGCGGTTCTGGGATGTGGTGAACAGCAACCCCTCGCTGTCCTCGGCGCGCGGCCGCGTGGTGGGCCGCAACGACGTGACCAGCCCCTGGGTCAACAGCTTCGACCTGCGCTTCAGCCAGGAAGTGCCCGGCTTCATGGCCAAACACAAGGGCGTGCTGACGCTGGACATCCTGAACTTCGGCAACCTGCTCAACAAGCGCTGGGGCCGCACCGACGAAGTGGGCTTCAACGCCGGCACCATCGGCGGCGTGCAGAACAACGGCGCCAATGCACGCAGCTTCGTCAACTACGCGGGCATGCGCAACGGCAAGTACGTCTACAACACCGTCGCGCTGGAGGATTTCGAAACCCGCCAGGCCAAGGGCGAGAGCCAGTGGGCCCTGCAGGTGACGCTGAAGTACGAGTTCTGAGGGTGCCTGCCGGCGGGCCGCACAAGGGCCCGCCGGTGCATCACGGCAGCGCGGGCCCCGAGCCCGCGTTTTTCATGGTGCCGCGCGGCCCGAGTGGCCGCGTCTTTCAGGCGTCAGAACGGGATGTCGTCATCCATGTCGTCGAAGCCGGTGCTGGACTTCGGCGCGGGCTTCTGCGCGGCGGGCGCGCGCGGCGGCGGGGCGCTGCGGCGCGGGGCCGGGGCCTCGGATTCGTAGCCGCCGTCGTCGCCGCCGGCACCGGCACCTCCGCCCGCGCCGTCACGGCCGCCCAGCAGCTGCATGGATTCGGCATAGATCTCGGTGGTGTACTTCTCGACGCCGTCCTTGTCGGTCCACTTGCGGGTGCGCAGGCGGCCTTCGATGTAGACCGGGCGCCCCTTCTTCAGGTATTCGCCCGCGATCTCGGCCAGGCGGTCGAACAGCACCACGCGGTGCCATTCGGTCTCTTCCTGGCGTTCGCCGGAGTCCTTGTTCTTCCAGTTCCGGGTGGTGGCCAGGCCCAGGTTGCACACCGCGCTGCCGTTGGGTGTGTAGCGCACCTCGGGGTCGCGCCCCAGGTTGCCGATGAGAATGACCTTGTTGACTGATGCCATGGCGGGCGCTCCTGAAATGCCGGGGCGGACGGCTGCCCCGCGGGCAGGTGTCCAAAGCGGTCATGATAGCGACCGCGGGTCCACGGGTCTTTCGCCCGCATGGGGGCCCCCGAAAGCGGGAACCACCGCCGCCGGGGCCTGAGGCGGCCGGGGGCCAGCCCTCAGGCGGCGCGCTGCAGGCTCAGGTCGCCCGCGCGCAGGTCCCACTGCATCTTGCGGTAGATGGTACGCACCTTGGCCGAGAGCGCGCGCGGGGTCTGCCGGTCATGGCGCGCGATGTCGGCCAGGCGGTGCCCCACGGCCAGCTGGCGCAGCAGGAAGCGCTCGTCCGGCGTCAGCGCCAGCGGGTTGATCATCTCGTCGATCGGGTTGTCCACCAGGTTGCGGGACACGCCCTCGAAGTGGTCGAGCAGGTGCCGCGCGATCCAGGGCGCGATGTCGGCGCCGCCGGCCAGGGTGTCGCGGGCACGCTCGGCCAGCGTGCCGGCCTTCGGGTCGGCCGGATCGAAGAAGCTGTCCGCTCCTTCCTGCAGCGCATCCAGCAGCATCGGGTCGCGCTCGCTGCGGCCGATCACCAGGATCTGCGTGCGCAGGTAGCCCAGGCCCTGGCGCAGCACCCGGATCATGTCCAGCACGGTGCCGTCGACCAGCCGCAGCTCGGAGATCAGCAACTCGGGGTTGTGCCGGTGCAGCAGCACACGCGCCGCGCCGAAGCTCTGCACTGGCGCCATCACATCCCAGTGGCCCGTGGCCACCAGCTCGTCACGCCAGGCTGCGCTTTGCGCTGCGGCATGCCCGGCCATCAGCACGGTTTTCATGGTTCCACCGACGAGAGGTTTCTTGGTGTAACCAATTCTGGGGAGAGTCGGCAAAACCGGCATCCCCGGGGCGTGGGGGGTTGCGGCCGCCACCACCGGACGAACCGCGCCCGCCCGTGCGCGTGTTCACGGTGGCAGCAGCCACCCCCCTCAAACCGGGGCCGGCAGGAAGCTGGCGCTCTGGGCCATGGGCCAGTAGACGCGGAAGACGTTGTGCGGCCAATCGGCCTCGCCGCGCTGGGCGGCCAGCAGTTCACCCGGCTTCACTGTGGGCAGCAGGTTGGCCAGCAGGCGCACGCTGTGGTCGCTGGTGCGGCGCACGATGTGGGCGGTGGTGATCTCGTTCGGGTGCCGCAGCCCCGCGGCCTGCACCAGCTCTTTCAGGGCCTCGAGCGTGTTGTGGTGGAAGCGCAGCACGCGCTCCTGCTTGTCCGGCACCACCAGGGCCTGCTGGCGCAGCGGGTCTTGCGTGGTGACGCCGGTGGGGCAGGCGCCGGTGTGGCAGTGCTGAGCCTGGATGCAGCCCAGCGCGAACATGAAGCCGCGTGCCGAGTTGCACCAGTCGGCGCCCACGGCCATGGCACGCGCGATGTCGAACGCGCTGACGATCTTGCCGGCGCAGCCGATCTTGATGCGCCCGCGCAGGTTCAGGCCCACCAGCGTGTTGTGCACCAGGCGCAGGCCTTCCTGCAGCGGTGCGCCGACATGGTCGGTGAACTCCAGCGGCGCGGCGCCGGTGCCGCCCTCGGCCCCGTCGACGACGATGAAGTCGGGCAGCAGGTCGGTCTCGAGCATGGCCTTGGCGATGGCGAACCACTCCCACGGGTGGCCCACGCAGAACTTGAAGCCCACCGGCTTGCCGCCGGACAGCTCGCGCAGCCGGTCGAGGAACTGCAGCAGTTGCACCGGCGTGGAGAACGCGCTGTGCGCGGCCGGCGAGACGCAGTCCACCCCCACCGGCACGCCGCGTGCGGCGGCGATCTCGGGCGTGACCTTCGGCCCCGGCAGCACGCCGCCGTGTCCCGGCTTGGCGCCCTGGCTGAGCTTGACCTCGATGAGCTTGACCTGCGGGTGCATCGCGTTGTCGACGAACCTGGCCTCGCTGAAGCTGCCGTCCTCGTTGCGGCAGCCGAAGTAGCCCGAGCCGATTTCCCAGACCAGGTCGCCGCCGTGCTTGCGGTGGTGTTCGCTGATCGAGCCCTCGCCGGTGTCGTGCGCGAAGCCGCCTTTCTTCGCGCCGGCGTTCAAGGCCAGGATGGCATGGGCGCTCAGCGCACCGAAGCTCATGGCCGAGATGTTGAACAGGCTGGCCGAGTAAGGTTGGCGGCAGCGGCTGCCCGGGTCGGCGCCGATCGTGATGCGGAAATCGTGCGAGCCGATGACGGTGGGCTTGAGCGAGTGGTTGATCCACTCATAGCCGGTGTCGTGCACGTCGAGCTGGGTGCCGAAGGGGCGCTTGTCCGATTCGCCCTTGCTGCGCTGGTACACCAGCGAGCGCTGCTGGCGCGAGAAGGGCACCGCCTCGCGGTCGCTCTCCAGGAAGTACTGGCGGATTTCCGGGCGCACCCACTCGAACAGGAAGCGCAGGTGCCCGATGACCGGGTAGTTGCGCAACAGCGCATGGCGCGTCTGCCGCAGGTCGTGCGCGCCGGTGACCACCACCGCCACGCCCAGCAGCGCCAGCCAGGCCAGCCGGTCGAAGCCCACCCAGGCGAAGGCGCCCAGCAGCACGGCCACGGCACCGATGGTCAGCGTGAGGTAACGGATCGGGAAATGGCGGTCCAGCGCCATCAGCCATGCGGGCATTCAGGGTCTCCTCGGGTCCTGCGCAGTCGTGCCGGACCCAGGAATGCTTGCATGCGGCCGCAGACTGTCAATCCACGGTTTGCCGATAGCGCTTCAACGCCACCGCCCCCACCACCGCCAGGAAGGCCAGCATCGGCCACAGCTCGTGCGTGAGCTCGGCGGCGCCGTTGCCCTTGAGCAGGATGCCGCGCACGATGCGCAGGAAGTGCGTGAGCGGCAGCACCTCGCCGATGGCCTGCGCCCAGCCCGGCATGCCGCGGAACGGGAACATGAAGCCCGACAGCAGCATCGAGGGCAGGAAGAAGAAGAAGGTCATCTGCACCGCCTGCAACTGGTTGCGCGCCAGCGTCGAGAAGGTGAAGCCCACGCCCAGGTTGGCCAGCATGAACACGCCGATCATCACCAGCAGCAGCACGAGGCTGCCGTTCATCGGCACCTCGAACAGCCACCACGCGGCCAGCATGATCACGCCCAGCTGCACGTAGCCGATCACCACGTAGGGCAGGATCTTGCCCACCATCACCTCGAACGGACGCACCGGCGTGGCCAGCAGGTTCTCCATCGTGCCGCGCTCGCGTTCGCGCGTCATCGCCAGGCCGGTGAGCATCACCATGGTCATCGTCAGGATGGTGCCGATGAGGCCGGGCACGATGTTGTAGCGCGACAGGCCCTCGGGGTTGTAGCGGCGGTGCAGGCGCACATCGATCGGCGCCGGCCGCACCCGCAGCGCGGCCAGTGGCCCCACCGCATCGTGCGCCAGGGCCTGCGCCAGCAGCGGCTGCAGTGCGGCGATGGCGTTGCCCGAGGCCGAGGGGTCGGTGGCATCCACCGACACCAGCAGCGGCGCCCGCTCGCCGCGCACCAGCGCACGCGTGAAGTCCGGCGGCACCACCACCAGGAACTGCACCTCGCCACGCGCGATCAGCGCCTCGCCCTCGGCCTCGCTGGTAGGGGTGTGGGTGATGCGGAAATAGCCGCTGTGCTGCAGCGCCGCGCCCAGGCTTCGCGCCAGCGGGCCGCCATCCTGCGCCACCAGCGCGGTGGGCAGGCCCTTCGGGTCGGTGTTGATGGCGTAGCCGAACAGCACCAGCTGCAGCACCGGGATGCCCACCGCCATCGCGAAGGTGAGGCGGTCGCGCAGCATCTGCTGGAACTCCTTGATGAAGATGGCCAGCGTGCGGTGGAGCGAGAAGCGCTGCATGCTCAGTCCCGCCCGGCCGTTCCGAAGGGACTGAAGGCCCGCTTGGGAGGCAGCGAATGACGTGCGCTGGGGGGCCTCATTTCAGCCTGCCGCAAAGTTGTCCTGCGCCTGCCCGACCAGGCGCACGAAGGCATCCTCCAGGTCGCGCGCGCCGGCGGCGGCCACGATCTCGGCCGCGCTGCCGCGCGCGAGCAGCTGGCCATAGGCCACGTAGCACAGCTCGTGGCAGCGCTCGGCCTCGTCCATGTAGTGGGTGGACACCAGCACCGTGATGCCCTGCGCCGCGAGGCGGTGGATCTCGTCCCAGAACTCGCGCCGCGCCTTCGGGTCCACGCCGGCGGTGGGCTCGTCCAGCAGCAGCAGTTGCGGGTCGTGCAGCAGGCAGGCCGCGAGCGCGAGGCGCTGCTTCCAGCCACCCGACAAGGTGCCCGCCAGCTGGCGCTGGCGCGCCACCAGGCCCAGGCGCTGCAGCGCGTCGTCCACCGCGGCGCGGCGGTTCGGCAGCTCGAACAGGCGGGCCACGAAGTCGAGGTTCTCGCGGATCGACAGGTCTTCATAGAGCCCGAAGCGCTGCGTCATGTAGCCCACCTGGCGCTTGATCTCGGCGCCGCCGCGGGCGATGTCCAGGCCCAGGCAGGTGCCGCTGCCCGCGTCGGCCTTCAGCAGGCCGCAGAGCATGCGGATGGTGGTGGTCTTGCCGCTGCCGTTGGGCCCCAGGAAGCCGCAGATGCGGCCGCGCGCGAGCTGCAGCGCGAAGCGGTCGACCACGGTGCGGCCGTTGTAGCGCTTGGTGAGGCCGTGCACGTCGATGGCCAGGTCGGGGGTCATGCCGGCCCCTCGTCCGACGAGTACGTCGGCCGATCCCCCGCGGGTCATGCGCCACTCCGCCGCACATCCACCGGCTGGCCGGGGCGCAGGCGGGCGGCATCGGCCGCGGCGGGGCGCGCCTCGACCATGAAGACCAGCTTGGCACGCTGGGCGTTCGAGTAGATGACCGGCGGCGTGTATTCGGCCTGGGTGGCGATGCGGGTGATCTGGGCCGCGATCGGGGTGCCGCACCCATCGCAGTGGATCTGCACGCGCTGGCCGGCGGCGAGCCGGGCCACCTCGGTTTCGGCGACGTAGAAGCGCGCCTTCACCGCGCCGGCGGGCAGCAGCGACACCACCGGCTGCCCCGCGGGCACCCACTCGCCCACGCGGAAGTAGGTGTCGGCCACCTGCGCGGCCACCGGGGCACGCTGGGCCTTTTGCGCCACGCGCCATTGCTGTTGCCTCAGGGCCTCGCCGGCGGCGGTGGCGGTGGCCTGCGCGGCCTGGCGTTCGTCCGGCCGGGCGGGCAGCCGGGCCGCGCGCAGCGCGGCTTCGAGCTCGGCCACGCGGGCGCTGCCCTGCGCCGCCGCGGTGCTGGCGTCGTCCAGCCGCGCGCGGGCGATGAAACCCTGCTCGAACAGCTGCTGCTGGCGTGCGAGTTCGCTGCGCGCGAGCGCCGCCTGGGCGCGCGCCTGGGCCAGCTGCGCACGGGTGACGGCGAGCTCGTCATCGCGCCGGCCGCTGTCGGTGTTGCGGGCCTGCGCGCGGGCGGCGTCCAGCCGCGCCTGGGCCTCGGCCTGGGCCCGCTGCTCGGCATCGGCCTCCAGCGTGAACAGCGCCGCGCCCTGGGCCACCGGTGCGCCGGCCGCCACCGACAGCGTGGCCAGCGTGCCGGCCAACGGCGCGGCCACCTGCACGTACTCGCCCTCCACGTAGCCGGACCAGGCCGGCGGCGGCGGGCCCTGGCAGCCTGCCAGCGCCAGCAGCGCGAACGCGGCGCCGGCCTGCAGCCGGGCGCCGGGAAGCCGTGCGGGATTCATGCAGCCTCCCCACCCTGCCGCAAGGCGGACAGGGCCAGTTCGATGCGTTCGGCGATCGCCGTGTCGCCGGTGACCTGCGTCGCGAGCGAGGCGCCCTTGAGCGGCACGCCCAGCGCCTGCATGGCCGGCAGCATCACCATCGGTGCGAGCACCGCGCCCATCAGCACCGCCAGGCGCTGCAGTGGGTGCCGCACCGGCGGCAGCTCGCCGCGACGCTGGGCCTCCTCGAGCAGCTGCACCAGCACGCCCAGGTGGCGCGGCGCGTTGGCCCGCAGGAATTCGCCTGCCACGGCCTCGCCGTTGGCGGCATCGAGCACCAGGCGCAGCAGCAGTGGCCGGTGCTCGCGCACAAAACGCGCCATGCCGAACAAGCCCTGCCGCAACCGGGCCAGCGCCGGGCCGGGCGCGGCGGCATCGGAGGCCAGGGATTCGAACATCTCGTCGTACAGCTGCTGCAGCAGCGTGCGCAGGAAGTCGTCCTTGCTGGCGAAGTGGTAGTGGAACATGCCGGGGCTCACGCCGGCATGCTCGGCCAGGCGCCGCTGCGACAAGCCGGCGCAGCCCAGCTCGGCATACAGCGCCCGGCCGCTGCGCAGCAGGGCCTGGTCGAGCTGTTGCGAGGGGCGGGCCATGCGGCATTATTGGTCAGTTGACCAGTCATTGCAAGCGCCGCCCCCGCCGGAGGCTGCCGGCCGAGGGCGCCGTGCGGCGGGCGGACCCTCGGCGGCCCACGCGGTGATCAGGGGCCGGTCACGTTGCTGGCCGACGCGCAGATGATGTAGGCGCGCAGGGCGCGGCTGGAGCCCGAGGTGTTGTCGACCGAACAGCGGTAGCTCTGGGTCGGGTTGTCCGGGTTCGGGCCGGCGTAGTTCACGACGATGTCCTGCTGCGCGCTGTTGTAGTCGCGGTGGCCACAGCCGCCGCCGATCACGTACATGTTGGACGGGCAGTACAGGTTGCCGCGGCCGTAGCTGCCGCCGTCGATGCTCCAGGTGTGCTGGCCGTAGTACAGGTTGCTGGTGCCGGCCGGGCCTTGCACGCCCTGCGGTCCCTGAGGTCCCTGCGGGCCTTGCGGGCCTTGCGGGCCGGTGGCACCGGTGGCACCGGTGGCACCGGTGTTGCCCTTGTCGCCCTTGTCGCCCTTGTCGCCCTTGTCACCCTTGGGGCCCTGGTCGGCCAACGTCAGGTCCAGGCGCGCCACGTGGGCGGTCTGCGTGTTCTCCTTGCTGTCGAGAAAGACCACGGCATTGGGGGTCACGTACGAGGGCACGATGCCCAGGCCGTGGTTGCTGGCCGGGTTGGTGATCCAGCCCTTGACCAGGTTGGTGACGTCCACGCTGACGAACTGCGCCGCCTGCGCGGTGGACACCGTGATGCCGCTGCCCGAGCCGCCCAGCGTGGGCAGCGTGCCGGCCGAGACGGTGGCCTCGTTCCAGGGCGAGTAGGCCTGCAGCAATTCGATGGCGCCCGGCGTGCCCACGCGGTTGACGTACAGCACCAGGTTGGCCTTCACCAGCTTGGCCGCGGTGGTGCCCGCCGGCAGCGTGGAGAGGTCGAAGCGCAGCAGCCCGGTGGCGCCACCGCCGATGTTCAGCGTGGCCAGGTTGCCGAAGTTGCCGGCCGGCTGCGCGTTGCTCACATGGGCATCGGCGACCAGTGGTGCGTCCAGCGCGTGGGCGGCGCCGGCAACGGCCAGCAGGGCGGCCAGGGCCAGCACGCGACGGGGGGCGATGAGGGAACGGGGGGTCATGTCGGAGCTCCTGCGCCTGCGTGGCGCGTGGGGTTCAAGGGATGGGTGGGGCCGCAGGGGGCGGCAGGGCGGCGGGCCGGGCACGGCCCTGGGCGCTGTCAGTTGGCGGTGGCGCACACCACCCAGACGTTGATGTCGACCGGGAAGTTGTTGGTGTTGGCCACAAACATTGTCCAGGTCGAGTCGCCGGACGGGTAGCTCTGGTGCGGGGTGACGTTGACCTGCTGGCTGGTGGTGAGGTTGCTGACCAGCTGGAAGCCACCGCCGAGCGCACGCTTGCCGTTCGGGCAGCTCGCCGATTGCGCGGCCAGGAAGCTGGCCGGGATGTTGCGCGCCACCGAGACACGCTGATAACCCGAGACGCCATTGGCGCCGGCCGGGCCCTGGATGCCTTGCGGGCCTTGTGCGCCGGTCGCGCCGGTCGCGCCGGTCGCGCCGGTGGCACCGGTGGCGCCCTTCGCCCCGGTGGCGCCGGTGTCGCCCTTCGGGCCCTGGTCGGCCAGCGTGAGGTCGAGCCGGGCCACGTGCGCGGTCTGCGCGTTTTCCTTGCTGTCGAGGAACACCACGGTGCCCGGTGCGCTGAGCGCCGGCGTGAGCGCGAGGCCGAAGTTGCTGCCCGGGTTGGTGATCCAGTTCTTCACCAGCGCCGTGACATCCACGCTGACGAACTGGCCCGCCTGTGCCACCGGCACCGTGATGCCGCTGCCGGCGCCGGCCAGCGGCGACTGGCTCGCGGCCGTGACAGCGGCCTCGGTCCAGCCTCCGTTCACCGCCTGCACTTCCACCGCACCGGGTGTGCCGATGCGGTTGACGTACAGCACTAGGCTGGCCTTGACCAGCTTGGCGGCGTTGGTGCCCGCAGGCAGCGTGGCGAGGTCGAAGCGCAGCAGCGCGTTCGAGCCGCCGCCCACGTTCAGCGTGCCGAGCGTGCCGAAGTTGTTGGCCGGCTGCACGCTGCTGACATGCGCATCGGCAGCCAGCGGTGCATCCAGCGCGAAGGCGGGGGCGCTCAGCAGCGTGGCGGCGGCCAGCGCAATGCGGGCGAAAGTGCGGGGGGTGTTCATGGTGGCGGTCCTCGGAGTGCGGTGTTCGGGCGGGTGGTCAGGCGCGGCGCTGGCGGCGGGCGAAGGGCAGCGCGGCCAGCGCCAGCACCAGCAGCGACCCGCTGGCGGGTTCGGGCACGTTGTTGAACACGATGCCCTCGCCCTCCAGCGTGAAGGCCCAGGCGCTGCTGCGCTGGCTGCCGTCCACGTTGATGAACGAACGCGTGTCGTCGCCCAGGAACCAGCTGCCGGTGTAGTGCGGCTGGCCGTCCTGCGTGAAGCCGTCGGCCAGCGCGCTGCCGATGGGCAGGTTGCCGTCCTGCGTGAGCACCAGCGTGTAGTCGCCGGCCGCGAAGCTGCCGCTGAAGAACGCGTCCCAGCAGAAGCCGGTGGCCGCGTCGGGCTGGCCGCTGCCGGCGCCGCAGGTGTTGCTGCTGCCCACCGCCTGCTGCAGCAGCCCGCCCGGGCCGAACAGCGACAGCACGGTGGCAAAACCACCCTGCGCCCAGGACAGCGTCTTCGCGCTCAGGGTGCTGGTGGCGTCGAGGTGGAAGTCCAGCACGTAGCGGTCGGCATCGCTGCCGAAGTGGCCCTGCAGCGTGGTCGGCGCGGCCTGCGCGGCGGGTGCCACGGCCAGGGCGATGGCAAAGCCCAAGGCCAGGATGCTGGGGGGAAGTGTCGTGTTCATCGGTTCTCGCTCCGGCACCGGTGATGTGGTGCATGCGGCCGATGAGTGACGGGGCGGGGACGGCGGTTCCAGCACAAGGCCCCCGAAACCGGCGGTTTCGCGGGGCTTGTGCATCAGTTCACACCGATCGTGCGGGGCCCGTCGGGAACCAGGCCAGCGGCAAGGGTTGCGAACGCGCACCCAAGGTGCCACAGCGCCGCGGTACCTCGCTGGTCACCTGCTGGCTATACTCACGCCCACAGCGCCGATTTGTTCCTGATTGCGGGCGCTTTATCAAATGCCGCTAAAGTGGGACGCCCGCACCCGGTGTCCGCTTCCCAGTGGCATCGGGTTTTTCTTTGGGCGGATTCAGATGCCATCGCTGGGCCACGTCACACCGCAGACCATGCACTTCGCCGAGCCGCTGCCGCTGCAGAGCGGCGCCTCGCTGGCCGGCTACGACCTGGTCTACGAAACCTACGGCACGCTCGACGCCAAGCGCAGCAATGCGGTGCTGGTGTGCCATGCGCTGAACGCGAGCCACCATGTCGCCGGCACCTATGCCGGGCAGGACAAGAGCGAGGGCTGGTGGGACAACCTGGTCGGTCCCGGCAAGCCGCTGGACACGAACCGCTTCTTCGTCATCGGCATCAACAACCTCGGCTCGTGTTTCGGCTCCACCGGGCCGATGCACCCCCACCCCGATCCCGCCAAGGGGGGCCAGCCCTGGGGCGCCGATTTCCCGGTGGTGACGGTGGAGGACTGGGTCGACGCCCAGGCCCGGCTGCTCGACCGTTTGGGCATCGAGCGCCTGGCCGCGGTGATCGGCGGCAGCCTGGGCGCCATGCAGGCCCTGAGCTGGACATTGCGCCACCCCGAGCGCGTGGACCACTGCATCGCGGTGGCCACCGCGCCCAACCTGTCGGCGCAGAACATCGCGTTCAACGAGGTGGCGCGCCGCGCCATCATCACCGACCCCGATTTCCACGGCGGCCACTACTACGCCCACGGCGTGGTGCCCAAGCGCGGCCTGCGCGTGGCGCGCATGATCGGCCACATCACCTACCTGTCCGACGACTCGATGGAAGAGAAGTTCGGACGCGAGATGCGCGCCGCCGAGTTCGGCTACACGACGCAGGACATCGAGTTCCAGATCGAGAGCTACCTGCGCTACCAGGGCGACAAGTTCAGCGAGTACTTCGATGCCAACACCTACCTGCTGATCACGCGCGCACTGGACTACTTCGACCCCGCACGCGCGTTCGGCGGCGACCTGTCGCGCGCCTTCGCGGTGGCGCGCGACAAGCGCTTCCTGCTGGTGAGCTTCACCACCGACTGGCGCTTCTCGCCCGAGCGCTCGCGCGAGATCGTGAAGGCGCTGGTCGACAACCGCATCGAGGTGAGCTACGCGGAAATCGCCGCGCCGCACGGCCACGACGCCTTCCTGCTGGAAGACCCGCGCTACCACGGCGTGCTGCGGGCGTACTTCGACCGCATCGCGGCCGAACGCGTGACCGGCGTGCCTGGCGAGGGGGCGGCATGAGTGATCAGAAAGTGCTGGAGCTCATCGCGGCGCTGGTGCCGGCCGGCTCGCGCGTGCTCGACCTGGGCTGCGGCGACGGCCGGCTGCTCGCGCACCTGACGCGCCACCGCGGCTGCTCGGGCTACGGCATCGAGCTGGCCGACGAGAACGTGCTGGCCTGCGCGCAGCGCGGCGTCAACGTGATCCAGCTGAACCTGGAAGAGGGCCTGGCCCTGTTTGCCGACGCCAGCTTCGATGTCGTGCTGCAGCTCGACACCCTGCAACACCTGCGCAACACCGAGAACATGCTGCGCGAAACCGTGCGCGTGGGCCGCATCGGCATCGTGAGCTTCCCGAACTTCGCGCACTGGCCCAACCGCCTGTCGGTGCTGCGTGGGCGCATGCCGGTGACCAAGGTGCTGCCCTACCAGTGGTACGACACGCCCAACATCCGCGTCGGCACGCATGCCGATTTCGAGATGCTGGCGCGCAAGAACGGCCTGCGCGTGCTCGACAGCTTCGGCCTGCACGCGGGCCACGCGGTGCGCCGCTGGCCGAACCTGCGGGCCAGCACCGCCGTGTTCAAGATCGCGCGCTGAGCCGCACGGGCGGGCCGCCCGCCGGTTGGCCCCACGCCCGCGTCACTCGCCGCTGCGCCAGACGAACCGCCCGTCGGGCCGGATGTAGCCGGACACGCGGCCCTGGCCCACGTAGGCCAGGCCGTTGCCGAAGGGCCGCGCGAAGCTGAACTGCGGCTCGATCACCATGCGGCCGCGCTTGTCGATGTAGCCGTGCCTGCCACCCACCTTCACCACCGCCAGCCCCTGCGAGAAGGGCCACACGCGCTCGGCCTCGGGGCGCAGCACCACCTGGCCACGGTGGTCGACGAACAGCCACTGCGGGCCCTCCTTCACCAGCGCCAGCCCGTCGGAGGCGTCTTCCGCGCTGTCGTAGCGGGCCGGGATCACCAGCGTGCCGCGGGTGTCGATGTAGCCGTACTTGCCATCGATCCACACCCGCGCCAGGCCGTCGTGGAAGTCGCTTGCCTGCGCAAACCGCGGTGGCACCACCAGCTCGCCGGCCACGGTCATGAAGCCCTGCTGGCGGCCCGACCACACCCGCACCAGGCCCTCGCTGGGCAGGCCGACGAAATCGATGCCCGCGGGCGTGATGTCGCGGCCCTGGGCGTCGAACACCCGGTGCACGCGGCCGGGCAGCTCGGCACGCACCAGCCCACCGGCGGGCGCCAGCAGCTTGGCCTGGGTGGCCGGCAGCACGAGCTGCCCGCTGCGGTGGATGGCGCCGTACTTCAGCGTGCCCCAGGCATCGGCGATGCCCACCACGGCCAGGCCGTCGACAAAGGGCTGCGCGTCGTCGAACGCGGGGGCGATGACAAAGCGGCGCTGCGCGTCCACGTAGCCCCAGCGCGGCTTGCCCTGGGCGTCCTTGCCGCGCATGGGCACCAGGCCATCGGCAAAGGGCTGGGACAACTCGTCCTGCGGCTCGATGACGAGCCGGCCGCTGCCATCCGCGTAGGCGCTGCGATGGCCCTTGCGCAGCAGGATCAGGGGTTGCCCGATGCGCAGTTCGGTGTACTCGGGGGCCAGGACCACGCGGCCTTCGGCATCGATCAGGCCGTGCAGGTCGCCCTGGCGGATCGGGAACAGCGGTGGCAGGCCCTGCGCCAGGGCCGGCACCGCGCCGCAGGGCAGCACGGCGGCCAGCAGGCAGGCCAGCCAGCGCCTGCCACCACAAGGCCGGCGGCCCGGCATCAGCTGAGCGCGAGCACGACGGCGGCGCAGGCCGCCACCAGGGCCACGGCCAGCGCCAGCGCGCGTTCGTGCGGTGCGCCGGCGGTGGCAGGCGCGATGTCGGCATCGTGCAGCATGCGCAGCAGTTCGGATGTGAGCGGAATCAGTTGGCCAGGGTGCATGGTGGTTCTCCCGGTGTCTGCGACCAGTGTCTTGCGCCGGCGTTTCAGGCCCGCTGCACGCGGGGTCGGGTCCGTGTTTCTTTTGTAGTGCAAGGCATGCTGAAATGCTGGGCACTTTTCACACCGGGAGACTCACATGATTGGCTACGTGACTTTGGGCACCAACGACCTGCCGCGCGCCACCGCGTTCTACGATGCCCTGCTGGCGCCGCTGGGCATCAAGCGCATCATGGATTTCGGCACCGGCTACGCCTGGGGCTCGGCGATGGACAAGCCGGCGCTGGGCATCATGCAGCCCTTCAACAAGCAGCCGGCCACCGCTGGCAACGGCACGATGGTGGCCATCGCCCTCGACACCAAGGCCAAGGTGGACGAGGCCTACCAGCGCGCGCTGGCCCTGGGCGGCACCGACGAAGGCCCGGCCGGCCCCCGTGGCGAAGGCTTCTACGCCGGCTACTTCCGCGACCTGGACGGCAACAAGCTGAACTTCTTCTGCATGACCGGCGCTTGAGCAGGGACGCTCACTTTCACTGCCAGGTCACTGGCAACCGGCCCGGCTGAACCAGTCGGCCTGCGGGCCGCCGTCCTGCAAGCCGCTGGGTGGCAGGTAGTACAGGTGCTGGTCGAGGCTGGACACGCCCAGGTACGACTGCGTCGCCGTGTAGTACCGGTAGTGGTAGGGCCCCGAGGCCTGTGACACCGCGGGCGGGGCGAACAGGCTGGCGTACTGGGCCTCGGCCCAGTCGAACAGACAGTCGGCGCTGACGGTCGTGCTCAGCAGGCTGGCCTTGCGCAGGGTGTGGTTGCCGCGGTCGGCCACGTACAGCGTGCCCGCCGCGTCAACCGCCACGTCCTTGGGGTTGAAGAAGCGGGCCGCCGTGCCCACGCCATTGGCCGACCCCAAGGCGCGCCCGCCGGCCGCCGTGCTGACCAGGCCGGCCGGGCTGATCTGGCGCAGCACCTGGTTGTCGGTGTCGGCCACGTACACGGTGCCGGCCGCATCCACCGCCACGCCGGATGGAAACCTCAGCCGGGCCGTGCCGCCGGGGCCATCGGCAAAACCGCCACCGCCGCCGCCGGCCAGCGTGCTGACCACGCCGGCGGGCGTGATCCTGCGGATGGCATGGTTGCCGTGGTCGCACACGTACACGTTGCCCTGCGCATCGACCGCCAGGTCGAAGGGCACGGCGAACTGCGCAGCCTTGCCCACGCCATCCACCAGGCCGGGCGTGCCCGAGCCGGCCAGCGTGGTGACCAGGCCGGCCGGGCTGATCTTGCGGATGTTGTGGTTGGCGGTGTCGGCCACGTACACGTTGCCCTCGCCATCCACCGCCACGCCAAAGGGTTGGCCAAAGCGCGCGGCGCTGCCGAGGCCGTCGTCCCGGCCGCGAAGCCCGGCCTTGCCCGCCAGCGTGCTGACCACGCCCGCGGCGCTGATCTTGCGCACGGTGGCGTTGCCGCTGTCGGCCACGTAGGCATTGCCCGCGCTGTCGACCGCGATGCCGGTGGGCGCGAAGAAACGCGCGGCGCTGGCGGCGCCGTCGGTGCTGCCGTGGCTGCCGGCCTGGCCGGCCACGGTGCTCACCACGCCTGCGGGCGACACCCTGCGGATGCTGTGGTCGGTGGCATCGACCACCCAGACCTGGCCGCCGGCATCGACGGCCAGTGCGTAGGGATCCTCGAAGCGCGCCGCGGCCCCGGTGGCGTCGACACTGCTGCTGCGCCCGGCCAGGCCAGCCCAGGTGCTGACCTGCCCGGCCGGGGTGAGTTTGCGAATGGTGTTGTTGGCGGTGTCGGCCACGTAGACCTGGCCCTGCGCATCGACCGCCGTGCCCGAGGGGCTGAAGACGCGGGCCGCGGCCGCGCTGCCGTCGCCGCTGTCGGCCTGGCCGGCACTGCCGGCCACGGTGGTGACCACGCCGGCGGCCGTCACCTTGCGCAGGGTGTGGTCGTGGTAATCGGCCACGTACAGGCTGCCCTGCGCATCGATCGACACGCCGCGCGGCTCGCTGAACCGGGCCGCCGCGCCGGTGCCGTCCACCGAGCCTGCACCCACCGGCGAGCCGGCCAGCGTGCTGACCACCCCCTGCGGCGTGATCTTGCGCAGCGTGCGGTTGGCCGTGTCGGCCACGAAGACGTTGCCGGCGCCGTCCACGGCGATGCCGCTCGGGGCATTGAAGCGCGCGCTGCTGCCACTGCCGTCGCTGCTGCCCTGCACCCCGGCCAGGCCGGCCAAGGTGCTCACCACGCCCGCGGCCGAAATCTTGCGCACGCTGCTGTTGTTGTAGTCGGCCAGGTAGACCGTGCCGGCGCTGTCCACCGCGATGCCACGCGGCTCGTCGAACTGGGCCGCCGGCCCGGTGCCGTCGGCACTGCCCTTGCCTCGCCCCCCGGCCAGCGTGCTGACCACGCCGGCCGGCGTGACCTTGCGCACCGCGTTGTTCGAGGTGTCTGCCACGTACAGGTTGCCGGCGCCATCGACCGCCACCCCGAAGGGCTCGGCAAACCGGGCGGCGCTGCCATCGCCGTCGGCATAACCCTGCACGCCAGCCTGGCCGGCGACCGTGCTCACCACGCCGGCGGGCGTGATCTTGCGCAGGCTGTGGTTGCCGCTGTCGGCCACGTAGAGGTTGCCTGCCGCATCCACGGCCACACCACGGGGCGCGAAGAACTGGGCGGCGGTGCCGGTGGCGTCGATGCTGCGCGACAGCGGCGCCGCCGAGCCGGCCAGCGTGCCGACGTAACGCGGCTGGGCCTGCAGCGGCCCGGCCAACCCGACCAGCCCGGCCACGGCCAACCCCAAGCACACGGTCTTCATCGGGCGTTTCCCCTCCAGCCTGGATGGCATTGCAGGCCAGCGCGCCGCGCCTGGCGAGCGGGAAATCCCTGGTCACGCGGCCACCGGCCGCGCAGTTTGTCTCAACCCGTCAGCCCGACCGGAACGCCGCGAGCAGCGGCAGCGCCTCGTCCAGTGCCTGCGCCAGCGCCTGCACCCCGGGCTCGAGCGGGCGGCCCTCGCGCAGCGCGGCTTCGAGCGCGCCGCAGGCCTGTGCCACCCGCAGCACCCCCATCGTGGCGGCACTGCCCCGCAGTTCGTGCACGCGGCCGCGCAGCGCATCCACATCGCCCCGGGCCAGGATGGCCCGCAGTTCGTCCGCGGCCCGGGCCTCGCGTTGAACGAACAACGCGAACATGCGTTGCACCAGCACCTCGTTGCCGGCCAGGCGCGCGCGCACGGCGGGCAGGTCCAGCACCGGCAGGTCGGCCGCCGCGCTGATCGGCGCGACCACGGTCGGTCCGGGTGCCGGTGTCACGGATTCGGCCGGCCGGGCCGCGGCGAGGCAACGCTGCAGGGCTGTCTGCAGCGGCAGCGGCATCACCGGCTTGACGACATGGTCCACCATGCCGGCGGCCAGGCCGCGCGCGCGGTCCTCGGGCATGGCGGCGGCCGTCATGCCGATCACCGGCAATGCCTCGCAGCCCGGCAGCGCGTGGATGCGGCGCGTGGCCTCCAGCCCATCCATCACCGGCATGTGCATGTCCATCAGCACCGCGGCAAAGTGCGTCGGGCCGGCCGCGGCCACCGCGGCCACGGCCTGGGCACCGTCGGCCACCAGCACCACCTCGGCGCCCAGCCGTTGCAGCATCTGGCCGGCCACCAGCTGGTTGAGTTCGTTGTCCTCCACCACCAGCAGCCGCAGGCCGGGGGGCAGCAGCACGTCGGCCACCGCGGGCGGCGCGGCCACCGCGGCCCCGCCCGACGGGGCCAGGGCCATGCGCACGGTGAACCAGAACTCGCTGCCGGCGCCGGGCTCGCTGTCCAATCCGATCTGGCCGCCCATCATCTCGACCAGGCGCTTGCTGATGGCCAGGCCCAGGCCGCTGCCGCCGAAGCGGCGGGTGATCGAGTCATCACCCTGCGAGAAGCTCTCGAACAGCGTGGCGCGCTGCGCCGGGGTGATGCCGATGCCGGTGTCGCGCACCGTGAAACGCAGCACGCAATGGTCGGGCCCCACCTCCGACTCGGCCGCTACCGCCAAGGTGACGCGGCCACGCTCGGTGAACTTGACCGCGTTGCCCACCAGGTTGTTGAGCACCTGCGACAGGCGCAGCGGGTCGCCCAGCAGCCGCAGCGGCAGGCCGGGCGCCTGCTCGACCCGGAGCTGCAGGCCCTTTTGCGCCACGCGGGCCATGAACAGCCCCGCCACCCGCTCCAGCAGCTCGGCCAGGTCCAGCGGCACGATCTCGAAGCGCAGCTGACCGGCCTCGATCTTGGAGTAGTCGAGCACGTCGTCGAGCAGGCCCATCAGCGCCATCGCGCTGCCGTGCACCTTGTCGATGTAGCCGCGCGCGGGCTCGGGCAGGCCGCCGCCCTCGAGCGCCAGGCGCGACAGGCCGATGATCGCGTTCATCGGGGTGCGGATCTCGTGGCTCATGTTGGCCAGGAAGGCGCTCTTGGCCCGTGCGGCGGCCTCGGCGCGCGCCTGCGCGGCCTTGATCGGGGTGACGTCGGTGAGCGTGACGAAGAAGCCGTGCAGCTGGCCTCTTTCGTCCCGGTCGGGCAGGTACTCCACCTGCAGGTGGCGTGATGCCGCACCGTCGGCCGCGACCAGCTCGCGCTCGACCCGCTGCGCCTGGCCGGCCAGTGCGGCCTGGATGTGCGGCCATTCGTCGCGCAGGCCGTGGTTGTCCAGCACCTGCTGGATCGACAGGCCGGGAATGTGTTCGGGGCGGATGCCGTACCAGGCCTGGTAGGCGCGGTTGCCGAAGCGGATGCGCAGGTGCTCGTCCCAGTAGGCCATCATCGCCGGCGCGCTGTCGAGGATGTTGCGCAGGTCGCGCTCGCGCTGGCGGATGGTGGCCGCCTGCTCGTCCACCCGGCGCTCGAGCTGGCGCTGCAGCTCGGCCACCTCGGCCTGCAGCTGGTGGCGTTCGAGGCTGCGCCCGATCGAGCGCGCCAGCGCCTCGGGGCTGAGCTGCGGCTTGGGCAGGTAGTCGGCCGCGCCGCCCTGCATGGCCTGCACCGCCAGCGATTCGTTGCCGGCCCCGGTGACCATGATGACCGGGCAGTTGGCGTTGGGCTCCTGGCGCAGGCGCGGCAGCAGTTCGGCCCCGGTGGTGTCGCCCAGGTGGTGGTCGAGCACCACGCAGTCGAAGCGGATCTCGCGCACCAGGGCCAGCGCCTCGGCGCCGGAGGCTGCCTGCCGGGCCTGCACCACGTAGGGTGAACGGCCCAGCATGCGCAGCACCCGCTCGCGGTCGACGTCGTCGTCGTCGATGACCAGCAGGCTCAGCGGCACGCGGTCGGACATGGTGGACCCGAGGTGGTGCATGTCATGGCAGGCGGACGGCGCCGTGGTAGTCGGACAGCAGGCGGGCCAGCTTCGCGAACTGCGGGCCGACCGCAGCCTTGACCATGTAGCCGGCCACGTGCGATTGGTAGGCGCGGGTGCGGTCGGTGTCGGCATCGGAGGTGGTGAGCACGAACACCACGTCGTCGCGCAGCACCGGGTCTTCGCGCAGCTGCTGCAGGAACTCGAAGCCGTTCATGCGGGGCATGTTCAGGTCCAGCAGGATCACGCGCGGCCGCGGCACGCGGCGCTGTGCATCCTGGCCGCGCAGCGCGGCCAGCGCGACCATGCCGTCCTCGGCCCACACCACCGGATAGGGCGCGCCAATCTTGCCGAGGCCGCGCACCACGGACTCGGCGGCCACGTCGTCGTCTTCGACCAGCAGCACGGTGAGGCTGGTTTCAGGGCTCATCGGAAGTTCTCCGGGGAAAACGGGGCCACCAGAAGCGGAAGCAGGCGCCACGGCCCTCGGCCACCGGCGAGCGCAGCTCGATCCGGCCGCCGTGCACCTCGACCAGGCGCTTGGTCAGCGCCAGGCCGATGCCCGAGCCGCCGCGCTCGCGCGCGGTGAGGGTCTGGAACAGCTGGAAGATGCGGTCCTTGGCGGATTCGGGCACGCCGGGGCCGTCGTCGATGACGCAGACCTCGCAGTAGCTGTCGTCCTCGACCGCGGTGACACGCAGGTGGGCCGCGCTGCGGTCGTGGTGCTTGACGGCATTGCTCAGCAGGTTGCGCAGCACGGTTTCCAGCGGCGTTCGGGTGGCCAGGAACGGCGCCGCCTTCATCGACAAGGTCACCTCGAAGCCGGCCGGCAAGGGCTGCATCTCGAGGATCTCGCGCACCAGCGAGCCGATGTCCACCGGCGTGAACTCGGTGGCCGCGCGGCCGGCGCGGGCATAACTGAGCAGGTCGTCGATCAGGCGCTCCATGCGCACGATGCGCTGGCTCACCCGGTCGAGGTTGCGCCGCACCTCGGGTGGCGGCTCGGCCAGGTCGGCGTTGATCCACTCCACCAGGTCGGCAATGCCACGCAGTGGCGAACGCAGGTCGTGCGAGGCCACGTAGGTGAACTCCTGCAGGTTGGCATTGGCCTGGCGCAACTCAAGCTCCAGGCGCTTGCGCACGCTGATGTCGCTGACGGCGGCCAGCGTCATGGCCCGGCGCTGCCAGCGCACGCGCGACAGCCCGATCTCCACCGGCAGCTCGCTGCCGTCGGCATGCAAGGCGGTGAGGTCGCGGCCGCGGCCCATCATGCGGGCCTCGCCGGTCTGGCGGTAACCGGCCATCAGCGCGGCATGCGCGCCACGGTAGCGCTCGGGCAGCAGCATCTGCAGCGGCTGGCCCGCCAGCGCGGCCGGCAGGTGCCCGAGCGACTCGGCGAGCACGCGGTTGGCCATCACGATGCGGCCTTCGTCGTCGACGATCAAGAGGCCGTAGGGCGAGGCATCGAACAGGCCGCGGAAGGCCCATTCGAGCGCCAGCCGCTCGCTGATGTCGACCACCGAGGCCAGCACCAGCGGCCCTTCGGGCGCGAGCAGCGGGTTCAGGCCTATCTCGACCGGGAACTCGTGGCCATCGGCCCGGCGCGCGTAGAGCACACGGCCGGCACCCATGGCGCGCGGCTCGGGTCGGTCGAAGAAGGCCTCGCGCAGGCCGACATGGGCTTCCTGCACCGCACCGGGCAGCAGGGTTTCCAGCGGCTGGCCGACCAGGGACTGCGGCGCATGGCCAAACATTGCCTCGAGCGCGGTGTTGGCCGCGACGATGGTGCCCTGGCGGTCGACCAGCACGAAGCCGTTGGGCGCCGCATGGAAGGCGCGCGCCAGCAGGTCCGGCGTGGGCCCGGCGACGGGCTTGGCCACGGCTGGCGCGGCGGTCATGGTCGGCCGCCCGGCGGCTGGCATGCAGGAGGGGCTGCCGGCCAGGGTCGTGGACTGCACATGCCGTGGTTCCCCATACACATTGGGCACTAGGCGCCTTGACTGTTCTCAAGCAATCTAGCACCGGGCCTCGGCGGGACCGTGATCAACCCTACTTGCATCATGCACCGGTGGTTCGGGCCGCGGCAGCCTCGCGCCGCGGCCTGCACCCGCTGGCCGGCAGCCGAGCCGGCTGGCCCGGTTCAGTCGACCAGCACGTTGAGGATGGCGTTGCCGATGCCGGTGAGTGCCGCGCCTGAGATCAGGCCTGCGCAGATGGCCTCGAAGCCCTCCACCCACACCGTGTGGCCGCGGCTGCCCGGGGCCTTGTGGCGCCAGGCCATGAACGAGAAGAACAGGGCGCCCACCCACATCGCGAAGGTGGATTCGGGCGGCAGCACCACGCCCAGGCCGATGGACACCGACGACAGCGGGAACCGGCCCTTGGTGGCGATGCGCGCGAGCTCGATCGCCAGCGCCGCGAACGCGGCCACCGCCATCGCCACCAGGGCCGAGGCGGGCAGCCCCTGCACGCCCTTGGCGATGATGTCGGCCACGCCCTTCCACTGCAGCGCGGCCGGGAACGCGAACTGGTCGGTGACGATCGTGGTGGTGGAGCGCAGGCCCTGCGCATCGGGCGGCAGGAACAACAGGAAGTACAGCGGCACGCAGGTCAGCGCGCCGGCCAGGATGCCGATCACGTGGCCCACTGCCTGCTGGCGCGGCTTGCCGCCGAGCATGTAGCCGGGCTTGATGTCCGACAGCAGATTGGATGCGTTGGCGGCGATCTCGGCCGTCATGCCCGCGGGCAGCAGGTTGCTCGCCGGGTTGCCGCGGTCGATCGCGCCCATCGTGAACTGGGTGATCTTGGACAGCGCGCCGGTGGGGGTCCAGGAGGTGAGCGCCATCGCGTTGGCGCAGATCACCGTGAGCACCAGGATCAGCGGCAGCGAGGCCAGCGCCAGCCCCAGCGGCACGCCGAAGAAGGCATGCGTGACCCAGGCGCCCAGCAGGCACAGCACCGGCACGCCGACCCAGGACACCATCAGCGGCAGCTCGATGTGGGCCAGCACGTCGGGGCCGGTCGCGGCCGGCGCGGCGCGGCGGCCGGTGACCGAGCGGAACGCCGAGCGGAACAGCTCGGGCTTGGCCGCCAGGCTGACCAGCGCACCGACGACCATCATCGTCACCGCCCACCACAGGGCCCACTGGTTGACGATCTCGATGCGCGAGATCGGCACCGGCGCGCCGTTGGGGCCGATGCGCTGCACGATGTCGCCGGCGTTGATCATGAGGGGCGCCAGCACCACGAAGTTCAGGAACGCGCCCAGCGCGCAGCTGGTGGCCACCGCCAGGCCCATCAGCCCGCCCACACCGAGCATGGCCACGTCCAGCGTCAGGCGCAGGCCGAGCTGGCGCACATCCACGCCACCGATGCTGGGGATCCAGCCGCCGGCCTTGGCCACCGCCTGGTAGTAGTAGGTGTCCAGCCGCTCGTGGATGTACCAGGGCTCCTTCAGGCCCGCCCACTGGTGCAGGCGCAGCAGCTTGAACTGCAGCAGCTTCATCCAGCCATCGCTCACCAGGGCCTGCCAGACCGCGGCGCCCACCGCCGTCCAGCCCAGCAGCCGGGCCTTGAGCATGCCGGCCGCGGCCGAGCCGGTGTACAGCGAATCGAGCACCACGCCGCTGGCACGGCCCTCGGGGAAGGGCAGCTGGTCGTCGTTGATGAAGCGGCGCTTCATCGGGAACGCGACGAGCACGCCGATCAATGAGATGACCACCAGCCACACCATCATCTGCCACCACGGGATCACGATGCCGGTGACCAGCATGTAGGCCGCGAGGCTGGAGATCAGCGGCATCGCCAGGTAACCCGCCGCGGTGGCGATGGACTGGGTGCAGTTGTTCTCGAGGATCGTGAAATCAGCCGCCAGCCCGGCGCCCGCCAGCAGCCGGTAGATCGCGAAGGCCAGGATCACCGAGGTCAGGCCGACACCGATGCCGATGCCGGTCTTGGCGCCGATGTACAGCGCCGTGGCCGACAGGATGCCGCCGAGCAGGAAGCCGGTGAGGGCCGAGCGCAGCGTGAGCTGCGGCATGTCGCCGCGGTACACGTTGTCCAGCCACCACTGGTCCTTCTGCGCGCGGCTCCAGGTGCGGACCTGCTCGTCGGTGAGTTGCTGCAGTGCCATCGGGCAGGCCCTCGGTCGGTGGTCGGCCTACTTTGGCGCCACGGTGATCCACTTGAAGAACATGCGGTTGTCGGCCAGCTGCACCAGCTTCACGCGCTTGTTCATGCCCCAGGCCAGCGCCTGCTGGTGCAGCGGGATGGTGCCGATGTCGTCGGCATGCACCTTGAACGCCTCGCGGATCATCTCGTTGCGCTTGTTCTCGTCAAGCTCGCTCTGGATCTTGGCGGTCAGCTCGTCGAGCTTGGGGTTGCTGTAGCTGCCCAGGTTGAACTGGCCCTGGCCGTTGGGCTGGGGCGAGGCCATCAGGTTGTACAGCGCGTCGTGCGCATCGGTGGTGGCCGGGGTCCAGCCCAGCATGTAGAAGCTGGTGTCGCGGCGCAGGATCTTCGGGAAGTAGGTGGCCTTGGACTCGACCTGCAGGTTCACCTTGACGCCGATGCGCGCCAGGTTGGCCGCCACCGCCTGGCAGATCGGGCCGTCGTTCACGTAGCGGTCGTTCGGGCAGTTCATGCCCACCTCGAAGCCCTGCGGGTAACCGGCCTCGGCGAGCAGCTTCTTCGCGGCCTCGGTGTCGTGCGGCAGGCGCTTGTTCATGTCGGCAAAGTAGCCGCGCACGCCGGGGCCGATCATCAGCGCGCTGGGCAGCGAGGCGCCGCGCATCACACGGGCGCGGATGGCCTCGATGTCGATCGCCTGGTAGAAGGCCTGGCGCACCCGCTTGTCCTTGAACGGGTTCTTGCCCTTGACGCTGGAGAACAGCAGCTCGTCGCGTTTCTGGTCCATGCCCAGGAAGATGGTGCGCAGCTCGGGCCCCTGCATCACGGCGAGGCCGGCGCTCTTGATCTTCTCGACATCCTGGATGGGCACCGGCTCCATCAGGTCGATCTCGCCGGACAGCAGTGCGGCCACGCGGGTGGCGTCGTTGCCGATCGGGGTGAACACCACCTCGTCGAGGTTGCTCTCGATCTTGTCCCAGTAGCTGCCGTTGCGCACGAGCACGGTGCGGGTGCCGGGCTGGCGCTCGCGCAGGCGGAACGGGCCGGTGCCGTTGGCCTTGAAGCTGGCCTGGTTCTCGATGCCCTTGCGCCGGTCGACCGGCTTCTCGGCCTTGTTTTCCTCGCACCACTTCTTGCTGAGGATGTACACCGTGGTCAGCGCCTCGGGCAGGATGGGGTTGGGCGCGCTGGTCTCGAGCTCGACCGTGAGCTCATCGATCTTGCGCACCTCCTTGATGCTGGCGATCGCCGCCTTCAGGTCGGAGCCGTCGCCGGCCGCGCGCTTGAAGCTGAACACCACGTCGTCGGCGGTGAAGGGCGTGCCGTCGTGGAACTTCACGCCCGGGCGCAGGTTGAAGCGCCACACGTTGGGCGCGTTGCGCTTCCAGCTCTTGGCCAGCAGCGGCACGATGCCCATGTCCTTGCCCCGGCCCACCAGGCCCTCGTAGAACGAGGAGGTGAAGCTCAGCTGCAGCGTCTCGTTCAGCGAATGCGGGTCCATCGACAGCGCGTCGCCGACATTGGCCACGCGCAGCGTCGCGGCCTGCGCGGCCGAGCCCAGTGCCAGCAGCGCCGCCGCGGCCAGCGCGGCAAGGGTGGGGGTCAACTTCATCGCGAAATCTCCTCGAAGCACGGGTTTCCCCGGCCGCAGCACGCGGCCGGTGCAGGGCTTGTCTATCCAAGCCATTGTGGCGCCGCCGGGCGCGCCGGATCACCAGGCGCCGACGTTCGGCATCGAAACCCAGGGTTCGACCGGAGGCCGGGCGCCGCCTGCCTGCAACAGCTCGATCGAGATGTTGTCGGGCGACCGCACGAAGGCCATGCGGCCATCACGCGGCGGGCGGTTGATCGTGACACCGTGGTCCATCAGGCGCTGGCAGGTGGCGTAGATGTCGTCCACCCGGTAGGCCAGATGACCGAAGTTGCGGCCGCCGGTGTAGACCTCGGGGTCCCAGTTAAAGGTGAGCTCCACCTGCGCCTCGTGGTCGCCCGGCGCGGCCAGGAAGGCCAGCGTGTAGCGGCCTTGCGGGTTTTCCTTCTGCGAGAGCAGTTCCAGCCCGAGGGCATCTCGGTAGAAGCGCAGCGAGGCCTCGAGGTCGGTGACACGCACCATGGTGTGCAGGTATTTCATCGGCGGGCTCGGTTCCGTGGGGTTGCGGGTTCGGGAGCGCGATCTTGCCGCGAACCCGGTGGCTCGCGTCAACCCGGGGCTTGCGCTGCCGCAAACCGGGGCCACCATGCACCGCGGGGCCGGGCTCGTTAGCATCGGCCCCTTGGCCCCTTGGCCCTTTGGCCCGATGCCGATGACTGCCGCTTCCCCGCGCCTGCTGACCCTGGCCTGGCCGATGTTCGTCGAGCTGATGGCCGGCATCGCGGTGGGCCTGATCGGCACCGCGCTGGCCGCCGGGCTGTCCGATGCCGCAGGGGCCGCCTTCGCGCTGGCCAACCACGTGGCGGCCATGCTGTTCCTCTTGTTCCGCGTGATCGGTGCCGGCGTCAGCGTGGTGATCACGCAGTACCTGGGCGGCGGCCGGCGCGACCGGGCGGACGCGGTGGCGCGCGCCACGCTGGGCGCCAGCACCTGGATCGGCGGCACCACCGCGCTGCTGGCGCTGGTGGGCGCCGGCACCTGGCTGCACTGGATGAACGCACCACCCGAGGTGCTGCCGCTGGCACTGCCCCTGCTGCAGGCGCTGGCGCCGGCGCTGATGCTCGATGCGTTCAATGCCTCGATGTCCAGCGTGATGCGCGCCCACCTGCGCACCCGGGACACGCTGGCGGTGATCGTGGTGATGCACTGCACCCACCTGGCGCTGGTGCTGCCGGCCATGCACTGGGGCGGCCTGCCGGGTTATGCGCTGGCGGTGGCGGCCAGCCGCGCGCTGGGCCTGGGCCTGCATGCCTGGCTGTGGCGTGAACGCCTGGGCCTGCGCCCCCACGCGGCCGACTGGGTGCGCCTGCCGCGCGCCGAACTGGCGGCGGTGCTGCACATCGGCCTGCCCGGCGCGGCCGAGAACCTGGGCTGGCGTGCCGCCTTCATGGTGAGCGTTGCGGTGGTGGGCCAGCTCGGGGCGCAGGCACTGTCCACCCATGCCTACGTGATGCAGCTGATGCACTGCATCCTGCTGTTCGGCCTGGCCACCGGCCTGGCGGCCGAGATCGTGGTGGGCCACCAGGTGGGGGCTGGCCGCCTGCACGATGCGCACCGCCTGGTGCGGCGCGCGCTGGCCTGGGGCCTGGGCGTGAGCCTCGCGGTGGCGCTGGCCACGGCGCTGGCCGGCCCGGTGCTGCTGCGGCTGTTCACGCAGGATGCGCAGATCATCGCCGCCGGCAGCACGCTGCTGTGGATCACGGTGCTGCTGGAGCCCGGCCGCACCTTCAACCTGGTGGTGATCAACGCGTTGCGGGCCACCGGCGATGCGCGCTACCCGGTGGTCGCCGGCGCCGGCTCCCAGGTGCTGGTGCTGGCCGGCGGCAGCTGGTTGCTCGGGCTGCACTTCGGCTGGGGCCTGCCCGGGGTGTGGATCGCCTATGCGGCCGACGAGTGGATCCGCGGCCTGCTGATGTGGCGCCGCTGGGCGCGCCACGACTGGGTGCCCCATGCCCGCGCGGCGCACCGGCGCATGCGCCGGCAGCACAGCGGCGCCTGGCGCGCCTGAAGCCCATGCCGGCCGCGCTGCCCTACCAGGCCCTGGCCGACATCGTGCTCGCGCTGCACCTGGGCGTGGTCGCCTTCGTGATCGCGGGCCTCGTGCTGGTGGTGCTCGGCAACCTGCGCGGCTGGCGCTGGGTGAATGCGCCGGGCTTCCGCCTGGCCCACCTGGCAACCATCGGCTTCGTGGCGGCCCAGGCCTGGCTGGGCCAGGACTGCCCGCTCACCGTGCTGGAGATGTGGCTGCGCGCCAGGGCGCGCGGCCCCACCTACCAGGGCAGCTTCATCGAGCACTGGCTGCAGCGGCTGCTGTACTACGATGCGCCGGCCTGGGTGTTCACGCTGGGCTACACGCTGTTCGGCCTGGCGGTGGCCGCGGCCTGGTGGTACTTTCCGCCCTCCCGCCATCGAGACCCGAGACCATGACGAAAGCGCCCCTGACCACACTGGCCGTTGTCGCCGTCGTCATCGTGCTGGCCTTCGCGACCAACCCGTCCGCCGAACGCCACCGCGCCAACATCAAGGCCGCGGTCGCCGACCGCAGCCCGCTGGCCGGCGCGTTGGGCATCGGCGCGCTGACCGCCTTCGCCTCCACCTACCACCCGCTGGGCGTGGCCTCCTACACCACGGTGAACGACAAGGTGGTGTCGGTGGGCGCCTTCGGCACGGTGTTCGTGCTGTCGCAGGAGCAGCGCCGCTGAGCGATCACGCCGTTCAGGCCGGGTGGTCGGCCGGCACCTGGAACACCTGCCGCAGGTAGGCCAGGAAGGTCTGGTCGTCGCACAGCACCTTGCCCGGGCTGTCGGACAGCTTGGCCACCGGCTGGCCGTTGCAGTGGGTGAGCTTCATCACGATGTGCAGCGTGTGCAGCCCCATGTCGTTGCTGAGGTTGGTGCCGATGCCAAAGCCCAGCTGCGTGCGGTCGGCGAAGTGGCGGTACAGCGCGAAGGCCTTGGGCAGGTCGAGCCCGTCGCTGAACACCAGGCGCTTGGTGTTGGCGTCGATGCGCAGCTTCGCGTAGTGCGCCAGCGCCTTCTCGCCCCAGGCCACCGGGTCGCCCGAGTCGTGGCGCAGGCCGTCGAAGAGCTTGGCGAAGTACAGGTCGAAGTCGGCCAGGAAGGCGTCCATGCCCACCACGTCGGTGAGCGCCACGCCCAGGTCGCCACGGTACTCCTGCACCCAGGATTCGAGCGCGGCCTTCTGAAAATCGCGCAGCCGCACGCCCAGCGCCTGGTAGGTCTGCAGGAACTCATGCGCCATGGTGCCGATGGGCACCAGCCCCAGGTCGCGCGCCAGCAGCACGTTGGAGGTGCCCTTGAAGTGGTCGGGCACCTCGCGCTGCAGCGTGGCCACCACCTCGCGCTGCCAATCGCCCGAGTAGCGGCGCCGCACCCCGAAATCGAAGAACTCGAACGGGTTGCGCCGCGCCGGCTCGGCCGCGAAGGCGCGCAGCAAGCCCACCTTGGCGGCCAGGCGCCGCCGCCCTTCGGCCAGCGCCTGGGCGGCGTCGAAACGGCGGAAGTACAGCTCGTTGACGATGGCCAGCACGTGGATCTCGAAGGCCATCACGTGCACCTGCGGGCCGCGGGCCACGATCTCCAGCGTGCCCGCGTTGTCCCGGACCTCGATGAAATCACGCTGGAATTGGAAGATGCGCAGGAAGTCGACGAAATCGCTCTTGATGAAGCGCAGCGAGCGCAGGTAGTCCAGTTCGTCGGGCGCAAAGCGCAGGCTGCAAAGGTGGTCGAGCTGCTCCTCGAGCTCCGGGATCAGGTGGGTCAGCGGGTAGTCGCGCGCGTTGCGGCAGACGAACAGGTACTCGGCCTGCGTGGCCGGGTGCCGGTGCAGCATGGCCTGCCACATCGTGAACTTGTAGAGGTCGGTCTCGAGCAGGCTGCGGATCACGGGCGGCATGGCAGGTGCACGGCGAGGCCGGGGCAGGCGATGGGCCAGTATAGGAGTGCCGTCGCGGCCCCGTGCCACCGGGGCGCCGGGCCCGGTTCCTAGTACGTCAATGACGCGTCCTGCACCCTGACGTGCCGGCCGCGGGGCCGTGCTGGACGCTTGTCCTACACTCGCTCGCCGCCCGGCTTGGCCAACCCAGCTCGCACAGGTGCCGCTTTGCAACAAGACCCCCTGCAGGTGCTGAGGCAGTACGTGATGGCACACAGCGGCCCGGCGCGCGACTGGCACCTGGACAACCTGCACCACCACGAGCGGCGCTACCGCCAGGACCTGGCCCTGGTGGATGCGCTGGCGCCCGAGGGCACGGTGCTGGATGTCGGATCGGCCCCCTGCCACATGACCGCGGTGCTGCAGCTGTCGGGCTACGACACCATCGGCGTGGATGTCGACCCCACCCGCGTGGGCGGCCTGATCCGGCAGTTCGCGCTCGACGTGCGGCGCTGCGACATCGAGCGCGAGCCCCTGCCCTTTGCCGACGAGAGCTTTGCCTGCGCACTGCTGTGCGAGACCTTCGAGCACCTGCGCATCGACCCCGCCTTCGTGTTGAGCGAGATCCACCGCGTGCTGCTGCCCGGCGCACCGCTGCTGCTGACGACGCCGAACGTCTACTCCCTGCCCAGCCTGGGCCGCTACCTGCTGGGCCGCAGCGTGGCCGATCCGGTGCAGGAGTTCGGCAAGCTGCGCCGCCTGGGGCACATGGGGCACGTGCGCGAGTACTCGGCCGGCGAGGTGGTACGCTTCCTGGGCGCCGGCGGGTTTGCGCTGCAATCGCTGGACTACCGCTCCAGCGACATGGCGCGCGGCTGGCAGCGCCGGCTGCTGGGGCTGGCCTACCGCGTGGCCCCGCGCTGGATGCGGCGCGATGTCGTCATCGTCGCGCGCCGGCTCGAGGCCGGTCCCCGGCTGGTGCCCCTGGTGCCGCTGGTGCCGCCCACGCTGCCAGGCTGACCGACAATGCCGCCGCCGCGCGGCCTGCCGCCGAAGCACGCCTGACCGGAGACCTTTCATGCGCTTTTTCCGTTGGTGGCTGGTGCCACCTGCCATCCTGCTGCTGATCGCGCTGTACTTCACCGCCGCGCTGAAGTGGAACTACTCCGCCGGTGAACGTGCCGGCTGGGTGCAGAAGCTCTCGCGCAAGGGCTGGGTCTGCAAGACCTGGGAGGGCGAGCTGGCGCTGGTGTCGCTGCCGGGCGCCTCGCCCGAGAAGTTCTTCTTCACCGTGCGTGACAGCCAGGTGGCCGAGCAGCTCAATGCCGTGATGGGGCGCCGGGTGTCGCTGCACTACGAAGAGAAGGTGGGCCTGCCCACCAGCTGCTTCGGCGAGACGCGGCACTTCGTGACCGGCGTCCGGGTACAGGAGGAGATCTCCTTGTCGCCCGGTGTGGTGGTGCCGGTGCCGCCGGCCTCGGCCGCATCGCGCTAGGCATCTGTCTCGAACTCCCGACAGCGCAAATCGCAAGGCTGTGGAAGGCTGGGGCGCCTTGTCACACCGCGCCCGATGCGCTGACGCCGCAGCCGCCACGGCGCCACTGCCGACCCGACCCTGCCCGTGTCTTCGATGCCCCACTACCGCTCCCTGTCGCCACTGAACCTGTGGCGCCTGGGCAGCCCGACGGAGCGTTTCGTCGTGTTCGGGTTGTGGGGCTTGATGCTGCTGGCCAGCGTGGGGCTCGGGCTGGCCTCGGTCATCTGGCACTGGTCGGGCCTGCCGCTCGAGTTCGGCGGCGTGGTGGTGTACATCACCGTCTACCCGCCGCTGCCGATCTGCCTGTTCCTCACGCTGAGCTGCGGCTGGCGCTGGGGCGCCCCCCCGGCCTACCTGGCCACGCTGACGCTGGCGCTGTACGCCGGCATGCCGCTGCCCTGGGCGCTGCTGTTCGCCTGCGCCAACCCGCTGGGCCTGGCGGTGATGGCCATCGGCTACCAGGCCATTGCGGTGCGGCGCGACCTGCGCGATTCGACCTCGCTGCTGTTCTTCGTGCAGCTGAGCTTCGTGGCCAGCATCTTCAGCTCCAGCGGCGCGCTGATCTGGTGCTACACCAACGGCATCGACCGCACCGAGGTGCTGCCGATCTGGCAGGGCTGGTGGCTGGGTGGCTTCCTGCAGAGCGTGCTGATGGTCGGCCCGGTGATGGCACTGCTGTGGCCACGCATCGCGCGCTGGCAGGCGCGCCGGCCCGGGCTGCTGCGCACGCCGCGCGGGGACGCCCGGCATTCGGTGCTCCGGCTGCTGGGCGTGGCCAGCACCGGCGTGCTGGTGTACGGCTTCCTCACCATCCAGCTGGCAGGCAGCCAGCTCGAGCGCGCGGTGATCGACGGCGTGCCGGCCATCGGCCACGCCGCCGGCGTGATGCAGCAAACGACCTGGGCCTTCTACTGGGTGTTCGCCCTGATCGTGCTGTTCATCGCCTTCTTCGGCTACCAGCTGTTCACGCACTGGCAGCGCGCCACCGACGCGCTGCTGGACGAGCTGCACCGCGCCAACCAAGGCCTGGAGGCCCTGGCCCACACCGACGCGCTGACCGGCCTGCTCAACCGCCGCGGGGCCGACGCCCGGCTGCACGACGAGTGGCACCGTGCAGCGCGCCTGGGCAGCGGCGCGGCGCTGGTGTTGCTGGACATCGACCACTTCAAGCACATCAACGATCGCCACGGCCACGCGGCGGGCGACGTCGTGCTGCGCAGCCTGGCGCTGGCCATCCAGGCACAGACGCGCGCCGTCGACATCGCCGGCCGTTACGGCGGCGAGGAGTTCCTGATCATCCTGCCGCAGGCCGACGCCCCGGGGGCGCAGCTTTTCGCCGAGCGCCTGCGCCACTGCGTTGCCGCACAGGCCGCGGCGCATGGCGGCCGGGAGCTGCGCTTCACCATCAGCCTGGGCGTGGCGGCGCTGGACGCGGCCGATGCCAGCCACGCAGCCTGGCTGCAGCGGGCCGACCTGGCGCTGTACCGGGCCAAGGCGGCCGGCCGCAACCGCACCGAGGTGGCCGCCCCGCCGGGCGAGGGCCGGCCGGATCTGCCCACCACCTCGGGGACCTTCACCGGGTGACGATCGCGAAGGTGCCCGGCGCCTTGTCGATCAGCGTGAAGAACCGCACCAGGTCGACCTTGCTGCCGTCCACCTTCAGGTCGTCGGACAGCAGCGTGTCCTTGATGCCGGCGGTGCCGGCCATCATGCCGATGAAGATCTTCTTGGTCAGCGTCAGCGTGGCATTGGCGTTGGCCGCGGGCTCGGCGCGCTTGTGGTGCAGCACCGCGTTCTCGATCCACAGCACCCAGGACTCGCGGCTGTCGCTGAGCACCAGGTTGATCTTCAGGTCCTTGCCCTCGGCGTCCGGCCCCTTCAGGCCGGCGGCCATGGCTTCGAGGAAGCGCTCGGTGGGCGTCTGGGCCAGCATCTCCAGGAAGCTGGCGCGGCTGACGCCCTGGGTGGGCGGGCCCTGGCGCAGCTCCTGCGCGGCGGTGAGGTAGCTGTTGCGCCAGGTGGCCGCCTCGCTCTGGTAGCCCAGCTGCTCGTAGGTGCGCGCCAGCAGCGCCTTGGCGCCGCCGTGGTCCGGCGCGCCGAACACGGCCTGGTTCAGCAGCTCGGCAGCCCAGCGGTATTCACCCTGGTCGAAGGCCTGCTGCGCTGCGGCCACCACCTTGTCGGGCCCGCCCATCAGCGCCAGGTAACGCTTGGCCGACGCCTGCGGCGGCAGCGGGTCCAGGTTCGCGGGGTTGCCGTCATAGGCGCCCAGGTAGTGCTGGTACACCGCCTTCACGTTGTGGCGCAGGTCGCCGTAGTAGCCGCGGGCGCCGAAATGCGTCTGCAGGGATTTCGGCAGGCGGATCTGGTCGGCGATCTCGCGCGGGGTGAGGCCGGCGTTGATCAGCCGCACCGTCTGGTCGTGGGTGTATTTGTAGACGTCGCGGTGCTGGGTGATGAAGCGCGCAATGCGCTCGCGGCCCCAGATCGGCCAGTTGTGCTGGCCGAAGTAGACCTCGGCGCCCGAGGCGCTGACCTGGTCCAGCGCCTGCTGCATGTAGCTGGCCCAGCGCAGCGCATCACGCACCTTGGCGCCGCGCACCGGCAGCAGGTTGTGCATGGTCTGCGCCAGGTTCTCGGCGCCGCCGTAGGCCTTCAGCGCCGGCAGGTGGAAGCTGAGCTCGGCCGGGGCCTCGGCGCCGGGCACGTTGTGGAACACGAAGCGCACGCCGTCGAGTTCGAGCGCCTGCGTGTCCCCGGTGATCAGCTGGTTGGGCGGCAGGATGCCGAAGCTGCCGTAGGCCACGTTCTTGCCCAGGCCCGTGTCCACCAGGCCCTTGGCCGAGCGCGGCAGGTCCTTGCCGAACTGGTAGCTGGAGCGGCGGCCCATCGCGGTGCCCACCATCACGTTCTCGCTGGTGGCCTCTTCCATGAAGCCCGCGGGCGCCACCACCGGGATCTTGCGCGCGGCCACCTCCTCGGCGGTGGCCACACCCAGCGCGCCACCAAAGTGGTCCGCGTGGCTGTGGGTGAACACGATCGCCGACACCGGCCTGTGGCCCAGCTGCTGGCGCGCGAAGGCCAGCGCGGCGGCCGCGCTCTCGCGCGCGGTGAGCGTGTCCACCACGATCCAGCCGGTCTTGCCCTCGATCAGCGTCATGTTGGCGATGTCGAAGCCGCGCAGCTGGTAGATGCCGTCGACCACCTTGAACAGGCCGATCTGCGCGTTCAGCGCGGCGTGCCGCCACAGGCTGGGGTTGACGGTGTCGGGCGCCGGGCCGCCGACGAACTTGAAGGCATCGAAGTCGACCAGCACGCTGCCATCGGCGCCGCGGACCTGGCCGCTGGGGCGGGCGATGAAGCCGCGCCTGGCGTCCTCGAAGCCCTGCGGATCGTCCAGCGGCAGGTCCTTCGCGAACTGCGCGTTGGCCGCCAGCGTGGCGGGCGTCGCGTCGGCCGAGGCACCACCGATGCCGCCCGACCTGCCGCAGGCCGTGAGGCCCGCCGCCAGCATGGCGAGCAGGGCCAGCAAGAGGGATCGATTCATGCGCGGTGTTTTCATGGAGGGGTTGCACGGTCGAACAGCGCGGGATGACTGCGCATCGCCGCGGCGCGCAGGTTCGGGCATTCGGGGCATGATGTCCAATGCATAGTGAATCGGCATTCATTGCGTGCAACGCAACATGAACCCGCGCCAGCTGACCCATTTGATCGCCCTGGCCGACACCGGCCGCTTCGTCGCCGCGGCCGAGCAGGTGCACCTGAGCCAGGCCGCCTTCAGCCGCAGCATCAAGGCACTGGAGGCGCAGATCGGCCTGCGCCTGTTCGACCGCAGCCCCAAGGGTGCGCGCCTGACGCCTGCCGGCCGCGTGGTGGTGGAGCGGGCCCGCCAGCTGGCGTTCGACCAGCGCTGCTTTCAGCGCGACCTGGCGCTGCTGCGCAGCGGTGCGCTGGGCAGCCTGAGCTTCGGCGCCGGCCCGGTGCCGGCCGCCGCGCTGGTGCCGGCGTTGCTGGTGGCGCTGCAGGCGCGCCAGCCGGCAGTGCAGACGCGCGTGCGCAGCGGCCACGCCGAGACGCTGCTGGCCCTGCTGCATGGCGAGGAGATCGACTTCCTCATCGCCGACCCGCGCATGCTGCCGAGCGACCCGCGCCTGCAGACACGCCTGCTCGGCCCGGTGCACGGCGGCCTGTACTGCCGTAGTGCGCACCCGCTGGCGCGCCGGCGCAGCCTGCCGCTGCAGGTGGTGCTGGAGCACGGCATCGCCACCGTCTCGGCGTCGGAGCCACTGCGCGCGATGCTGCGGCAGGGCCTGCACCTGGGGCCTACCCAGGCGCTGCCGGTGCGCCTGGAATGTGACGACATGGCCACGCTGGTGCGCCTGGCCCGCGACAGCGA
Organism: Burkholderiales bacterium; assembly: GCA_016213205.1. Taxonomy (GTDB): domain Bacteria; phylum Pseudomonadota; class Gammaproteobacteria; order Burkholderiales; family Burkholderiaceae_C; genus Pseudaquabacterium. Next base: position 86,132 of record JACRAZ010000037.1, read on the forward strand.
TGCGCTGGTGTTGCTGCCGCATGGGGTGGCCGCCGAGGCCAAGGGCCTGCGGCAGCTGACGCTGCAGGGCCGGCCGGCCGCCATGCACGTGCTGATGCATGCCATCTGGCTGCGTGGCCGCAGCCTGTCACCAGCGGCCGAGGTGGCGCTGGCGCTGGCGGCCACGCTGGCCGCGGCGCTGCCGGGCCAGGCGGGCGGGCGGGCGCCAGGTCAGAGCTTGAAGTCGTAGTCGATGGTCAGCGGCGCGTGGTCGGAGAAGCGCCGCTCCAGGTAGATGTGCTCACGCTTCGCCTTGGCCGCAATGCCTGGCGTGGCCAGGTGGTAATCCAGCCGCCAGCCCACGTTCTTGGCCCAGGCCTGGCCGCGGTTGCTCCACCAGGTGTATTGCTCGGGGTGCGGGTTGAGGGTGCGGAACACATCCACCAGCCCGGCCTCTTCGAGCAGGCGGGTCATCCAGTTGCGCTCCTCGGGCAGGAAACCCGAGTTCTTCTGGTTGCTCTTCCAGTTCTTCAGGTCGATCTCCTTGTGCGCGATGTTGACATCGCCCACCAGGATGAACTCGCGTTCGCCCTTCAGCGCCAGCAGGTGCGGGTAGACCACGTCGAGGAAGCGGAACTTCGCCGCCTGGCGCTCCTCACCCGAGGAGCCGCTGGGAAAGTAGCAGCTGATGATGCTGAGCTTGCGCCGCGCGGTGTCGAAGCGTGCCTCGACGTAGCGGCCCTCGGCATCGAACTCGGTGTCGCCCAGGCCAACGATCACGTCGCTGGGTTGCTTGCGGGCGTACAGCCCGACACCCGAATAGCCCTTCTTCTCGGCAAAGTGGAAATGCCCGCGCAGGCCCGCCAGAGTGTCGAAGCGGCCGGCCACGTCCGCGGCCTGGGCCTTGACTTCCTGCACCCCCATACAATCGGCGCCCACTGTTTCCGCCCATTCGAGCAGGCCCTTGTTGGCGGCCGATCGAATGCCGTTCAGATTGAGCGTGACGAGACGAAATCCCAAGATGACCTCCATGCGTTCAGACACGGCCGCCACGGGTGAGCTGGCCCAGGACTTCGTCCGCTTCTCGGTCGAGGCCGGCGTGCTGCGCTTTGGTGAGTTCAAGACCAAGGCCGGGCGGCTGTCGCCCTATTTCTTCAATGCCGGCCTGTTCGACGACGGCGCCAAGCTGGGCCGCCTCGCGGGATTCTATGCACGCCGCCTGCTGGATTCGGGCCTGGCCTTCGACATGCTGTTCGGCCCGGCCTACAAGGGCATCCCGCTGGCCGCGGCGGTGGCGATCGAGCTCGCCCGGCTGGGGCGCAACGTGCCGTTTGCCTACAACCGCAAGGAGGCAAAAGATCACGGTGAGGGCGGCACGCTGGTCGGCGCACCGGTGCGCGGACGCGTTCTGATCGTCGATGATGTCATCTCCGCAGGCACCTCGGTGCGTGAATCGATCGCGATGATCCAGGCCGCCGGGGCCACGCCCGCGGCCGTGGTGATCGCGCTGGACCGCCAGGAGAAGGCGGCCGAAGGCGGCGTGGACCGTGAAAAGTCCGCCGTGCAGTACGTGCGCGAGCAACTCGCACTGGACGTGGTGGCGATCGCGACGCTCGGGGACCTGCTGCAGTATCTTTCGTCCACCAGCGACCCGGCGCTGGCCGAACACACATCGCGGGTGGCCGCCTACCGGGACCGATACGGAGTCTGAATGCAGGACGCCCCTTCGCGCCAGTTCACCGGCCGGGCCAGGCTGGCCGCCCTGTGGGCCGTGGTGCCTGCCGGCGCCTCGGCACTGGCCCTGGCGCTGTGGGCAACGCCGGCCCGGCCGGCACCGGCCACCGAGTCGAGCACCGCATCGGCGCCAGGCGGCATCTACACCTGCGTGGACGACAAGGGCAACAAGCTCACCTCCGACCGCCCGATCCCGGCCTGCGTGGCCAAGGAACAGCGGGTGCTCAACAAGGACGGTTCGTTGCGCCGCATCGTGCCGCCCACGCTGACGGCCGACGAACGGGCCGAGCAGGAGGCGATCGAGCGCCGCAATGCCGTGGCGCGCGCCGCGCAGGCCGACGCGGTGCGGCGCGATCGCAACCTGATGGCGCGTTTCCCGAGCGAGGCGGTGCATGCCAAGGCCCGCGAGGCCGCACTGGATTCGGTGCGCGCCGCGATGAAGGCCACCGAGCTGCGTGTGGCCGACCTGAAGGCAGCCCGCAAGCCGCTGGACGAGGAGGCCGAGTTCTACAAGGGCAAGACCATGCCGGCGCGGCTGAAGCAGCAGATCGACGCCAACGACGCCGCGGTCGACGCGCAACGCTCGGCCGCGCTGAACCAGGAAGCCGAACTGGTGCGCATCAACAAGCTCTACGACGCCGAGCTCAGCCACCTGCGCAAGCTGTGGGCCGGCGCGCAGCCGGGCAGCCTGGGGCCGATGCCCCAGCCCTGATCAACCGAGCCGCTTCTTCAGCAGCTCGTTCACCTGGCCCGGGTTGGCCTTGCCGCGGCTGGCCTTCATCACCTGGCCGACCAGCGCATTGAAGGCCTTGTCCTTGCCGGCGCGGTACTCCTCCACCGACTTCGGGTTCGCCACGACCACCTCGTCGACGATCTTCTCGAGCGCGCCGGTGTCGTTCATCTGCTTCAGGCCCTTGGCCTCGATCAGCGCGTCGACCTCCTGCCCCTCGCCCGACCAGAGCGCATCGAACACCTGCCGTGCGGCATTGTTCGAGATGGTGCCATCGCCGATGCGGCGGATCAGCGCGGCCAGCGTGCCCGGGGCCACCGGGCTGTGCTCGATCAGGCGGCCCTCGGTGTTCAGGCGGCGCGACAACTCGCCCATCAGCCAATTGGCCACCAGCTTGGGCGCGCCACAGGCATCACGCGCGGTCTCGTAGTAGCGGGCGAAGTCCAGGCTCTGCGTCACCATGGCCGCGTCGTAGGCCGGCAGCCCATCGTCGCGCTGGAAGCGCGCCGCCATCGCGGCGGGCAGCTCGGGCAGCTCGGCCCTGACCCGCTCCACCCAGTCGGGCGCGATCACCAGCGGCGGCAGATCCGGGTCGGGGAAGTAGCGGTAGTCGTGCGCGTCTTCCTTGCTGCGCATGGCCCGCGTCTCACCGGTGTCGGGGTTGAACAGCACGGTGGCCTGCTCGATGGCCAGGCCGTCCTCGATCTGGTCGATCTGCCAGTTCACCTCGAAATCGATCGCCTGCTGCATGAAGCGGAACGAGTTCAGGTTCTTGATCTCGCGCCGGGTGCCGAAGGGCGCGCCGGGCCGGCGCACCGACACGTTGGCGTCGCAGCGGAAGCTGCCTTCCTGCATGTTGCCGTCGCAGATGCCCAGCCACATCACCAGCGCGTGCAGGGCCTTCGCGTATTCGACGGCTTCGGCCGCCGAGCGCATGTCGGGTTCGGTGACGATCTCCAGCAGCGGCGTGCCGGCGCGGTTGAGGTCGATGCCGCTGCAGGGGCGGCCATCCTCGCCGTGGTAATCCTCGTGCAGGCTTTTTCCCGCGTCTTCCTCCAGGTGGGCGCGGGTCAGCCGCACGGTCCTGGGCTGCTCGCCGAGCAGGAAGCTCACGCTGCCGCCCTGCACCACCGGGATCTCGTACTGGCTGATCTGGTAGCCCTTGGGCAGGTCGGGGTAGAAGTAGTTCTTGCGGGCGAAGATCGACAGCGGCGCGATCTTCGCGCCGACCGCCAGGCCCAGGCGGATGGCCCGGTCCACCGCCGCGCGGTTGAGCACCGGCAACGTGCCCGGCAGCGCCAGGTCCACCGCACAGGCCTGGGTGTTCGGCGCGGCGCCGAAGGCGGTGGAGGCGCCGGAGAAGATCTTCGCGTTCGTCGACAGCTGGGCGTGCGTCTCGAGGCCGATCACGACCTCGTAGCCACGCACGAGAGGGGCGGCGGTGGTGCTCATTGGGGAGATCGTTGGTGCCAGTCGGTCGCCTGCTGGAAGGCGTGCGCGGCGTGCAGCAGCGCGCCCTCGGCGAAGTAGTTGCCGATCAGCTGCAGGCCCACCGGCATGCCGTGCTCGCCGAAGCCGGCCGGCAAGCTCATGCCGGGCAAGCCGGCCAGGCTGGCGGGCAGCGTGAAGATGTCGGCGAGGTAGGCCTTGACCGGGTCGTCGCCCTGCTCGCCCAGCTTCCAGGCCACGCTGGGGGCCACCGGGCCGGCGATCAGGTCGCAGCCGGCGAAGGCGGCCTGGAAGTCGTCCGCGATCATGCGGCGCAGCTTCTGGGCCTGCAGGTAGTAGGCGTCGTAGTAGCCGTGGCTGAGCACGTAGGTGCCGATCATGATGCGGCGCTTCACCTCGGGGCCGAAGCCCTCGGCCCGGGTGCGCTTGTACATGTCCAGCAGGTCGGCGTACTGGGCGGCACGGTGGCCGAACTTCACGCCGTCGAAGCGGCTGAGGTTCGAGCTGGCCTCGGCCGGCGCGATGATGTAGTACACCGGGATCGAGAGCTCGGTGCGCGGCAGGCTCACGTCCACCAGCGTGGCGCCCAGCGTTTCCAGCTCGGCCAGCGCGGCGCGCACGATGCCCGCCACGTCGGCCGCCAGGCCGGCGGGGAAGAACTCCCTCGGCAGGCCGATGCGCAGGCCCTCGAGCGGACGCGCGGCGCTGGCGCCCGGGCGTGCGGCGAGCATCTGCGCATGGAAGTCCTGCGGCGGGCGCTGGGCGCTGGTGGCGTCGCGCTCGTCGAAGCCGCTCATCGCCGACAGCAGGAGCGCGCAATCCTCGGCCGAGCGGGCGATCGGGCCGGCCTGGTCCAGGCTGGACGCGAAGGCGATCATGCCGTAGCGCGAGCACACGCCGTAGGTGGGCTTGATGCCGGTGGTGCCGGTGAAGCTGGCGGGCTGGCGGATCGAGCCGCCGGTGTCGGTGCCGGTGGCGGCGGGCACCAGGCGCGCGGCCACCGCGGCGGCCGAGCCGCCGGAGGAGCCGCCGGGCACGCGGGCCGGGTCCCAGGGGTTGCGCACCGGGCCGAAGGCCGAGTTCTCGTTGGCCGAGCCCATCGCGAACTCGTCGCAGTTGAGCTTGCCCAGGCTCACCGTGCCGGCCGCCTTCAGCCGTGCCACCACGGTGGCATCGAAGGGGCTGCGGTAGCCGGCCAGCATCTGCGAGCCGGCGGTGGTGGGCGCGTCGGCGGTGACGAAGATGTCCTTGTGCGCCAGCGGCACGCCCAGCAGCGCGCCGGCCTCGCCAGCCGCGCGGCGGGCGTCGGCCTCGGCCGCCGCGGCCAGCGCGGCCTCGGCGTCCACGTGCAGGAAGGCGCCCAGCGATGACCGGGTGTCAACCCGCGCCAGCAGGTGTTGCGTCAGCTCGCGGCTGGACAACGCCCGGGCGTCGAGTGCGCGGCCCAACTCGGCCACGCCCATGTCGTGCGGCGATGTCATTCGATCACCCGCGGCACGAGAAAGAGGCCCTCTTCCAGCGCCGGCGCGCTGCGCTGGTTGGCCTCGCGCTGGTTGGTCTCGGTGACCACGTCCTCACGCAGGCGCAGCGCCACCTGCTGCACGGCCGACAGCGGCGTGTACAGGGGCTCGACACCCGAGGTGTCGACCGCGCTCATCTGTTCGACGATGGAGAAGAAGCCGTTGAGCTGCGCCAGCATCACCGGCTCTTCGGCGGGGGAGAGGGCGAGCCGCGCCAGGTGCGCGATGCGGCTCACGTCGGAAGGGGTCAGGGCCATCGGGCGTTACGTCCTGCAGCGGGTTTCCTGGAGCGGAAACCCGAGGGTGATCGGGTATTATCGCCGGCTATCCAGCTGCTGCTGCCAGCCCCGGCGCAGTGGCCCCGAATTCCCCGAATCAACCATCCCGCCGCGCCTTGCGGCGGCCGCGCGCGCACCAGACGCGCTGTCCGCCTTCCCCGCTTCCCATGTTCGGATCCCTGCGTCGCTACTTTTCCACCGACCTGGCCATCGACCTCGGCACCGCCAACACGCTGATCTATGTGCGTGGCAAAGGCATCGTGCTCGACGAGCCCTCGGTCGTCTCCATCCGCCACGAAGGCGGCCCCCAAGGCAAGAAAACCATCCAGGCCGTCGGCAAGGAAGCCAAGGCCATGCTGGGCAAGGTGCCGGGCAACATCGAGGCCATCCGGCCGATGAAGGACGGCGTGATCGCCGACTTCACCGTCACCGAGCAGATGCTCAAGCAGTTCATCAAGATGGTCCATCCGCGCTCGGTGCTGCGCCCGAGCCCGCGCATCATCATCTGCGTGCCCTGCGGCTCCACCCAGGTGGAGCGCCGCGCCATCCGCGAATCGGCGCTGGGCGCCGGCGCCAGCGAGGTCTACCTGATCGAAGAGCCGATGGCCGCGGCCATCGGCGCGGGGCTGCCGGTCTCGGAGGCCTCGGGCTCGATGGTGGTCGACATCGGCGGCGGCACCACCGAGGTGGGCGTCATCTCGCTGGGCGGCATGGTCTACAAGGGCAGCGTGCGGGTGGGCGGCGACAAGTTTGACGAAGCCATCATCAACTACATCCGCCGCAACTACGGCATGCTGATCGGCGAGCCCACGGCCGAGGCCATCAAGAAGAGCATCGGCTCGGCCTTCCCCGGCAGCGAAGTGAAGGAAATGGAAGTCAAAGGCCGCAACCTCAGCGAGGGCGTGCCGCGCAGCTTCACGATCAGCAGCAACGAGATCCTCGAGGCGCTGACCGACCCGCTGAACCAGATCGTCTCCAGCGTGAAGAACGCGCTCGAGCAGACCCCGCCCGAGCTGGGTGCCGACATCGCCGAGCGCGGCATGATGCTCACCGGCGGCGGCGCGCTGCTGCGCGACCTCGACCGCCTGCTGGCCGAGGAAACCGGCCTGCCGGTGCTGGTGGCCGAGGACCCGCTGACCTGCGTGGTGCGTGGCTGCGGCATGGCGCTCGAGCGCATGGAACGCCTGGGCAGCATCTTTACCTCGGAGTGAGCAGCTGAGGGCGCCCTGCCGGGCGCCCTTGCAATGCGGTGACTGCCATGCCACTGGGCACCCTTGACCGCACCCCGCCGCCGTTCTTCCGGCAGGGCACGCCCGCGCTGACCAAGCTGGCGCTGTGCTCGGCGCTGGCAGTCTTCCTGATGGCGGCCGACAGCCGCTTCAAGCTCACCCAGCCCCTGCGTGCCGCGCTGGCCACCGCGCTGCTGCCGGTGCAGCGCGTGCTGATGGCCCCGGTGGCCGTGGCCGCCGGCGGGCGCGAGTACCTGCAGGGCCTGCAACAGGCAATCGGCGCACGGGACGAACTGCGCGCCAAGCTCGCCGACCAGGCCGAGCGCGCCTCGCGCGGCGAGCGGCTCGCGGCCGAGAACGCCCGGCTGCGCGCGCTGCTGGAGCTGCGCCCGGCCCTGCAGGTGAAGTCGGTCTCGGCCGAGGTCCTGTACGAGGCGGCCGACCCGTATTCGCGCAAGGTCTTCATCGACCGCGGCACCACCCATGGCGTGGTGCTGGGCGCCCCGGTGATCAACGAGGCCGGCGTGCTGGGCCAGGTGACGCGCGTGTACCCGCTGAACGCCATCGTCACGCTGCTGACCGACAAGGATGCGGCCATCCCCGTGCTCAACAGCCGCACGCAGCAGCGCAGCGCGGCCTTCGGCGGCACCGATGCGCAGGGCCGCGCCGGGCTGGAGCTGCGCTACATGGCCGGCAACGCCGACGTGCAGGTGGGCGACGCGCTCAGCACCAGCGGTGTCGATGGTGTCTACCCGCCCGGGCTGGCGGTGGCGCGGGTGGCGCAGGTCGAGCGCAAGGTGGACTCCGGCTTCGCGCGCATCCTGCTGGTGCCGGCCGCGCCGATCGACGGCGTGCGCCACGTGCTGGTGCTGGAGCCGCTGTCGGTGCAGCTGCCGCCGCTGCCCGAAGCGCCCGCCGAGCCGGCCAAGGCGGCCAAGGGCAAGGGGGCGAAGAAGTGAGCTCACCCGGCACCGTGGGAGCCCCGCGATGATCATGCCGCGCGGCTCGGACCAGCTGCTGCTGCCGGTGAACCCGCTGTTCATCGGCCTGTCGCTGCTGCTGGCACTGGCGCTGGAAATGCTGCCGGTCGGGCGCCACCCGGCCTCGCCCGACCTGCTGGCGCTGGTGCTGGTGTTCTGGATCGTGCACCAGCCCCACCGCGTGGGGGTGGGCCTGGGTTTCGTGTTCGGGCTGGTGATGGACGTGCACGAGGGCGCGGTGCTGGGCCAGCACGCGCTGGCCTACACGATGCTGGCCTACTTCGCGATCACCATCCACCGGCGGCTGCTGTGGTTCTCGGTGCCCGAGCAGGCGGTGCAGATCTTTCCGCTGTTCCTGGCCGCGCATGCGGTCTCGCTGGCCGCGCGGCTGATCGTCGGTGGCATGTTCCCCGGCTGGTCGGTGATGCTGGCGCCGGTGTTCGAGGCCCTGCTGTGGCCGGTGGTGGTGTGGCTGCTGCTCGCGCCGCAGCGCCGCGCACCCGACCCCGACGAGAACCGCCCGCTGTAGGCGCTGCCCATGACCGAGATCCGCAACCTCGAACGCGAGCTCAGCCGCTTTCGCGGCCGGCTGCTGGCCGCGGCGCTGTTCGTGCTGCTGGCCTTCGGGCTGCTGGCCGCGCGGCTGGTGTGGCTGCAGGTGTTCCGCTACGAGGACCTGTCCACCCAGGCCGAGGCAAACCGCATCTCGGTGGTGCCGATCGTGCCCAACCGCGGCCTGATCGTCGACCGCAATGGCGTGGTGCTGGCCACCAACTACTCGGCCTACACGCTGGAGATCACGCCCTCGAAGGTGGAGAGCGAGCTCGAGCCGACGATCGACGCGCTGTCCCAGGTGCTGGACATCCAGCCGCGCGACCGCCGCCGCTTCAAGCGGCTGCTGGACGAGAGCAAGAGCTTCGAATCGCTGCCGATCCGCACCAAGCTCACCGACGAGGAAGTGGCCCGCTTCATGGCCCAGCGCTTCCGCTTTCCCGGCGTGGACGTGCGCGCGCGCCTGTTCCGCAACTACCCCGCGGGTGAGTCCGCCAGCCACCTGCTGGGCTACATCGGCCGCATCAACACCGCCGAGAAGCAGGCGATGGAGGAATGGGACGACGACGCTCAGGCCAACTACAAGGGCACCGACTACATCGGCAAGCTCGGCCTGGAGCAGAGCTACGAGCGCGAGCTGCACGGCGTCACGGGGTTCGAGGAGATCGAGACCAGCGCCGGCGGCCGCGCGGTGCGCCGCCTGCGCAGCCACGCCGCGACGCCGGGCAACACGCTGGTGCTGTCGGTGGACATGAAGCTGCAGCAGCTCGTCGAGCAGCTTTACGGCGATCGGCGTGGCGCGCTGGTCGCGATCGTCCCGCGCTCGGGCGAGCTGCTCGCCTTCGTCAGCAAGCCCACCTTCGACCCCAACCTATTCGTCGATGGCATCGACGCCGACAGCTGGCGCGAGCTGAACGAATCGATCGACAAGCCGCTGCTCAACCGCGCGCTGCGCGGCACCTACCCGCCGGGCTCGACCTACAAGCCCTTCATGGCGCTGGTGGGCCTGGCCACCGGCAAGCGCACGCCGCAGCAGGCGATCTCCGACCCCGGCTACTTCTGGTTCGGCAACCACAAGTTCCGCGACGACAAGGAGGGCGGCCACGGCATGGTGGACATGTACCGCTCGATCGTGCAGAGCTGCGACACCTACTACTACCTGCTCGCCAACGAGCTGGGGGTGGACGTGATGGCGCAGCACCTGGCGCCCTTCGGCTTCGGCCAGCTCACCGGCATCGACCTCGAAGGCGAGGTGCGCGGCATCCTGCCGTCCACCGACTGGAAGCGCCGCGCCTACCGCAAACCCGAGCAGCAGCGCTGGTATGCCGGGGAGACCATCTCGCTGGGCATCGGCCAGGGCTACAACAGCTTCACGATCCTGCAGCTCGCGCAGGCCACCGCCACGTTGGCCGCCGGCGGTGAACGCCACAAGCCGCACCTGGTGAAGGAGGTGCTCGATGTGGTCAGCGGCCAGCGCCGGCCGGTGGGCACGCAGCCGCTGCCGCCGGTGGCGATCAAGCCGGAGCACCTGGCCGTGGTCCGCCATGCGCTGGTGGGGGTGAACATCGAGGGCACCTCGGCCTCGGCCTTCCGCGGCGCCGGCTACGTGGCGGCCGGCAAGACCGGCACCGCGCAGGTGGTGGGCATCAAGCAGAACGAGAAGTACAACGCCGCCAAGATGGCCGAGCACCTGCGCGACCATGCGCTGTACACGGCCTATGCGCCCGCCGACAACCCGCGCATCGCGGTGGCATTGGTGGTCGAGAACGCCGGCTTCGGCGCCCAGTCGGCCGCGCCGATCGTGCGGCGCGTGTTCGACTACTGGCTGCAGGGCCTGTACCCCACCGACGAGGACATCGCCGCCGTGCAGCAGGGCCAGGCCACCGCACCGTTGAAGCCGCCGCTGCCGGTGGCGCAGCGCCTGCCCGTCGCGCTGGCAGCGGTGGCGGCGTCGATGCCGGCAGCCGCCCTGGCCCCCGCCGCCGCGGGCTCGGCAGCGGCGGCCCGGGCCGCCGCCTCGGCCCCCGCGGGAGCAGCCCGATGATCGCCGTGGGCGAACGCCCCTCGCTGTGGCAGCGCCTGCGGCCGGTGCTGGCGGTGTTCGACGGCCCGCTGGCCGGCGGCCTGCTGGTGCTGTGCACGATCGGCCTGACGATCATGTACTCGGCCGGGTTCGACCACGGCACGCGCTTCGTCGATCACGCCCGCAACATGGCCCTGGCCTTCGTGGTGATGTTCGCGGTGGCGCAGATCAGCCCGCAGAAGCTGATGCGCCTGGCCGTGCCGCTGTACACGCTGGGCGTGGCGCTGCTGGTGGCCACCGCGCTGTTCGGCATCACCAAGAAGGGCGCGACACGCTGGCTCAACGTGGGCGTGGTGATCCAGCCCAGCGAGATCCTGAAGCTCGCGATGCCACTGATGCTGGCCTGGTGGTTCCAGAAGCGCGAGGGCCAGTTGCGGGTGCTGGACTTCGCGATCGCCGGCCTGCTGCTGCTGGTGCCGGTGGGCCTGGTGGTGAAACAGCCCGACCTGGGCACGGCGATCCTGATCCTCTCGGCCGGCCTGTACGTGATCTTCTTTGCCGGCTTGTCCTGGAAGCTGATCGTGCCGGCCCTGCTGGCCGCGGGCCTGGCGCTCGCGGCGGTGGTGATCAGCGCCGACCGCATCTGCGAGCCCGATGTCGCGTGGCCGCTGCTGCGCGAGTACCAGAAGCACCGCATCTGCACCCTGCTCGACCCGACGACCGATCCGCTGGGCAAGGGCTTCCACATCATCCAGGGCATGATCGCCATCGGCTCCGGTGGCCTCACCGGCAAGGGCTTCATGGCCGGCACGCAGACGCACCTGGAGTTCATCCCCGAGCGCACCACCGACTTCATCTTCGCAGCCTACGCGGAGGAATTCGGCCTGCTCGGCGCCGCCGCGCTGCTGGTGAGCTTCACTTTCGTGATCCTGCGCGGCCTGCTGATCGCGGCGCAGGCGCCCACCGCCTTCACCCGCCTGCTGGCCGGCGCGATCTCGCTGAGCTTCTTCACCTACGCCTTCGTCAACATGGGCATGGTCAGCGGCATCCTGCCGGTGGTGGGCATTCCGCTGCCCTTCGTCAGCTACGGCGGCACCGCGATGGTGACGCTGGGCCTGGCCTTGGGCATCCTGATGTCGATTGCCCGCAGCCGCGGGCTGATGCAACGCTGATCACGGCGGCGCGCCATGCAAACCTCGGTCGGGGTGATCGGTGTCGGCAACATGGGCCTGGGGCTGGCGCTGCGCCTGCTGGACGCCGGCCACGCCGTCACGGTGCACGACCTGCGGGCCGAGCGCGAAGCCCTGGCGGCGGCGGCCGGGGCCTGCCCTGCACCCGATGCGGCGACGCTGGCCACGGCCTGCGAGCTGGTGGCGGTGGTGGTGGTGGATGCCGCGCAGACGCACGAGGTGCTGTTCGGCACGCGCGGGGTGGTGCACGCCGCGAACCGCCCCGCAGCGGTGCTGCTGTGCCCCACCATCGGCCCGGCCGACGTGGAGCGGGCCGCCGCCGGCCTGGCGGCACACGGCATCGGCTGCCTCGAAGCGCCGATGTCCGGCGGGCCGCAACGCGCGCGCGACGGCACGATGAGCCTGATGGTGGCCGGCGAGGACGCACTTTTCGAGCGTTACGAGCCCGTGCTGGTCGACATCAGCACGCACCTGTTCCGCATCGGCCCGCGGGTGGGTGACGGTGCGCGCACCAAGCTCGTGAACAACCTGCTGGCTGCCACCAACCTGGCCGCGGCCGCCGAGGCGCTGGCGCTGGCGCAGCGGCTGGGGCTGGATGCGGCGCGCACGCTGGCGGTGATCGAGCAGTCCAGCGGCCAGAGCTGGATCGGCAGCGACCGCATGGCGCGCGCGCTGGCCGGCGACCTGAGCCCACGTGCCCACACCACGCTGCTGGCCAAGGACTCGGCGCTCGCGCTGGCCATGGCCCAGGCCATCGGCGCGGAGCCGGTGCTCGGCGCCCAGGCCGCGGCGATGTTCCGCGCCGCCTGTGACGCGGGCTGCGCCGGGCTGGACGACGCGAGCCTGCTGCGCTACGTGGCCGGCGTCTGGGGCTCGTCGCCGCGCTGAACCAGCGCGAACCGCACCGTGAACAGGGCGCCCGGACCCAGGCCCTGCAGCGCCGCGCTGCCGCGCGGGCGGGCGTCGGCGATCGAGATCTCGGCGCGGTGCAGCTGCACGATCTCGCGCACGATGGCCAGCCCCAGGCCGCTGCCGTCGACATTGGTGCCGAGCGCGCGGTAGAAGGGCCGGAACACCAGCTCGTGTTCGGCCTCGGGGATGCCGGGTCCGGTGTCCTCCACCTGCAGCACCACCACCTGGCCGAAGGGGTCGTCCATCACCCGCACCGTCACCGTTCCGCCGCCGGGCGTGTACTGCAGCGCGTTGTCCACCAGGTTGCGGATCAGCTCGCGCACCAGCAAGGGCTGGCCCATCAGCCGGCCATGCAGGGGATGGTCTTCGTCCGGGCCTTCGTAGCCGATGTCGATGCGCTTGTCCATCGCCTTGGGCACGAAGTCGCGCACCGTCTCGCGCGCCAGCCGGGGCAGGTTCACCTCCTGTTCGTGGCGTGCGCTTTCCTTGTCCTCGGCGCGCGCCATCGCCAGCAGCTGGTTCACCATGTGCGCCGCGCGTTCGCTGGCATGCGCGATGTGCTGCAGCGAGCGCTTCAGCGCCTTCGGGTCCTGCTCACCGGCATCGATCTCGCGTTGCGCCAGCTCGGCCTGCATGCGCAGGCCCGCCAGCGGGGTCTTCAGCTGGTGCGCCGCATCGGCCAGGAAGTGCTTCTGCGAGCTCATCGAGCGGTCCAGCCGCGAGAGCAGTTCGTTGATCGAGCCCACCAGCGGCGCCACTTCCTCGGGCACGTCGCGCTCCTCGAGCGGGCTCAGGTCGTGGCTTTCGCGGCGGCGGATGCGCTGCTGCAGCTCGTTCAGCGGCTTGATGCCACGCGCCAGCGCGAACCACACCAGCAGCACCGCCAGCGGCAGCACCACGAACTGCGGCACGATCACGCCCTTGATGATCTCGGTGGCCAGGCGCGAGCGCTTGTCCAGCGTCTCGGCCACCTGCACCAGCGGCGGCTGTTCGCCCGGCACGCCGGTGGCCGCCAGCCACACGTAGGCCACGCGCACCGCATCGGATTGCACGTCGTCGTCGCGGTAGCGCAGCTCCTGCGGCGGTGCGGGCGCTTCTTCGGGCACCGGCAGCTCGCGGTCGCCGGCCACGAATTCGCCCCGCGCGCCCAGCACCTGGAAGAACACGCGATCGGCATCGTCGGCGCGCAGCACTTCGGTGGCCACCTCCGGCAGCCGCAGCCGGATGCGCGACAGCCGACCGGGCGTGCCCGGCTCCACCACCACCTGGCGCGCGATGGTGCGCGCCATCTCGGCCAGGTCGCGATCGAAGGGCCGGTTGGCGATGCCCTGCGCCACCAGCCAGGTCAGCGCCACGCTCATTGGCCACAGCAGCAGCAGCGGGGCGAGCATCCAGTCGAGGATCTCGCCGAACAGCGAACGCTGCTCGTGATGGCTCATCGGGGCCTCGGCCGCCGCGCGGCCGCCGGATTCATGACTGGATCTTCTCCAGGCAGTAGCCGAGCCCGCGCACGGTGGCGATGCGGATCGGGCCCTGCTCGATCTTCTTGCGCAGCCGGTGGATGTAGACCTCGATCGCGTTGTTGCTCACCTCTTCGCCCCACTCGCACAGGCGGTCCACGAGCTGGTCCTTGCTCACCAGGCGGCCGGCGCGCTGCAGCAGCACCTCGAGCAGGCTCAGCTCACGCGCCGAGAGTTCGATCATCTGGTCGCTGATGTAGGCCACGCGGCCGGTGGCGTCGAAGGTCAACGGCCCGTGCTTGATCACGCTGGAGGCGGTGCCCAGGCCGCGCCGCGTCAGCGCCCGCACCCGCGCTTCCAGTTCCTGCAGCGAGAAGGGCTTGGCCATGTAGTCGTCGGCCCCCAGGTCCAGGCCCTTGACGCGCTGCTCGACCGAATCCGCCGCGGTAAGGATGAGCACCGGCATCGACGAGCCACGGGCGCGCAGCTTGCGCAGCACCTCGAAGCCATGCATCTTCGGCAGGCCCAGGTCGAGGATCACGAGGTCGAACTCGTGTGATGACAGCGCCGCATCGGCCTCGCTGCCGCTGCCCACCTGGTCCACCGCGTAGCCCGAGGCGCGCAACGAGCGCAACAGTCCGTCGGCCAGCACCTGGTCATCTTCGGCGATCAGAATCCGCATGTCTGTCTCCTGGTGCTTCTTGGCCTCGGCCAGGGGGCCGTGCTGCTGGGCTGGCGTGCCCTGGTGCGCCCGATTCTAGGCAGTTCACCCCCGCGACGTGCCCCGGCATCCACCCGAGCCACGGCCCGCGAGCCACTGTACAAACATCCAGCTTCTGGCATATAGTCCGCGCAACCCGAGGAGAGCCCCATGGATGCACCCGTCAAGTCGCTGAACACCGAAAAGGCCAAGGCCCTGCAAGCCGCGCTGGCGCAAATTGAAAAGCAGTTCGGCAAGGGCTCGATCATGCGCCTGGGGGATGGCGAGGTGGTCGAAGCCATCGAGGTGGTCTCCACCGGCTCGCTGGGTCTGGACATCGCGCTGGGCGTCGGCGGCCTGCCGCGCGGCCGGGTGGTCGAGATCTACGGCCCCGAGTCTTCGGGCAAGACCACGCTCACGCTGCAGGTGGTGGCCGAAATGCAGAAGGTCGGCGGCACCTGCGCCTTCATCGATGCCGAGCACGCGCTGGACACCGGCTACGCGCAGAAGCTGGGCGTCAACCTGCAGGAGCTGCTGATCAGCCAGCCCGACACCGGCGAACAGGCCCTCGAGATCGTCGATGCCCTGGTGCGCTCGGGCTCGGTGGACCTGGTCATCATCGACTCGGTGGCCGCCCTCACCCCGAAGGCCGAACTCGAAGGCGAGATGGGCGATTCGCTGCCCGGGCTGCAGGCCCGGCTGATGAGCCAGGCGCTGCGCAAGCTGACCGCCACGATCAAGAAGACCAACTGCATGGTCATCTTCATCAACCAGATCCGCATGAAGATCGGCGTGATGTTCGGCAACCCCGAAACCACCACCGGCGGCAATGCACTGAAGTTCTATTCGTCGGTGCGCCTGGACATCCGCCGCACCGGCAGCATCAAGCGCG
>JACRAZ010000036.1 GCA_016213205.1 Burkholderiales bacterium
CGCCACCGCCTACCTGGAGAACTACCTCGGTTGGTTCCGCGCGTTGGACCGAACGCCTCGAAGTCCTCAGCAACCCGCGCAGTTGCTCAACTTGGCCATCGGCGCGTAGCCCCATCACCAGCTGACGCACAAAGCGCCAAAGCAAAAGGGCCACCTGCAAAGGGTGGCCCTGGTGCCTCGGACACTGCATCTGCGATGCGGTGACCGGACCTCGGCGCCGGTGACGGGTTCCGGTGTTCCGCCCATTGGTGCGGTCGGTTTGTCGCCTGGGATGCTTTGCATTGTGGAGGCAAGTGCGCCCGCTGCAAGGGCCGAGAAGCCGCGTCTTTGCGGGCTAAATCAAATTTCCGCGACATTCATGCATGCTGCGTCGCAGCATAATTCCGTCCGGGCCGATCCTGGCCGCATTCGCGAGGCAACCCATGCGCACCGTCGTGTTCAACCAGAAGGGTGGTGTCGGCAAGTCGACGATCACCTGCAACCTCGCGGCCATCAGCGCGAGCCAGGGGCTGCGCACGCTGGTGGTCGACCTCGACCCGCAGGGCAACTCCACCCGCTACCTGCTGGGCGCGGCGGCCGACGAGGCGCGCGACACGCTGGCCGAGTTCTTCGACCAGACGCTGAAGTTCACGCTGCGCGCGAAGGCCACCGAAGAGTTCATCGCCGAAACGCCGTTCGAGCAGTTGCACCTGCTGCCCTCCAGCCCGCAGCTGGACGAACTGCACGGCAAGCTCGAATCACGCTACAAGATCTACAAACTGCGGGATGCGCTGGCCGAGCTGGATGGGCGCTATGACCGCATCTACATCGACACGCCGCCGGCGCTGAACTTCTACACCCGCTCGGCACTGATCGCGGCCGAGGGCTGCCTGATCCCGTTTGACTGCGACGACTTCTCGCGCCGTGCGCTCTACGCGCTGCTGGAGAGCGTGCAGGAGATCCAGGCCGACCACAACCGCGCGCTGCAGGTGGCCGGCATCGTGGTGAACCAGTTCCAGCCGCGCGCCAAGCTGCCGCAGCGGCTGGTGCAGGAACTCATTGACGAAGGCCTGCCGGTGCTCGAGCCCTACCTGAGCGCCAGCGTGCGCATCAAGGAATCACACGACGCGGCCCTGCCGATGATCCACCTGGACGCCCGCCACAAGCTGACGCAGGAGTACCTGGCGCTGCACGAGGCGCTGCAGGCCGCGGCCACGCGCAAGGCACGCCGCCGCGCCTGAGCCCCGCGGGGCGCGGGCGCCGCCCACCGCTCAGTGCGGCGCGGCGAAGGTTTCGCGGAACCAGCGGTCCAGCATGCGCCGCTCGTAGCCGTAGGGCCCGCTGTGCCGTGGCGACAGGCTCGATTGCTGGTAGGCCATGTCGGCAAGCTGGGCTTCGCCGCGCTGCAGTTCACGATCGCCCTCGCGCAGCGTGTAGCGCAGGTGCATGCGGGGCCAATCGGCCCGGCCGCGCATCACGCGCACATCGTGCACCGCGACGCGCGGGAACACGTCGCCGGCCAGGTCAACGTCCAGCACCTCGACCTGCAGCGTCTGCTGCGCGGGCAGGCGGGCGCCGCCGAGTTGCTTGAAGTGCTGGGCCAGGGCGTCGAGCACCTCGTCGCGGCGCAGCAGGTTGTCACGCGCGTCGGTGAACTTGTCGGGCTCGATGAAACGCACCTCCACCGTGCCGGCCGAGGCGCCTGCCGCGGCCAGGCAGGCAAGAAGCATCAGGGTTACTCGCATGGGACACCTCCAACAGGAAAGGCCTGGCTCATCCTGCCAGAACGTCGCCGACCCCTGTGCAAAGAATGATTGCTGTCAGCCGCCGAGCCGGATGACCACGTCGCTGTCGGGGTAGGCCACGCAGGGCAGCACCAGCCCGGCGCGCTTTTCCTCGGCCAGCAGGCCCGGCCATTCGATGCGGTAGTGGATGCGGCCCTCCACCAGCACGCACAGGCAGGTGCGGCAGGTGCCGTTGCGGCAGGAACTGCGCATCGCCACGCCCGCCGCCAGCGCGGCTTGCAGCAGGGTTTGATCGGGGCCGACGGGCAGGCACTGGCCGCCC
The DNA here is from genome assembly GCA_016213205.1 of Burkholderiales bacterium. Classification (GTDB taxonomy): domain Bacteria; phylum Pseudomonadota; class Gammaproteobacteria; order Burkholderiales; family Burkholderiaceae_C; genus Pseudaquabacterium. The sequence goes on from JACRAZ010000036.1 coordinate 2,047, forward strand.
GGGACGATGCGCAAGCTGAACATCGGCCGATGATGCCCAAGAACCGGGGCCCAGCGGCTTGATCCGGTGCAGGCGTCTGGCGGGTGGTTGGCCGCACAATGGCCGCCTTCCACCACCGGCCAGGCCGCATGCAACAGATCGACTTCTACCTGCGCGGTGACAGCATCACGCTGGACCGCCTGCTCAAGGCCACCGGCCTGGCCCCCAGCGGCGGCCAGGCGCGGCAACTGGTGGTGGAGGGCCGCGTGCAGGTGGACGGGCGCGACGAGTTGCGCAAGACCGCCCAGATCCGCGCCGGCCAGGTGGTGGCCCTCACCGGCACCCGCATCCGCGTGCTGGCCGGCCCCGAACCCGAGGCGTCGACATGAGCGAAACCGCAACCCCCGAGACCGCGCTGATCACAGGCGCTTCATCCGGCATCGGCGAGGCCCTGGCCGGCTGCTTTGCCAGTGCCGGCATGGCGCTGGTGCTGGTGGCGCGGCGCACCGAGAAGCTCGAGGCGCTGGCGCGCGAGCTGCGCGCCGCGCATGGCGTGAAGGTGGTTGTGCTCGGCGCCGACCTGACCGAACCCGGCGCGGTGCCAAAGCTGGCGGCGGCGGTGAAGCGCCGCCGCATCACGGTGGACGTGCTGGTCAACAACGCGGGCGTGATGCTGCAGCGCGACTTCATCGACGCGCCGGCGCAGGACCACCACACGATGATCGACCTCAACGTCACGGCCTTGACGGCGATGCTCGCCGCCTTCCTGCCCGGGATGAAGCGCCGCGGCCGCGGCCGGGTGCTCAACGTGGCCTCGATCGCCGCGTTCCAGCCGGTGCCCTCGCTGGCCACTTACGCGGCCACCAAGGCCTATGTGCTGTCGCTGACCGAATCGCTGTCCGAGGAACTGCGCGGCAGCGGCGTCACGATCACGGCCTTGTGTCCCGGCTTCACCGCGACGCCGATGTTCGAGCAGGCCGCGGCGGCGAACAGCCAGATCGCACAGATCCCGGCGGCGCTGATCAGCGACGTGAACCAGGTCGCCGCCGAAGGCTTTGCCGCCTGCATGCGCGGCGAGGTGGTGCAGGTGGCCGGCGTGCTGAACCGCGCGGCCACGATCGCCGGCCGCGCGCTGCCGAAGTGGCTGGTGCGGCAGATGGCGGGCCTGCTGTCGCGCCGGGTGCGCTGAATACGATATTCACGCGGCGGCCGGGCAGGGCCGATATGCTGGCGCCTCGCTTGGACGACGCCCGCCTGCCATGACCCGGCCCACCCTGATCGCGCTTGACGCGGACGACACGCTCTGGCACAACGAGAGCCTGTTCCGCATGACCCACCAGCGGTTCAATGAACTGCTGGCGCCCTGGGCCGAAGCAGCGCAGGTGGAACAGCACCTGGCCGCGGTGGAGCGGCGCAACCTGGGCACCTATGGCTACGGGGCCAAGGGTTTCACGCTCTCGATGATGGAAACCGCCATCGAGCTCAGCGGCGCGGCCGCCCCGGCCACGGTGCTGGCCGAGATCATGGCCGCCGGGCGCGAGCTGATGACCCACCCGATCGAGCCGCTGCCCGGCGTGCGCTCCGCACTGGAGGCGCTGGCCGAGCGCGCACCCCTGCTGCTGGTGACCAAGGGCGACCTGTTCCACCAGGAAAGCAAGCTCGCGGCCTCGGGCCTGGGCGACCTGTTCTCGGGGGTGGAGATCGTCAGCGAGAAGACGGCGGACACCTACCGCCGTGCGTTCCGCCGACACGGCGCGGCACCCGAGGCCGCGGTGATGGCCGGCAACTCGGTGCGATCGGACATCCTGCCGGCGCTGGAGGCGGGCAGCCACGCGGCGCTGATCCCGTACCCGCTGGTGTGGGCCCACGAGGCCGCCGAGGCGCCGCTGGGCCACCCGCGTTTCGTTCAGCTCGGGACGCTGGCCGAACTGGTGCCCTGGCTGGACGCCTGGACGTGAGCGGCCGGGCCCGGCCAGCGCGCGACGGTTTCGACCAGGCGCACATGGCTGCCATCGGCCAGCTGGAAACGCACCCAGCGGCAGCGGCTGGGCTCGATGGCCACCTCGGTGTGCAGGTTGGCGCCGGTGAGGATTTCCAGCGCCGGCGCATCGGGCTCGAACCAGCCCAGCGCGCCCAGGCGCGCCTCGGCGGCCACGATCTCGGCGCTGGCATAGCGCCAGAGCGACCGGCCCAGCAGCGCGCTGCGTGGCAGGCTGCACTGGCGTTCGCGAGCGGCAGACATCGCCAGCAGCCGGTGCGTGCTGTCGCACACCAGGTGCACCGCGGCGGCGGACTGGTTGACCAGCCGCGCCAGCTCGTGGTCGGCCGCGCTGTCCAGCCGCGCCTGCATCAAGGCGCGCAGGCGTCGCTGCTCGTCGGCATCGGGCGCCAGCTGGCCGCTTTCCCAGCGCGAGACGGTGGCCTGCGACACCCCCAGCAGCTCGCCCGCGTGGGCCTGCTTGATGCGCTGCAGCGTCCGCCAGCGGCGCAGCGAACGGCCGATCGCGCGGGCGTCGTCGCAGTGGATGTGCAGGGTGTCCATCGGGCGGGGCGGTGGTGGGGCCCCGCATGATGCGCAGCCCCTGGGCGCCGATTCTCGGCTACTACGCGATCGGCGTGTTCGCCGCCGCGCAGCTGGGCAAGCTCTCGGCATTGGCGCCGTTGATCGCGGCCGAACTGCAGCTTGCACTGCCGGTGGTGGCCTTGGCCGTCTCGCTGCTGGAGGCTGGCGGCGCCACGCTGGGCGCGGTGGCCGGCCTGCTGGCCGCGCGCTGGGGTCTGCGGCCCACGTTGCTGGGTGCGCTGCTCTGCCTGGCCGCCGGCGGCCTGGGCGGCGCCATGGCCCAGGGCGCCCCCTCGCTGCTGGCCTGGCGGCTGCTGGAGAGCCTGGGCTACCTGGGCGTGATCGTCACCGCGCCGGTGCTCATCGCGCTGGCCGCGCTGCCGGCACGCACCGGCGTGGCGCTGGCGCTGTGGAGCAGCTTCGTGCCGGTGGGGCTGGCGCTGGGCGCCTGGGCCTGGGCGGGTGCGGCGGCGCTGAGCAGCTGGCGCATGGCCACGGCCGCCGGTGGTGTGCTGGCGGCGCTGGCGCTGCTGGCCTGTGTGCTGGTGCCACGCGCGGAGGGCAGCGCGCCTGTGCCGAGCGCCGGGCCGCGGGCCGATGGCGGCTCGGCCGCTGGAGGCCGTGCGCGCCTGCCACTCGCGGCCTGGTGCCTGGCCGCGTCTTTTGGCTGCTACACGCTGTTCGAGGTGGGGCTGCTGGCCCTGCTGCCGAGCTACCTGAATGCGCAAGCCGGCTTCAGCGTGGCCGAGGCCGGGCGCTGGACGGCGCTGGCCTCGCTGGCCACCTTGCTGGGCAGCGGGGTGGCGGCCTGGTGGGTGCGGCGCGCGGGCCGGTCGCTCGGGCCGATGCTGGTGGCCGTGCTGTTGCCGGCGCTGCTGCTGTTCGGTGTGTTCGTCGGTTCGCCACAGGGCGGGGCCGTGGTGGGGCTGGCGGTGCTGCTCAATGCCGTGTCGGGTGTGTACCCGGGCCTGGCCTTTGCCGAGCTGCCGCGCAGCGCCGGTGGCATGGCGCAGATGGCGCGTGCCAACGGCCTGATCGCGCAGTTCGGTGCCTCGGGCTCGCTGCTGGGTCCACCGTTGATGGCCGCGTTTGCCGAGCGCCTGGGCTGGCCGGCCGCGGCATGGGTGGGGCTGGCCGCGTCGCTGCCCTGCGCGGGGCTGGCGGTGCTGGCGTTGCGCTCAGCGCGTGGCGCGCAGCAGGCAGGCCACTGAACGGCCTGCGTCATCGGCCAAGGGCAGCAGCGCGGGCATCTCGGCCCGGCAGCGTGCGGTGGCCTCGGGGCAACGCGTGTGGAAGGCGCAGCCGCCGGGCGGGTTGATCGGCGAGGGCAGCTCGCCCTGCAGGATGATGCGCTGGCGCCGTGCGGCGGCGTCCACCGTGGGCGTGGCCGAGAGCAGCGCCTGCGTGTAGGGGTGTTGCGGGTTCGCGAAGACCTGCGCGCTCGGGCCCTGCTCGACCACGCGGCCCAGGTACATCACCACCACCTCGTCGGCCACGTGGCGCACCACGCCCAGGTCGTGCGAAATGAAGACATAGGCCACGCCCAGGCGCTGCTGCAGTTCCACCAGCAGGTTCAGCACCTGCGCGCGGATCGACACGTCCAGCGCCGACACCGGTTCGTCCAGCACCAGCACGCGGGGCTTGAGCATCAGCGCGCGGGCGATCGCGATGCGCTGGCGCTGGCCGCCGGAGAACATGTGCGGGTAACGGCCGAAATGCTCGTCCCGCAGGCCCACCTGGCGCAGCATCTCGCGCGCGGCGGCCTCGCGCGAGGTGGCATCGCCTTCACCGTTGACGAGCAGCGGCTCCATCAGCGCCGCGCCCACCGTCTGGCGCGGGTTCAGCGAGCCGTAGGGGTTCTGGAACACGATCTGCACCGCGCGGCGCAAGGCCTTGCGGTGGGTGGCGTCGGCACCGACCACGTCCTGGCCGTCGATCAGCAGCCGGCCATCGGTGGGCAGCTCCACCATCGTGAGCAGCCGCGCCAGCGTGCTCTTGCCGCAGCCCGATTCGCCCACCACCGCCAGTGTGCGGCCGGCCGCCACGCTGAAGGACACGCCGGCCAGCGCACGCACGGTGGCTGGTGCTGCGAAGAGGCCGCGCCGCACCGCGTAGTGGCGGTGCAGGTTGTCGGCGGTGAGCACGACGGCGTTCATTTCTGCAACGCCACCGGCCGGACGTGCACCAGCGGCGTGTGGCACAACGCGCGGCCCAGCGCGGCCTCGGCGGGCGCCGGCGCACGCTCGCAGGCGGGCTGCGCATGGGCACAGCGCGGCGCGAACAGGCAGCCCGGCGGTCGGTCGAACTGGCCCGGCACCAGCCCGGGAATGGCGGCGAGCTGCCGGCCCTGGGCATGCTCGGGCAAGGCGGCCAGCAGTGCGGCGGTGTAGGGGTGGTGCGGGTCTTCGAACAGGTCGGCCGCGCGGGCGGTTTCCACCTGCCGGCCGGCGTACTGCACCACCACGCGGTCGGCCGTCTCGGCCACCACGCCCAGGTCGTGCGTGATCAGCACCAGCGCCATGCCGGTGCGCTGGCGCAGGCCCAGCAGCAGGTCGAGGATCTGCGCCTGGATCGTGACGTCCAGCGCGGTGGTGGGTTCGTCGGCGATCAACAGGCGCGGCTGGCAGGCCAGCGCCATCGCGATCATCACGCGCTGGCACATGCCGCCCGAGAGCTGGTGCGGAAAGGCCGTGAGGCGGCGCGCCGCATCCGGGATGCCCACCTGCTCGAGCAGCTCGATCACGCGCTGCCGGCGTGCCTTGCGGTCGAGCTTCATGTGGATGGCCAGCGCCTCGCCGACCTGGTAGCCCACGGTGAAGCAGGGGTTCAGCGAGGACATCGGCTCCTGGAACACCATCGCAATGTCGCGGCCGATGAGCTGCCGGCGCTGCTTGGGCGTCAGCGTCGTCAGGTCCCGCCCATCGAAGGCCAGGCGCTCGGCGGTGACGGTGGCCGTCCACGGCAGCAGGCCCATGATCGCGAGCATCGCGACCGATTTGCCCGAGCCCGATTCACCGACGATGGCCAGCACCTCGTTGGGCTCGACCGAAATGTCGACGCCATCCACCGCGGTGAACGCGCCGCCGCGGGTGGCAAAGCGCACCGTGAGGCCCTGGATGTCGAGCAGCGATGTCATGGCAGGTTGCCCCGGCGCAGGCCGGCCAAGCGGACGCCGCGGAACCGGCTTTGCCGGGCCGCTGGCGTCGCCCCCCTGGGGGGGAGGCGCCGCAGGCGCTTCGGGGGGGGGCTCATGACCGCCTCATCTTCGGGTCGAGCGCGTCGCGCAGACCGTCGCCCGCGAGGTTGATCGACACCACGGTGACCAGGATCGCCAGCCCCGGCAGCGTCACCAGCCAGGGGTTGGAGCGGATGAACTCGCGTGCATCGGCCAGCATCGTGCCCCACTCGGCGGTGGGCGGCTGCGCGCCCAGGCCCAGGAAGCCCAGCGCCGCGGCCTCGAGGATGGCGTCCGACACGCCGAGCGCGGCCTGCACGATCAGCGGCGAGAGGCAGTTGGGCAGCACCGTCACGAACATCAGGCGCCAGGGTCCGACGCCGGCCACCTTGGCGGCGATGACGTAGTCCTTGCCCAGCTCGGCCAGCGCGGAGGCGCGCACCAGCCGCACATAGCGCGGCAGGTAGACGATGGTGACCGCCACGATGGTGTTGGTGAGGCTGGGCCCGAGCACGGCGACCACCAGGATCGCCAGCACCAGGCTGGGCACGGCCATGATCAGGTCCATCAGCCGCGTGATCGCCACGTCCACCGCATTGCCCAGGGACACGCAGGCCAGGCCCAGCAGCACGCCGATGACGAACGAGACCCCCATCACCGCCAGGCCGATGAACAGCGAGATGCGCGCGCCGTGGATCAGCCGCGAGAGCATGTCGCGCCCCAGGCTGTCGGTGCCCAGCACGAAGCGCGACGAGCCACCCTCGGCCCACATCGGCGCGGCGCGCACCGCGTCGCGGAACTGCTCGGTGGGCGAGTAGGGCGCCACGAGGTCGGCCAGGATCGCCAGCGCGACGATGAACATCACGACGACGAAGCCGGCCAGCGCGCCGCGGTTCTCGCGGAACGCGGCCCAGAAGGCGCGCAGCGGGGTCTGGTCGGGTGGGGCGGCGTCGGCCATTTACGCGTGCCTGATTCGGGGGTTGATGAGGCCATAGGTCAGGTCGACCAGCAGGTTCACGCCGATCACGATCGACGAGATCAGCATCACGCCGCCCTGCAGCGCCGGGTAGTCGCGGCGCGAGATCGATTCGATCAGCCACTTGCCCACACCCGGCCACGAGAAGATGGTTTCGGTGAGCACGGCGCCGGCCATCAGCGTGCCCACCTGCAGGCCGATGATCGTGACCACCGGGATCAGCGCGTTGCGCAGCGCATGCAGGCCCACCACGCGCCAGGCCGGCAGGCCCTTGGCGCGGGCGGTGCGCACGTAGTCTTCGCTCAACACCTCGAGCATGGCAGAGCGCGTCATGCGCGCGATCACCGCCAGCGGGATGGTGCCCAGCACGATGGCCGGCAGCACCAGGTGGTGCAGCGCGTCCTTCACCGCGCCGGCCTGGCCCGAGAGCCACGCATCCACCACCATGAAGCCGGTGACCGGCTCGAAGTAGAACTTGATCAGGTCGATGCGGCCGGACACGGGCGTCAGTCCCCAGCGCTCGGCCACGAACATGATCAGCAGCAGGCCCCACCAGAAGATGGGCATCGAATAGCCGGTGACCGACAGGCCCATCAGCGTCTGGTCGAAGAACGTTCCGCGCCGCGCCGCGGCAATGGTGCCGGCCGGGATGCCCAGCAGCACCGCGAACAGCATGCCCGCGAGCGAGAGCTCGATGGTGGCCGGGAACAGCGCGGCAAACTCGGTCAGCACCTTCTGGTTGGTGGCCAGCGAAGTGCCGAAGTCGCCGTGCAGCAGCTGCCACGCATAGTCGAGGAACTGCTTCCACACCGGCTGGTCCAGCCCCAGTTCGTGGCGGAACATCGCCAGCCGCTCGGGGCTGATGCCGCGCTCGCCCACCCGCACCTCCACCGGGTCGCCCGGCACCAGCCGGATCGCGACGAAGGTGACGAACATCAGCGCGATGAAGGTCGGGATGGTCAGCGCCAGGCGGCGCAGCAGGAAGCGGAACATCGGTGCGGTGCCGGTGGCGCAGCCTCAACGCCGGCGCTGGCGCGCGACATGCCAGACCTGCAGCAGCTGCACTTCGTCGGCTCGCAGCCGGTAGGTGACGAGGTGGTTGCGGTGCACGATCAGCTCGCGGGTGTCTTCATAGGCGCCGATGCGGCCGAGCAGCGGGAATTCTTCCAGCTGCCCGACCTTCTGGACCAGCGCATCGACGAATGCCTGCGCGGCCTGGGGCTTGTCGTCGGCGGCAATGCGGTCGGCCAGGCGTTCCAGATCGGCCAGCGCGCGACGCGTCCAGCGCAGCTTCACCGGCGGCGCGGGGTGGCCCGGGCCTTGCCGCCGGCATGGCGGCCGAGCACGGCTTGCACCTCGGCGTCGCTGGCGAATTCGCCCCGGTCAGCGGCGGCGACGGCCTGCTGCAGGTCGGCCACCTGGGGCATGCGCCAGTCCAGGTAGTCGGCCAGGGCCTCCATCGCAACATGGCTCTTGCTGCGGCCCGTCATCTGCGCATAGGTCTCGATGCGGGCCTTCAACTCACCCGGCAGCCGCATGCTGACCTGGCTGTCCTTGGTGCTGGTGGCGCTCATGGCGGGGGGCCTGTCGGGCTGTGATGTGGTGCAGTGTAGTGCACTGCACCACATCGGGCGCCGTCGGGCCTACTTCAGGTCCACCCCATTGAACTGGTGCGAACCGAAGGGGCTTTGCTTGTAGCCCGTCACTTCCTTGCGCATGGCCTCGTACACCACCGAGTGGGCGATCTTCATGTCGGGTGCGTCGTCGTGCTCGATCTGCTGCATCTCCTGGTAGAGCTTGCTGCGCTCCTTGGTGTCGGCGATGGTGCGGGCCTTTTCGAGCCGGCTGTCGAATTCCTTGTTGCACCACTTGCTCAGGTTCTGGCCGCCGGGGCGGGCCGCGTCGCAGCCGCGCAGGAAGAAGAAGTTGTCGGGGTCGCCGTTGTCGCCCGTCCAGCCCAGCATGCCGGTCATGTGCTCGCCCTGCTGCATGCGCTTGCGGTACTCACCCCACTCGTAGGTCACGAGCTTGGCGTTCACGCCCACCTTGGCCAGGTCGGCCTGCATCATCTCGGCAATGCGCTTGGCGTTCGGGTTGTAGGGCCGCTGCACCGGCATGTACCAGAGGTCGATCTCGAGCGGCGTCTTCACGCCCGCCTTGGCCAGCAGCTCCTTGGCCTTGGCCGCGTCAAACGGGTAGGGCTTCACCGCGTCGTTGTACGACCACAGCGTGGGCGGGATCAGGTTCTTCGCGGACTGGCCGGCGCCCAGGTACACGTCCTTGATGATCGCGGCGCGGTCGATCGCCATCGTCAGGGCCTGCCGCACTTCCTTCTTGTCGAACGGCGCCTTGAGCGTGTTGAAGGACCAGTACGCGATGTTCAGGCCGGGCTGGTTGATCACCGTGAGCTTGGGGTCCTTCTGCATCTCGGGCAGGTCGGCCGGGCGCGGGGCGATCACGAAGTGGCATTCACCGGCCTTGAGCTTGCTGTAGCGGGCCGTCGGGTCTGGCGTGATCGCGAACACCAGGTCGTCGACCAGGGCCTTCTCGCCCCAGTAGTCCTTGTTGGCCTTGAAGCGGATCACCGCGTCCTTCTGGTAGGTGACGAAGGAGAACGGCCCGGTGCCCACCGGGAACTGGTCGAGCTGCTCCTTCTTGTTGGCCTTGGCCAGCATGTCGGCATATTCGGCGGAGTGGATGCTCGCGAAATCCATCGCCAGGTTGGCCAGCATCGTGACGTTGGCGCGCTTGAGCGTGATGCGCACGGTGAGCGGGTCCACCTTCTCGATGGATTGCAGGTCGTCGGGCAGGCCCATGTCGGCGAAGTAGTCGTACTTGCCGCCGGACACCTTGGCGTAGGGATGGTCGGCCTTCCACTGGCGCTCGAAGGAGAACAGCACGTCGTCGGCGTTGAAGTCGCGCGTGGGCTTGAAGCCGTTCACGCCCGAATGGAACTTGATGCCCTTGCGCAGCTTGAAGGTGAACACCTTGCCATCGGGCGAGACGGTCCAGCTCTCGGCCAGGCCGGGCTCCACCTGCGTGGAGCCGCGGGCGAACTGGGTGAGCTTGTCGTACACCGGGCGCGCGGCATCGAAGCTGGTGCCGGTGGTGTTGAGCGCGGGGGTGAAGTTCTCGGGCGAGCCTTCGGAGCAGTAGACCAGGGTCTTGGCTTGCGCCGCCGGGATCGCCAGCGCCGCGGCCAGGGCCAGGGTGGTCAGGGAAAGACGAGACATCGTGGGCCTCCTGTTGTTGGTGCACAAATGCTAATTCCGGAAAGGGTCCTGCAAACACGGTGCCAGCCTGGGGCTTACCCGCCTTCGGCGACAATCGCTGCCTGGGACCCCCCAGTTCACGTCGTTCGCGGCCCCCCGAGGGGGCGGCCGGAACCTTCGCAGCGGCCGGGTGGTCCCGATGACGCCGGCTTCGTGCCCCCGAAGCCGGCGTTTTCCATTCCAACCCCGGGGCCATGTCGAGGACAACCATGCACAAAAACCTCAGGCGCGCCGCCCTGGCCGCGCTTGTTCTCGCCGCGCACGCGGCATCGGCTGCACCGCTGCAGGCCTGCTTCGTCTACCCCAGCCCGGTGGGCCAGGCGGGCTGGAGCCACCAGCACGACCTGGGCCGCCAGGCCCTGCAGGCGGCGCTGGGCGAGCAGGTGCGCACCCGCTTCGTCGAGGCGGTGGCCGAAGGCGCCGACAGCGAGCGCGTGATGCGCGACCTGGCCTCCCAGGGTTGCGGCCTGGTGGTGGCGGCGAGCTTCGGCTACCTGGAGCCCGCGCTGCGCGTGGCGGCCGAATTCCCGGCGGTGAAGTTCGAGCACGCCGGTGGCTACAAGACCGCGCCCAACCTCAACACCTACAACGCACGCTATTACGAGGCGCGCTGGCTCGCCGGCTGGCTGGCCGGGCGCAGCAGCAAGAGCGGCATCGCCGGTTATGTCGCCGGCTTCCCGGTGCCCGAGGTGGTGCAGGGCGTCAATGCCTTCGCGCTGGGCCTGCGCGCGGCCAACCCGCGGGCGGAGCTGAAGCTGGTGTGGCTGAACGCCTGGTTCGATCCGGCACGCGAGCGCGAGGCGGCGCTTTCGCTCATCAACCAGGGGGCGGATGTGCTGACCAACCACAGCGGCTCCTCCGCGGTGCCGCAGGCCGCCGAGGAAAAAGGCGTGCTGGTGCTGGCCTACCAGAGTGACATGGCGAAGTTCGCGCCCAAGGCTCAGCTCGCCGCGGTGACGCACCACTGGGGCGGCCACTACACCCAGGTGGCGCAGGCGGTGATCGCCGGGCGCTGGGCGCGCAAGCCGGTGTGGGGCGGCATGAAGGACGGGTTGGTGCAGCTCTCAGCCATCCACCCCTCGGTGCCGGCGGCGCTGCGGGCCGAGCTGGAAGCCCGGCGCCAGGCCATCCTCGACGGACGCTTCAAGCCCTTCACGGCACCGTTGGTGGATAACACCGGAAAGACGCGGCTCGCCGCCGGCACCCTGGACGACGCGCAGATCGCCAGCATGGACTGGCTGGTGCAGGGCGTGACGGGCACGCTGCCGGCGCAGCGCTGAGGGCGCTTCAGGCCGCCTGCCCGGTGGCGATCTGCCGCAGCGCCTGCTCGAACACCTCGGCCGGCTGGCCGCCCTGGATCAGGTGCCGGTCGTTCACGATCACCGAGGGCACCGCGTGGATGCCGTGCCCGGTGTAGAACCGCTCGGCCTCGCGCACCTCGGCCGCGAACGCGTCACCGGCCAGGATCTCGCGGGCGCGGGCGGCATCCAGCCCCACCTCGCCGGCCAGGCGTTCCAGCACCACGGGGTCGCCCGGGTTCAGGCCGTCGGTGAAGTAGGCCTTGAAGAGCGCGCGCTTCAAGGCGGCCTGCCGGCCTTCGCCCTCGGCCCAGTGCAGCAGGCGGTGCGCATCGAAGGTGTTGTAGATGCGGCTGCGCCGGTCCATGCGGAACTCGAAGCCGAGCTCGGCGCCGCGGGCGCGGATGGCCTCGCGGTTGCGCTCGCTCTGCTCGGGCGTGGCGCCGTACTTCTGCTGCAGGTGCTCGCCGATGTCCTGGCCTTCGGGCGGCATCTGCGGGTTCAGCTCGAAGGGCTGGAAGTGCAACTCGGCGGCCACCGTGCCCTCGAGCCGGCGCAGCGCCTCGTCCAGCGCCTGCAGGCCGATCACGCACCAGGGGCAGGACACGTCGGAGACGAAATCGATCTTCAGCGGGGTGGGGTGGCTCATTGGGAGGGCTTGGGTCTGGCGGGCCGGCAGTCTAGGCCGGTTGCGCCTCGGCCGCAGCCAGCGCTGCATTCAACCCCGCCGCGGCCGGGCCGAAGGCATAGGCGTCCATGCCCAGGCAGCCGTAGGTCAGGCTGGCGTGGATGCGTTCGGGCGCCGTGCCGCGCCCGCCGGCGCCGGCCGCCACGTACCAGGGCAGCAGGTGCTCGTCGGTGGGGTGCATCAGCACCGCCTGCGGGGCCAGGCGGCGGTAGTCGAACAGGGCCTCCCAGTCGGCGGCCGCGCTGCGCTGGGCGAACCAGTCCCGGAACGCGGCGCTGGCCGGGATTTCCGGTGCGTCCAGCGGCGGCCGGCTGGCGCCGAACAGCAGGCGCAGGTTGTGCGTGATGCTGCCGGTGCCCAGCACCCACACGCCCTCGGCCGCCAGCGGCGCCAGGGCCTCGCCCAGGGCGAACAGGCGCTGCGGGCGCCAATCCGGCGGAAAGGCCAGCGGCAGCACGGGGATGTCGGCCTCGGGATAAATGAAACGCAGCGGCGACCAGATGCCATGGTCCAGCCCGCCTTCGTCCACGCGATGGATGGGCAGGCCCGCCGCCGACACCGCCGCGGCCACGCGCTCGGCCAGGGCGGGCGCCCCGGCGGTGTCGTAGCGCAGGCGGTACAGCGCCTCCGGGAAGCCGCCGAAATCGTGCACCGTGTCGTGCCGCGCGGCGGCCAGCAGCACCGGCTCGCGGGTCAGCGAATGGGCGGACACCGCGACGATGGCGCGCGGCCGCTGCGCGCAGGCATCGAGCACCGGCCCCAGCCGGGTGAAGAAGGCACCGGCCGCACCGGGCTCCAGCGCCGTCATCGGCGAGCCATGCGAGACGAAGACCGGTGGCAGCAGTGTGTTCATGCCGACATTACAGCAGCGCCACCCCCGGCATGCCGTTGAAAGCCACTGCACGCTGGGTTCAAGCCGGCTGTGGTGTACCGTGGCGCCCCATGAACAGCGAACGCTTGCATGTGTCGGTCCTCGGGCTGGCCTGGCGCCAGGGCTGGCGCGACTTTCGCGCCGGTGAGTTGCGGCTGTTGATGGTGGCGGTGATGCTCGCGGTGGCGGCGCTGTCGGCGGTGGGCTTCTTCGCCAACCGGCTGGACGCGGCCCTGTCCCGCGATGCGCGCCAGATGCTGGGTGGGGATGCCGTCGTGGCCAGCGACCAGCCCGCGCCGGCGAGCTTCACCGACAAGGCGCGTGCGCTGGGCCTGCAGGTGGTGGCCAGCAGCAGCTTTCCCAGCATGGCGCGCGCGCCGGACGACAAGGGCGGCGAAGCCCGGCTGGCGGCGCTGAAGTCGGTGCCCGCGGGCTACCCGCTGCGGGGCACGCTGCACGTGAAACGCGCCGCCGACGCCGCGCAGGAGTCGGTGACGCATGGCCCGCCGCGTGGCACCGCCTGGGTGGACGCCAGCCTGCTCGACGCGCTGCAACTGAACGTGGGCGATGGCCTGATGCTGGGCGACATGCGCTTCACGATCGACCGCCTGATCGTGCTGGAACCCGACCGGGGCGCCGGCTTCACCAGCTTCGCGCCACGCGTGATGCTGCATGCCGACGACCTGGCCGCCACCGGCCTGGTGCAGCCGGCCAGCCGCGTGACCTACCGGCTGGCCGTGGCCAGCCCGGACGACCGGCAGGACCCGGTGCGCGAGTTCGTGCGCTGGGCCGCCGCCGAGATCGAACGGGCCGGCCTGCGCGGGCTGCGCATCGAATCGCTGGAGTCCGGCCGGCCCGAGATGCGCCAGACACTGGACCGCGCACAACGCTTCCTGAACCTGGTGGCGCTGCTGGCCGCGCTGCTGGCCGCGGTGGCGGTGGCGATTGCCGCGCGCGATTTCGCGCAGCGCCACCTGGACGACTGCGCGATGCTGCGCGTGCTGGGCGCGCCGCAGCGCGCGATGGCCTCGGCCTATGCGCTGGAGTTCGGGGTGGTCGGCCTCATCGCCAGCGGCCTGGGTGTGCTGCTGGGGTATGCGGTGCACTTCGTGTTCGTGCGCCTGTTGGCCAATCTGCTGGAGGCGGCGTTGCCCGCGCCCTCGCTGGCGCCGGCGGCCTTCGGCATGGGCGTGGGCCTCACGCTGATGCTGGCCTTCGGCCTGCCGCCGGTGCTGCAACTGGCGCGGGTGCCGCCGCTGCGCGTGATCCGGCGCGACGTGGGCGGCCTGAAGGCCGCCTCGCTGGGGGTGCTGCTGGCGGGCGGCGGGGGCTTTGCCGCGCTGCTGGTGGCGGCGTCGTCCGATCTGCGCATGGGGCTGATCGCGGTGGGCGGCTTTGCCGCGGCCATCGCGTTGTTTGCGGCGCTGGCCTGGGTGGCTGTGCGGCTTTTGCGCCGCATCGTGCCGGCCACCGGCGAGGCGCGCTGGTGGACGCTGGGGGCCAGCGCGCCGCGCTGGCTGGTGCTGGCCACGCGCCAGCTCGCGGCGCGGCCGGCTTTCGCGGTGCTGCAGATCTCGGCGCTGGCGGTGGGCCTGCTGGCGCTGGTGCTGCTGGTGCTGCTGCGCACCGACCTGATCTCGGCCTGGCGCCAATCCACCCCCAAGGATGCGCCGAACCGATTCGTCATCAACCTGCAGCCCGAGCAGGCCGAGCCCTTCCTGGCCACCTTGAAGGCGGCCGGCGTCGCGCGCTTCGACTGGTACCCGATGATCCGCGGCCGCCTGGTGGCGGTGAACGGGCAAGAGGTCAAGCCCGGCAGCTATGCCGACGACCGCGCGCAGCGCCTGGTCGAGCGCGAGTTCAACCTCAGCCACGCCGCCGAGATGCCGGGCCACAACCACCTGGCCGGCGGCGCCTGGGTGCCCGACGAGGCCGATGCGCTGAGCGTGGAGCAAGGCCTGGCGCAAACCCTGGGCCTGAAGCTGGGCGACCGGCTGCGCTTCGACATCGCCGGCACCCTGAAGGAGGGCCGCGTCACCAGCCTGCGCAAGGTGGACTGGGGCTCGATGCGGGTGAACTTCTTCGTGATGTTCCCGCAGGCCCGCATGAACGACGTGCCGGCCAGCTACATCAGCGCCTTCCATGCGCCGGACACGCCGGGCTTCGACCGCGCGCTGCTCAAGCAGTTTCCGAACATCACCAACGTGGACATCTCGGTCTCGCTGGCGCAGGTGCAGCGGGTGCTGGACCAGGTGATCCGCGCGGTGGAGTTCCTGTTCGGCTTCACGCTCGCGGCCGGGCTGGTGGTGCTGTTTGCCGCGGTGGCGGCCACGCGCGAGAGCCGGGCCCGCGAGTACGCGGTGATGCGCGCGGTGGGGGCCGGCAGTGCGCTGCTGCGCAGCATGCAGCGCGCCGAGCTGCTGGGCGTGGGCGCGCTGGCGGGCTTGCTGGCCTCGGCCGGCGCCGTGGCGGTGGGCGGTGTGCTGGCGCGCCAGGTGTTCGAGTTCACCTGGGCGCCTTCGCCCTGGGTGCCGCTGGTGGGCACCGCGGTGGGCGCGCTGCTCGCGCTGGCGGCCGGCTGGTGGGGCCTGCGCGAGGTGCTGCGCCGGCCCGTGATGGACACCCTGCGCCGCGCGGCGGAGTAGCGCCCGACGTGAGCGGCCCACCGCTGGCGGGCAGCGCCGCAGGGTGAGCAGGCGCTAGAACGATTCCCAGTCGTCGCCGTTCGCGCCATTCGCGCCATTCGCGCCGGCGGCTGCCGGACGTGAGCTGGCGCGGGCCTGGCGGATCACGGCCTGGGCCACCTCGGCCGGCCGCGGCGCGGCCACCGGGGCCGGTGCGGCCCGGGCCGGGGCCTGGCCGATCTGGAAGGTGGCCACCACGCCGGCCAGGCGCTGGGCCTGCTCGCGCAGGCTCTCGGCGGCGGCGGCGCTTTCTTCCACCAGCGCGGCGTTCTGCTGCGTCATCTGGTCCAGTTGCACGACAGCGGTGCCCACCTGCTCGATGCCGCTGCGCTGCTCGCCCGCGGCGGCGCTGATCTCGCCGATGATGTCGGACACGCGCTGCACGCTGGCGACGATCTCGCCCATGGTGCTGCCGGCGTCCTGCACCAGGCGGGCGCCGGCCTCGACCTTGTCGACGCTGTTGCCGATCAGGCTCTTGATCTCGCGCGCGGCCTCGGCCGAGCGCTGGGCGAGGGATCGCACCTCGCCGGCCACCACCGCGAAGCCGCGGCCCTGCTCGCCGGCACGCGCGGCTTCCACCGCCGCGTTCAGCGCCAGGATGTTGGTCTGGAAGGCGATGCCATCGATCACGCCGATGATGTCGGCGATCTTCTTGGAACTCGTGTTGATCTCGTCCATCGTCGAGACCACCTGCGAGACCACCGTGCCACCGCGTTCGGCCACCGTGGCGGCCGAGATCGCAAGCTGGTTGGCCTGCGCGGCGGCATCGGCGCTCTGGCGCACCGTGGCCGAGAGCTGGGTCACCGCGCTCGAGGTCTGCTGCAGGCTGGAGGCCGATTGTTCGGTGCGCTGGCTCAGGTCGGTGTTGCCGGCGGCCACCTCGGCGCTGGCGGTCTGGATCGATTCGGTGGAATCACGCACCTGGCCCACGATGCCGCGCAGGGCATCACGCATGCCGGCCAGCGCGCGGTTGACCTCGCCCAGTTCGTCGTGGCGGCGGGTGTCGAGTTCGGCGGTGAGGTCGCCGTGGCCGATGCGGTCGGCCGCGCGGGCAATGCCGGCCAGCGGTGTCCGGATCGAGCGCACCAGGTACGCGGTGCTCAGGCCCAGGCCCAGGATGGTGATGCCCCACACGATGCCCACGCCGTAGACGGTGCGCATGCGCTCCTCGCCCAGGGCCTGGCGCAGCGCCGCGGCGCGTACCTCCTGCAGCTTCACGAATTCGCGCTGCAGCCCGGTGTAGGCCGCGAGCGCGGGCCGCACCTTGGTGTTCAGCGCGGCCTTGGCAGCTTCGGCATTGCCATCGGCGCGCAGCTTGCGGGCCTCGTCACGGGCGGCGATGTAGGCCTTGCGGCTGTCGGCCACGCGGGCGAGCAAGGCCTTTTCCTCGTCGCTGGTGGCCAGGGCGTCGATGCGCTTCTGAAGCTCGCCGATGGCGGCGCTGGCGGCGGCGATCTCCGGCTTGAGCACCTCGACCAGGCTGTCGTCGGTGCTGTGGATGCTGGCCATCGTGCGGGCCGCGTTGCCCTCGGTCATGCCGGCCCACAGCAAGGCGTCCTGCAGCTTGGTCTGGTGCTCCAGCTGCTGCTGGTTGGCCAGGGCCTGGGACTGGGCCGTGCGCAGGGCTGCAGCGGTGACGAGGACCACCATCAGCACCGCCAGCACGATGGCGGGCAGCCACAGGCGCTGCGCGATCGTCAGTCGGTTCATGCTCAATGCTTTGAGTTGTTCTGGGCCGCAGTGCGCCTTGGCGCGCGGGTGCGGCCGGTCGACGCGTCCGGCCCCGTGGGGCCGTCCGCCCAGGTCCTCAGGCCGCGGCCTCTTCCATCAGGCCCATGTCGGCGCTGCTCATCAGCGCCTCGATGTCCATCAGGATCAGCATGCGGTCGGACACGCTGCCGATGCCGGTGATGTAGGAGGTGTCGATGTTGGCGTTGGTGCCGGGGGCGGGGCGGATGGCCTCGCCATTGAGCTCCAGCACGTCGGACACCGAATCCACCACCGCACCAACCACGCGGCCCTTCACGTTGAGCACGATCACCACGGTGAAGTGGTTGTACTCGGCGGTGTCGCAGCCCAGCTTCAGGCGCAGGTCGATGATCGGCACGATCACGCCGCGCAGGTTGACCACGCCCTTCAGGAAGGCCGGTGCGTTCGCAATGCGGGTCGGCTGCTCGTAGGAGCGGATCTCCTGCACGCGCAGGATGTCGATGCCGTACTCCTCTGCACCGAGGCGGAAGGTGAGGTACTCGCCGTTGCGGGCATTGGCGGCAGCAACGCGGCGTGCGGCCTCATGCTGCGCGATGCGGGCGCCTTCTTGAATCATTTCCATGGTGGTATGTCCTTGGGGCTTGGGGGGCTGACGGCACCAACCGGCACCTGCGTGTTTTATCGGCTGGGCTTGCGGGAACTGAAGGCCTGTGTGAGGGGCCGCCGGATCCATGAAAAAGGCCGGCTTCGGGCCGGCCTTGCTGTGTGTGCGCGGGCGGTGCGAACCGGGGTTCGGGGCCGCCGCGGGGGGTGGCTCAGAAGCTTTCCCAGTCGCCACCCGCGTCGGCGGTGGCGGGGGCCGCGGCCTTGGGCGCCGGCGCAGCGGGCTTGGCCACCGGCACGGGCCTGGCGGCCGGCACGGGCTTGGCGGCGGCCACCGGCTTGCGAGCGGTGAGGGTCTTGGGCGCGGCGGCCGTGGCCGGCGGCGCGGGGCGGTGCGCGGCCGGGGCATGGGCCCGGGCATCGGATTCGGCCAGCCGGTAGCCGGCCACCACGCCCACCAGGCGATGGGCCTGGTCCTTCAGGCTCTCGGCGGCGGCGGCGCTTTCTTCCACCAGCGCGGCGTTCTGCTGGGTCATCTGGTCGAGCTGCACCACGGCGCCGTTGACGTTGCCGATGCCTGCGCTCTGCTCGGTGGCGGCGGCGCTGATCTCGCCGATGATGTCGGACACGCGCTGCACGCTGGCGACGATCTCGCC
>JACRAZ010000040.1 GCA_016213205.1 Burkholderiales bacterium
CTGCGCGGGCTGCGCACAGCGCCAGCGAGTCAGTTTACGAAGCGTGCCCTGCGGGCACGCCGCCCCCCGAACCGCCCAAGACCGGCGCCTGCGAACGCGCGCCGCAGGCTGAGCGCCCACGCCTTTGCGAACCACGGTGGCATTCGAAGGGTCGCATGCCACGACGGTGGGGGAGAGCCCCTGGGTCTGCGGGCGCGCCGACCCCAGCAAGCCTGCGTCCGCAACACGCCCAAGACTGGCCCACCGACCGCCGCTCAGTGCCCAGCCATCCCCGGCCACAACGGCCCGATCGCATCCAGCGTGTTCTTCAGCACCAGCCCCAGTTCGGTGTCGCCTTCCATCACCAGCGCGCGCTCGAAGAACAGCCGGTCGGCATCGTCCTCGCCGCGCACGAGCCGCCACAGCGCCTGGGCCTGCGCGCGGATGCGCAGTGCGGTGTCGCCACCACCGGGCGCGACGACGAACCCACGCGGGCCCAGCTGCAGCCGCACCCGCAGGCCGGCCTCGATGAGCTCCACCTCCACCGTGCGGCCGGACAGGGCGCTGCGGCTGGCCGCGTCCAGCCTGGGCAGCAGCACGCGGTCGAGCACCCGGGCCACCACGAACGAGGGCGGCTGCGTCGGCAGGCGGCGCACCAGCGCACGGGCCTGTTGTGCGGCCTGGGCCAGCAGGGGCGGCAGTGTCGGCAGCGGGGGGCGACCGTGTGGTGCGTTCATGGTGTTCAGGCCTCCACGGCGGCCATGCCCGGCCGGCGCCGCGCAAACCCATCCACCCGGCGGCCGGGCGGGCCCAGCGTCGCCAGCTCGGCCTGGGCGGCCGCGGCCGGTGCACCGTGGTTCAGCACCGCATCGAACAGCGCGAGCACGCGCGCAAACCCGTCGCTGCAAGGCGACAGGCGCACCGCCGATGCACCGGCCGCGCGCAGCGCGGCGCCCTGCCCCACCAGGCAGTGCAGCGCGGCCGATTGGGTCTGGATGCCGTTGAGCACCAGGAAGGGCTCGCCCTCGGTGGTGCGCAGCAGCAGGCCATCGGCATCGTCGCGGCAGCGGAAGTCGCACTCGTCCTTGTTGAGCCGGTGGTGACGCGCGGTGAAGCAGCGCGCCGACAGCGCCAGCGGCATGCGGCCGAAGCCGAACACCTCGGTGCGCAGCGGCCCGGCGGCACCGGCCACCGGCGTGGCCGGCGGGTTGATGCGGCTCACCGCGTCGAGCGCCAGCTCCAGCGGCGGCACCCAGGTGGCCGCGCCCAGCACGGCGTGCTCTTCGAGCGCCTCGCGGCTGTAGATGTTGATGTGCGGGCCCAGCGTGAAAGGCTGGGCCTGGCCGGCGGCATGCAGCCCGGCCAGCACGCGCAGCGCCGAGACATCGCCCGCCTCCACCGCAAACTCGCCCTGCTCGGCCACGCGGCGCAGCGTGCGCAGCTCGGCCTCGGACATCACCAGCGCCTGCGTGGCCAGCACCACCTGCTTGCCAGCGGCCACCAGCTCGCGGCCGATGGCCAGCCAGTCCTCGGTCTTGAACTCGTTGCGCCGCGAGCACACCACCTCGCCCAGCACCACGGTGCGGGCGGGGCTCTCGGCCACGTCGGCATAGAAGGCCATCGTCTGCGCACGCGGCCACCAGTACTGCAGCGGGCCCACCGTCAAGTCCAGCGTCGTGTTCATCGCACCCTTCCTGCAGGCGGCTTCATCGCCACGGGCGGTCGTAGGCGCCCAGCGTGTGCTGCTGGCCCTCGGCCCAGCGCGCGAGCTGCGCACCCCAGCCCGGTTGTACGGCATAACGCGCGTTCGACGCGGCCAGGTCGATCGCCGAACGCCAGACCCGCGTCACCTCGGCCACGTAGGAGGGGCTGCGCTGGCGGCCCTCGATCTTGATGGCCTTGACGCCCGCTTCGATCAGCTGCGGCAGCAGCGCCAGCGTGTTCAGGCTGGTGGGCTCCTCGAGCGCGTAGTCGCGCGTGCGGTTCACCTCGAAGCGGCCCTTGCACAGCGTGGGGTAGCCGCGCGGTTCGTCGAGTGCGTAGTGGTCGATCAGCACGCCGTTGAGCCGCGCGTCCACGCCGCCACCGGCCTGCTCTTCCCAGCGCACCGCCGAAGGGGGCGAGCACACGCCCGCGGTGTTGGGCGATTGGCCGGTGACATAGGACGACAGCGCGCAGCGCCCCTCCACCATCACGCACAGGCTGCCGAAGCCGAAGACCTCGATGTCCACCGGCGTGTGGCGCACCACGTGCGCCACCTGTTGCAGCGTGAGCACGCGCGGCAGCACCGCGCGCGCGATGCCGTAGCGCTCGCGGAAGAACTCGATCGCCTCGTAGGTGGTGGCCGAGGCCTGCACCGACAGGTGCAGCCGCATCTCGGGGTGGTGGCGGCGCGCGAAGGCCATCACCGCGGTGTCGGCGACGATCAGGGCATCCGCACCCAGCTCGGCCGCGCGGGCCACCGCCCGCTGCCAGGGCACGGTGTCGCGCGCGTCGGCGTAGGTGTTCAGCGCCATCAGCACCTCGCGGCCATGGGCGTGGGCATACCGCACGCCCTCGCGCACCTGCGCGTCGTCGAAGTTCAGGCCGGCGAAGTTGCGCGCGTTGGTCGCATCCTTCATGCCCAGGTACACCGCGTCGGCACCGGCGTCCACCGCCAGCATCAAGGCGCGCAGCGAGCCGGCCGGGCA
Source organism: Burkholderiales bacterium (assembly GCA_016213205.1). Taxonomy (GTDB): domain Bacteria; phylum Pseudomonadota; class Gammaproteobacteria; order Burkholderiales; family Burkholderiaceae_C; genus Pseudaquabacterium. The sequence continues at coordinate 2,670 of JACRAZ010000040.1, forward strand.
CACCAGGGCCGGCTTGACGGGAGCGCTGTCGTTCATCGCAGGTCCGGCACCCGCATCGCGGCGGTGGCGTGCGGGCCCAGCACCTCGTGCAGGCTGACCACGCCGCCGATCATGATGAGCGCCGGCGGCTTCACGCCATGCACCAGCGCCAGCGTGGGCAGCGACTGCAGCGTGCCGGTGACCACCCGCTGGTCGGGCCGGGTGGCGCGTTCGATGGTGGCCGCCGGCGTCTCGGGCGCGAGGCCGTGCGCGATGAGCTGCTCGCAGATGATCGGCAGCGTGCCCACGCCCATGTACACCACCACCGTCTGGCGCGGGCGGGCCAGCAGTTCCCAGTCCAGGTCCAGGGTGCGGGCATCGGCCTCGCCACGCAGGTGGCCGGTGGTCAGCACCAGCGAGCAGGCGTGGTCGCGGTGGGTCAGCGGCATGCCGGCCATCGCGGCCGCGCCTTGCGCGGCACTGATGCCGGGAATCACCTCGAAGGGCACGCCGGCGGCGGCCAGGGCCTGGGCTTCCTCGCCACCGCGACCGAAGATGTACGGATCACCCCCCTTGAGCCGCAGCAGCGGCCGGCCGGCGCGGGCCAGGCGCAGCATCAGGTCGATGATGGCGTCCTGCGTGAGCGTGTGGTGGCCCGCTTCCTTGCCCACGTAGATGCGGTCGGCGCCGCGTGGCACCAGCTCCAGCACCTCCTTGCCCACCAGGTGGTCGTAGAGCACCAGGCTCGCGGCGCGCAGCGCCTTGCCGGCCTTGATGGTCAGCAGATCCGGATCACCGGGGCCGGCGCCCACCAGCGTGACCTTGGCCGGCATGTGAGCGGCCAGCCGCGCGCCGGCATCGAAGTGCAGGGGTTCGCCGATGACGCTCATCGCAGGTGCCGCCCGTTCGGGGCTCGTCCGTGTGTCATGGGGACGCATGGTCTTTCAGCCACTGCAGCCAGTCCTTAAACCAAGTCAAGGACGCAACCTAGGGTCAGCACCGACGATTCGCCCCGCTCGGAGTGAGGAATCGCAGCCCCTGCCCGACCCATCGAAAAGCTCCCTTCGATGGCACCAGTGCTGCAACAGGGTCGCTGACGATGGCGGCCCGCCTGACGGAGTGCGAACAATGATGACCCCGAAACTGTCGCGGCTCGCGGCGGCCCTGGCGGCGACGCTGGCGGTCAATGCCCAGGCCCAGGATGCTGCTGCCGTTGCTGCACCGGCCATGACCCAGGCCGAAGTCGAGATCGGCAAGAAGATCTACTTCGAGCGCTGCGCCGGCTGCCACGGTGTGCTGCGCAAGGGCGCCACCGGCAAGAACCTCGAACCGCACTGGAGCCGCAAGGTCGCCGATGGTTCCACGCAGGAGGGCGGCACGCTGAAGTTGGGCACCTCCCGGCTGGAAAAGATCATCGCGCTGGGCACCGAAGGCGGGATGGTCAACTATGACGACATCCTGACCAAGGACGAGATCAACATCATGGCGCGCTACATCCAGCGCACGCCGGATGTGCCGCCCGAGTTCGGCCTGAAGGACATGCAGGCGAGCTGGAAGCTCCTCGTGCCGGTCGACCAGCGGCCGAAGAAGCAGATGAGCAAGGTGAACCTGAAGAACGTGTTCGCGATCACGCTGCGCGACACCGGCAAGCTGGCGCTGGTGGACGGCGACACCAAGAACATCTGGCAGGTGCTGGACACGGGCTACGCGGTGCACATCTCGCGCCTGTCGGCCTCGGGCCGCTACGTGTACACCGTGGGCCGCGACGGCCTGGTCACGCTGATCGACCTCTGGTACGAGACCCCCACCACCGTGGCCACGGTGAAGCTGGGCGCCGATGCGCGCTCGGTCGACACCTCCAAGTTCAAGGGCTACGAGGACAAGTACCTGATCGGCGGCACCTACTGGCCGCCCCAGTACTCCATCATGGACGGCGAGACGCTCAAGCCGATCAAGATCGTCTCGACCCGCGGCAACACGGTGGACGGCGAGTACCACCCCGAGCCGCGCGTGGCCTCGATCGTCTCGTCGATGATCAAGCCCGAGTGGGTGGTCAACGTGAAGGAAACCGGCCAGATCATGCTGGTGGACTACAGCGACATCAAGAACCTGAAGACCACCACGATCGAATCGGCCAAGTTCCTGCATGACGGCGGCTGGGACGCGAGCAAGCGCTACTTCCTGGTGGCGGCCAATGCCTCGCACAAGATCGCCGCGGTGGACACCAAGACCGGCAAGCTGGCCGCGCTGGTGGACACCAAGAAGATCCCGCACCCGGGCCGTGGCGCGAACTTCATGCACCCGCAGTTCGGTCCGGTGTGGGCCACCGGCCACCTGGGCGACGCCGTGATCACGCTGATCTCGACGCCTTCGGAAGACCCGAAGAACGCCAAGTTCAAGCAGCACAACTGGAAGGTCGTTCAGGAACTGAAGACCAACGGCGCGGGCAACCTGTTCGTCAAGACGCACCCGAAGTCCAGCAACCTGTGGGCCGACATGCCGATGAACCCCGAGCGTGAGAACGCCGAATCGGTGTACGTGTACGACCTGAAGGACCTGAACAAGGCACCGGTGAAGATCGACGTGGCCAAGGACTCCGGCCTGCCGCAGACCAAGGCGCTGCGCCGCGCCACCCACCCGGAATACAACCAGGCGGGTGACGAGGTGTGGATCAGCCTGTGGGGCGGCAAGACGGACCAGTCGGCCATCGTGGTGTACGACGACAAGACGCTCAAGCTCAAGAAGGTGATCACCGATCCGCGGATCGTCACCCCGACGGGCAAGTTCAACGTCTACAACACCCAGCACGACATCTATTGATGCGCAGCCGCGCGCCGCGATCGAGGCACTCGATCCCGGCGCGCGCCATCAGTGCAATTCACGCATTCGGAGGCTTCGTGGCCGATTCCACTTCCAACCCCGGGCCCCTGGCCCGCGCCTGGCGCTGGCTGCGCCAGCCCAGCAAGCTCTCGCTGCTCAGCCTGATGACCATCGGCATCGTCCTGGGCATTCTGCTGTGGGGTGGCTTTCACACCGTGGTCGAGGCCACGAACCGCGAAGAGTTCTGCATCGGCTGCCACGAGATGCGGAACAACGTCTACAAAGAGTATTCCGAGAACACCATCCACTACACCAACCGCACCGGTGTACGTGCCACCTGCCCCGACTGCCATGTGCCGAAGGAGTGGGGGCCCAAGATGCTGCGCAAGATCCAGGCCTCGCGCGAGCTGTACGGCAAGCTCGTCGGCACGGTGGACACGCCCGAGAAGTTCGAGGCCAAGCGCCTGCAGCTGGCCCGGCGCGAATGGGCCCGCATGAAGGCCAACGATTCGCTGGAGTGCCGCAACTGCCACAGCCATGAATCGATGGCCAAGACCGTGCAGAAGCCGCGTGCGCAGAAGTCGCACGAGATGGCCCTGAAGGACAAGGAGACCTGCATCGTGTGCCACAAGGGCATTGCGCACCACAAGCCCAAGGGCATGACTGAAGAAGACTGAGCCCACTCTTGCCGACGCATCGGGCTCGGCATCCCCCCCATCGAAAGGATCGTCCCGTGAGACTTCCCCGCCTGCTTCCCCTCACCACCGCCACCCTGCTGAGCCTGGCCGCCGCTGCCGCCACGGCAGCCGCCCCCGACTGGAGCAAGGTTCCGGGCAAGGCGATCACGCTGTACTACCCGGGCGTCTCGCCGATCGAGTGGATCTACAAGGGCACCGAACACAGCGGCGCCCGCGCGCTGAAGAAGGGTGAAACCTGCGCCAGCTGCCACCACGCCGAAGCCGCCGACATGGGCAAGCGCATGGCCACCGGGCAGAAGCTCGAGCCCAAGGTCATCCCGGGCAAGGCCGGCAGCATCGCGGTCAATGTGCAGGCCGCGCACGACGGCGCCAACCTGTACCTGCGCTTCAGCTGGAAGCAGCCTGCCGGCGGCGCCGAGAAGATGGACAAGGACAACGCCGTGAAGCTGGCGTTCATGCTCGAGGACAACAAGATCCCCGGGGCCGAGCTGTCGGGTTGCTGGGAAACCTGCCACGTGGACATGCGCACCATGCCCGAGGCCAAGGACGACAAGAAGACCAAGTACGTCAAGGACGGCAACCTGGGCACGGGCAAGTACTACGACCTGATGCAGTGGACGAGCAAGGGCGCCAAGCACGACGGCCACGTGGCCGACAAGCGCGTGATGGACGGCGGCAAGGCCCTGGTCGATGCCAAGGGCGAGAACAAGGGCGGCGAGTGGAGCGTGGTGTTCACCCGCAAGCTCACCGGCGGTGAAGGCGACATCGCGCTGGCCGCGGGCAAGGTGGTCAACTTCGGCTTCGCGATCCACGACGACCACACGATCGGCCGCTTCCACCACGTGTCCAACGGCTACACGCTGGGCATCGACGCCAAGGCCGACATCACCGCGGCCAAGCAGTGATGCACACGGCGCACCGGCGCTGCGGCCCGCACGGGCTTGCACTCGCGCGCGCCGCGCTGGCCCTGGTGGCGCTGGCGCCCGCGCTGGCCCTGGCCCAGCCGGCCACCGGCGGCGGCGCCGCGGCCAGCGCAGCCACCGGCAACGGCCCGGTGGCCGAGGTGCTGATCCTCGACTACAAGTTCACGCCACCGGTGCTCACGGTGCGCGCCGGCACCACCGTGCGCTGGCTCAACCAGGAAAAGCGCACCACCCACTCGGTGCAGTTCACCCACCCGCCCGCGCCGGAAGGCGAGCGCATGTTCCCGGGCGAATCCTGGCTGCGGCGCTTCGACACTCCGGGGCGCTACGAGTACACCTGCGGCCCCCACCCGGAGATGAAAGGCCGCATCGACGTCACGCCATGAAGCGACGTCTTTTGCTCGGCAGCGCGGCCGCGTGGCCCGTGGCACAGGCGCTGGCGCAGGCCGACGCCGCGCCCCAGGCGGCCTGGCTGGTGCTGGAACACCAGGGCCGCCAGCTCGCCTGGCTGGACCGCGACGGCCGCCGGATCGCGCAGCTGGACTGCCCGCAGCCGCTGCGCGGCAGCCTGCGCTTCAGCGCCGACCGCCGCCGTGCGGCGTGTGCCTCGGATGCCGGCTGGCTGGGCCTGCTGGACTTGCCAAGCGCGCGCTGGCTGGCCCAGGCCGAGGGGGGTGGCCGCCTGGGCGACTTTGACCTCAGCGCCGATGGGCACTGGCTGATGGCCGGCTGGGCCGAGCCCGCGCTCGCGCGGCTGTTCGACGCCGCGCTGCAGCCGGTGCGGCAGTGGCCCATCGCCAGCGCCGACGGCCGCCTGCAGGCCCCAGTGGCCTGCGTGGCAGCGGCCACCGCGCGGCGCAGCTTCGTGCTGGCGCCGGCCACGCTGGCGCAGCTGTGGGAGATCTCGCACGACCCCCGGGCCGAGGATTTCTACGAAGGCCTGGTGCACGATTTCCGCATGGGCGAAGGCGTGCCCAAGCGCGGCTACCTGAACCCGCGCCGCACCCTGCTGCCACTGCCGCTGGAGCGCCTGTGGTTCGACCACGAGCACACCGAAATCGTGGCCACGCCGCAGCCCGCGGCCGCCGGCGGGGCCGAGGCCGCGGCGGTGCTGCAGGTGGTGCACCTGGACGTGCGACGGCGCATTGCCACGGTGCCGCTGACGGGCGCGCCCGACCCCGCCGCCGCGCTGGCCCTGGTGCATGACGGGCGCCGCCTGCTGGCGGTTCCCAACCGCACCCGACCGGTGCTCGACCTGCTGGACATGGCCACCTGGCGGCCGGCCCGTCAGCTGGCGCTGCCCGCGCCCTGCCAGCGCTTGCGCGCCGAACCCGATGGCCGCCACCTTTGGCTGTTGCCCGGCCCCGGCAGCCCGGCGGGTGCCCATCGCCTGGACAGCCACAGCCTGGCCCTGCGGCCACTGCCGCCGGCGCTGGCGGACACGCTGGCCCAGGCCCGCGAGGTCCGCTTCGCCGCCGACGGCCAGGCCCTGCTGGCCATCGCCGGCCCGGCCGCCGACCGCCTGCTGCTGGCCGACACCCGGCACGACACGCCGCCGAAAGTGCTGCCCAGCCTGCAGGCGGTGGCCGTGCACGCGCTGCGCTGAGCCGCAGGCCAGGGGCCGGCACGGCGACGTGCCGCGTTGCTCGCGCAATAGGCGCAGGCGCACGGCGCGCGGCGCCCTGCGCACCTGCAAGGAAGTGTCAGGCTTGACTCAGTTCAAGGACACCCGGGACCCCGGCGCGCAGAGTCGGCCACCGTGATGCTGCGGCGTTTCGCTGGCGTCGCACACAGGAGACCAGCGCCTTGCCACCGACCCGTCGCCCGCTTGCCCGCGCCGCCGCCCTGGGCCTGATCGCCCTGGCGAGCGCCGTTGCCGCGCAGGACGTTTCGCCCGAACGGGCCCAGCAACTGGTGCGCATGGTGCGCCAGGATTGCGGCTCCTGCCACGGCATGCGGCTCAGCGGCGGCCTGGGCCCCGCCATCACGCGCGAGGCGCTGGCCGACAAGCCGCTGGATTCGATGGCCGCCACCATTTACAACGGCCGGCCCGGCACCCCCATGCCCGGCTGGCGCACGATGCTCAGCGAAGCCGATGCGCGCTGGATCGCCGAGCGGCTGGCGCAGGGATTCCCTGACGAACAAAAGGTGCGGCCATGAAGCGACGCCATCTGCTCGAGTGGATGGGCGCCACCGCCACGCTGCCGCTGCTGCCCGCCTGCGCCACCGCCCCCGCCCCGACGCCCGCCCTCGTGGGCACCGGCGACCTGGGGGTCGTGATCGAGCGTGCGCGCGGCACGCTGGCGCTGGTGAACACCAGCACGCGCAGCCTGCTGGCCGAGGTGGCCGGCCTGGGCGACCTGTCGCACGCCTCGGTCGTGTTCTCGCGTGATGGCGCGTCGGCCTATGTGTTCGGCCGTGACGGCGCGCTCACCAAGGTGAACCTGCTCGCCCGCCGCATCGAGGCCCGCGTGATGCAGGCCGGCAACTCCATCGGCGGCGCCATCTCGGCCGACGGCACGCTGGTGGCCGCGCAGAACTACACACCCGGCGGCGTGAAGGTGTTCGACGCGAAGACGCTCGAGCTCGTGGCCGACATCCCCGCCGCCCATGGCAACGGCCAGCTCTCGCGCGTGGTGGGCCTGGTCGACCTGCCCGGCCGCCGCTTCGCCTTCAGCCTGTTCGATGCCAACGCGATCTGGATCGCCGACCTCTCGGGCGACGCACGCCAGCCCCGGCTGACCAAGTTCGAGGACATCGGCCGCCAGCCCTACGACGCGCTGGTCACACCCGACGGCCGGCACTACATCGCGGGCCTGTTCGGCGAGGACGGCCTGGCGCTGCTGGACCTGTGGGCCGCAAAGCCGCAGGTGCGCCGCATCCTCGGCGGCTATGGCCGAGGGCAGCAGCCGCTGCCGGTGTTCAAGATGCCGCACCTGCGCGGCTGGGCCGTGGCCGGACGCCGCGCCTACCTGCCGGCCATCGGCCGCCACGAGGTGCTGGTGGTCGACACCGACACCTGGGCCGAGGTGGGCCGCATCCCGGTGGCCGGGCAGCCGGTGTTCGTGATGGCGCGGCCTGACGGCCGTCAAGTGTGGGTGAACTTCGCGGTGCCAGACTACGACCGCGTTCAAGTGATCGACACCCTCACCCAACGCATCGTCACCACGCTGCAGCCCGGCAAGGCCGTGCTGCACATGGAGTTCACGCCGCGCGGCGAGGCGGTGTGGATCTCCGCCCGCGACGCCAATCGCGTGGTGGTGCTCGATACGCAGGACTTCCGCACGCTGGCCACGCTGGATGTCGATGCGCCCAGCGGCATCTTCTTCACCGCCCGCGCCGCGCGGATGGGGTTCTGAGCATCATGGACGACTGGCGCCTCTCACTGCTCAACCGCTGGCAACACGGCTTCCCGCTCGAACGCGAGCCCTTCGGGGCGATCGGCCGCGCGCTGGGGCTGCCGGCGGCCACCGTGATCCAGGGCCTGCGCGAGCTGCGCGGCAACGGCGCGCTCAGCCGCATCGGCGGCGTGTTCGGCACCGGCACCGGCGGTGCGGCACTGCTGGCCGCGATGGCGGTGCCCACCGAGCGCCTCGAAGCGGTGGCCGCCATCGTGTCGGCCCACCCGGGCGTGAACCACAACTACGAGCGCGAAAACCAGCACAACCTGTGGTTCGTGATGACCGGGCGCGATGCCGAGAGTGTCGAGTTCGGCATGCAGTCGCTGGAGCAGGCCACCGGCCTGCCCGCGCTGCGCCTGCGCATGGAGCGCGCCTACCGCATCGACCTGGGCTTCGACCTGCGGCGCAGCGTGTCGCCCGGCACCGCCGGCGGTGTGCGCCCCGGGCACACGCCGACCGCGCCCGTCACCCCGCCGCCGGTGGCCGATGCGCACTGGGCCCTGGCCGCCCTGGTGGAAGACGGCCTGCCGCTGATCCACCGCCCGTTCGATGCCTGGGGCGAGGCCCTGGGCAGCACCCCGCAGGCCGTGATCGGGCAACTGCAGCACTGGCTGCGCACCGGCACGCTCAAGCGCTTCGGCGCGGTGGTGCGGCACCACGAACTCGGCTTCACCGCCAACGCGATGACGGTGTTCGACGTGCCCGACGCGCTGGTGGACGGCTGCGGCGCCGCGCTGGCCCGCGCCCCGGGCGTGACCCTGTGCTACCGCCGCGAACGCGCGCGCGGCTGGCCCTACAACCTGTACTGCATGGTGCACGGCCGCGACCGCGCCAGCGTGCGCGCGGCGCTGGCCGAGGCGATCCCCGCCTGCGGCCTGGAAGACCACCCGCGCGCGGTGCTGTTCTCGCGCCGGCGTTTCAAGCAGACCGGCGCGCGGCGCTTCCGCGACCTGCCGGCCAGCCAGACGGAGGCGCAGCGTGTCGCTGCCTGAACCCGCCGGGCCACAGGGCGCGGCGCGCCGGCATGCCGTCGAGCACGCGCCGCTGCCGCTGGAAGCGGCCGACCTGCGCCTGATCGACCGGCTGCACGGTGGCTTTCCGCTGGTGGACCGCCCGTTTGCCGCGGTGGCGCGCGAGTTCGGCATCAGCGAGGAACTGCTGATCGCACGGCTGCGCAACCTGCTGGCGCACGGCGTGCTCTCGCGCTTCGGGCCGCTGTTCCAGATCGAGCGTGTCGGCGGCCGCTTCGTGCTGGCCGCGATGCAGGTGCCGACCGAGCGCTTTGGCGAGATCACCACGCTGGTCAACGCGCACCCGGAGGTGGCCCACAACTACCGGCGCGAACATGCGCTGAACATGTGGTTCGTGGTGGCCACCGAAACCCCGGCCGAGGCCGATGCCGTGATCACCGCGATCGAGGCCGAAACCGGCCTCGCGGTGCTGGCCTTCCCGAAGGAACGCGAGTACTTCGTCGAGCTGCGCCTGCCGCTGGGCCCGCAGCACCCGCCCGGAGCCGCGCATGGAGCTGGATGAATTCGACCGTGCGCTGATCGCCGCCACCCAGGGCGGCCTGCCGCTGGTGGAGCGCCCCTACGAGGCCGTGGGCGCCATGCTCGGCGTGCCCGGCGAGGTGGTGCGCGAGCGCCTGGGCCAGATGCTGGCCGATGGCCTGGTGCGCCGCATCGGCGCGGTACCCAACCACTACCGGCTGGGCTTCACCGCCAATGGCATGACGGTGTGGGACGTGGACGACGCGCGCGTGGACGAACTCGGCGCCCAGGTGGGTGCTCTGGCCGGCGTGAGCCACTGCTACCGCCGCCCGCGCCACCTGCCGCTGTGGCCCTACAACCTGTTCGCCATGCTGCACGGCCGCAGCCGCGACGAGGTGGCGCGCCAGGCACGCGAGGTACAGGCCCTGCTGGGCACGGCCTGCCGCGGCCACGACGTCCTGTACTCCACCGAAATCCTGAAGAAGACGGGCCTGCGCCTGAAGGGTGAGTGATCCATGTTCCGCATCACGCAGTTCATGCATGAATTGGCGCTCGCCGCGCGCGAAGGCCGCTACCCGACGATCCGCAGCGCCCGGCCACCCGGCCCGGTGGTGATCTGGAACCTGATCCGGCGCTGCAACCTCACCTGCGCGCACTGCTACGCGCTGTCAGCCGACCACGACTACGCCGGCGAGCTGAGCCATGCCGAGGTCAACACGGTGATGGACGACCTGAAGGCCTACCGCGTGCCGGTGCTCATCCTCTCCGGCGGCGAGCCGCTGCTGCGGCCGGACCTGTTCGAGATCGCGGCGCGGGCCAAGGCGATGCGCTTCTACGTGGGCCTGTCGACCAACGGCACCCTGATCGATGCGCCGATGGCCGACCGCATCGCCGCGGCCGGCTTCAACTACGTGGGCATCAGCCTGGACGGCATCGCCGCCACGCACGACAAGTTCCGCCGCCTCGAGGGCGCCTACGAACGCAGCCTCGCCGGCATCCGCCTGCTGCATGCGCGCGGCGTGAAGGTGGGCCTGCGCTACACGATGACCGCGATGAACGCGCACGACCTGCCCGCGCTGCTGCAGCTGATGCGCGACGAGGGCGTGGACAAGTTCTACTTCTCGCACCTGAACTACGCCGGCCGCGGCAACATCCACCGCGCCAAGGACGCGCAGTTCGCCGCCACCCGTGACGCGCTGGACCTGCTGTTCGACCGCGCCTGGGACGCGGTGCAGCAGGGTCTGGACGAGGAATACGTCACCGGCAACAACGACGCCGACGGCCCCTGGCTGCTGCACTGGCTGCAGCGCCGCCACCCCACGCTGCAGGCCCGCTTCGGGCAAGCGCTGCGCTCGCGCCTGGTGGCCTGGGGCGGCAATTCCTCCGGCGTCAACGTGGCCAACATCGACAACCTGGGCAACGTGCACCCCGACACCATGTGGTGGCACCACACGCTGGGCAACGTGCGCGAGCGGCCGTTCTCGGCCATCTGGTCCGACGTGAGCGAGCCGCTGATGGCCGGCCTGAAGGCCCAGCCGCGGCCGGTGGAAGGCCGCTGCGCCGCCTGCGCCCACCGCGACATCTGCGGCGGCAACACCCGCGTGCGGGCCCAGCAGGTCACCGGCAACCCGTGGGCCGAGGACCCTGGCTGTTATCTCACTGATGACGAGATCGGCGTGCAGGGCGGTGGCGAACGCGTCGCGCTCACGCCCTTTGCCGGCCGGCGGCGGGTGCCGGTGGCGGTGGTGGCCGAGTGATTCCGGACTTGTACAAGATCAAGGCGTGGCCCGGGGCCGGTGCCTAGAGTGGTCCACGGCCGCCTCGCCAGGCGGCCGGGAAGGACCGTCATGAAACCCCATCACCACCTCTTCTCGCATGCCCGCGCCGGCGCTGGCGCCCTGCTGGCCGCACTGGCCTGCCTGCCCGCGATGGCGCAAACCCCGCCCCCGGCCTCGCCCCAGGGCAGCGGCTTCGTCTCGGCGCCGCTGATCAGCGCACCGATCACCGGTGACGACGGCAAGGAAGCGGTGCTGGTCAGCGCCACCCTCGCGGTGGGCGCCGCCACGCCGGTGCACCGCCACCCCGGTGATTGCATCGGCACCGTGGTCGAAGGCACCATCGAGATGCGCATCCCCGGCCAGGAGCCCCGGCGCTACAACGCCGGCCAGGCCTACACCAGCGCCCGCGGCACCACGCACCAGCTGGTGAACGTGGGCACCACGCCGGCACGCTTCCTGAACACCTTGCTGGTGGACAAGGGCAAGCCCCGCATCGAGCCGGTGGCCGCCCCGGAGGCCAAGTGAAGCGCGACATCTCCCTGAACCGGCTGCGCGCCGGCCTGGCCTCGGCGCTGTGCGCGCTGGTGCTGCTGCCGGCGCACGCCGCCGACGCATCGGACCCTGCGGCGCTGTACCAGCAGCACTGTGCCGCCTGCCATGGCCCGCAGCGCACCGGCCTGATGGGCCCGGCGCTGCTGCCCGAGAGCCTGGAACGCCTGCGCGCGCCGGAGGCCCTGAAGGTCATCACCCAGGGCCGCACCGCCACGCAGATGCCGCCGTTCCACGACAAGCTCAAGGCCGACGAGATCGCCGCGCTGGCCAAGTGGATCTACAGCCCGGTGAGCCCGGCGCCACGCTGGGCCGAGGACGACATCCGCGCCTCGCGCACGGCACAGGCCGATGCGGCCACGCTGCCGGCCAGGCCGAAGTGGTCCGCCGACCCGATGAACCTGTTCGTTGTCGTCGAGGGTGGCGACCACCATGTCTCGCTGGTCGATGGCGACAAGTTCACCCGCATCCACCGCTTCCCCAGCCGCTATGCGCTGCACGGCGGCCCGAAGTTCACGCCCGACGGGCGCTTCGTGTACTTCGGCTCGCGTGACGGCTGGATCACCAAGTACGACCTGTGGAACCTGGTGGTGGTGGCCGAGGTGCGCGCGGGGCTGAACATGCGCAACATCGCTGTCTCGGGCGATGGGCAGTGGGTGATGGCGGCCAACTACCTGCCGCACACGCTGGCGCTGTTCGATGCCGACCTGAACCTGCGCCGGACCTATGACACCCGCACGCTGGACGGCAAGCAGAGTTCACGCGTGTCGGCGGTGTACGACGCCACGCCGCGCAAGAGCTTTGTCGTGGCGCTGAAGGACATCGCCGAGGTCTGGGAGGTCTCCTACGACCCGCAGGCGCCCGGCACGCCGGCCCAGCCCGGCCCGTTCGAGGTGCGCCGCACGCAGCTGGACGAGCCGCTGGACGACTTCTTCTTCGACCAGAGCTACCGCCATGTGCTGGGCGCCACGCGGCCGAAGGCCACATCGGCGTCCGGGCCCCAGGCCGAAGGCCAGGCCAGCGCGCAGGTGGTCAACCTCGACATCCGCAAGAAGGTCACCGACCTCGCCATCGCCGGCATGCCGCACCTGGGCTCGGGCATCACCTTCGCCTGGAACGGCACCACGGTGCTGGCCAGCCCCAACCTCAAGGGCGGCGCCATCGACGTGATCGACATGAAGACCTGGCAGCCGGTGAAGACCATCCCGACGCCCGGCCCCGGCTTCTTCATGCGCAGCCACGAGAAGACGCGCTACGCCTGGACCGATTCGATGATGAGCCCCACGGCCCGGGACACGCTGACGCTGATCGACAAGGCCACGCTGCAGGTGGCGGCCCAGGTGAAGGAGCCGGGCAAGACGCTGGCCCACATCGAGTTCACGAAGGACGGCCGCCACGCCCTGGCCAGCGTGTGGGAAATGGACGGCGCGCTGGTGGTCTACGACGCCACCACCCTCAAGGAAGTGGCCCGGCTGCCGATGAGCAAACCAGTGGGCAAGTACAACGTGTGGAACAAGATCACACGTTCGGAGGGCACTTCACACTGAGGTGATCCACCCGGTATGCCCCGTTCCCCGGACGAGGCATCCCGATGAGTCACCGCCCAGCCCTGCTGCGTACCCTGGTTCCCGCTGCCGTGGCCCTGCTGTGTGCCACGGCCGCCGGCGCCACCGACATGGGGGCACGCCGCCTGGTGGCCGAGCCCACCACCGACCGCCTGATCGTCAAGTACCGGCCCGGCGTGAACCCCAGCGTGGCCCTGCCCGCGATGCGTTCGGCGCTGGCCGCGCGGGTGGCCGGCAACCGGCAGGGCGTGTCGATCACGCTGCTGCGGCAGACGGCCAGCGGCGCCCAGGTGATGGCGCTGAACCGCCACATGACGCACGGCGAACTGGAAACCCTGGCCGCCAACCTGCGCGCCGGCGACGCCAACATCGAGTACGCCGAGCCCGACCGCATCCTGCAGCCGCTGGCCACGCCCAACGACACCCAGTACGCCCAGCAATGGCACTGGAGCAACACCACCGGCGGCGTGCGCGCGCCGGCGGCCTGGGACCTGGCCACCGGCTCGGGCGTGACCGTGGCCGTCATCGACACCGGGGTGCGCCCGCATGCCGACCTGGCGGCCAACCTGGTGTCCGGCTACGACTTCATCACCAACACCAGCACCGCCAACGACGGCGGCGGCCGCGACAACGACGCCGCCGACCCGGGCGATGCGGTGTCGGCCAACTTCTGCGGCGCGGGCAGCCCCTCGTCCAACAGCTCGTGGCACGGCACGCACGTGGCCGGCATCATCGCCGCGGTGGGCAACAACTCGACCGGCGTGGTGGGCCTGGCCTACAACGCCACGATCCTGCCGCTGCGCGTGCTGGGCCGCTGCGGCGGCTACACCTCCGACATCGCCGACGCCATCACCTGGGCCGCCGGCGGCGCGGTGAGCGGTGTGCCGACCAACAGCACGCCGGCCAAGGTGCTGAACCTCTCGCTCGGGGGCTCGGGCGCCTGCGACACCACGACCCAGACCGCGATCAACAGCGCGCGCGCCAACGGCGCGGTGGTGATCATTGCCGCGGGCAACGAGAACACCAACGCCTCCAGCTCCACGCCCGCCAACTGCAGCGGCGTGATCACCGTGGCCTCCACCGGCATCACCGGCGGCCGGGCCTCGTACTCGAACTACGGCAGCATCGTCACGCTGGCGGCGCCGGGCGGTGATTCGGGCAACGCCATCCTGTCCACCTACAACGCCGGCACCAGCGCGCCCGGGGCCGACAGCTACCAGGGCGAGATGGGCACCTCGATGGCCACCCCGGTGGTGGCGGGCGTCGCGGCGCTGATGCTGTCGGTGAACAGCGCGCTCACGCCCGACGAGGTGAAGAACATCATGGTGAGCACGGTGCGGGCCTTCCCGGCCAGCTGCTCGGGCTGTGGCGCAGGCATCATCGACGCGGCGGCCGCGGTGCAGGCGGCCAAGGACGCGGCCACGCCGGCACCGATCAACGTGACCGAAGCGGAGAGCAACGATTCGATCGCCACCGCGCAGGCCGTGGCCTCGCTGCCGGCCACGGTAAGCGGCAGCATCGCCAGCGGCACCGATGCCGACCACTACCGCATCTCGGTGCCGGCAGGCCGCACGCTCAGCGTGTCGCTGCTCGGCGCGGCCGGCACCGGGCCGGGCCTGGGCGTGTACACCGCGCTGGGCCGCCGGCTGGTGGAACGGGCCGGCGCCACCGGCCAGACCCTGAGCTGGAGCCTGCCCAACCGCAGCAGCAGCGCGGTCACGCTGTATGTGCGGGTGAACCGCTCGGCCGGCAACACCGGCAACTACACGCTCACGCTGGGCATCTGACCGGGCGCGCCGCGCGCCGCGCGCGCCGCGGGCTCAATCGGCAAAGGCCTGCTGCAGCTGGTCGCACTGCACCGCGGCGGCCTCGAAGTCCAGCTGGCCGATCGCCTCGTCCAGCGCCACGAGTTGCGGCCCCAGGGTCGCGGCGAAGCGTGCGCGCAGCCGGTCCATCACCTCCATGGCCTGCATGTCCGAATCACCCAGCAGGCGGGCCAGCAGGCCCAGCTCGGCGTTCAGGCTGGCGCGGTCCGGTGGCGCGGTGTGCGCGGCGGGCTGGGTGTCGGCCGCGTCCAGGGCCTGCTGCAGTGTGTCGTGCAGGCGCTGCAAGGGGGCCCGGGCGGCCTGCACTCCCTGCACCAGCGTGGCCAGGGCCTGCGCCGCGGGCTCGGCCAGCGGCCGCTGCGCGAGCTGGCGCTCGAACACGGCGGCCTGCTGCGACAGCGCCGTCGCGCCCACCGTCGCGGCCAGGCCCTTGAGGGTGTGGCCACGCCGCACCAGGCCGGTGGTGTCGCCGGCCTGCAGCAGCGGCTGCCATTCGGCCGCCAGCGTGCCCAGCTCGCGCACGAAGTCGCGCAGCGAGCGCAGGTAGCTGCGGCGGTTGTCCCCGAAGCGGCGCAGGGCGGCGCCCAGCGCCACGCCGGCCGCTTCGGCCGCCTGGTCCACGGCCGGCGGCAGCGTGTTGTCGGGCGCGGCGGTGGCCGCCGCGGCGGGCTGCGGCGGCCGGCCAGCGTGGCGGCGCAGCACCTGCACCAGCTCGTCCAGGTCGAAGGGCTTGCCCACGTGGTCGTTCATGCCGGCCGCCAGGCAGGCCTCGCGGTCGCTGGCCAGCGCGTTGGCGGTCATCGCGATGATCGGCAGCGCGGCCTGGTCCAGCGCCTGCCGGATGCACTGGGTGGCGGCAAATCCGTCCATCACCGGCATCTGCAGGTCCATCAGCACCAGGTCGAAGGGGGGGTCGGCCGCGGCCACGGCCTGCACCGCGAGCTGGCCGTTGTCGGCCACCTGGATCTCAGCGCCTTCGTCGCCCAGCAGCTCGCAGGCCACCTGCTGGTTGTTCGGGTTGTCTTCCACCAGCAGCAGGCGCAGGCCGGCCAGGCGGCGCTCGGCAGCGCCGGGCGGCGCCACCGCGGCCGCGGCGGGCGGATGGCGGCTGCTGTGGGCCTCGAGCGCCGCGTCGCGCAGCATCGTGGCGGTGGCGGGCTTGACCAGCAGGCTGTCGGGCGCCGAGGCGTCGGCGCCGCTCCGCGCGGCCGCGGGTTCGCGGCCATGCGTCGTCATCAGCACGAGCAGGGGCGTGGCCCCGGCCTGCGCGGTGGCCTCGCGCAGCCGGCGGCAGGTCTGCCAGCCGTCCAGGCCCGGCATGTCGGCGTCCACGAACACGGCATCGAAGCCCAACGGCTCCTGCTGCAGGCAGGCGAGCGCCGCCGCGCCATCGGCCGCCGCGCTGGCCTGCCAGCCCTGCGCATGCGCCATGCGCAGCAAGGCCTGCCGCGCGAGCGGGTGGTCGTCGACGATCAGCACCCGCAGCGCCGCCGGGGTGATGGCGCCGGTGCCGCGTTCGGCCGCCGGCGCCGCGCCAGGCGGGCCGGCGTGGGCGGCTGCATCTGCCCGCGGCAGGCTGATGCGGAAGTGGAAGCGGCTGCCCTGGCCCAGCGCGCTGTCCACCTTCAGCTCGCCACCCATCAGCGCCACCAGGCGCTGGCAGATCACCAGGCCCAGCCCGGTGCCGCCGAAGCGGCGCGTGGTGGAGGCCTCGGCCTGGGTGAAGCCGCTGAAGATGCGTTCCTGGTTTTCGGGCGCGATGCCCAGGCCGGTGTCGCGCACCGCGAAGTCCAGCGTCACCTGGCGCGCGTCCTGCGCGGCCACCGCCACCGAGACGACGACTTCGCCGCGCTCGGTGAACTTGATCGCGTTGCCACCCAGGTTGGTGAGCACCTGCTGCAGCCGCATCGCATCACCCAGCAGCAAGGGCGGCAGCGCCGGGTCCAGGTCGAACAGCAGCTCGATCGGCTTGCCACCGGTGTTGGCCGCCAGCACGACCGACAGGTCGCGCAGCACGCGTTCCAGCCGCATCGGGTGCGGGTCCAGCTCCATCTTGCCGGCCTCGACCTTGGTGAAGTCGAGGATGTCGTTCAGCAGCCCCAGCAGCGAGCGGGCCGCGCTTTCGGTCTTGCCCGCGTAATCGGCCTGGCGCGCCGTGAGCGCGGTCCTGCGCAGCAGGGCCAGCATGCCGAGGATGGCGTTCATCGGCGTGCGGATCTCGTGGCTCATGTTGGCCAGGAACTGGCTCTTGGCCTGCGAAGCGGACTTCGCGGCCTCGGTGGCGCGCACCAGGTCGGTGATGTCGATGCGGAAGCCCACGGTGTGGCCATCGGGCAGGCGGCGTTCGATCACGCGCACGATGCGCCCGTCCACCAGCCGGTGCACCCGGATGCCCTCGCCCAGGCGGTGGTGCTTCAGGCGGGAATTCACCCACCGCTCGGCCTCTTCCGTGCTCAGCGGGTAGCGGTTGTGCTTCAGCCCCTCGCGCACGATCTCCTCGAAGGTGACGCCGGGCACCACCAGTTCGCGCAGGCCGGGAAACAGGTCGCGGTATTTCTGGTTGCACACCACCAGCCGGTCGTCGGGGTCGTACAGCACGAAGGCTTCGTCCACCACGTCGATCGCCGCGCGCAGCAGCGATTCGCTGCGCTCCAGCGCCTGCTGGGCGCGCCGGCGTTCGGACACATCGGTGTAGGTGGCCACCACGCCGCCATCGGGCAGCACGGCGCCGCGCATTTCCACCGGCGTGCCGTCGGGGCGTACGTGTTCCATCGGTTCGCCGTGCCGCAGCCGGCGCGATTGGGCCAGCACCTGCTGCGCCAGCGCCTCGGGGTCGCCGGGCCCGTATTCGCCGCGCGCGGCGTTGACGCGCACCAGGTCCTCCAGCCGGGGCGGGCCGTCGGCGAACAGCGTGTCCGGCAGGTCCAGCAGCCGCCGCAGGTTGCCGTTGGCCGCCACCAGGCGGGCCTGGGTGTCGAACACGCCCAGGCCGCAGGGCAGGTTCTCGATGATGTCGGACTGCATCTGCACCTGGCGCTTCAACGCGGCCTGCAGCGCCAGGCGCTCGGTCACGTCGCGCAGCACCAGGCTGCACAGCGGCTCGCGGCCGTCGCCCGCGCAGGTGGTCACGCTGACCTCGGCCTCGAAGCGGCTGCCGTCGCCGCGCAGCAGGGCCAGGTGGCCCTGGGCCCGGCCGGTGCTGGCGCGTGCCGTCAGCAAGTCGGCCAGGCGCGGGTCGGCCAGGTCCACCAGGCCGGCAAAGCCCCGCGCGATCAGGGCCTCCTCGCCCAGGCCGAACAGCGTGCACGCGGCTGGATTGGCGCCCAGCACCGTGCCGTCGATGCGCATGCGCACCACGCCGTCGAAGCCGTATTCGTAGAGCGTGCGGTACTCCGAGGCGCGACGCGCCAGGTCGCCGCGCAGCGAGCGCTCGGCCTCCAGCGCGCGCCGGCCTTCCAGTGCCAGCACCGCCGCCCGCGCCAGGCCGCGCAGCAGCTCGCGCTGGGGGTCGTCCAGCTGCAGCGGCCGGCGATCGGCCACGCACAACGCGCCCACGGCCCTGCCATCGGCCAGGCGCAGGGGCACGCCCACATACCCGCGGATCGCGGCCGTGCCGGTGACCAGCGGGTTGTCGGCAAAACGCGGGTCGAGCCGGGCATCGGGCACCTCGAACAGGCCTTCGCCCAGGATGGCATGGGCACAGAACGCCTGTTCACGCGGGGTCTCGTGCAGCTCGGGCAGGCCGATGTTGGCCTTGAACCACTGCCGGCGCGCATCCACCAGGCTGATCTGGGCAATCGGCGCCGCGCACACCCCGGCGGCGGCCCGTGCCAGTGCGTCGAACGCCGGCTCGGGCGCCGTGTCCAGCACGGCCAGGGCCTGCAGCGACAGGAGGCGCTGGAACTCGTCTGGCGGGAGCGGAGCGGCGGGCATCTTCGGGCGTTCGCGTTGAGCCTGGTGGCCGGCACTGGCCAGCAGGCACGTTAGCCCAAGTCACTGTTGACAGCGCTTGAAACAGCCCGGAAAAGCGCCTCCAGTTCAGCCGCCCGGCCCTGCCCGGGGAACCCACAAGGGCAGGCTGAGGGTTCATACAGTATTCTTATGGGTCTACGCAGTACCGCTGCCCACAACCACTGGAGGATCCGAGCATGGCCAAAGAAGAGGTCAAGACCCGCATCGAAGCCGACGGCCTGCGCTACCGCAGCAAGGCCCCGGGCTCGCCCTTCGCGCCGGCCGGCGCGTTCGGCGGCTCCACGATGTCGTGCTTCCTGTGCGGCACGCACCGGCCCCGCACGATGCTGAAGATGCGCAAGCTGCTGGGCAAGTCCCAGACCGTGTGCAACCCCTCGTGCAAGGAAGTGGCCGCGCAGATCGCCGGGAATTGAGCCCTCCCCTGCGCGCGGCGCGCGCGGTGCCGGGTTGGGTTCATGCACCGCGGTGGCAGACCCCCAGCTTGTCATGGCCGCGCTGGCAGACCCCTTCGAGACGCTGAACCCCGAGCAGCGCGCCGCCGTGGAGCACGGCAGCGCCCCGCTGCTGGTGATCGCCGGCGCCGGCTCGGGCAAGACCCTCACGCTCGCGGCCCGCGTGGCCCGGCTGGTGCTGCAGGGCGCCGATCCACAACGCCTGCTGCTGCTGACGTTTTCCCGCCGCGCCGCGCACGAGATGCAGCGCCGCACCGGCCGGCTGCTGCACCAGGCGCTGGGCCTGCGTGCCACCCAGCAGGCGCCCCAGCTGCCCTGGGCGGGCACCTTCCACGCCATCGGCGCGCGGCTGCTGCGTGAACACGCGGCGCAGATCGGCCTGGCCGACACCTTCACGATCGCCGACCGCGGTGATGCCGAAGACCTGATGGGCCTGGTGCGCCAGGACCTGGGCCTGGCCGCCGCGAAGAGCCGCTTTCCGCTCAAGGGCACCTGCCTGGCCATCTACTCGCGCTGCGTCAACGCCCAGGCGCCGCTGGCCCAGGTGCTGGCCGAGCACTACCCCTGGTGTGCCGGCTGGGAGGCCGAGCTCAAGCGCCTGTTCCGTGCCTACGTGGCCGAAAAGCAGCGCCAGCACACGCTGGACTACGACGACCTGCTGCTGGCCTGGGACCAGATGCTGACCGATGCCGCGCTGGCGCAGCAGCTGGGCGAGCGCTTCCCCTTCGTGCTGGTGGACGAATACCAGGACACCAACCGCCTGCAATCGGCCATCCTGCGCGCCCTCAAGCCCGCAGGCCACGGCCTCACGGTGGTGGGCGATGACGCGCAGTCGATCTACAGCTTCCGTGCCGCCGAGGTGCGCAACATCCTCGAGTTTGCGCAGCACTTCGGGCCCACGGCGCGGGTGCTGCCGCTGGAACGCAACTACCGCTCCACCCAGCCGATCCTCGATGCCTCGAACGCGGTGATCGCGCTCAGCCCCGAGCGCCATGCCAAGACCCTGTGGACCGAGCGCGCCGCCGCGCAACGGCCCCAGATCGTGAGCGTGCTCGACGAGATGGCCCAGGCCACCTGGGTGGCCGACAACGTGCTGGCGCAGCGCGAGGCCGGCCTGAAGCTCAAGCAGCAGGCGGTGCTGTTCCGCACCAGCCACCACAGCGCGGCGCTGGAGCTGGAGCTCACGCGCCGGCGCATCCCGTTCGTGAAGTTCGGCGGCCTGAAGTTCCTGGAGGCCGCGCACATCAAGGACGTGCTGGCCGTGCTGCGCTGGGCCGAGAACCCGAAGAGCCGCATCGCCGGCTTCCGGGTAGCGCTGCTGGTGCCCGGCATCGGCCCGGCCAACGCGCGCCGGCTGCTCGACGCGATGGACGCCGCGGCCCGCCCGCTGCAGGCCTTGGCCGAGTTCGAGCCACCGGCCAACGCGCGGGCCGACTGGCAGGCCCTGGTGGGCCTGATGCAGGCCCTGCGCGCACCCGGCGCCGGCCCTGGCCCGGCCGGCGGCGCCTGGCCGGCCGACCTGGAAGCCGTGCAGCGCTGGTACGCACCCCACCTGCAGCGCCTGCACGAGGAAGACGCGCCGGTGCGCCTGGCCGATCTGGAGCAGCTCACCCGCCTGGCCACGGCCCAGCCCTCGCGCGAGCGCTTCCTCACCGAGCTGACGCTCGACCCGCCCGAGGCCACCAGCGACGAATCCGGCCCGCCGCACCTGGACGAGGACTACCTGATCCTGTCCACCATCCACTCGGCCAAGGGCCAGGAATGGTCGGCGGTGACCGTGCTCAACGTGGTGGACGGCTGCATGCCGGCCGACCTGGCCACCGGCTCGGCCGCCGCCATCGAGGAAGAGCGCCGCCTGCTCTACGTGGCCATGACCCGTGCGAAGCAGCAGCTCGCGCTGATGGTGCCGCAGCGCTTCCACGTCACGCAGCAGCCGAAGTACGGCGACCGGCACCTGTACGGCTCGCTCACCCGCTTCATCCCGCCGCCGGTGGCGGCGCTGTTCGAGCGCGTGGGGCCGGCCGCACCGCCGGCGCCGGCCGCCTGCGCGCCGGCCGCGGCCCCGCCACGCATCGACATCGGTGAGCGCCTGCGCGCCGCCTGGGACTGACGCCGATGCCTCGGTCGCTCGGCCGGCACCGCATGGCGCGCACGGGCCGCGCCCGATGGCCTGGCCAGACACCGCAACCCCAGATGCCGCGCGGCCCCTTCGGCGCGTGGTGGAGCGCCTGACATGCACCTGGACACCTGCCTCGCCATCGAGCACGCGCTGCGCGCCGCACCCACCGCCACCGAAACGCCGGACGTCGCCGCCTGGTGGCCGCAGTGGCAGGCACTGGCCGCCACCGGTGCGCCCACGGCCGCGCTGGCCATTCGCGGCGGCTTCGCGGCCGACCGCCTGGGCTGGGCCTTTGCCAGCGGCTACCAGGCGGCGCTGCGCGCGCTGCTGCCCGACCTGCCCGCCGACACGCTGGCCGCCTTCTGCGTGACCGAGGCAGGCGGCAACCGGCCACGCGACATCCGGACCACGCTAACGCCAGAACAGAGCGACACCGGCGCGGCCACCTGGCGCCTGGACGGCGCCAAGCGCTGGACCACGCTGGGCCCGGCCGGCACGCTGCTGCTGGTGGTGGGTGCCGTGGTCGATGCCGATGCCGCCCGCCCGCTGCTGCGCGTGGCCCGGGTGCCGGTGCCCAGCGCCGGGCTCACGGTCGAGCCCATGCCGGCCACCGGCTTCGTGCCCGAGGTGCCGCATGCGCGGCTGCGCCTGCAGGGCGTGCGGGTGCCCGATGCCGCGCTGCTGCCGGGTGATGGCTACGACACCTGCGTGAAGCCCTTCCGCACGATCGAGGACCTGCATGTCACGCTGGCGGCGCTGGCCTGCCTGCTGCGCGAGGCACGCGCCCGGGCCTGGCCGGTGGCGCTGGCCGAGCGCGCCGCGGCGCTGATCACCTTGCTGGCCGGCCTGGCCGAGGGCGACACGCGTGCGCCGGCAGCGCATGTGGCACTGGCCGGCGCGCTGCAGCTGGTGCAGGCGCTGTATGCCCAGGCCAGCGAGCTGTTCGCCGCCACGCCGGACGAACCGGCCGCCCAGCGCTGGCGGCGCGATGTGCCGCTGTTCGGCGTGGCCGGTGCGGCGCGCACCCAGCGCGCCGCGCGGGCCTGGGCGGCCCTGGGCGGCTGAGCCCCCGGGCCGCAGCGCGCCAGGGTCAGTCCTGCGCCAGGTCCATCAGCAGCCGGGTGCTGAGGTACAGGCGCGGCACGATCGAATCGATCTCGATGTACTCGTCCTTGGCGTGGTAGCCCCAGCCGGCCAGGCCCAGGCTTTCCAGCACCGCGGCCTTGCCGCCGCGGTTGGCGTAACCGGCATCGGTGCCACCACCGCTCATCGGGTGCAGCAGCAGCTTGCGGCCGTCCAGTTCGGCATAGATGGCCTGCGCACGCGCCGCCAGCGCCCGTGTGCGCGCATCCCCCACGAAGGGCGGGCGGCCCACCACCAGCTTCACGCTCACCTCGGTGTCGGGCACACGCCGGCTCTCGGCCACTTTGGCCTGCAGCGCCGCGGCCAGCTTATCGGCGGCGCCGGGGGCCATCAACCGCACGTCGGCCACGGCCACGGCCTTGTCCGGGATCTGGTTCAGTGTCTGGCCCGACACCACCTTGGTCCAGTTCAGTTGCGCGCCGGGAATGCCCTTGGCGATGTCCTGCGTCTGCAACACCTGGTGCGCCGCCTCGATCAATGCATTGCGGCCCTGGTCCGGCGCGGCACCGGCATGCGCGGCGCGGCCCGTGACCTCGAGCGTGGCGGTGCCCACGCCGGCGGCGGCCAGCAGCACGCCTTCGTCCCTTGCCACCGCCTTGGCGGCGATGGGCTCGTAGCTCAGCACCACGTCGTGCTGGTCGGCCAGCGTGGCAATCAGCTCCCCCGAATCGGTGGAGCCCGATTCCTCGTCGCCATTGAACAGCACGGTGATGCGCGCGTAGTTGCGCCAGCCCGCATCGCGCAGGATGGCCAGCGTGTGCAGCACCACGGCCACGCCGCCCTTGTCGTCGGCGATGCCCGGGCCGTAGAGGCGGTTGCCATCCTGGCGGATGGGCTGCGTGGCCAGGATGCCGGGCCAGTACACCGTGTCCAGGTGGGCGATGAGCATCAGCTTCTTGGTGCCGGTGCCGGTGAGCGTGCCCTTGACCATCGAGCCCTTGCCGCGCACCGGGCCGGAGCGCTCGGTGGCCAGGCCCAGCGCCTGGAGCCGGGCCTCGACATGCGCGGCCAGCCGGGCGATGCCCGGTGCATCCATGGTGCCGGATTCGATCGTGACCAGTTCCTTCAGTGTTTCGATCACCGCGGGCTGCGCGGCGCGTGCGGCGGCCAGCAGCTTTTCGTCCGGGGCCGCGGCGGCCGCAGCCGCGAAGGCGCACAGGGCCAGGGCCAGCATCGATGGCTTCATGAGGATGGACGGAAGTGGTGCCAGCCGCCGAGTGTGCGGGCCCCTGCAGGCCTTGCACAGGCAGGCAAACCCGCCGCCCGGCAGCGGCTCAGCGCGGCTGGCGCATGCCCAGCCAGGTGCCGCCCAGCACCGCGGCCAGGCCCCCCAGGTGCCAGCCGGTCAGCGGCTCGCCCAGCAGGGCCACCGCGAAGCCCACGCCGAAGATCGGCACCCAGTACACGTACAGCGCGGTGCGCGCCACGCCCAGCGTGCTGAGCGCGCGGTTCCACACCAGCGCACCCATCGCGGTGGCCAGCAGGCCCGACAGCGCGAGCATCAGCACGTGCCCGGCCGTCACGCGGGCGAAATCCACGCCCAGGGGCTGCGGCCGCAGCACCATGTGCGCCACAAGCATCAGCGCGCCAAAGAGGTGGATCACCCCGCTGACCTGCACGGCACCGAGCTGCCCTTGCGGCTGCTGCATCTGGCGCTGCACCAGCACGCCACCGCAGACCCAGGTGACCACCGAGCACAGCACCAGCAGGTCCCCCAGGCTGCCGCTGCCCAGCGCGGCGCCGGGACGGTTGAGCACCACCATCGCCACGCCGCCGAAACCCAGCGCGACCCCGGCCACCCGCGCCGGCGTGAGCCGGTCGCCCAGCCACAGCGCGGCCAGCAAGGCCGAGACCAGCGGGTTCAGCGCGATGATCAGCTCCGCATTGGCCGCCGTGGTGCGCGCCACGCCCTCGGTGAAGAAGATCTGGTTCAGGTACACCATCAGCACGGCGCAGCCCAACAGCGTGAGCGCCTGGCGCGGCGCCAGCCGGGGCCACAGCGCGTGGCGGTGCAGCAGCACCGCGGCCAGTGCGAGCCCGGCCACGACCATGCGCGCGGTGGCCACGGCCATGGTGTCGAACTGGCTGATCAGCAGCTTGACGACCGAGAGGTTCGCGCCCCACACGGCCATCGTGGTGAGCAGCAGCCAGCGCGTGGCAGCGATGCCGGCGTTGGCGTCGACCTGGCCGCTCACTTTGCGAGAAATGACCGGGGATGGCGGATCGGCAGCAGCGGCGACGTCGGGATCGGTGTCATGCGGCGATTGTGATCGCGCGGGCAATCCCGTGCTGCAGGCCGGGTGGGCGGCGGCGGGTGCCGCCGGCGCTCAATCGGGCTGCGGCATCCAGCGGCGCAGGTGCAGGGCGTTGGCGCCGCGTTGCGCCTGCGCCTGCTTCAGCTCGTGGCGCGCGATGCTGCGCAGGTGCACCTCGTCCGGCCCGTCCAGGAAGCGCAGCGCGCGGCCCCAGGCCCACAGGCGGGCCAGCGGGGTGTCGGGCGAGAGGCCCATCGCGCCGAACACCTGCATCGCCCGGTCGAGCACCCGGGTCTGCAGTTGCGCGGTGACAAGCTTGATGGCGGCCACATCCGTGCGCGTGGCCGCCGGGCCCCGGGTGTCGAGCTTCCAGGCCGCGTGCAGCACCAGCAGCCGGGCCTGGTCGATCTCGACACGGCTCTGCGCGATCCAGTCCTGCACGTTGGCGAAGTCGGCCATGCGCTGGCCGAAGGCGCGGCGCTCGAGCGCGCGTTCGCACATCAGCGCCAGCGCCAGCTCGCACTGGCCGATGCTGCGCATCGCATGGTGCACCCGGCCCGGCCCCAGCCGCGCCTGCGCCAGCGCGAAGCCGGCACCGGCCTCGCCCAGCAGGGCCTCGGGGCCCACGCGCACGTCGCGGAACACCAGCTCGCAGTGGCCTTCGAGGGCCTGGTGGTCCATGACCGGGATGTTGCGCTCGATCACGAGCCCGGGCGTATCCATCGGCACCAGCAGGATCGAGTGGCGCGCGTGCGGCGGCGCCTGCGGCCGGTCGTCGCTGACACCCAGCACCACCGCGAGCCGGCAGTTCGGGTGCGTGGGGCCGGTGATGAACCACTTGCGCCCGTTGATGCGCCAGCCCGCGCCATCGCGGGTGAAGTGGGTCTGCAGCTGGGTGGGGTCGGACGAGGCGGTGTCGGGCTCGCTCATCGCGAAGCAGCTGCGGATCTCCCCGCGCAGCAGCGGGTCCAGCCAGCGCTCGGCCTGGGCCGGGTTGGCGAACAGCTGCAGCAGCTCCATCGTGCCGCTGTCCGGGGCGCTGCAGTTGAAGGCTTCGCTGGCCCACTGCACGCGGCCCATGGTTTCGGCCAGCGGCGCGTAGTCCAGGTGGCTCAGGCGGGTGCCGGGCTGGTCGTCGCGCAGGCCGGGCAGGAACAGGTTCCACAGCCCGAGTTCACGGGCCTTGGCCTTCAGCGGCTCCAGCACATCCAGCGGGTACAGGCCGGCATCGGCCCAGCGGTGCCACTCGGGCAGCGAAGGCAGCACGAGGTCGTCCATGAAGCGCTGCAGCGTGGCCTGCAAGGCCTGGGCGCGGGGCGAGGGGGCAAAGTCCATGGGCGGCCGGGGCGGTGGGGTCGGCCGATTCTGGACAGCGCCCCGGGCCGCACCCTGTCGCCTGCGGGACCGGGCTGCCACACGGCGCGCCAGGTGTTGACGTAGCGCAAATCCGACGCGGCCAGGCGCGCCGCGGCGGGCGGGATCAGGCGCTGGCCAGGCCCAGCTCGGCCGGCTGGCCGGCCGACAGCAGCGATTCGATGTGCGCGATGAGCGCCTCTTCCTCGTAGGGCTTGCCCAGCAGCACGCTGACGCCGGCCTCGTGGGCCACGGCGCGGTGCTTGTCGTCCGAGGAGGTGATCATGATGATCGGCATGTGCCGCGTGGCCGCCTGGCCGCGTACATGGCGCGTCAGCTCGAAGCCGTCCATGCCGGGCATCTCGACATCGGTGATCAGCACATGCGGCATTTCCTCGGCCATGCGCTGCAGCGCCTCGTTGCCATCCTCGGCCAGCACGAAGCGGTAGTGGAACTTGGCCAGCGCACGGCTGGTCTTGACCCGCACGACCTTGGAATCGTCGGCCACCATCACCAGGGTCTGGGCCGGCGTGCGGGCGGTGCTGGCCGGCACCGGGGGCACCGGGGGGCGTTCGGCCGCGGCGCGCTCGGCGGCCAGGCGGGCGGCTTCGACTTCGGCGCGGCGCTGGGCTTCGGCCCGGGCGGCGACATCGGCCGCTTCGCGCTCGGCGGCCAGGCGTGCCTCTTCAGCCGCTCGAGCCACTTCGGCCAGACGCGCCACTTCGGCCAGGCGCGCCGCTTCGGCCAGACGTGCTGCTTCGGCCAGGCGCGCTGCTTCGGCCAGGCGTGCCTCTTCGGCCAGGCGCGCCTCTTCGGCCAGACGCGCCGCTTCGGCCAGGCGCGCCGCTTCGGCCAGGCGTGCCTCTTCGGCCAGGCGCGCCTCTTCGGCCAGGCGCGCCGCTTCGGCCAGACGCGCCTCTTCGGCCAGACGCGCCGCTTCGGCCAGGCGTGCCTCTTCGGCCAGGCGTGCCTCTTCGGCCAGGCGTGCCTCTTCGGCCAGGCGCGCCTCTTCGGCCAGGCGTGCCTCTTCGGCCAGGCGTGCCTCTTCGGCCAGACGGGCCTCTTCGGCCAGGCGCACCACTTCGGCCAGGCGGGCCTCTTCGGCCAGGCGGGCCTCTTCGGCCAGACG
The DNA here is from genome assembly GCA_016213205.1 of Burkholderiales bacterium. Taxonomy (GTDB): domain Bacteria; phylum Pseudomonadota; class Gammaproteobacteria; order Burkholderiales; family Burkholderiaceae_C; genus Pseudaquabacterium. The sequence continues at coordinate 30,122 of JACRAZ010000040.1, forward strand.
CTCGGCTTCGGCACGCGCCGCCGCCTCGGCCGCTTCGTGTTCGGCGGCGGCGCGCGCCGCCTCGGCCTTGCGCCCGGCTTCCTGCCGCGCTGCCGCGGCCGAGGCTTCCGCAATGGCGCGCTCGGCCGCGAGCCGGGCCGATTCGGCCTGCGTGGCCTCGTCGGTGTCCGGGCTCGGCAGCGAGGAAGGCGCCGGCGGTGGGGCAGGCTTGTCCAGGGGCCGGCGCTGGCGCAGCAGGTCCACCACCAGCCAGATCAGCAGCGCGGCCACCACGGACCAGAGCAGAAAATCGTTCATCGAGCGTCGTCCTTGCATCGGCCCACGACCCCACGCACGACGCGGGCACAGATCGAGACCCAATCCAGCCAGAGGATAGCGGCGAAGCTCGGTCGCGATGCGTGGATTTGTGACGCCTCTGCCACCCAATCCTGCGCGGAAACAAGCGGTCACGGGCTTGCGGCATCATCCGGCGCATGCACACGCGCGCCCCGATCCAGGCCCTGGTCTTCGACATCTTCGGCACCGTGGTCGATTGGCACGGCTCGATCGTGCGCGAGGGCCAGGCGCTGGCGCAGCGGCTGGGCCTGCCGGCGGTGGATTGGCCGGCTTTCGCCGAGGCCTGGCGAGCCGGTTATCGCCCGGCCATGGCCCGGGTGGCGCGTGGCGAGCTGCCATGGACCCACATCGATGGCCTGCACCGCCTGATCCTGGACGAGATCCTGCCGCGCTTCGGCCTGCAGGCCCTGCCGGACGACGAGCGCGAGGCCCTCAACCGCGCCTGGCACCGGCTGGCGCCATGGCCCGACAGCGTGGAGGGCCTGACCCGGCTGAAGCGTCGCCACACGATCGCCACGCTGTCCAACGGCAACGTGGCGCTGCTGGTGAACATGGCGCGTCACGCCGGACTGCCCTGGGATTGCGTGTTCTCGGCCGAGATGATGGGCCGCTACAAGCCCGATCTCGAGGTGTACCGCCGCGCCGCGCAATGGCTGGGCCATGCGCCGGACCAGGTGCTGATGGTGGCCGCGCACCCGTCCGACCTGCGCGCGGCGCAGGCCGCCGGGCTGCAGGCGGCCTACATCCCGCGGCCGGCCGAGCATGGCGCCGGCGGCTGGATGGAATCGGCCGCGGGCTGCCACTTCGAGTGGCAGGCCGACAGCCTGACCGACCTGGCACGCCAACTCGGGGCCTGATCGGCGCGGCAGGCGCGCCGGGCAGTGCGTGCCAAAAGCTGCATTTCAGATGTTGCTTCAGGACCGGCCCGCACCTAGAATAGATGCATTGCGAATGTACCTTCGCCAGGCGCAACGGCGCGCCGTCCCACCCCGCCCCCACCCCGCCATGAAACTCACCCGCTTCACCGACTACCGCCTGCGCGTGCTGATCTACCTGGCCGCCGAACCCGGGCGCCGGGCCACCGTGGCCGAGATCGCCACCGCGTTCGCGATCAAGGAGAACCACCTGACCAAGGTGGTGCACTTCCTCGGCCAGCAGGGCTGGCTGGCCACGGTGCGTGGCAAGGGCGGCGGCATCGGCCTGGCGCTGCCGGCCGGCCAGATCCCGGTGGGTGCGGTGGTGCGCCAGACCGAAGGCGCCGACATGCCGGCCGAGTGCTTCGACAACGACAGCAACACCTGCAGCCTGAGCCGCATCTGCCGCCTGCGCGGCGTGCTGCAGGAGGCAGCGGACGCGTTCCACGCGGTGCTGGACCGCTACACGGTGGAGGACCTGGTGCACAACCGCCGCGCGCTGACGACGCTGATGACACGTTCGCGCCGGCCTGATGCTGCCACTGCCGCGCGCCCCGCCTGACGAGCCCCACCATGATCACCCCCGCCGCCCCCCACCCCGACACAAGCACCGAGCCGGCGCCCCGCTTCGACTACAGCGGCGACCCGGCCTGGCAGGAACCAATCACCGAAGCCCTGCGCCGGGTGATCGACCCCGAGATGGCGCTGTCGATCGTCGACATCGGCCTGGTCTACCGCGTCGCCGTGCTGGCCGACCGGGTGCAGGTGGCGATGACCATGACCTCGGCCGCCTGCCCGGTGGCCGACCTGCTGGTGAGCGAGGTGGAGGCCGCGCTCGATGCGCTGCTGCCGGTGGACCTGGCGATCCAGGTCGAGCTGGTCTGGGAACCGGCCTGGACCCCCGAGCGCATGAGCCCCGACGCACGGCGCTTCATGCGTTGGTGAGGCGCGGGACGCACGATGCCCACTCCACCCCCCCGCCGCCTGCTGGCCGCCCCGGTGGCCCTGCTGCTGGCCGGCGTGCTGCTCAGCGGCCTGGTGGGCGGCCTGCAACGCGCCGGCGCGGTGCTGCCCGGCTGGGCGCAACTGGCCTTGCCGGCCCCGGCCGCGGCCCTGCATGCGGCCTTGATGATCAGCGGCTTCTTCGGCAGCGTGATCGGCGTGGAGCGCGCGGTGGCGCTGAAGTGGCGCCCCGCCTGGGCGGCGCCGCTGGCCTCGCTGCTGGGGGCCTGGGCGCTGCTGGCCGGCGCGGTGGCGGCAGGGGCCTGGCTGCTGGTGGCGGCCTCGGCCGCCTTTACCGTGGCCAGCGGGCTGATCGTGCGGCGCCAGCGCGCCGCCCACACGGTGCTGCTGGCGCTGGCCGCGCTGTGCTGGCTGGGTGGCAACCTGCGCTTTGCGCTCGGCGGCTTCGACGACACGACGCTGGCCGCCTGGTTCGCCTTCCTGGTGCTGACGATCACGGCCGAGCGGCTGGAGATGGCGCGGCTGATGCGCCACCAGCCGATCGCGCAGGCGAGCTGCTACGCCCTCGTCGCGCTGCTGGTGGTGGCGCTGCCGCTCACCGCGCTGGCGCCGCGGGCCGGCGGCCTGCTCTACGGCTTCGCGCTGATGGCGCTGGCCGGCTGGCTGGGCCTGTACGACATCGCCCGCCGCACCGTGCACAGCTTCGGGCTGGCGCGCTACATGGCGGTGTGCCTGCTGGGCGGCTATGCCTGGCTGGGCCTGGCCGGCGCGGCCTGGGCGGCCATGGCCACCGGCGCGCCCACCCGCGATGCGGCGCTGCATGCGCTGGGCCTGGGCTTCATCGTCAGCATGGTGATGGGCCATGCGCCGGTGATCCTGCCGGCCGTCACCGGCCTGAAGCTGCACTTCTCTGCGGTGTTCTATGCACCGCTGGCCTTGTTGCACGCCTCGCTGCTGCTGCGCCTGGGCGGCGGCCTGCTCGGGCCGGCCTGGCGTGTTGCCGGCGCCACGCTCAACCTGCTGGCCATTGCCAGCTTCGCCCTCACCGCGGTGTGGGCGGCCTTTGCCTGGCGCAGCATGCACGACAAGCCGGGCCGCCGCACCGACCGCCCCACCCTACGCCCCTGAGTCCACCATGACCGTGCTGCTGCGCATCGACGAACCGGCCTCCCAGCGCCCGCCCCCCGGCCGCGGCTTCGCACTGTGGGCGCTGGGGTTCCGGCCGTTCTACCTGCTGGCCAGCGGGTTTGCCGCCCTGTCCATCCTGCTGTGGGCGCTGCAGTTCGGCGGCTGGCTGGACGCGGCCTACCTGCGCGGGCCGGTGTGGCATGCGCACGAGATGCTGTTCGGCTACACGCTGGCGGTGGTGGTGGGCTTCCTGTTCACCGCCGGCCAGAACTGGAGCGGCCAGCCCACGCCGAAGGGCGGCCTGCTGATGGCGCTGGCCCTGCTGTGGCTGGCCGGCCGGGTGCTGGTGGTCACGCCCTGGGCCATGGCCGCGGCGCTGGTGAACCTGGCCTTCCCGCTGGCCGCCGCCGCCGCGCTGGCCCGCGCCTTGGTGGCCGGCGGCAACCGGCGCAACTATTTCTTCGTGGGCCTGCTGCTGATGCTGGGGCTGGCGCAGGCGGTGGTGCATGCGGTGCAGATGAACCTGCTGGTGCTGCCCGCGGGCTTTGGCGCGCAGGCCGCGTTGCAGCTCGCGCTGGATGTGGTGCTGTTCATCATGGCGGTGATGGGCGGCCGCGTGATCCCGATGTTCACCAACAACAGCGTGCCCGGTGCCCAGGCGCGGCGCCTGCCGTGGGTGGAGAAGGCCTCGCTGGGCAGCGTGCTGGCGCTGATCGCGGCCGATCTGCTGCTGCCACGCGGCCCCTGGACCGCGCCGCTGCTGATCGCGCTGCTGGGCGTGGCGATGCTGGCGCACGGGGCCCGCCTGTGGCTCTGGCAGCCGCTGGTCACCCGGCACACGCCGCTGGTGTGGGTGCTGCATGCGGCCTACGCGTGGATACCGCTGCACCTGGGCCTGCGCGCGCTGGCCGAGGCCGGCTGGGTGGCCAGCTCGCCCGCCACCCATGCGTTGACGGCCGGCGCCATCGGCGCGCTGACGCTGGGCATGATGACCCGCACCGCGCGTGGCCACACCGCCCAGCCGCTGCGCGCCGACCGCTGGGACACCCTGAGCTACGCGGCCGTGCTGGGCGCCGCGCTGCTGCGCGTGGCCGGCCCGCTGCTGCAGGCGCAGTGGCTGCTGCCGGCGGTGCTGGCCTCGGCGCTGCTGTGGTCGCTTGCCTTTGCCATCTACTTCTGGCGCTACTTCCCGCTGCTGACCCGCCCGCGTGCGGACGGCCGCCCCGGCTGACGCGCGATGCCCATGGACACCGAAACCCAAGCCCCCGCCGCGACTGCCGGCGCCGCCGATGCCGACGCCGCGCTGCGGGTGTCGATGTACGAGAAGCAGGTCAAGATCTACCCGCGTGCGGTGACCGGCTGGTTCGCCGGCTGGCGCTGGGCCCTGGTGTGGCTGACCCAGCTCGTGTTCTACGGCCTGCCCTGGCTCAACTGGAACGGCCGCCAGGCGATGCTGTTCGACCTGGAACAGCGGCGCTTCTTCGTCTTCGGCCTGGTGCTGCACCCGCAGGACTTCATCTACCTGGCCGCGCTGCTGGTGATCGCGGCGCTGGCGCTGTTCTTCTTCACCGCGGTGGCCGGCCGGCTGTGGTGCGGCTACGCCTGCCCGCAGACGGTGTACACCGAGATCTTCCTGTGGGTGGAGCGCCGCATCGAGGGCGACCGCATCGCCCGCATGCGGCTCGATGCCGCGCCCTGGAGCGCCGCCAAGGCGCTGCGCAAGAGCGCCAAGCACGGCGCGTGGATCGCGATCGCGCTGTACACGGGCTTCACCTTCGTCGGCTACTTCACGCCGGTGCGCACGCTGGCGGCCTCGGTGCTGGGCAGCGGCCTGTCGCCCTGGGAATGGTTCTGGGTGCTGTTCTACGGCTTCGCCACCTACGGCAATGCCGGCTTCATGCGCGAGCAGGTGTGCAAGTACATGTGCCCCTACGCCCGCTTCCAGAGCGCGCTGATCGACGCCGATTCGATGATCATCACCTACGACCGCGGCCGCGGCGACCCCCGTGGCTCACGCTCGAAGAAGGTGGACCCCAAGGCCGCGGGCCTGGGCGACTGCATCGATTGCACGCTGTGCGTGCAGGTGTGCCCCACCGGCATCGACATCCGCAACGGCCTGCAGAACGAATGCATCGGCTGCGCGGCCTGCATCGACGTGTGCGACGACGTGATGGACAAGATGGGCTACGCCCGTGGCCTGATCCGCTACGCCACCGAAAACGGCGTGCAGGGCGGCTGGAGCAAGCGCCAGATGGCCCGGCGTGCACTGCGGCCCCGGGTGCTGATCTACGGCAGCGTGCTGGCCACGGTGAGCGCGGTGTTCGTGGCCACCCTGTCGCTGCGGCCGGGCTTCGCGGTGGACGTGATCAAGGACCGCAACGTGCTCGCGCGGCCGCTGGACGACGGCGCCATCGAGAACGTCTACCGGCTGCAGATCCTGAACGGCAGCGAGCGCACGCGCCACTACCGCATCGGCGCCAGCGGGCTGGCCGGGCTGACGCTGGCGAGCCCCACCGATGCGACGGTGGAGCCCACCCGCATCGGCTCGGTGCCGGTGCGGCTGGTGCTGCCGCTCGAGGCCACGCAGGCCGTGCGCGGCCAGTCGAACCCGATCGTGTTCGAGGTGACGCCGCTGGACGAGGACGACGCGAAGCCGGTGCGCGAGAAATCCACCTTCTTCGTGCCGCGCTGAAGGGCCTGCGCCCTACCGGATCAAAGCATTGCTTCGCGCCGCGAGGCCTCGCAGACGAACTCTTCCAGTTCCGGGTCGAGCGCGTCGCGCGCGCTGACGATGCCCACCGGCTTGCCGTCCACCGCCACCGGCACGTGGCGGATGCCGCGTTCGTGCATCAGCGCCAGCGCATGGCCGAAGCTCTTGTCGGGGTGCACCGTCACCGGGCGCGGCGTCATCACATCGGCCAGCAGCGTGCCGCGCGGGTCACGCCCCTCGGCGATCACGCGCTGCACGGCATCGCGTTCGGTGAAGATGCCGGTCACCAGGCCATCCTGCACCACCACCACGGCGCTCAACCTGTCGCGGGCCATGCTGCTGCAGGCGTCGAGCACGGTGGTTGAAGGCGCGGCGGTGAGCAACTGCTCGGCCTGCATGACCTGCTTGATACGTTGGCTGAACATCATCGACTCCCACGAGAACTACCGTAGCGGCCAACGATAGCGATCGGCGCGCCGTGCCATTTGACGTTGCACAAGCCCGGCGCGGGGTGTTCAGGTGCCGGACATCGATTGGCGCAAACTCTGCACGGTGTCACGGATCAGGTGGCCCGAGATCGAGAAGCGCGGCGGGATGTCGGGCAGCGCATCGATGTCGAACCACGCGGCCTGCTCGATCTCGCCCGGCTGCGGGCAGATGTCGCCGCCGGCCCATTCGGCCGTGAAGGCCACCATCAGGCTGTGCGGGAAGGGCCAGCTCTGGCTGCCGAAGTAGCGCAGGTGCTTCACCCGCACGCCCACCTCCTCGGCCACCTCGCGGTGCACGCAGTCTTCCAGCGATTCGCCAGGCTCCACGAAGCCGGCCAGCGCGCTGAACACACCGGGCCGGAAGCCCGGCGATCGCGCCAGCAGCAGCTCGCGGCCGCGCCACACCAGCGCCATCATCGCGGGGCTGATGCGTGGGTAGCTCTGCTGGCCGCAGGCCGGGCAGCGGCGCGCGCGTTCGCCGGCCAGCAGCTCGGTGGGTGTGCCGCAGGCGCCGCAGTGGCGGTGCGTGCGGTCCCACTCCAGCACCTGCGCGGCGCGGCCGGCCAGCAGCATCAGCGGCTCGGGCAACGCCATCATCGCGTTGCGCAAGGGTTGCGCCTGCCAGTCGGGCGGCACGTGGGGCGCCATCACGGCCCAGCAATCCAGCCCGCCAAGCTGCCCCAGGTAGTGCCGCGCAACCGTCTCGAAGGGCCAGGCGCTCGACGCGGCCGGCAACGGCGCCAGCAGAACCGGCTCGCCCCCGGGCAGCAGCAGCCGGCCTTCGTGGAAGGCAAAACACCAGGCGCTGGCGCTGGGCGCGGACTGCGGTTGCACGGCAGGCGCGAACTCGGCCGCCCAGGAAGCATCGGGGTTCATCATGGCCCCGACTCTAGAGCCTGCGGCCGGGTGTCAGTCGTTCATCGGGTGCCCGGTCACCAGCGCCAGCGCGTCCAGCCGGGCCGAGTAGGCCACGGTTTCGTGGTCGCCCGGGTTCGGCCGGGCGATGAAGCCGAAGCTGTCGAACAGCGCGCGCATGCGCGGGTTCTTGCTGCGGTAGGTGGTGGCGTGGAATTCCTGTGCGCCCACCGACAGGCCCCATTCGATCAGCATCTGCATCAGGTGGCTGCCGATGCCCTGGCCGTGCAGATCGCTGCGGCGCGAGAACGAGACTTCGTAGTTGTCGGTCTCGCCCAGGCGGAAGGCATGCACCACGCCGATGATCTCGCCCTCGAGGTCGACGATGAAGGCCGCGTGCAGCAGGTAGTCCAGCGAGTCGTGGTACAGCCGCGCCAGCCGGTCGGCCGAGGTCAGCGCCCCCAGCGAGATGGTGCCCATGTAACGCGTGCGGCGGTCGTCGCTGGACAGGCGCTCGATGTACTCGCTGATCGCACCGATGTCGGGCTTGCCGGCCGGCCGCACCACGGCGTGGCGGCCGTCCTTCAGCGCGATCAGGTGCGCCGGCATCGCGCCCACGCCCTGCATCGAGGGCAGCGCGCGCGCCTCCTTGGTGAGGATGTCGCGCCAGTCCGGGTGCACCACGCCGAGCATGGCTTCCACCCGCTCGGTGTCGTTCAGGTTGCGCAGGTCGGCCGCGCCGTGTTCGGTGACCACCACCACCGGCAGGTCGGCGCCGATGGTGTGGTGCGCACCTTCGGGGTGCAGCGCGACGATCTTGCTTTCGAGCGAGCCGTCACGCAGCTTCGCCACGCTGGGCAGCGCGATGATCGCGATGCCCTTGTGCGCCCACGAGGCGCCGAGCGCGAAGTCGAACTGGCCGCCCACGTCGGAGTAGTAGTGGCGCTGGATGGTGGCGGCCGACACCTCGCCGGTGAGGCTGATCGCGATGGCGCTGTTGATGCTGGTCATGCCCTCGTTGTGCTTGATCAGCGCCGGATCGTTCACGATCTCCTGCGGCAGCACCGCGAAATCGGGGTTGTCGTGCATCCGGCGGTACAGCTCGCGCGAGCCGAGCACGAAGCCCACCACGATGCGGTCGCGCAGGTGCGGGCCATCACCGCGGCGGATCAGCCCGCTCTCGTACAGGCGCAGCACGCCATCGGAGAACAGCTCCGACCACACGCCCTTGACCGAGACACCACGGTTCACCAGCGCATTGGCCACCGCGTTGGGAATCTTGCCGATGCCCAGCTGGATCACGTTGGGCAACTGCAGCCCCGGCGTGGCGCCCGCCTCGCCGCACAGCAGGTCGACGATGCGGGCGGCGATCTCATCGGTCTCGTCGGCGCCGCCGTCACGGCTGGCGCTCATGCGGTGCTCGATCGGGGGTTCGTCGATCTCGAGCACCAGGTCGAAGTCCGACAGGCTCATCGCGCAGCCGGTCAGCATGCGCCGGCCGCTGGCCGGGTCGTAGCAGGACGCGATGTGCCAGCGCGGCATCTGCGGGTTCACCAGCGCCACCTTGAAGCGCGCCTGGCTCACCGGCGCGAAGTCGATGCCGGCGTTCAGGCCCAGCGTGACACGGCCATGCTCGTCCGGCATCGAGGTGTGGGCGATGGCCACGTCGGGGCGCCAGCGGTCCTCGAACAGGCGCGGCACCTGCGACAGGTTGCAGCGGATGTTGCGCGCCAGGCCGGCATTCACCAGCTGCCGCACGCCCGGCCCGATGAAGGGCGTGACGATGCCCACGCCGCCCAGCACCGCCTTCTCCCAGCCCGCCGCGGGGCCGAGCGCGAGCACCTGGAACACGTCCACGTCGCGCAGTCGCTGCGGGTTGTCGAAGATCCATTGCTCCACACCCACCACGCGGCCGGCATTGCCCGGCAGGTACAGCACCGGCCGGCGCCCGCCCTGGCGGCTGTCGGCCAGCCGGCGGGCAATGGTGTCCATTGCGGCCGTGAGGTCGGTACAGCATTCACTCGAGATCATCATCGTTCTCCGTTCGTCGGCCCGCGCCCCGTGTGCGGGGTGCCCGGCCATCCAGTACAAGGCTAACTTTATTGCACTGCAGCAATTCCCCCGAACAAGGCCCGGAGTCGGGTGCATTCGTGGCTTGACCGGGCGTTGCAACATCCGGGCCGCACCGGGCCCAAAGCGCGATAAACGGCGTGCACACCGGCCTGTTCGGAAGCCGCGGCCGCGCATCGCCATGCCAGGATCGAAGGCTCCCCACGCCACAAGAAGGAGCTCCCATGGACCTGAATTCGGCCATCGCCGCGCACGGCGAATGGAAACTGAAGTTCCGTGCGGCCATCGCCAAGAAGGAACAACTCGACGCCGTCACGATCGGCCAGGACAACCGCTGCGCCCTGGGCCAGTGGCTGCACGGCGAGGCCAAGGGGCAGTACGGCGGCCTGCAGAGCCATGCCCACTGCCTGGCGCGCCACGCCGAGTTCCACCAGCATGCGGGCAAGGTGGCCCAAGCCATCAACGCCGGGCGTTATGCCGAGGCCGAAGCCATGCTCGGCGCCGGCACGCCCTACACCCAGGTGTCCAGCGCCGTGGGCAGCGCCATCGTGGCGCTGCGCAAGGAAGCCCGGCTCTGAGGCACCGCCGGGCCGTGCGCCCCCCGGCCCGGCAGGCGCATGGGTGCGGCGGCGCGGCCCGCGCTGTCGCCTGCGTGGCCGACGGCGGCCGCCACAGTGGCTACCATCGGCAGGGTTCGCGCCCGGCCTGGGCGCCGTGCGCCCGCCGCCAGCCCAGAACCACAACACGATGCCCGGGACCCCCGCCGACCCCGCCGCTGCCGATGCCGCCGGCAGCCGCCGCTACCTGACGCTGCTGTTCTCCGACCTCAGCGACTCCACCCGCCTGGGCGAGCTGATGGAGGCCGAGCACTATGCGCAGATGTTGGCGGCCTGGCGCCGGCTGTGCCGCGACATCATCCCGCGCCATGGCGGCCACATCGCCCGCATCCAGGGCGACGGCGTGCTCGCGCTGTTCGGCTACCCCGAAGCCCAGGAAGACGACGGCCGGCGCGCCACCGAGGCCGCGCTGGAGCTGCATGCCGCGGTGCGCCAGCTGCGCGTGGGCGGCGTGGACGAGGCCGTGGGCCCGCTGTCGCTGCACTCGGGCATCCATGCCGGGCTGGTGTTCCTGTCCGACGGCGACGTGGAACGCGGCCGCTTCGAGCTGCTGGGCAACGTGCCCAACCTCGCCGCGCGGCTGGCCAGCCTGGCCGAGGCCGACGACATCTGCGTCAGCGAGGAGACCCTGGGCCCGCAGGCCTATTTCTTCACCACCGGCGAGCGCCAGTGGGTCACGCTCAAGGGCCGCACCGGCCCGCTGGCGGTGCTGCGCGTGCTGGGCCATGCGCCCACCAAGAGCCGCTTCGAGGCCATGATGCAGCGCGGCCTGTGCCCCTTCGTCGGCCGGGAGGCCGAGCTCAGGCTGCTGCGCGAGCACCTGCGGCGCGCCATCGCCGGCACGCCGCAGTGCGTGGCGCTGGCCGGCGGCCCCGGGCTGGGCAAGACGCGCCTGATCGAAGAGCTGCTGCGCCATGCGGCCGCCGAGCAGTGCCGCGTGCTGCGGGGTTACTGCGAAAGCTACCTCAGCGCCGAGCCGCTGCAACCCTGGCGCCAGATGCTGCGCAGCCTGGCCGGCGAGGCCGTGGCCGACACGCCGGCCGACCCCGGCGCCGCGGCCCTGCCGGCACGCATCGACCAGCTCGCGGCGCAACGGCCGCTGCTGCTGGTGATCGACGACTGGCAGTGGGCCGACGAGGCCTCGCAGCAGGTGCTCGATGCCGTGCTCGCGTTGCAGCGGCCGATCCTGGTGCTGATTGCCAGCCGCGGCGGCGCGGCGACTGCCGGGCGCGGCGCGCTGGTGCCCGGCAGCGGCCCGGGGGCCATGCCGCTGGGCCGCGCGCCCGACGCCGCGATCGAGCTGCAGCCGCTGGACGACGACGCCACCGCGCGCGCGGTGGCGCACCTGCTGCCGGGCGCCGACCCCTTCCTGGCCGCCGAGATCCACCGCTATGCGGGCGGCATTCCGCTGTACATCGAGGAGCTGTGCCACTCGGCCGCGGCCCAGGGGCCGCAGGGCCTGGCCGAGCTGCGGCTGGACACCGGGGCCTGGCTCGACGCCTTGATCGAATCACGCGTGGCGCGGCTGCCGCCCGAGCCGGCGGCACTGGTGCGCGCGGCCGCCGTCATCGGCAACGTGCTGCCGCTGTGGCTGCTGCAGCGCATCACCGGCCAGCCCTGCGACGCGGCGCGCCTGCAGGCGCTGGCCGAGCAGGACTTCCTGTTCGCCGGCGAGCAGCCCGGCACGCTTCGCTTCAAGCACGGCATCACGCGCGACGTGGTGTACCAGGCCGTGGGCCTGCACCAGCGCCAGCAGATGCACCGCCAGATCGCCCAGGCGCTGGCCGCCGCGGACGGCGCCGCGCCCGACGCGGCACCGGAACACCACGAGGCGCTGGCCTACCACCACGCCGCCGGGGGCCAGCATGCGCTGGCCGCGCACTATGCCGAGCTGGCCGGCGACAAGGCCATGGCCGCCTCGGCACTGGACCGCGCCCGCGCCCAGTACGCCGCCGCACTGCAGGCGCTGGACCGGCTGGCGCCGCTGGCGCCCGACACCCAGGCGCGCTGGTGCGCGATCACGCAGAAGCTGGGCATGGCCTGCGTGTTCGACCCGCTTGCACTGGCCGATGGCGTGGCGGTGTTCGAGCGCGGCCTGGCCATGGCACGTGCCAGCGGCCAGCTCGACACCCTGGCCCGGGCGGAATACTGGCTGGGCTACATCTGCTACGCCAAGGGCATGGCACGCCGAGCCGTCACCCACTGCGAGGCGGCGCTGGAACTGGCGCACCGCATCGGCGACGATCGCCTGGCCGCCCAGGTGCGTGCCACGCTGGGCCAGGCGCTGCTGTCGGCCTGCGAGTACGAACGCGCGTTGCCGCTGTTCGATGCGGCCATCGACACCAAGCGCCGCCAGGCCCGGCCGGGCAGCAGCATCGCGGTGGGCTCGGCCTACACGCTGGCCTGCAAGGCCACCCTGCTGGGTGATCGGGGCCAGTTCGCCCAGGCCGACGAGTGCTTTGCCGAGGCGCTGCACCTGGTGGCCGATTCACGCCACCAGGTGGCCAGTTCGGTGCGGCACTGGGTGAGCGTGGTGCGCCAGTGGCAGGGGCGCTGGGAGGAGGCCCTGCGCATGGCCGAGGAGTCGGCCCGCATCGCCGAAGGCGTGAAGAGCCGCCAGCAGCTGGCCATGGGCCGCGCGCTGGCTGGCTACGCACGCTGGGTGCTCACCCGCGCCCCCGAAGGCCTGCAGGCCCTGCGCGAGGCCGCGGCCTGGATCGAGGCCCGCAAGGGCGGGCTGGCCACCTCGCTGGTGCACGGCTGGCTGGTGGACGGCGCGCTCGCCAGCGGCGCCGAGGACGAGGCCCGCCGCCATGCGGCGCGGCTGTTCATGCGCACCCGTGAACACGACCGCATCGGCGAGGCGCTGGGCTGCCGCGCGCTGGCCCGCGCCGCGGCCAAACTGAACGACTTCGCCAGGGCCGAACACTACCTGCAGCAGGCCCGTCAGGCCGCCCAGGTGCGCGGCTCGGCCCACGAAGCGGCCTCGAACCTGCTGTGCGAAGCCCAGATCGCGTTCGACCGCGGGCTGGTGTCCGCGGTGGGCGGACCGCTCGATGCCGCGACGCGCGCCTTCGAGGCCATGCACATGCACTGGCACCTGGAACGGGCACGGCGGCTGCGCGAGCAGTTGTGAGGGCCGGCGCCGGGCGGCGCCCGGCCCGCTTCATCACCCGCGCTCAGGGCATCGGGCCGTCGAAGGTGAAGGCCAGCGGCACCGGGCTGGGCTTCATGGTTTCGGGCACCGCCACCAGCGCGGCCAGCATGCCCAGCAGGATGCCCATGCCGGCCTGGTAGCCGGGGCAGGCGTGGGTGGGGTGGGCACTGCCGGGCGTGCGGTTGCCGCCGAACACCGGCGACACGTCGGCCACGCCCTCGGCGAGCTGCTGCTGCGTGGCCGACACCAGCCCCAGCACCACGCGGTCCCCCGCGGCCACGCCTTCGCCGCCGATGCTGCCGGCCGCCACCGCAGTGCGCCACACCAGCTCGGGTGAGGGGCGCAGCTGCATCGCCGCGCGCAGCGGTGCCAGCAGCAGGCCCTTGGCCCGGGCCAGTTCGTCGGCGCCGGTGGCCAGCGGCCAGGCCGCGCGCAGCGACCAGAAGCTGCCGTCGCGCAGCCATTCGTTGAGTGAAAGCCGCAGGTTGCCATCCACCGTGGGCAGCATGCCCATCAGCGCGCCGGTGAAGGTGCGGGCCACGAGGCCATCGTCGGCCCGGTCCGGGAACGCGGCGAGGATGGCCTTGGCCAGCTTCGGTTCACCCGCCGGCAGGCCCGGGAACGGGGGCTGCGGCGGCACGGTGCCGGCATCGCGGAACGGTGCCAGCCAGGCCAGCAACGAGGCCGTGAGCGCGTGGCCGATGTCCTGCCCGTGATGCTGCACATCGTCGCCCGGGTGGGGCTGGAACAGGTAGCGCGACGGCGCGGTGAACTGGCTGGGGTAGATCGTCGGATCGCCAGGCTGCCAGTTCCAGTCCCACGCGCCGCGCACGATGTGCGGCGAGCTTTCGGGCAGGCCGAACCACCACTGGCACAGCAGCGCGAGCACGCGGTCGCTCACCTCCTTCACGTCGAGGTTGAGCTCCCAGCGCGGCGCGCCGCTGAGCGCGGCGACCTTCTTCTCGCCGGCGATGTAGCCCGCGACCACCGCGCCGGTGAAGGCCTTGGCCAGCAGGAAGGCCTCGGCCTCGCCGATGGACTGGATCGCGGCATTGGTGGCGGACGACAGGGCTTGATAACGTCCATCCGACGTGTCATCGAGGCCGAGGTAGATCTCGCCGATCGACGCCGGCATGCGCGCGCGGTAGCCCGACACGCTGATCCGATCGGCCCCGTGGCCCAGCACCTCCATCACCAGGTCGTGCCGCGCCACGATCACGCCGTAGGGTGTGCGCAGCACACCACCGTGGTACTGGCGGATCGCCGCCCACACCCCGGCGCTGATGTACTTCTCCTGCGCCTCCGGGTCTTCGAGCAGGGCCTTCCAGGCGGCGATGTTCTCGGCCTCGCTGCGCTGGCCCTGGGCCGCGAACAGCGCCTGGATGCGGCGCTCTCCCTCGGCGGCCGACCACACCGCGGCCGGCGCCGGCGCGGCCGCGGCGATGGCCTGCAGCCGCTGCAGCGTGGGCAGCGAGGGCGCGAAGGCATAGGTGCCCCACTCCAGCCGCACGAAGGGGCGCGGCGCCTCGTTCACGCCGGGGGCGGCATCCAGTGCCACGGTGTAGGCCTTGGGGTGGCCGGACTTTGCATGCTCGAAGCGGAAGTGGCGCTGCTGGCCGACCTCGGGCACGCCGAGCAACGGGTCGCTCTGGCCCGAGTAGCCGCCGGTGGAGTTGCTGCCGGCGATCCAGCGCTGCACCACCTCGAACTGCTCGCTCAGGCTGGCGTTGTAGGCCATGAACACCAGGCCGCGTTCGGCGTCGGGCGCTTCGGCCTGCGGGGGCCCGTAGCTCATGCCGCGGCGCAGCAGGCGCGGCCGGCGGCCGCCCGGCTGCTCGCCCTGGCGCAAGGCCACCTGGCGCGGGTTGGCCCGCCGGATGTGGGCATGCAGCGGGCAGCGCCGGCCCTCGGGGTCTTGCGCGTAGTGGAAGTCGTTGCCCGGCCCATCGGCGGCCAGCGCGGGGCCGGCGCGCCAGCGGCCCATCATCTTGGCCAGCAGCAGTTCGCCATCGAGCCCGGTGCGGGTGCTGGCGGCGGCCACGGCCTCGTTCAGCGCCGCCACGTCCTGCCGCAGCTTGCGCACCACCAGGAAGCTGCCGTTGCGCAGGAAGCCCAGGCGCTCGGCGTCGTCCGGGCGCTGCGGGTCGGGCTGGGGCGGGAAATCGGCCTCATTGGCATGGCCCAGCAAGGCCTCGCCCAGGTGCACCTGGTTCGGATAGCGGGGCCCGGACTCGGCCGCGTTGAACACCGGGTCGCTGGTGCCATCCACGAACCCGAAGTGCTCGACCGTCTCGCCGCCGGCATTGGCCAGCCGGCGCATCGCCTGCACCGACAGCACCTGCAGGCCGGCCGGCGGTGCGGGCGGCGCGAGGCCGGGCGCATCCAGCAGCGCGCACAGCGTGGCGTGCAACGGGTGGGCGGGGTCGTCCAGCGCGTGCACCGTGTTGCCCGGCGCCCCGATGCGCAGCTGCACCAGCAGGTGCACGGCGTTCATCTCCACCGCCACCGGCGGCTGGCCCGCCGGCACGCGCCAGTTGCGCTGCGGCAGGTGCCAGCGCCGGGGGTGGTTGGCACGGTAGTCGCCCAGCATGCTGGCGCGCGCGGCCATGCCCTCGCGGAACTCCTGCGGGAACCAGGCCAGCTGCGCCTCGGTGAGGCCCAGCGCGCGCAGGCCCTCGTAGGTGACGGCGAGGTTCACCGCCAGCGCGCCGGCGGCCGGCGGGGCACTGGCCACGCTCACCATCGGCAGCAGCAGCTGCAGCAGCCGCCCGCCGGCGGCCGGCGTGTCGAAGCCCAGCAGCAGCAAGGCGCCATGGGTGTGGCCGCTGTACGGCCGCAGGATGCCGGCCTGCACCTCGGGCAGCACGCTGGTGTCGGCCACCGGCGGCAGTGGCGGCAGCGGGCGCGGGCCGGCATTGACTTCGGGCGAGAACAGCCAGTCGAGCTGGCGCGCGAAGCGCAGGCGCGCCATGTCCTGCACCGGTTGCGGCGCGGCCTGGAGCAGCGGCACGAATTCGAGCAGCAGGTTGCGCGCCGCGCGCAGCAGCACCTCGCCATCGGCGGTGTGCGGCAGGTAGCTGTCGGTCAGCCGGTACAGCACCGCCAGCGACTGCAGGCCCTGGCGCAGCGCTTCCGCGCCGGCCGCGGGCGAGGCGGTGGCGGTGCGCCAGGCGATTTCCTCGGCGCTGCGCAGGTGGTGGCGCGTGGCCAGCAGTTCGGCGCGCGCCGGCCCCAGGCCGCTGCGCTGCAGGTGCTCGGTGGCCCGCAGCGCGTGCGCATCCTCCACCGTGAGGCCATGGGTGTGGAAGAAGAACGCCGTCTCCACCTGCACCCGCTGCACCCAGCCGCACCAGGCCTCGAAGCTGTGCGTGGACAGCACGTAGCCGGCCGTGTTGCAGAAGATGATGTCCAGCAGCGGCCCCACGCGCTGCCACAGCACGCGGATGTAGGACTCCCAGGTGCCGTCGAAGGTGACGGCCAGCAGCACCAGGTCGGTGGGCGGCGGGGTGACACGCTCGCCCTCGGGCAGCAGGTCACGCAGCTCGAGCACCGTGACGCGGAACGAGTGGATCTTGGCCACGCGCTCCACGCCGTCCGACAGCGGCCGCACCAGCGCGTACTCGTGCAGCGAGCTGCGGCCTCCGTTGAGTGTCTTGAGCAGGCGCTTGGTGCGGGTGCGGTAGGTCAGCGTGTCCAGCGAGGGCACCAGGCCCGGTTTCACCGGCGCCAGCAGCGTGAGGTCGCTTGCGCCCACCAGGGTTCGGCTCTTGGTGATGAGTTCTGCCCGCATCTCGCTCCCCTCGGCGCGCATGGCGCGCGGATCCGGTGTGTCGGCGCGCGATGGCGCGCTGAGCCTCGTGTTGGTAGGAACCGCCTGGACCGCCGCATTGTGGGACGCAGGCCGCGCGGGCCACAAGCGCGCGCCGCGGGCGACCTCCCCTGCCCTGACGACGCCGGCCCGCGGCCAGCGCTTGTTAAGCTGTGCCCACCCAGGCAGAGCGGAGAGCCCCCGATGAGCGTGCGAGACAGGGTGCGGGTGCAGGCGGTGCGGCTGTTGTCGGACCACTGGTCCACCCTGAAGACCACCACCTTCGAGTGGCTGCGCGGTGATGGCCAGTGGCAGACCTGCCAGCGCGAGACCTACGACAGGGGCGACGGCGCCGCGCTGCTGCTGATCGACCCCATGCGCCGCACCGTGGTGCTGACACGGCAGTTCCGCTACCCGGTGTACATGAACGGCCACGATGCGCTGATGATCGAGGTGCCCGCCGGCGCGCTGGACGGCGCCAGCCCCGAGGACTGCATCCGCGCCGAGGCCGAGCAGGAAGTGGGTTACCGGGTGCACCGCTTGCGCAAGGTGTTCGAGGCCTTCATGAGCCCGGGCGCGGTGACCGAGCGGCTGCACTGCTTCGTGGCCGAGTACGGCCCCGCTGACCGCATCGGTGCCGGTGGCGGCGTGCATGCCGAGGGCGAGGACATCGAGGTGCTGGAACTCGCGCTGGACGAGGCGCTGGCGATGGTGGCGCGCGGCGAGATCCGCGATGCGAAGACGATCATGCTGCTGCAGTACGCGGCGCTGCACGGCGCAGCCGGCTGACAATCCCGCGATGGACCTGATCGTTGCCCGCAACTTCCTGATCGCGCTGCTGATCGGCGCGCTGATCGGCATCGAACGCGAGAAGAAGAAGGTCGCCGACCCGAGCCAGGCCTTCGGCGGCATCCGCACCTACACCCTGCTGGCGCTGCTGGGCGCGGCCTCGGCCTGGCTGGCGCGCGAGCTGGGCACGCCGTGGGTGTTTGCCGCCGTGCTGGCGGTGGTGGGCGCGGCGGTGGTGGCCAGCTACGTGCTGCAGGGCCGCGCGAGCAACGAGACCCCGGGCCTCACCAGCGAGGTGGCCGCGCTGGTGGTGTGCCTGCTGGGCGCGATGGTGGTGGTGGGCAACCCCACGCTCGCGGTGGCGCTGGCGGTGATCACCTCGGCGCTGCTGGCCTACAAGCAGCCGCTGCACGGCATGGTGCAGCGCATCGGCATCGAAGACCTCTATGCCGGCATCAAGCTGCTGATCGCCTCGTGCATCGTGCTGCCGCTGCTGCCCGACCACACGCTGGACCGCTGGGGCGCGATCAACCCCTACACGCTGTGGCTGCTGGTGATCCTGATCTCTGGGCTGTCGCTGCTGGGCTACGTGGCGGTGCGCATGCTGGGCCACAGCAACGGCACGGCGATCACCGGCATCGCCGGCGGGCTGGTCTCGTCCACCGCCACCACGCTGAGCTTTGCGCGCACCAGCGCCGCGGACGCGGCCGCGGATGCCGCGCACCCCGCGCCACCGCATGCCAGCCACCACGCGCTGTGCGCCGGCATCCTGCTGTCCTGGCTGGTGATGCTGCTGCGCGTGGGCGTGCTGGTGGCGATGCTGAACCCCGCGCTGCTGCCCTCGCTGGCGGTGACGCTGGGTGCGATGACGCTGGCCAACGCCGGCTTCGCGCTGTGGCACTACCGCGCCAGCCGGCACGACAGCCCACGCGCCGGGCCGGCCGCGGTGGCGGTGCGCAACCCGTTCAGCCTGAGCGCGGCGATCCGCTTCGGCGCGCTGTTCGCGCTGGTGATGCTGTGCGTGAAGATCGCCCAGGCGCATGCGCCGGGTTTCGGCGTCTACCTGGTCTCGGCGCTGGCCGGGCTGGTGGACGTAGACGCGATCACGCTGTCCATGGCCGCCAGCGCGCAGGGCGGCGAGTTGCTGGTGCAGGCCAGCCGGGCCATCACGGTGGCGGTGCTGGCCAACACGCTGGTCAAGGGCGCGATGGTGCTGGTGCTGGGCCGCGGCCCGCTGCGTGGACAGCTCACCCGCGCCGCCGGCGGCATCCTGGCCGTGGCGCTGCTGGCGCTGCTGGCGCAGGCCGCGGCCTGATCAGCGCACCCAGCGCAGCAGCAGCGTCAGCATCAGCGCGGCGCCGAGGTTGTGCGCCAGCGCCGCCGCCAGCGGCAGCGTGCCGGCCGACAGCCACAGGCCCAAGCCCATCTGCACCACCACCAGGCCCAGCAGCAGGGCCGCGCCGCGCACGCGGCCCTGGCGCCAGGCCAGCAGGGCGGTCGGCAACAGCAGCAGCAGCAGCACGATGCCCGCCACCCGGTGCAGCCCCAGCGCCAGCGCGCCGGCCGGGTTCACCGGCCCGGCCGTCGCCGCGGCGAACACCGGTTCGCGCCAGGGGTCGAGCGCGGCCCAGGGCCAGCCTTGCTGCGCCGCGGCGGCCAAGCAGCCGCCCAGGCCTGAACAGCTCAGGCTCGCGAAGGAGGCGCTCACCAGCCCGCCCAGCAGCACCTGCACGAGCACGCCGCCCAGCGCCAGCGCGGCCCAGGGCCGCAGCGCACCACGTGGTGGCACGGCAGGCACGGCCAGGCGGGCCGCCAGCGCCAGCATCGCGAAGCCGCCCAGCAGGTTGCCCAGGGCCACCACCGGCAGCCGCGAGGCCGCCGTGCGCAGGCCCAGCACGGCCAGGAACAGGGCCACCGCCAGCAGCGCCAGCGCGGTGACGAGTTCGTCGGTGCGCCGCGGTCGCTCGCCCAGCGTGGACAGCACCAGCACGATCACCAGCACCAGCGCCACTGTGGCCACCACCCGGTGCGCCAGCCGCGCCAGCGCCACCTCGTGCGAGACCGTCTCGTTCTGCGCCATGCCCAGGCCCATCGTGGCGGCGCCGGCAGCGCCGGCCTGTGCCCCGGCCTGCTGCTCGCGCAAGGCCTGCCCGTAGCACTGGGGCCAGGGCGCGCAGCCGAGCCCGGCCTTGGACAGGCGCAGGAACGCGCTGAGGCTGGTGATGGCCAGCACTAGCACCGCGCACAGCAGCGCGATGCGGTGGAAGCTCTGGCGGCGCCGGGCGGTATCCGGGGCGGGGGAGGCAAGCGTCATGGCGGGTCCGTGGCCGGGGTGTGCGCCGGCATTCTCGGCGTTGCGCAGGCGCCCCGGCAACGCCCCCGAGCCGGCACGCGCGACCTGCCGGATTCTTGTTCTATTCCATTTTTTTGCCGGACCCCGCTGGCCAGAATCGCCTGCGCCTTATCACCCAGACGGGTGAGAGGCCCCCATTCAGACACGCCGAAGGAGTTGCCGATGGACCAGCCCGATCAAGCCAATGAACCCGTGCCCTTCATGCAACAGCTGCTGGACAACCCGTTCCTGCTGCTGTTCCTGGGCGTGATGGTGCCGATGGTCGTTTACACGCTGTGGGGCGTGATCGACATCCTGACGATCCCGCTGGCCAAGTAAGCCCGCGCGGCCGCCGATCACAACCAAGAGAGGGATACACCCATGAGCGCCATCCTGCCGCCCGCAGAACGACTTTGGTGGAAACACCCACTGGACCGCGTCGAGGGGACGTGGATCGTCATTGCCTTGATCTGGTGCCTGATCATGTTCTTCATGATGGTCGGCTGGCACATCTACGGCAAGCAGAACCTGTCCACCGAAACCTACAAGACCACGCCCGAGAAATTCACCGCCAAGGCGCAGGCCATGGTCGACAAGTACACCGTGCGCACCGAGACGGCCGACAAGACCCCGGTGGTCGCGCCGCCCGCGGGCAGCGACATCTACATGGTGGCTCGTCTGTGGAGCTTCTGGCCGATTCTCGAGCTCGAGAAGAACAAGACCTACCGATTGCACCTGACGGCGATGGACTACAACCACGGCTTCTCGCTGCAGCCGGCCAACATCAACATCCAGGTCGTGCCCGGCTACGAGCACGTGGTCACCGTCACGCCGAATCAGAGCGGCACTTACTCGGTGGTGTGCAACGAGTACTGCGGGATCAACCATCACACGATGGTCGGCCGCATCTACGTGAAGTAAGGGGGGGAAGTCGACATGTCCACTTCAACCACATACCGCACCTGCCCGCGCAGCGGGCTGCAATTCGAGGCCAATGCCGAGAAGCTGATGATCGTCAACGCCTTCGTGGCGGTGGTCTTCCTGCTCATTGGCGGCGTGCTGGCCATCGGCGTGGCGCTCACGCGCTGGCCCGCGATCCACTGGCTGCCGGCCGACACCTTCTACCAGGTGCTCACGGCGCACGGCATCGACATGCTGATCTTCTGGATCATCTTCTTCGAAGTCGCGGTGCTGTACTTCGCGTCCTCCACGCTGCTGCGATGCAGGCTGGCCACACCGAAGATCGCCTGGCTCGCGTTCTGGCTGATGCTCATCGGCGCGCTGATGAACAACATCGCGGTGTTCCAGGGCGGCTCCAGCGTCATGATGACGTCCTACGTGCCGATGATGGCCGCGCCGCACTTCTACCTCGGGCTGATCCTGTTCGCGGTGGGGGCGCTGATCGCCTGCTTCGTGTTCTTCGGCACGCTGGTGGTGGCCAAGCGCGACAAGACCTACCAGGGCTCGGTGCCGCTGGTCACCTTCGGCGCCATCACCGCGGCGATCATCGCGGTGTTCACCATCGCCTCCGGCGCGATCATCCTGATCCCGACCTTCCTGCAATCGGTGGGCCTGGTGAAGGAAGTCGATGCGCTGGTCTACCGCACCATCTGGTGGGCCTTCGGCCACTCGTCGCAGCAGATCAACGTCTCGGCCCACATCGCCATCTGGTATGCGGCGGCGGCCATCGCCTTCGGCGCCAAGCCGATGAGCGAGCGCGTCAGCCGTGGCGCCTTCCTGCTGTACATCCTGTTCCTGCAGCTGGCCAGCGCGCACCACCTGCTGGCCGACCCGGGCCTGTCCACCGGCTGGAAGGTCGTCAACACCAGCTACTTCATGTACTTCGCGGTGCTGGCCTCGATGATCCACGGCCTCACGATCCCCGGCGCGATCGAAGTGGCACAACGCGCCAAGGGCTACAACAAGGGCCTGTTCGAGTGGCTGCGCAAGGCACCGTGGAGCAACCCCACGTTCTCGGGCGTGTTCATCGCGATCATCGGCTTCGGCTTCCTGGGTGGCATCTCCGGCGTGATGATGGGCACCGAGCAGCTGAACATGATCATCCACAACACCATCTACGTGCCGGGGCACTTCCACGCCACGGTGGTGGTGGGCACCACGCTCACGTTCATGGCGCTCACGTACTTCCTGCTGCCGGTGCTGTTCCGTCGTGAAGTGATCAACCCCACGCTGGCGAAGTGGCAGCCGTACCTCTTCGGCCTGTCGATGTACTTCTTCTGCCTGGTGATGATGGGTGCCGGCACGCTGGGCGTCTCGCGCCGGCACTGGGACATGGCCTTCCAGGGCCATGCGCTGGCCTACGAATGGCCGGGCGCGGCCTACCTGATGATGGGCCTGGTGGGCATTGCCGGCATCGCGGCCATCATCGGTGGCGCGATCTTCGTGTACATCACGGTGGGCACGCTGCTGTGGGGCAAGCGGCTGGACGAAGGCGCCAAGAGCGCCCGCTTCACGCCGATTCCGCCCACCGCGCCCACGGCCGTGGCGCAGACCTACGGCTCGGCAGGTTTTGCCGCGCCGGGCACCTTCGCCCTCGCGATGGTGTTCCTGGTGGCCTTCGTGCTGTACTACTTCATCAACTGGAAGTACCTGTCTCAACTCTGGGGCTTGAGCTGACCTGAGTCGACGCGGCGCCCTCGGGCGCCGCGCCGGCCTTCGACTCCGCACCACGTTTTTCGCAACCGACAGCCTCACAGGACACTGGCCATGAACACCACCGTTGCCGTTGCCAGCCGTCGCCCCGCCGGCCTGGCGCGCGAAGTACTCGGTCTCTTCAAGCTGCGCATCGGCGTGATGATCATGATCACCGCGCTGGTGGGCATGGTGGTCACGCCAGGCGCCAGCCTCAGCCTCGCGCAGGTGCTGGTGCTGGCCTTGTCGGTGCTGGTGGCCTCCGGCGCCGCCGGGGCCTACAACCAGTACTACGAGCACAACGTCGACCACCTGATGGCGCGCACCCGTGGCCGCCCCTTCGTCACCGGCCGGCTGCGCCACTCGCCGCTGTGGCTGCTGCTGATCGGCGGGCTGCTCGCCGGCGCGGTGGCCGCGGCCTGGTGGTCGCTCAATGCCCAGGCGGCGCTGTACAACTTCCTCGGCGCCTTCTTCTACGCGGTGGTCTACACCGTGTGGCTCAAACGCCGCAGCTGGCTCAACATCGTGATCGGTGGCCTGGCCGGCAGCTTCGCGGTGCTGGCCGGCGCCGCGGCGGTGGATCCGCAACTGGGCCCGCTGCCGCTGCTGCTGGCGCTGGTGCTGTTCCTGTGGACACCGCCCCACTTCTGGAGCCTGGCCATCGCCAACCGCGGCGACTACGCCGCCGCCGGCGTGCCCATGCTACCGGTGGTGGTGGGCCCCGAGCGGGCCGCCCGCGTGGTGCTGCACAGCACGGTGGCGCTGGTGGTGGCCTCGCTGCTGCCGGCGTTCTTCGGTGCCGGCCCGATCTACCTGGCCGGCGCCGTGGCCGGGGGCGGCTACTTCATCGTGAAGGCCTGGCGCCTGGCACGGGCACCGAGCCGGCCCACCGCGATGGGCTCGTTCTTCGCCTCGCTGGTGCAGCTGAGCCTGCTGCTGGCGGCGGCCACGGTCGACGGACTGATGCGATGAACCCCGCCCGGCCACCCGCAGGAGACCCCTCCCGCCTGGCTCGACGGGCCGCAGGACCCAAGGTGCCCCGATGACCCGACTGTGCTGGTGCCTGCTGCGGTGGCTGTTCGCGCTGTGCGCGATGGCCGGCGCGCAGGCGCAGCCCGCGCTCGATGCCGACGCGGCCCTGCGCGACAGCCAGGCCGCCATCGGTCGCCAGCTGTCCGACCATGCGCTGCTGGACCGCCAGGGCCAGCCCACCCGGTTGTCGGCCTACCGCGGCAAGCCGCTGCTGGTGAGCTTCATCTACACCGGCTGCTTCCAGATCTGCCCCACGACCACGCGCTCGCTGGCCAGTGCCGTCGCCGCGTTGAGCGAGACCTTCGGCGCGGACAAGTTCAACGTCGTCAGCATCGGCTTCAACCAGCCCTTCGATTCACCCGCGGCGATGCGCACCTTCGCCAAGCAGATGGGCATCGATGCGCCGAACTGGGACTTCCTCAGCCCGCCGCCGGCCAGCGTGGACGCACTGACACGCGAGTTCGGCTTCCGCTACCAGGCAACGCCGGCCGGCTTCGACCACGTGCTCACCGTGACGGTGGTGGATGCGCAGGGCAAGATCGTGCAGCAGGTGTACGGCGAACGCCTCTCGCGCGACAAGCTCGGCGAGCCGCTGCGCCGCCTGCTGCGTGATGCCCCGCTGCCGGCCGAATCGGCGCTCACCGGCCTGGTCGAGCGGGTGCGCATCCTGTGCACCGTGTACGACGAGCAGACCGGCACTTACCGCACCAACTACGGCCTGGTGCTCGAGATCGCCGGCGGCGTGACCTTCGCGCTGGCCATGATCTGGTTCTTCGTTGCCGAATGGCGAACCCGCCGCAGGCTGCGCCGCGCGCTCAGCCGGGCCGGCCCGCCGCTGCCGCAGCCCCCGCAGTAGGACGCCGCGCACGCCACCGTTCAGCTGCCTCCCGTGCCCCGGTTCCCCATGCATCCCGCCCGTGCCCTGCGCCTGGCCTCGCTCGATGGCTACCGCCGCCTCGAACAGGCGTTCGATGCGCCCTTCGGCGCCGCGCTGAACCCCTGGCGCCACCTGGGCGCGCTGGGCTTCGGGTTGTTCTGGCTGCTGGCCATCAGCGGCATCTACCTGTATGCGGTGCTGGACACCTCGGCCCAGGGCGCCTGGCAGTCGATCGACACGCTCTCGCGCGAGCAGTGGTACCTGGGGGGTGTGCTGCGCAGCCTGCACCGCTATGCGGCCGATGCCTTCATGCTGGTGATGGCCGCTCACCTGCTGCGTGAGCTGCTCGTCGGCCACTACGCCCGCTTCCGCCGCTTTTCCTGGCTCACCGGCGTGCCGCTGCTGCTGTTCGGTTTTGTCTGCGCGGTGGGGGGCTTCTGGCTCAACTGGGACCAGCTCGGCCAGTTCTCGGCCCAGGCCACCGCCGAGTGGCTGGATGCGCTGCCGCTGTTCGCCGCCCCGCTGACCCGCAACTTCCTGCAGGTGGACGCGGTCAGCGACCGGCTGTTCTCGCTGTTCGTCTTCGTGCACCTGGGCATGCCGCTGCTGCTGGTGTTCGGCCTGTGGTTCCACATCCAGCGCATCAGCCGCGCGGCGGTGTTTCCGCCGCGCGCGCTGGCGCTGGGCACGCTGGCGGCGCTGCTGGGGCTGGCCCTGGCCGCGCCGGTGATGAGCCATGCGCCCGCCAACCTGGCCATCGAGCCAGCCCAGCTGGCGCTGGACTGGATCCTGCTGTTCATCCACCCGCTGGCCCGGGCCACCAGCCATGGCGCGGTGTGGGCCCTGCTGGCCGCGGCGCTGGCAGCGCTGCTGCTGCTGCCCTGGCTGCCCGCGGCCCGCAGCGCGCCGCAGCGCAGCCCCCTTGCCCCACCGGCCCCGGTGGCGGTGGTGGACCCGGACAACTGCAACGGCTGCCGCCGATGCTTCGACGACTGCCCCTACGCCGCCGTCACGATGGTGCCGCACCCGAACAAGCGCCTGCGCCAGCTGGCCGAGGTGGATGCCGATCTGTGCGCGAGCTGCGGCATCTGTGTCGGCGCCTGCCCATCCTCCACGCCCTTCCGCAGCGCGGCCGAGCTCGTCACCGGCATCGACATGCCCTCCTCCCCGATCGGCCGGCTGCGCCACCAGCTGCAGCAGCGCCTGGCGGCCATGGAGGCCGGTGCACCGCGCCTCGTCGTGTTCGGCTGCGACCGGGGTGCCCGCGTGGACACGCTGGACGCACCGGACGTGGCCGCCTTCAGCCTGCTGTGCGCGGGGCAGTTGCCGCCCTCCTTCGTTGAGTACGCGCTGCGCGACGGGGCCGACGGCGTGCTCGTCGCCGGCTGCCAGGGCGTGGGCTGCGAATACCGGCTGGGCCAGCGCTGGACGGCCGAGCGCCTGGCCGGCACCCGCGAGCCGCACCTGCGCGCCAGCGTGCCGCGCGAGCGGCTGCTGCAGGCCCAGGCCGATGCCGGCCAGGAGCCCACCTTGCGTGAGGCGCTGCAGCGCCTGCGCCAGCAGATCAACCCCGCCGCCGCCCCGGCGGCACCCACGGATGCCCCCGCGCATGACTGACTCCCCCCGCACCGGTCTCACCGCCTGGTTGGGCCAGGCCCTGCTCTACGGCGCGTTTGCGCTGGTGATCGGCGTGTTCTCGCGCTGGCCGGTCTACCACCACCTCGCGCCCGACCAGGCCTTGCTCAAGCTCAGCTTCAACCACCAGGGCAAGCCGGTGTCCGAGTGCGTGCGCGCCAGTGCCGAAGAACTGGCCAAGCTGCCACCCAACATGCGCGCTCCGATGCGCTGCCCGCGCGAACGCTCGCCGATCACGGTGGAGCTGGACGTGGACGGCCGCTCCGCGCTGCGCCATGTGGCGCTGCCCAGCGGCTTGTCGCGCGACGGCGCCTCGGCCGTGTACCACCGCATGGCGCTGGGCGCCGGCACGCACCACATTGCCGTGCGGCTGAAGGACGACGTGCGCGGCAGCGGCTTCGGCTACACGCGCGAGGCCACCGTCACGCTCAAGCCGGCCCAGATCCTGGTGATCGACTTCGACCCCGAAAAAGGCGGGATCACGCTGCAATGAACACCTTGACCACCCCCCTGTCTGGCGCCAGCCCCCGGCAAGGCGCCGCCTACAGCCCGGCCGGCCACGACTACGCGCTCAGCCTGCCGCAACAGGGCCTGCAGCAGCGGCTGGCGCGCGCCTGGCTGTGGCTGGGCCTGCTGGCGCTCATCGGCTCCGGGCTGTTCTCGGTGCTGCTGGTGCTCTCGCGCACGCCGGGGGTCAACCAGTGGCTGCCGGTGGCCGATTTCTTCCGCGTGGCGCTGGTGGTGCACGTGGACCTCTCGGTGCTGGTGTGGTTCATCGCGATGGCCGGCCTGCTGTGGAGCCTGAACAGCACGCCCGGCGGCCGCGCGTGGGGCTGGACGGCGCCGGTGCTGTGTGCCATCGGCACCGGGTTGATGTCGCTGGCCCCCTTCGTCGACCGCGCCGAGCCCATCATGGCCAACTACATCCCGGTGCTCGACGGCCCGGTGTTCCTGGCCGGCCTGGTGGTCTTTGCCTTGGGCACCGGCGTGCTGGTGCTGCGCAGCCTGTGGCTCGCACCCCGGCTGGGCCTCGGGTTCGACGCTGGCGGCGCACTGCGCTTCGGCCTCAATGCCAGCGTGGTGGCCACCGCGGTGGCGCTGATGGCCTTTGCCTGGTCGCTGGCCGTGCTGCCCACGCCGCTGGCCGGCAAGGCCTACTACGAGATCCTGTTCTGGGGCGGCGGCCACGCGCTGCAGTTCACCTGGACGCTGCTGATGCTGGTGGCCTGGCTCTGGCTGGCCGGTGCCTGCGGCGCGCCGGTGCGCCTGTCGCCGCGGCTGGCGCTGGCGATGTTCGCGCTGGCCCTGGTGGCGGTGTTCGTCACGCCCTACGCGTACCTGGCCTATGACATCGCCTCGGTCGAGCACCGCAACCTGCTCACCTGGGCCATGCGCGTGGGCGGCGGCCCGGC
This sequence comes from Burkholderiales bacterium, assembly GCA_016213205.1. Taxonomy (GTDB): domain Bacteria; phylum Pseudomonadota; class Gammaproteobacteria; order Burkholderiales; family Burkholderiaceae_C; genus Pseudaquabacterium. The sequence goes on from JACRAZ010000040.1 coordinate 57,897, forward strand.
CATCCTGCCGATCGGCCTGGCGGTGCTGCTGGCGCTGCGCGCGGCGCCGGCCAGCGCCAACACGCCGGTGACGCGGCCGCTGCGCGCCGCGCTGCTGTCCTCGGTGCTGCTGTTTGCGGCCGGCGGGCTGATCGGCGTGTTCATCCAGGGCAGCAACGTGCGCATCCCGGCGCACTACCACGGCTGCATCGTCGGCGTCACGCTGGCGCTGATGGGTGCGGTGTACCACCTGCTGCCGCGCCTGGGCTACGGCACCCCCGGCTCGCGTTGGGCCGCATGGCAGCCCACGCTGTACGGCGCCGGGCAGTTGATGCACATCGTCGGCCTGGTCTGGTCGGGCGGCTATGGCGTGCAACGCAAGGTGGCCGGCAGCGAGCAGGTGCTGCGCAGCACCGCCGAGGTGGCCGGCATGGGCCTGATGGGCCTGGGCGGGCTGATCGCCATCATCGGCGGCGTGCTGTTCGTGGTGGTGGTGATCCAGTCGATGCGCCATCCGGCACCCGCGGCCGTGCGTGCAACACCGGGGGCCACATGATCCAGCGTCTGCAAGCCCTGCTGCAGTGGATGTTCCTGCAGGTCGAGGGCCTGTTCAACCGCGCCTTCGGCGACCGGCTGAACCCGATCTACCACCTGGGCGCGATCAGCTTCTACCTGTTCTGGTTGGTGGCCGGCAGCGGGCTGTACCTGTATGCCTTCTTCGAGACCGGCGTGGCCGGCGCCTACGACTCGGTGGAGGCGCTCACGCACCACCAGTGGTTCGCCGGCGGTGTGCTGCGCAGCATCCACCGCTACGCATCGGACGCGATGGTGCTGACCATGCTGCTGCACATGCTGCGCCACTTCGCGTTCGACCGCTTCCGGGGCTTTCGCTGGTTCTCCTGGGTCAGTGGCGTGTCGCTGATCTGGGGCGTGTACATCTCGGGCATCAACGGCTACATGCTGCCCTGGGACAAGCTGGCGCAGTTCGTCATCGTCGCCAGCTTCGAATGGCTGGATTGGCTGCCCGGCTTCGGCGGCACGCTGGTGCGCAACTTCATCTACACCACCAGCGTCAACGACCGCTTCTTCTCGCTGCTGTCGTTCATGCACATCGGCATCCCGCTGGTGGTGCTGCTGCTGATGTGGATCCACGTGCAGCGCGTGCCCAAGGCACGCACCAATCCCCCGCGGCCGATCATGATCAGCGTCACGCTGATGCTGCTGGTGATGTGCGCCGTGAAGCCCGTGCTCAGCCAGGGCGGCGCGGCCCAGCTGGACCAGGCCGTGCCCGATGTGCAGCTCGACTGGTTCTACCTCGCCGTCTTCCCGCTGTTGTACCTATCGCCGCTGGGCCAGGTGTGGGCGCTGCTGGTGGGTGCCAGCACCGTGCTGGCGCTGCTGCCCTGGCTGCCGCCGCGCTGGCGGCGCGGCCCGCAGGGCAGCTTCCAGATGCACCTGCATGGCAGCCCCCGCGTGGTGAGCGTGCGTCAAGGCGAAACCCTGCTCGAAGCCGGCCTGCGCGCGGAGATCCCGCTGCCCTTCAGCTGCCGCTCCGGCGGTTGCGGCCAGTGCCGCGCCAGCCTGCTCAACGGCCGCGTCAACGACGGTGGGGCGCAGGCCGCGTCGCTCACGCCCCAGCAGCGCCAGCGTGGCGACATCCTGCTGTGCTGTGCCTGTGCCCTGTCGGATGTGGAGATCGAGGTCGAGGGCCTGGACCTGCAGGCCGAAGGCGAGCAGTCCCGCTACACCACGCGCGTGGTGGGCCTGGACCGCCTCTCGCCCGACGTGATGCGGCTGACGCTGGCCCTGATGGACGGCCGGCGCCTGCGCTACCAGGCCGGCCAGTACATCCAGGTGGTGCTCGAGGATGGGCAGCGGCGCGCCTACTCGTTCACCGCGCCCGGCGACGAGACCGACCGCATCGAACTGCACGTGCGCCTGATGCCCGGCGGCCGCTTCACCACCCAGGTGTTCGAGCGCATGAAGCTCGGCGACGAACTGCAGATCGAAGGTCCGATAGGCGCCTTCGTGCTGCGCGAGCCGAGCCCGAAGCCGGTGATCTTCGTGGCCGGGGCCACCGGCTTCGCGCCGGTGAAGAGCCTGCTGGAGGAGGCGTTCCGCTCGGGCATCGACAAGCCGCTGCACTTCTACTGGGGCGTGCGGCGGCCCGCCGACCTGTACCTGCGCGAGCTGCCCGAATCCTGGGCGCGCGAGCACGCGAACTTCCACTTCGTGCCCGTGATTTCCGAGCCCGACGCGGCCGATGGCTGGAATGGCCGCACAGGGCTCGTCCACGAAGCAATCCTGCAGGATTTTCCGGACCTCTCGGGCCACCTGGTCTATGCCTGCGGTTCCCTGAAGATGGTGGAAGCCGCGCGCCCGGCCTTCGTGGCGCAAGGCCTGAGCGACGACGCGTGCTTCTCCGACGCCTTCACCCCCGCCGCTGCTGCGCCCGCGCAATTGACTTGATATCGGTCAACCTGTTGCACCAGAAGTCCGGCACACTGGATTTCATGGTTCAGCCGATTCCGCCAATTCGCGTCATGCCCGTCGAGGGCGCGGTGAAGGTGGCTTCGTGCCACGCCTGCCTGCAAAGCCCGGAAGGGCCGTCCTGCCGCAGCGCGGTGGGCCAGGCATGCGAGGCACCGGTGCTCAGCGGCCCGCACGATGAAGTGCAGCGCCTGCTGGATGCACTGTCGCTGAGCCTGGCCAGCGAAGGGGGCTCCTCCGGCATCGGGCTCGTGCGCGGCTTGCGCGTCGAGCCCGGCGAAGTGGAACTGGCCCTGGCCGTGGACCCGCATTGCCGCGGCGCGGCGCTGGCCGACACCGCCTTCCAGACCCTGCGCGCCCTGCTGCCCGATACCGACATCTACGTGACCCACGCTGCGTAACGAAGCGCGCGTGGGTGGCCCCGCCGGGCCGTGCGCACCGCGCCGTCAGGGCGTGGCGCACGGCGGCGATTGATGCATCTCAACGCAATGTGAGCTGCGCACTGCGACAGTGCGCGCCTCGCCGCCAACCCGAAATCCCCCATGAGCATCCTCGGAGTGATCGTGCGCACCCGCGTCGAAGACCTGCCCGCCACCGAAACCGCGCTGCGCGCCCTGCCCGGCGTGGACGTGGCCGAGATGCTGGTGGCCGACGGCCGCCTGGTCATCGTGATCGAGGACACCGCCGAGCACGCCGCCGCCGCCACCATGGCCGGCATTGCGTTGTGGCCGCAGGTGCTCAACACCTCGCTGGTGTACGAGTACTCGGGGCCGGATGCGCCCTCGCCGATGCAGGGCGTCGAGCAGTACGCCGACTGGCGCAGCAGCCTGCGTGATCTGGCGCAGAAGCCGCCCCGACCGGCTTGAACCAGATTAAGGATTAACCCTGATCTGCGGAGCAGCATCAGGTTTGAAAAGACCCTGACGAGATCCAGGACACGGAGTCCCCACCATGCAAGCCAATCGCCGCGATTTCATCAAGACCCAGGCCCTCACCGCCACCGCTGCGGCGGCCGGCATCCCGATCATCGTCGAGGCCGCACCGGCCGACGCCACCAAGCCCCAGACCGCGAGCGACGTGGCCGTGCGCTGGGACAAGGCGCCCTGCCGCTTCTGCGGCACCGGCTGCGCGGTGATGGTGGGTGTGCAGGACGGCAAGGTGGTCGCCACGCAAGGCGACCCGGAAGCGCCGGTGAACCGCGGCCTGAACTGCATCAAGGGCTACTTCCTGTCCAAGATCATGTACGGCAAGGACCGCCTGACCACGCCGCTGATGCGCAAGAAGGACGGCAAGTACGACAAGAACGGCGAGTTCGTGGCCGTGAGCTGGGACGAGGCCTTCGACCTGATGGCCGCCAAGTGGAAGGAAACCCTCAAGACCGACGGCCCGACCGGCGTGGGCATGTTCGGCTCCGGCCAGTGGACCGTGTGGGAGGGCTATGCCGCCGCCAAGCTGTGGAAGGCCGGCTTCCGCTCGAACAACCTCGACCCGAACGCACGCCACTGCATGGCCAGCGCGGTGGCCGGCTTCATGCGCAGCTTCGGCATCGACGAGCCCATGGGCTGTTATGACGACATCGAGCAGGCCGACGCCTTCGTGCTGTGGGGCAGCAACATGGCCGAGATGCACCCGGTGCTGTGGAGCCGCATCACCGACCGCCGCCTGTCGAACCCGCATGTCAAGGTGGCGGTGCTGTCCACCTTCGAGCACCGCAGCTTCGACCTGGCCGACCAGAGCATCATCTTCAAACCGCAGACCGACCTGGCGATCCTGAACTACATCGCCCACTACATCATCACGAACAAGGCGGTGAACACCGACTTCGTGAAGAAGAACGTCAACTTCAAGAAGGGCGCCGACGACATCGGCTACGGCCTGCGCCCGGCCCACGCGCTGGAAAAGGACGCCAAGAGCAACGGCTACCCCGGCGCCGAGGGCAAGCCCAAGGGCAACCCGAACGATTCCACCCCGATGACGTTCGAGGAATACGCCAAGTTCGTCAGCGAGTACACGGCCGAGAAGGTGAGCGCGCTGTCGGGCGTGCCGGTCAAGCAGCTCGAGGCGCTGGCCAAGCTGTACGCCGACCCGAAGGTGAAGGTCATGAGCCTGTGGACCATGGGCTTCAACCAGCACACGCGTGGCACCTGGGCCAACAACATGGTCTACAACATCCACCTGCTCACCGGCAAGATCAGCCAGCCGGGCAACAGCCCGTTCTCGCTGACGGGCCAACCCAGCGCCTGCGGCACCGCGCGCGAGGTGGGCACCTTCGCGCACCGCCTGCCGGCCGACATGGTGGTGACCAACCCCGAGCACCGCAAGGCCACCGAAGCGATCTGGCAGCTGCCCGACGGCACCTTGCCCGACAAGATCGGCCTGCACGCCGTGGCCCAGAGCCGCGCGCTGAAGGACGGCAAGCTCAAGTGCTACTGGACCAGCACCACCAACAACATGCAGGCCGGGCCCAACATCAACGGCGAGATCTGGCCCGGCTGGCGCAACCCGGCCACCTTCGTGGTGGTGAGCGATGCCTACCCCACCGTCAGCGCGATGGCGGCCGACCTGATCCTGCCCAGCGCGATGTGGGTCGAGAAGGAAGGCGCCTTCGGCAACGCCGAGCGCCGCACCCAGTTCTGGCGCCAGCAGGTGGCGGCACCGGGCCAGGCCCGCAGCGACCTGTGGCAGTACATCGAGTTCAGCAAGCGCTTCAAGATGGAAGAGGTGTGGCCGGCCGAGCTGCTGGCCAAGAAGCCCGAGTACAAGGGCAAGACCCTGTTCGACGTGCTTTACAAGAACGGCAAGGTCAACAAGTTCCCGGTGGCCGACCTGGCCAAGGTGAACGGCAAGTACATCAAGGACTACGTCAACGACGAATCCAAGGCGCTGGGCTTCTACCTCCAGAAGGGCCTGTTCGAGGAATACGCCGAGTTCGGCCGTGGCCACGGCCACGACCTGGCCCCGTTCGACACCTACCACGAGGTGCGCGGCCTGCGCTGGCCGGTGGTGGACGGCAAGGAGACGCTGTGGCGCTTCCGCGAGGGCTACGACCCGTACGTGAAGAAGGGCGAGGGCGTCAAGTTCTACGGCAACAAGGACGGCAAGGCCAACATCTTCGCGCTGCCCTACCAGCCCGCTGCCGAAAGCCCGGACAAGGAGTTCGACCTGTGGCTCTCGACCGGCCGCGTGCTCGAGCACTGGCACACCGGCTCGATGACGCGCCGCGTGGCCGAGCTGCACCGCGCCGTGCCCGAGGCGGTGCTGTTCATGCACCCGGACGACGCCAAGGACCGCGGCATCCAGCGCGGCATGCAGGTGAAGGTGCAATCGCGCCGGGGCGAGATCCTGCTGCAGGTGGAGACCAAGGGCCGCAACAAGGTGCCGCGTGGCCTGGTGTTCGTGCCCTTCTTCGACGAAGGCCGGCTGATCAACAAGCTCACGCTGGACGCGACCTGCCCGATCTCGAAGGAAACCGACTTCAAGAAGTGCGCCGTCAAGGTGGTGCGGGCCTGACTTCCTAACCCTTCAAGCGTGCGTCCGTCGTGAACCTCAACCGCCGCCAGGTGCTGCAGGCCAGCGCCAGTGCCACCACCGCCGCGCTGATCGCCGGCGGCGCGGTGGCGCTCGGGCGGCCCGCGATGGCCCGGCCGGCGCAGGCCTTGCGGCCCCCGGGTGCCATCGCCGAGGAACGCTTCCTCGGCGCGTGCATCCGCTGCGGCCTGTGCGTGCGCGACTGCCCGCCGCAGAACCTGAAGCTCAGCCAGTGGGGCGATGGCGTCGCGCGCGACGTGGCCATCGGCACGCCTTACTTCGAGGCGCGCCAGATCCCGTGCGAGATGTGCGAGTCCATCCCCTGCGTGAAGGCCTGCCCCACCGGCGCGCTGGACCACGCGCTGACCGACATCAACCAGGCCAGGATGGGCGTGGCCGTGCTCATCGACCAGGAGAACTGCCTGAACTTCCTGGGCCTGCGCTGCGACGTGTGCTACCGCGTGTGCCCGGTCATCGACAAGGCCATCACGCTCGAGAAGGTGAGCAACCCGCGCTCGGACCGCCACGCGATGCTGCTGCCCACCGTGCACGCCGAGGCCTGCACCGGCTGCGGCAAGTGCGAGAAGAGCTGCGTGCTCGAGCAGGCCGCGATCAAGGTGCTGCCGGCCACCATCGCCCGCGGTGAACTCGGCCGCCACTACCGCAAGGGCTGGGCACCGCAGAACCAGGCCGGACGGCCGCACTTCGACCAGCCGGTGCAGAACCTGCCCGCGCAGCCGGTGCCGGGCGACCTGGCGCCGCTGCGCTCGGGCGATGCGCCGTATGCCGTGCCGAACGCGGCACCACGGTCGGCGGCCGAGGCCGCGCCAATGCACCCGGCGGCCGAGGCCGCCTCGGGAGCCGCACGATGAGCGCAGCACCCGAAGTCATCAGCCGCTCGTTCGGCCTGGCGCGTGCCGGCGCCAGCAAGGCGCCGGGCCAGGCCGCCGTGCGGGCCAACGGCTGGTGGCTGGCGCACCGCTTCCTGCTGCTGCGCCGGCTGTCGCAGCTGGCCATCTTCTCGCTGTTCCTGCTGGGGCCGCTGGCCGGCGTGTGGGTGATCAAGGGCAACCTCTCGGCCAGCCTCACATTGAACACGGTGCCGCTGACCGACCCCTTCCTGCTGGCCCAGGTGCTGGCCACGCGCCACTGGCCCGAGACCAGCGCGCTCACCGGCGCCGCGCTGGTCGTCGCGTTCTATGCCCTGGCCGGCGGGCGCGTGTTCTGCGCCTGGGTGTGCCCGGTGAACCTGGTGACCGACAGCGCCGCGTGGCTGCGCCGCCGCCTCAAGATCAGCTCCGGCCGCGCGCCGCGTGGCAGCCTGCGCTACTGGCTGCTGGGCGCGGTGCTCGTGGCCAGCGCGCTCACCGGCACCGCGGTGTGGGAAAACGTCAACCCGGTGTCGATGACCCAGCGCGCCCTCATCTTTGGCGGCACGCTGGCCTGGGGCGCCACCGCGGCCGTGTTCCTGTTCGATCTGCTGATCGCCCCGCGTGGCTGGTGCGGCCATGTCTGTCCGATGGGCGCGGCCTATGCGCTGATCGGCCACAAGAGCCTGCTGCGCGTGTCGGCCCGGCACTCCAGCCGCTGCGACGATTGCGCCGATTGCTTCGCCGTCTGCCCCGAACCCCAGGTGATCGTGTTCCCGCTCAAGGGCAAGGCCGGCCACGGGCCGGTGATCACCGACCGCGAATGCACCAACTGCGGCCGCTGCATCGACGTGTGCGCGCCGCGAGTCTTCCAGTACACCCACCGCTTGGACCACAAGAGAGACTGATCATGAGACTGCTGACGATCTTCAAGCTCGCCCTCGCCGCCGGCCTGTGCGTGCTGGGCACCCAGCTGACGCAGGCGGCCGATGCACCCGTCAAGCTGCAAGGCCTGCGCGGCGGCACGCCGGTCAACCAGGACAACGCGTCGCTGGGCTTCAAGCAGGAGCGCGACCACGCGCCGTCGCCGCGCGACTTCGTGCAGCAGCCGCCCCTGATCCCGCACACGACCGACGGCTACCAGGTCACCAAGAACTTCAACAAGTGCATGGATTGCCACGCCTGGAGCAAGACCGCGACCACCGGTGCCACCAAGGTGGGTGTCACCCACTTCCGCGACCGCGAGGGCATGGAGCTCGACAACGTCTCGCCGCGGCGCTACTTCTGCACCCAGTGCCATGTGCCGCAAACCGACGCCAAGCCGCTGGTGGGCAACACCTTCCAGCGCGCGCGCGGCCTGCAGTAAGGAGCGGCACAAATGCGCAACCTGTTCAAGCGCCTGTGGGCCTACATCTGGACCCCGGCCTTCGGCGTGCTGGCCCTGGCCTTCGTGGCCGGCATCGTGTTCTGGGGCGGCTTCCACACGGCACTGGAAGTGACCAACCGCGAGGAGTTCTGCATCTCCTGCCACGAGATGAAGGAGAACGTGTTCGTCGAGTACCGCAACACCATCCACTACCAGAACCGCACCGGCGTGCGTGCCACCTGCCCCGACTGCCACGTGCCCAAGGAGTGGGGCCCGAAGATCATCCGCAAGATCCAGGCGAGCAACGAGCTGCTGCACAAGGCGCTGGGGTCGATCGACACGCCCGAGAAGTTCAACGCCAAACGCGCGGTGCTGGCCCAGCACGAGTGGGACCGGATGAAGCGCAACGACAGCCAGGAATGCCGCAACTGCCACAACTACAGCTACATGGACTACGCCGAGCAGAACAAACGCTCGGCCGCCAAGCACCAGGTGGCGTTCAACCAGGGGCAGACCTGCATCGATTGCCACAAGGGCATCGCCCACACGCTGCCCCCGATTGAGCAGCACATCGGCGCGCCGAAGGTGGGCGCTGCCGACCCGGGCACCGCGGCCTCGCGGGCCGCGCCGGCGTCGGCGCCGGCCTCGAACTGACGGCCCGTTCCGCCCCTTGAGCCGCCGCACGGGCACGCCCTCACCGGCGTGCCCGTGCGGCTTTCAGGCGGGTGATCGTGCGGCCAGCACCGCCAGCACCTCGCGCGTGGCGCCGTCGTTGTTGCCCTCGCGGTGCGCCAGGCCCAGCTCGCGCCACAGCGCGGGGCGCAACGGCCGCACGGTGATGCGCGCGTCCGGCTGCGGCGCACTGGCCTCCTGGGGCAGCAGCGCGGCGCCGTAGCCGGCGGCCACCAGGCTCTTGATCGCGTCGTTGTAGTTCAGTTCGATGCGCGGGCGCGGCCGCTGGCCGGCGGCGGCAAACCACTCGGCCGTCTGGCGTGAGAGGCGCGTGCCCGCGTCGTTCAGGATCAGCGGCCGCTCGGCCAGCCAGCCCGGGGTGATGCGCGCCGGCGCCGCCCAGGCCGCGGGCAGGAAGGCCAGCACCGGATCGCGCCGCCAGCGCTGCACGCGCAGGCCGGCCACCGGCGATTGCGGCAGCGCCACCAGGCCGATGTCCAGCGCACCGGTGGCCAGGCGTGCCATGGTCTCGGCCGAGGTGAGCACCGCCACCTGCACATCGATGCCCGGATGGGTGCGCCCCAGCACCGCCAGCGCCTGCGGCAGCAGGTGGGCAATGGCGCCGGTGGAGGCGCCGACGCGCACCTGCCCGCCCTGGCCCGCCACCTGGCGGCGCACCGCGTCCACCGCGTCGTCGGCCTCGGCCAGCAGGCGGCGCGCGCGTTCGATCAGCAGCGCCCCCACGCTGGTGGGCACCACGCCGGCGCGGCCGCGCAGCAGCAGCCGCGCATCGAGCCGCGATTCCAGCTCGGCCACGTGCAGCGTGACGGTGGGCGGCGCCAGGTGCAGCGCCTCGGCCGCCGCGGCAAACGAGCCGAGGTCGGCCACGGCCAGCAGCGTGCGCAGGCGGTCGAGGCTCAGTTCGCGCATGGTGTCGATTCAGGTTTGGTGAATGAATGCTTTACGCAATTCAACTGGCGCAATGCTAAGCCCGGCGGCACGATGGCCGTTCACCGCACCAGGAGCCCCCATGCAACCCACAGTCTTCATCGATGGCGATCAGGGCACCACCGGCCTGCAGATCGTCGACCGCCTGCGCGCCCGCACCGACCTGCGCCTGCTGCGCCTGCCGCCTGAACAGCGCAAGCACCCGCAACGCCGCGCCGAGGCGCTGAACCAGTGCGATGTCGCGATCCTGTGCCTGCCCGACGCGGCGGCGCGCGAGGCGGTGGCGATGGTGCACAACCCGGCGGTGCGCATCATCGACGCCAGCTCGGCCCACCGCACCGATGTGGCCTGGACCTATGGCCTGCCGGAGCTGTGCGCGGGCCAGGCCGACCGGATTGCCCGCGCCCGGCGCGTCAGCAACCCCGGCTGCTACCCCACCGGCGCGCTGGCGCTGCTGCGCCCGCTGGTGGAGGCCGGCCTGTTGCCGGCCGATCACCCGGTGAGCATCCATGCCGTGTCGGGCTACTCCGGCCGCGGCAATGCCGGCATCGAGGCCTATGAAGGACCGCAGGCGGTGGCCGCACCGCCGCTGCAGGTGTACGGGCTCGACCTCGCGCACAAGCACGTGCCCGAGATCCAGCAGCACGCCGGCCTGACCCAGCGCCCGTTCTTCGTGCCGGCCTACGGGGCCTTTCGCCAGGGCATCGTGCTGACGATCCCCTTGCACCAGCGATTGCTGACGTCCGATGCGAGCGTCCAGTGCCTGCACGAATGCCTGCGCGCGCATCACGCCGGCGCGCGCCATGTGCGTGTGTTGTCGTTGCAGGAGGCCCGCGCGCTGGAGCACCTGGACCCGCAGGCGCTCAACGGCAGCGACGACCTGCAGCTCGCAGTCTTCGCCAACGAGGCGCAAGGCCAGGTGCTGCTGACGGCGGTGTTCGACAACCTGGGCAAGGGCGCCGCCGGCGCGGCGGTGCAGAACCTGGCGCTGATGCTGGGCGCCTGAACCGGGAATTCGATCTTTGCGCGCTGCGACTCGGTGGGGAACTGTTCGCCGATGGCTGCTGTCGGCCCGTTGCTGTCTTTGGTTGGGTTGCAGAGCAGACGTTCGTTGTGTGGTGCGACAAAGGCGTGGGCCCTCGGCCTGCGGCGCACGGCTCCGGCGGTCGGCCCTGCGGGCCGACTGCCCGGTCTTGGTCGGTTCGGGGGGCGCGCTGTCGGATTTATCTCCGCGCGCTGCGCGCGCTTCGACCAGCGCCAGCGAGTCAGTTTTGGACGCGGGCCCTGCGGGCCCGCCGCCCCCCGAACCGCCCAAGCCCGGCGCCTGCGAACGCGCGCCGCAGGCCGAGGGCCCACGCCTTTGCGAGACACGGTGGCCGGCCACGCGTGGCGTGCCCATGCCTTGCGCGCAGGGCCGCACGCCACCACTGCATCGGCAAGCCCCAAGGTCCGCGTGGGCAGCGGGCCGTGGGAGGCGGCGAAGGCTCGCAGGCTTCGGGGCGGCGCGCGCAGCGCGCTTCAACAACTGACTCGCTGGCGCTGGTCGCAGCCCGCGCAGCGGGCGGAGATAAATCCGACAGCGCGCCCCGAAGCCGAGA
>JACRAZ010000039.1 GCA_016213205.1 Burkholderiales bacterium
CACCTCGCAATCGCTGTCGCAATCGGCCTCCGAGCAGGCCGCCAGCGTGGAAGAGACCACCGCCTCGCTGCAGGAGATGGCCGCCTCGGTGAAGCAGAACGCCGACAACGCCAACGTCACCGACGGCATGGCCACCAAGGCGGCGCGTGAAGCCGGCGAAGGCGGCCAGGCCGTGGTGAAGACGGCCGAGGCGATGAAGTCCATCGCAACCAAGATCTCCATCATCGACGACATCGCCTACCAGACCAACCTGCTGGCGCTGAACGCGGCCATCGAGGCCGCCCGCGCCGGCGAGCACGGCAAGGGCTTTGCGGTCGTCGCCGCCGAGGTGCGCAAGCTGGCCGAACGCAGCCAGGTGGCCGCGCAGGAGATCGGCCAGCTCGCCGGCTCTTCGGTGCGCCTGGCCGAGCAGGCCGGCCAGGTGCTGCTGCAGATGGTGCCCACCATCACCAAGACCAGCGAGCTGGTGCAGGAGATCTCCGCCGCCTCCGGCGAGCAGGCGTCGGGCGTGAACCAGATCACCAGCGCGATGGGCCACCTGAACACCGCCACGCAGCAGAACGCCTCGGCCTCCGAGCAGCTCTCGGCCACCGCCGAGGAGCTCTCGGCGCAGGCCGCGCAGCTGCAGGAGATGATGGCCTTCTTCAAGCTCGACGCGCAGCCCGCGCCCGGCCGCAACGCGCCGGCCGGCGTGGCAACGCTGCGCCGCCCCGCCGCCGCCCGCCCCACCCGGCTGACCCTGCACGCCTGAGCCTGCGGCTGCCCTCACCATGCACACCGCCTCCTCCCCCCCCCACGACAGCGCCGCCGCGGCCGACAGCACGGCCCTGCTGCAGCTGTTGCGCTTTGCCGTCGGCAACGAGCGCTACGCACTGCGCATCGACGCGGTGCGCGAGATCCTCGAGGTGTCCCGCACCACCCCGCTGCCGCTGATGCCCGCCTTCGTGCGCGGCGTGATGAACCTGCGCGGCGCCGTGGTGCCGGTGATCGACCTCAGCGCCCGCCTCGGGCTCGGACCCACCACGGTGGGCCGGCGCAGCTGCGTGGTGATCGTCGACGCCCACGTGGGTGACGACCATGCCACCCACCGCATGGGCCTGCTGGTCGATGCCGTCTACGAGGTGTTCGACATCCCGGCGCACGAGCTCGAGCCGGTGCCACGCCTGGGCACCCGCATCGACGCCACGTTCATCCGCAGCATGGCGCGCGCCCGGGGCCAGACCACCCCCGAGCTGAACCTCGACACCCTGCTCGACCAGGCGGCCCTCTCGGCCCTGATCAGCGCCTACGAGCCCGTGCACTGAAATGACACGACCCCAAGCTCACTTCGTTCGCAGCCCCCGAGGGGGCGCGTCAATGCCTTCGGGCGGCCGGGCGGCATTGACATGATTTCGCAGCAGTCCTTCGACGCAGTGACCGCGATGTTCGAGCGCGTGTCCGGCATCCAGCTGGGCGAGAGCAAGCGCGCGCTGGTCACCGGCCGGCTGCAGAAGTTGGCCCAGACCCGCGGCCTGCAGGACGTGGACCGTTATGTCCAGGCCCTGCTGGACGAAAACGACCCCGAGGAACTGGTGCGCGTGGTGGACAAGCTCACCACCAACGAAACCTACTTCTTCCGCGAGCCCGAGCACTTCGACTTCCTGGCCTCGTTGCTCGAGGCGCGGCCGCGTGGCGCGGGCAGCTTCCGCGTCTGGAGCGCGGCCAGTTCCTCCGGCGAGGAGGCCTACAGCATCGCCATGGTGCTGGCCGACCGGCTGGGCGCCGGTGGCTGGGAGGTGGTGGGCACCGACCTGTCCACCGCGATGGTCGATGCCGCGCGCCGTGCGCTGTACCCGATGGAGCGCGCCCGCCACGTGCCGGTGGCCTACCTGAAACGCTTCTGCCGCAAGGGCCATGGCGAATACGAAGGCCAGCTGCTGGTGGCGCGCGAGCTGCGTGACCGGGTGCACTTCACCCAGGCCAACCTGATGCAGCCGCTGCCCGACCTGGGCAGCTTCGACCTGATTTTCCTACGCAACGTGCTCATCTACTTCGACCCCGCCAGCAAGGAAGCCATCGCACGCCGTGTGCTGGGCCTGCTCAAGCCGGGTGGCCACCTGTTCACCGGGCATGCCGAATCGCTGGCCAGCACCTCGCTGCGCCTGCGCACCGTGAAGCCTGCCGTCTATGCACACGCCTGATCGCCTGCCCGCGCGCACCTCCGTGGCCCGGCCCACGCCGGTGGCGGCCGCGGCCCATGTCACGGCCATGGTGCCCGGCGCGCCGGGCGAAAACCTGATGCTGCTGCCCGGCCAGTTGCACTTCGGCCGCCACGTGGCCGCGTTGCGCACGCTGCTGGGCAGCTGCGTGGCCATCACCTTGTGGCACCCGCAAAAGCGCATTGGCGGCATGTGCCACTACCTGCTGCCTTCGCGCCGCCGCACGCCGGACCAGGTGCTCGAGGGCCGCTTCGGCGACGAAGCCATGGAGCTGATGGTGGCCGCCCTGCGCCGCACCGGCACCCAGCCCCAGGAGTACGAGGCCCACCTGTACGGTGGCGCCGACACCATGCCCGACAACGCGGGCGCCAAGTTCAACATCGGCGAGCGCAACATCGAGGCCGGCTGGGCGATGATCGACCAGTACGGCTTTGCGCTGCAAGGCGTGGACGTGGGCGACAACGTGCCCCGCACCGTGACGCTGCGTCTGGCCACCGGAGAAGTGGAGATGCGCCGGGGTCAAGCCCGACGCTGAACGCGCATGGCCATTCGCGCTTTCGTGATCGACGACTCGGCCGTGGTGCGCAAGCACCTCACCGAGACCCTCGCCGCCGGTGGCATCCAGGTCATCGGCAGCGCCGCGGACCCGCTGTTCGCCTGGACCAAGCTGAACGCTGACTGGCCCGATGTGGTGGTGCTCGACGTCGAGATGCCGCGCATGGACGGCATCAGCTTCCTGCGCAAGCTGATGGCCGAACGGCCCACGCCGGTGGTGATGTGCTCCACCCTCACCGAGCGCGGCTGCGAGACCACGATGCAGGCACTGGCCGCGGGCGCGGTGGCCTTCATCACCAAGCCCAAGGCCGGGCTGAAGGACTTTCTCACCGACCGCAGCAACGGCCTGGTGGAAGCGGTGCGCAGCGCCGCCCGGGCCAACCTGCGCGCCATGCCGCGGCCGGCAGCCACGCCGGTGGCACGCGCGGCAGGCCTCAGCCCGCCGCCGCCCAGCGGCGCACTGGCCGAGACCACCGACCGCGTGGTGGCCATCGGCATCTCCACCGGCGGCGTGCAGTCGATCGAGGTGGTGCTGCGCGAGCTGGACCGCACCAGCCCCGGCATCGTGATGGTGCAGCACATGCCCGAGCGCTTCACCGCCTCGCTGGCCGCGCGGCTGAACAGCGTGCTCGACCTCGAGGTGCTGGAGGCGCGGGATGGCGACCGGGTGCTCAACGGCCGCGTGCTCATCGCCCCCGGTGGCAAGCACATGCAGCTGCGGCGCAGCGGCGCGCAGTACCTGGTGGAGGTGAAGGACGGCCCGCTGATCAACCACCACCGGCCCTCGGTGGACGTGCTGTTCCGCTCGGTGGCGCAGTGCGCCGGGCGCAATGCGCTGGGCATCATCATGACCGGCATGGGTGACGACGGCGCCCGGGGCCTGCGCGACATGCGCGAGGCCGGCGCCCTGACCGCGGCGCAGGACGAGGCCAGCTGCGTGGTGTTCGGCATGCCGGCCGAAGCCATCAAGCTGGGCGCGGCGATGGACGTGGTGCCGCTGCAGGGCCTGGCCGGCTGGATACGGCAGTGCGCGGCGCGGCCCGCACCGCGCTGATCAGCCCGCGGTGCTGATCAGTGCAGCGCCGGCCGGCCGGCGCCCGGCCCCAGCGTGAACCGGAAGGTGGCCCCGCTGCCCGGCGCCGACTCGGCCCAGACATGGCCCCCATGACGCTCGACGATGCGGCGCACGATGCTCAGGCCCACGCCATGGCCCGGAAACTGCCCCGCATGCAGGCGCTGGAAGGGCTCGAACAGCGTGCCCGACCGGCTGCTGTCGAAGCCCACGCCGTTGTCGCGCACGTAGATCACCGGCGCGCCGTCCTCGTCGCCCTGCACGCCCACCTCCACCCGCGGCGTGGCCGCATCGCGGCTGAACTTCAGCGCATTGCCCAGCAGGTTGGCCAGCACCTGGCGCAGCAGGGTGGGGTCGGCCTGCACGCGTGGCAGCGCATGCACCTCGATCGGCACCGCGGCGGTGGCGGGTTCCGCCAGGCGCAGCATCTGGATCGTTTCCTGCACCAGTGAATCCAGGTTCACCGGCTGCACCAGCAGTTCGACATCGCCCACCCGCGCCAGGGCCAGCAGCGAGCCCACCAGCTGCGCCGAGGCTTCGGCCTGCGAGGTGACGATCGGCAGCATGCGCTGCACGGTGTCCAGGTCGCCCCGCGCCGCCGCCTCGGTGGCCAGCCGCGAAACACCCGCAATGCCACC
This sequence comes from Burkholderiales bacterium, assembly GCA_016213205.1. GTDB lineage: Bacteria > Pseudomonadota > Gammaproteobacteria > Burkholderiales > Burkholderiaceae_C > Pseudaquabacterium. The sequence goes on from JACRAZ010000039.1 coordinate 4,464, forward strand.
CAGCGGCCCGCGCAGATCGTGCGAGATGCTGCGGTTGAAGCTCTCCAGCCCCGCCACCATGTCGCGCAGCTCGGTGGTGCGCTGCGTGACGCGCTGCTCCAGCGATTCGTTCAGTGCGTGCAGCGCCTGCTCGGCCTGCATGCGGGCGGCCAGCTCCGCCTCGGCACGGCGCTGCGCGCGCAACAGGCCGGTGGTGAGGAGGGTGGCCCCGATCACCGAGGTCGGGATGATCACCAGGTAGCGCAGCATCGCCGCATCGAACCAGCCCGACAGGGCCGCCACGAAGGTGGCCGGGTACAGCAGCAGCGCCAGCAGCACAAGGCCATGGCCGCTGCGCGGCTCGCGCCGCAAGGCCCACAGCATCAGCAGGGCCTGGCCGATGAAGTAGGCGGCAATCGTGGCCGAGGCCACGATGCGCGGCACCAGCCCGGCCAGGCGCAGCGCCATCACCACCAGCGCCACGCCGATAGCCAGTGCCGTGGCGATGCGACGGCTGCGCTCCGGCAGGCCGACGTAGTGGATCAGGGCCAGCGTCAGCAGCACCATGCCGGACGCGGTGGTGATGCCACCCACCAGCGTGGCGCGCGCGTCGCTGGGCGCCATGCGCGCATCGAACGCGTAGTTCAGCGCGGCCAGCCCGAAGGTCAGCGCCAGCAACAGGGACCAGCGTTGTCGCTGCACCCGCCACACCAACGCATGCAGCAGCATCAGCAGCCCCAGCGCCAGCGCGCCGACCTGGGCGTAAACCTGGGGCGACGACTGCATGCGTCGCTCGCGGCTCAGCCGGCCTGCCCGCCGATCGCGGCCACGGCGTGGCGCACGTCGCCGCACTGCGCCCGGTGGCGCAGCGCATGGTCCATCAGCACCAGCGCCAGCATGGCCTCGGCGATGGGCGTGGCGCGGATGCCCACGCAGGGGTCGTGCCGGCCGAAGGTCTCCACCGTGGTGGCGGCGCCGGCGCGGTCGATCGAGGCCCTGGGCACGCGGATCGAGCTGGTGGGCTTGATCGCGATCGAGACCACCAGGTCCTGGCCGGTGGCGATGCCGCCCAGCACGCCACCGGCGTTGTTGCCGCGAAAGCCCTGCGGCGTGAGTTCATCGCCGTGCTGGCTGCCGCGTTGCGCCACGGCGCCGAAGCCGGCACCGATCTCGACGCCCTTGACCGCGTTGATGCCCATCATCGCGTAGGCGATGTCGGCATCGAGCTTGTCGAACAGCGGCTCGCCCAGGCCCACCGGCACGCCACGCGCACGCACCTCGATGCGCGCGCCGCAGGAGTCGCCGGCGCGGCGCAACTCGTCCATGTAGGCCTCGAGCCTTGGCACGATGCCGGCGTTGGGCGCGTAGAACGGGTTCAGCGGGATCTGGGCTTCGTCCTCGAAGGGGATCGACAGGTCGCCGAGCTGGCTCATCCAGCCGGTGAACGTGGTGCCGTGATGCGCCAGCAGCCACTTCTTGGCCACCGCGCCGGCGCCCACCATCGGCGCGGTGAGCCGCGCCGAGGAGCGGCCCCCGCCACGCGGATCGCGCAGGCCGTACTTGCGCCAGTAGGTGTAGTCGGCATGGCCGGGACGGAAGGTGTCCAGGATGTTGCCGTAGTCCTTGCTGCGCTGGTCGGTGTTGCGGATCAGCAGGCAGATCGGCGTGCCGGTGGTCAGGCCCTCGTACACGCCCGAGAGGATTTCCACCGCATCGGGCTCGTTACGCTGCGTCACATGGCGGCTGGTGCCGGGGCGGCGGCGGTCGAGTTCGGGCTGGATGTCGGCCTCGCTCAAGGCCATGCCGGGCGGGCAGCCGTCGATCACGCAGCCGATGGCCGGGCCGTGGCTTTCGCCGAAGTTGGTGACGCGAAACAGTTCGCCGAAGGTGCTGCCGGACATCGTGCGGGATCCAGGAGTGAAAACGGGCCTGGCGCCGCGGTGGCGCCAGGCCCCTGGATTGTCGCAGGGCGCCCGGCCCTACAGCTTGGGTTCGGCTGCGCCTTCTTCCTCGACCGGCCAGTCGCGGATGTAGGCCTTGAGCATGCGGTTCTCGAAGTCCTGGCTGTCGACCACGGCCTTGGCCACGTCGTAGAACGAAATCACGCCCATCAATGTCTTGCCGTTGAGCACCGGCATGTAGCGGGCGTGGCGGCCCAGCATCATGCGGCGCACCTCGTCGATTTCAGTCTCCGGGGTGCAGGTCAGCGGCGCGTCGTCCATCACCGAGCGCACGATCTTGGCGCCCACGCTGCCGTTGTTCTTCACCACCGCGGCGATCACCTCGCGGAAGGTGAGCATGCCGGTGAGGTCACCATGGTCCATGACCACCAGCGAGCCGATGTCGTGGTCGGCCATGGTGCGCACCGCCTCGCCCAGCGGCAGGTCCGGCGAAACCGTGAACAGCGTGCCGCCCTTGACGCGCAGGATGTCGCTGACTTTCATCGCCGGTTCTCCTTGAAAAAGGTGAAAAAACATAGCACACAATGGCCGGACGCAACACCCTGGTCCGCACCATGCCTGGCTACTCCGATCCCGGCTTCGACACCCTTGCGCTGCATGCCGGCGCCGCGCCCGATCCGGCCACCGGCGCGCGCGCGGTGCCCATCCACCTGAGCACCTCCTTCGTGTTCGAGAGCAGCGAGCATGCCGCCTCGCTGTTCAACATGGAGCGCGCCGGCCACGTGTACAGCCGGATCAGCAATCCCACGAACGCGGTGCTGGAAGAGCGCATCGCCGCGCTAGAGGGTGGCGCGGGCGCCATTGCCACCGCCAGCGGGCAGGCAGCGCTGCACCTGGCCATCGCCACGCTGGCGGGCGCCGGCCAGCATGTGGTGGCCAGTGCCGCGTTGTACGGCGGCTCGCACAACCTGCTGGACTACACGCTGCGCCGCTTCGGCATCGACACGACATTCGTCAAGCCGGGTGACATCGATGCCTGGCGCGCCGCGATCCGCCCGAACACGCGGCTGCTGTTCGGCGAGACGCTGGGCAACCCGGGGCTGGACGTGCTGGACATCCCCACCGTCAGCGCCATCGCGCACGAGGCCGGCCTGCCCTTGCTGGTGGACTCGACCTTCACGCCGCCCTGGCTGCTGAAGCCCTTCGACCATGGCGCCGACCTCGTCTTCCACTCGGCCACCAAGTTCCTGTCCGGCCATGGCACCGTGGTGGGCGGGCTGCTGGTGGACAGCGGCGCCTTCGATTGGGATGCCTCGGGCCGCTTTCCCGAACTGAGCACGCCCTATGCCGGCTTCCACGACATGGTGTTCACCGAAGAGAACACGATCGGCGCCTTCCTGCTGCGTGCCCGGCGCGAGGGCTTGCGCGATTTCGGCGCTTGCATGAGCCCGCACACCGCCTGGCTCATCCTGCAGGGCATCGAGACCTTGCCGCTGCGCATGGAGCGCCATGTGGCGAACACGCGGCGCGTGGTGCAGTTCCTCGCGGCGCACCCGATGGTGGCGCGCGTGGGCTACCCCGAGCTCGCATCGCACCCCGACCATGCGCTGGCGCAACGCCTGCTGCCCCGGGGCTGCGGTGCGGTGTTCAGCTTCGACCTCAAAGGCTCGCGGGCCCAGGGCCGCGCCTTCATCGAGGCGCTGAAGATCTTCTCGCACCTGGCCAACGTGGGCGATTGCCGCTCGCTGGTGATCCACCCCGCCTCCACCACGCACTTCCGCATGGACGACGCGGCGCTCGCGCGGGCGGGCATCGGCCCCGGCACCATCCGCCTGTCGATCGGGCTGGAGGACGCGGACGACCTGATCGACGACCTGAAGCGTGCCTTGAAGGTGGCCGAGAAGGCGGGGACGTGAGATGGAACTGAGCCTCGACGGCCGCCGCGCCTACGCCTACACCGGCGGCAAGCCCTTCGATGCCACGCTGCCCTGCGTGGTGTTCATCCACGGCGCGCTGCACGACCACAGCGTGTGGACACTGCTGGCGCGCTGGTTCGCCCACCATGGCCACAGCGTGCTGGCGCTGGACCAGCCGGCGCACGGCCGCAGCGAGGGCCCGCCATTGGCCAGCGTGCAGGCGCTGGCCGACTGGACCCTGGCCCTGCTGGACGCCGCGGGCGTGCGCCAGGCCGCGCTGGTGGGCCACAGCATGGGCTCGCTGGTCGCGCTGGAGGCCGCCGCGCGTGCGCCCGAGCGCATCACACGCCTGGTGATGGTGGGCACGGCCTACCCGATGAAGGTCTCCGAGGCGCTGCTGAACACCGCGCGCGACGCACCGGACAAGGCCATCGACATGGTCAACGCCTTCTCCCTGTCCAGCCTGGCCAGCAAGCCCAGCTACCCCGGCCCGGGCATGTGGCTGCATGGTGCCAACCGTGCGCTGATGCGCCGCATGCAGCGTGGCCAGCCGGGGCTGAACCTGTTCGAGCACGACTTCCGCGTCTGCGACGCCTATGCCGGCGGCCTGCAGGCGGCGGCACGGGTGGCCTGCCCGGTGCACTTCATCCTCGGCGCGGCCGACCAGATGACCAGCCCGAAGGCCAGCCGCGACATCGGCAGCGCATTGCGGGCCCAGGTGCACAGCCTGCCCTGCGGGCATGGCCTGATGCTGGAAGTGCCCGATGCGGTGTTGAATACGCTGCGTCACTGTCTCGCCTGAGGTCGAATCAACATGGGCACCGCCACCGCCGAACAGCTCAAGGCCATCCAGAGCTTCGCCGAGTTCTACCCCATCTACCTGGGTGAACACGCCAACCGCACCTGCCGCCGCCTGCACTTCGTGGGCTCGACGCTGGCGCTGGTGTGCCTGGCCATGCTGCTGATCAGCGGCCGGCCGCAGTACCTGCTGTACGGCCTACTGTGCGGCTATGGATTCGCCTGGATCGGGCACTTCGTGTTCGAGAAGAACAAGCCCGCGAGCTTCAGCCGCCCGCTCTACAGCTTCATGGGCGACTGGGTCATGTACAAGGACCTCTGGACCGGCAGGATCCGGTTCTAGGCGCCGCGCGCCGCGCCACCAGGCGTTCAGCGCGGCAGCGTGCGGCCCAGGCGCTGGCCCAGCTGGGCCAGCATGTCATCCACCATCTCCTGCAGGCCGTACTGGGGTGCCCAGCCCCAGTGCTGCCGCGCCTGCGCATCGTCGATGCTGCGCGGCCAGCTCTCGGCAATGGCCTGCCGGAAATCGGGCACGCACTCGAGCACGAAGCCGGGCACGCGCCGTGCAATCGCATCGGCCAGCTCGCGCGGGGTCACGCTGAAGCCGGCCAGGTTGTACGAGCCCCGTTCCAGGATGCGCTCGGCCGGCGCCTCCATCAGCGCCAGCGTGGCGCGGATGGCATCGGGCATGTACATCATCGGCAGCCGCGTGTCGGCCGCCAGGAAGGCGGTGTAGCGGCCGGTAGTCAACGCCGCGTGGAAGATCTCCACCGCGTAATCGGTGGTGCCACCGCCCGGCGCCGTCTTCCAGCTGATGAGGCCCGGGTAGCGCAGGCTGCGCACGTCCACCCCATGGTGCGCGTGGTACCAGGCGCACCAGCGCTCGCCGGCCAGCTTGCTGATGCCGTACACCGTGCCCGGGTCCATCACCGTGTACTGCGGCGCCTCGTGCGGCGTGCGGGGCCCGAACGCCGCGATCGAGCTCGGCCAGAACACCTGTGCCAGGCCGGCCGAGCGCGCCAACTCCAGCACGTTGAGCAGGCCGCCCATGTTCAGGCCCCAGGCCCACTGCGGGTGCTTCTCGCCATTGGCAGAGAGCGCGGCCGCGAGCAGGTACACCTGCGTGACGCGGTGGCGCCGCACCACGGCGGCCAGCGCCGCCGCATCGGTGACATCCAGCGCCTCGTGCGCCACCTGCGGCAGCCGGCCCTGCGGGGCCAGGTCGCTGGTCACCACCGCGTCGGCGCCATGGCGCGCGGCCAGTGCTTCGGCCAGCTCGGTGCCGATCTGCCCATTGGCGCCGATGATGAGGATCTTCGGTGTCGTCATGTGCCCGCGCGGTTGGAGAGGACCTGCCATGCCCTCATGCCGCCGCCCTCACTTCAGCAGCCCCAGTTCGTGCCCGGCCTGCGCGAAGGCCGCCACGGCACGGTCGAGCATCGCCGGGTCGTGCGCCGCGCTCAGCTGCACGCGGATGCGTGCCTGCCCCTGCGGCACCACCGGGTAGAAAAAGCCCACCGCATAGACGCCCAGCTCGAGCAGGCGCGCCGAGAGCCGCTGCGCGATGACCGCGTCGTACACCATGATCGGCACGATCGGATGATCCCCGGGCTTGATCTCGAAGCCCGCGGCTCGGATGGCCTGGCGGAAGTGGCGCGTGTTGGCATGCAGCGCATCACGCAACGTGGTGGACGATTCCAGCAGGTCCAGCACCGCGATCGAGGCGCCCACGATCGGCGGCGCCAGCGTGTTCGAGAACAGGTAGGGACGCGAGCGCTGGCGCAGCAGGTCGATCACCGGCTGCGGCCCGGCCGTGAAGCCGCCGCTGGCGCCGCCCAGCGCCTTGCCCAGGGTGCCGGTGATGATGTCCACCCGCGAGCGGCCGTCCACCAGCAGGCCATGGTGCTGGTGGGTGCCGCGCCCCGTGGCCCCCATGAAACCGGTGGCATGGCATTCATCGATCGCGAGCCATGCACCGTGGCGGTCGCACAGCGTGCGCATCTCGTCCAGCCGGGCCACGGTGCCATCCATCGAGAACACGCCGTCGGTGAACACCATCGAGAAGCGCGCGCCCTCGGCCTGGGCCTGCTGGAGCTGGCGTTCCAGATCGGCCATGTCATCGTGCCGGTAGCGCATCCGGCGTGCCTTGCACAGGCGGATGCCATCGATGATGGAGGCGTGGTTCAGCTCGTCGCTGATGACCACGTCCTCCTCGCCCAGCAGCGGCTCGAACAGGCCGCCGTTGGCATCGAAGGCCGCGGCATACAGGATGGCATCGTCCGTGCCCAGGAAGCGCGCGAGCCGCTGCTCCAGCCGCTTGTGCAGGTCCTGGGTACCGCAGATGAAGCGCACCGAGCTCAGGCCGTAGCCATGGCTGCGCAGCGCCGCATGCGCGGCCTCGATCACCTGGGGGTGGGCTGACAGCCCGAGGTAGTTGTTGGCACACAGGTTGATGAGTTCACGGCCATCGGCCGTGTGCACCAGCGGCCCTTGCGGCGTGCAGAGCACCCGTTCCTGCTTGAACAGCCCGGCCTCGCGCAGCGACTGCAGGCGTGCTTCGAGATCAGCCAGGAATTCGGTCGGTTCGCGCATGACGGGTCTCCGGACAAGGGCTCGGGCAAGGAAGCCCAGCCACGGTTTGTACCCGTTTCTCAGGCGCCGAGGCCCTTCGCGTGAAGTCTGCCCCGCGGCACGAAGGGCCCGTGGTGGACAGGCGTGCGACCCGGCGGCACCATCTCGGCAGCAGTACCCGCCATGCAGTCCAGCACCCTCGACCACCCCGTTCCGCCTGCCCTGCCCAGCGAGGCCGGCGCCGGCATCGACCGCCTGGCCGATGCGATCGACCTGCCCATCGGCCGCTGGGATGCGCGCCATCGCCTCGTGTACTGCAACGGCCCCTATGTCGTCTGGGCGCAGCGCCCCCGCGAGGCCCTGCTCGGCCGCAGCCTGGCCGAGATCTTCGGCGACACGGCCTGGGCCGCGGCCAGCAATGCCTTCGCCGCGGCCTTCAGTGGCCGCAGCACCAGTTATGAGCGCCGGCTCACCCACCTGGGCGCCAGCGCACGCTGGGCCCGCATCCAGGTGTTCCCGGACCGCAACGATGCGGGGCGGATCGAGGGCGTGTACACGGTTGCCTTCGACATCCACGACGACGTGCTGCGCAACGAGGCCGCCAACGCCGCGCGCCGGCGCCTGCAGCGCTTCACCGAGAACATCCCCTGCCCACTGACCTATGTCGACAGGCACTTCGTGCTGCGCTTCGTCAACAAGGCCTACACCGATGTCACCGGCCAGACCCGCGAGCAGCTGATCGGCCGCTCGATCGCCGAGGTGCGCGGCCCCGCGCGCTGGTCTGAACACCAGCCCTACTACGAACGCGCGCTGGGTGGCGAGCAGTGCCAGTACACCCGGCTGGTGAAGGACTATGTCGACGGCCCCCGCTGGCTGCGCACCACCTACGAGCCCGACCTCGACGACGACGGGCTGGTGGCGGGCGTGTACACGCTGACGATGGATGTGCACGACCTCACCGTGGCACAGGAGCGGCTGCTGCGCCGCGTCGAGCGCGACGAGCTCACCGACGTGTTCAGCCGCCGCACGATGATGGACCACATCGACGCCGCGGTGGCCGGCGCCAGCCAGCAGTCGGTGGGCCTGTTCTTCGTCGACCTCGACGGGTTCAAGGCCGTCAACGATGCCCAGGGCCATGCCCAGGGTGACCGGCTGCTGATCGGCGTGGCCCGGGCCCTGCAGCAGGCGGTGCGGGCCGACGACGCCGTGGGCCGCTTCGGCGGCGACGAATTCCTGGTGCTTGCCAAGGTGCGGGATGCCGCCGGGGGCCACGTGCTGGCGCAACACCTGCTGGAGGCGGTGCGCGAGGGCTGCGCGCCGCTGGCCGGCGGGCCCCAGGTCACCGCCTCGATCGGCTATGCGCTGGCCCCGGCCGATGCCAAGCAACCGATGCGGCTGCTGCAGCTCGCCGACGACGCGATGTACGCGGCCAAACGCCAGGGCAAGAACCGGGTCATGCACGGCACCGACATCGGGCCCGACATCGGCGCTGGCTGAGCCCGGCCGGCCACCGGGCCCTGCACCCCTGCAGGGCGATGACCGCGGGGCCCTGCGGCACAATCGCGGGCACCATGAGCCTGGTCTTCCCGCACACCTTCATTCCGTGGTTCCGCGCGGTCGCGCCGTACATCCACATGTACCACGGCAAGACCTTCGTCGTCGGCATGGTGGGCGAGCTGGTGGCCGCGGGCAAGCTCAATGCCTTCGTGCAGGACCTGGCCATCCTGCACGCCATGGGCATCAAGCTGGTGCTGGTGCATGGCTTTCGCCCGCAGGTGAACGAGCAGCTTGCCGCCAAGGGCCACAGCTCGCGCTACAGCAGCGGCCTGCGCATCACCGACGCGGTGACGCTCGACTGCGCCCAGGAAGCCGCCGGCCAGCTGCGCTTCGAGATCGAGGCCGCGTTCTCGCAGGGCCTGCCCAACACGCCGATGGCCAACGCCACCGTGCGTGTGGTGTCGGGCAACTTCCTCACCGCGCGTCCCGTGGGCATCGTCGACGGGGTCGACTTCATGCACAGCGGCGTGGTGCGCCGGGTGGACGCCGCGGCGATCCGCCGCGCCATCGACATCGGCGCGCTGGTGCTGCTCAGCCCCTTTGGCTTCTCGCCCACCGGCGAGGCCTTCAACCTGACGATGGAGGACGTGGCCACCGCCACGGCCATCGCGCTGCAGGCCGACAAGCTGCTGTTCCTGACCGAGATTCCCGGCATCCAGGAAGACCGCAACGACCCCGACAGCCCGATCGACACCGAACTCGCGCTCGCCGATGCCAAGCGGCTGCTGGCCGCCCTGCCGGCCCCCACCCTGCCCACCGACCTGGCCTTCTACCTGCGCAACTGCGTCAAGGCCTGCGAAGCCGGGGTGGAGCGCTCGCACATCCTGCCCTTCGGCGTGGATGGCGCCATCCTGCAGGAGGTGTTCACCCACGACGGCATCGGCACCATGGTGGTCGACGAGAAGCTTGAATCGTTGCACGAAGCCAGTGCCGACGACGTCGGCGGCATCCTGCAACTGATCGAGCCCTTCGAGCGCGATGGCACGCTGGTGCGCCGCGAACGCACCGAGATCGAACGCGACATCGCCAACTACACCGTCATCGAACATGACGGCGTGATATTCGGCTGCGCCGCGCTCTACCCTTATCCCGAGGCGCGCACCGGTGAAATGGCCGCCCTCACCATTTCGCCCCAGGTGCAGGGCCAGGGCGATGGCGAGCGCATTCTCAAGCGCATCGAACAGCGGGCCCGTGCACTCGGCCTGGACAGTATCTTCGTGCTCACCACGCGCACGATGCACTGGTTCATCAAACGCGGCTTCGTGCAGGTCGATCCCGACTGGCTGCCCGATGCCCGCAAACGCAAATACAACTGGGACCGGCGTTCGCAGGTGCTGGTCAAGAAACTGGGCTGAGTGGCCCGCGCCGGCCATCTGCCGGCTTGCTCGAATATCCACCGGAGAAACCACATGGCACGCACCGTCCAATGCGTCTTGCTCAAGAAGGAAGCCGAAGGCCTTGATTACGCGATGTACCCCGGAGAACTGGGCAAGCGCATCTACGACAACGTGAGCAAAGAAGCCTGGCAGCAGTGGCTGCGCCACCAGACCATGCTGGTGAACGAAAACCGTCTGAATCTGGCCGATCAACGTGCACGCCAGTACCTGGCGCGCCAGATGGAGCGGTTCTTCTTCGGCGAAGGCGCCGACCAGCCTGCCGGCTACGTGCCCCCGGCGGACTGAGATACCGCGACGCGTCCCCGGAATAAACAGAAGACCGGCCGCGACAAACCCGGGGGCAAACCACGAACGGTTTTCAGGCGCAGTACTCCTATACTGCGGGCATTCATTTGCCCGGAGACGATTGATGGCATCCCTGCAGGATCTGCTGGCTCAACGCGCCGAAATCGAGAAAAGAATTGCAGACGCGCAGCGCGAGGAACGCGCCGCGGCCATCACCAAGATCCGCAGCCTGATGGCCGAATATGGCCTCACCGCGGCCGATATTGCCGGCAAGGGCGCGCCGGCGCGCACCAAGACCGCGGGCACCAAGGTGGCCGCCAAGTACCGCAATGCGGCGACGGGCGAATCCTGGTCAGGCCGCGGGCTGCAGCCCAAGTGGCTCAAGGCCGCGCTGGCGGCCGGCCGAAAGCTCGAGGACTTCACTGTCTGATCACCCCATCCCGGTGCCAGGCGCCCCGATTCAGGGGCCCCTGAACGTGGGCCTTTGCGGGCGCCGGCAGGCGCGATGCCACTAGCATCGAGCCCTCACGCATCGAACCCCGGCCACCCCTTTGCTGCCGCGCCTCCAGACCGAGCTCTCCCCCGCCACCATGACGCTGCTGCGTTGGGGCCTGCGGTCCGTCGGCGTCATGCTGGCCTACGTGGCGGCCGGGCGTCTGGCGATGTCGTTCCCCGGGGCATCGCCGCATGTCGTCGCGGTATGGCCGGCTGCGGGCATCGCACTGGCGGCGTTGCTGCGCTGGGGCAGCGCCTACGTGCCCGCGGTGCTGCTGGGCGCGCTGGTCACGGGGCTGTGGCTGGGCGCCCCGCCCTGGCTGGCCCTGGCCATCGCGGCGGGCAGCACGGCCGGCCCGTGGGTGGCAGCGCGCTGGCTCGACGGCGCCGGTTTCAACCGCCGCCTCGAACAACGGCGTGACCTGGGCCTGCTGATCGGCGCCGGCGCCGGCGCAGGCACCCTGCTCAGTGCCACCAACGGAACGGTGTGGCTGGCGGTGAGCGGCCGCATCGGCGCACTCGATCTGCCCGCCACCTGGCTCCAGTGGTGGGTGGGCGACACCCTGGGCCTGCTGGTGGCCGGCGTGCCCTTGCTGTGTTTCGGGGCGCGCAGCTGGTCGCACGCCTTTGCCGGCCGGCGTGGCGCCACCACCGGCGCGCTGCTGCTGGGCGCGCTGGCGGCCGCCACGCTGGGCATGCTGGGGCCGCGCTGGCTGGGCCCGGGTGCGTTGGCGTGGCTGGCGCTGCCACCGGTGCTGCTGTGCTGGCTGGCCATGCGCAGCGGCCTGGCGCTGGCCTCGGGCAGCGTGTTTGCGCTGGCCAGCGCCATGCTGGCGGCCACGGCCACCGGCATTGGCCCGTTCAACGGCATCGCGCCGAACGGTCAACCCACCCTGCTGTGGGCCTACGTGGCGGTGCTGCTCAGCCTGGTGCTGCTGCCCCACGTGCTGATTGGCGAGTTGGCCCGCCTCGAAGAACGCTGGCAGCTGGCGCTGGACGGCTCCGACCTGGGCGTGGCCGACTGGAACCTGCGCACCGGCGATGGCTTCACCTCCCGCCGCTGGCGCGCGCTGATGGACGACCCCACCGGCTCCCAGACCGCCACCATCGAGCGCTGGCTCGCACGTGTGCACCCGGACGAGCGCACCGCACTGCGCAGTGCGCTGGCCTCGGTGAACAGCCCGAAGGGCGCCGGGCTGCGCCACGAGGCCCGGGTGCGCGTGCGCGACGGCTGGTGCTGGTTCGATGTGCACGTCATCGTCGTCGAGCGCGACGCCGAAGGTTCGCCGGTGCGGGTGGTGGCCTCGTTGTCCGACATCGGCGCCCGGCGCAGCGCCGAAGACCGGCAGCAGCTCTCGTCGAACCTCTTCATGCACCTGCACGAGGGGTTGCTGATCACCGACGCCGAGTTCCGGGTGATCGACGCCAACCCCACCTATTCCCAGATCACCGGCGTGCCGCGCGAAGAGCTGCTGGGCACCGTGCCCAGCCTGCTGCAGCCGGTGGCGCCGGACGCCATCGCGCGCCAGCAGCAGGCCAGCCTCTGGGCCGCGCTGCGCAGCAGCGGCAACTGGGTGGGTGAGCTGGTCGAGCGCCGCCGCGGCGGCGACCCCTGCGCGCTGCATGTCACCGTGTCGTCGGTGCACGGGCCCGACGGCGCGCTGCGCTACCACGTGCTGGTGGTGAGCGACGTGACCGAGCAGCGCCTGCAGCGCGAGCGCTTGGAGCGCCAGGCCCACTTCGACGAACTGACCCGCCTGCCCAACCGCGCCCGCCTGAGCCAGCTGCTCACCGACGCGATGACCGCCACCGACCGCGACGGCTTCCTGATGGCAGTGTGCTATCTGGACCTCGACCACTTCAAGGCCGTCAACGAACGCTTCGGCCACCAGGCTGGCGACCGCCTGCTGGCCGAACTGGCCAATCGCCTGCGCACCGCGCTGCGTGCACGCAGCGCGCCCTGGGCGGACGTGGTGGCACGGCTTGGCGGCGACGAGTTCGCGCTGCTGCTGCGCGCCGGCACGGTGGACGAGGCCCGCGCGGCGGTCGAACGGGTGCTGCGGGTGGTGTCGCAGCCCATGGTCATCGCGCCGGGGGGTGACCCGATCACGGTCACCGCCAGTGTCGGGGCCACGCTCTACCCGCTGGACAGCAGCGATGCCGACACCCTGCTGCGCCATGCCGACCACGCGATGTACGGGGCCAAGCAGTCGGGCCGCAACGGCTACCTGTTCTTCGACACCGAGCACAGCCGGCGCGCCGAGGAGCGCGTGATGGCCATCGGCCGCGTGCAGGATGCCCTGGATCGCGACGAGCTCACGCTGTACTACCAACCCAAAGTCGACCTCCGGCGCGGCGTGGTGCTGGGCCTGGAGGCGCTGCTGCGCTGGAACCACCCCGACCACGGTGTCGTGCCGCCGGCGCAGTTCCTGCCGCTGATCGAGCACACCGGCCTGTCCGCCAGCATCGGCGATCACGTGCTGGCACGCGCGCTCGACCAGCTCGATGCCTGGTCGGAGATGGGGCTGGACCTCTCCGTCAGCGTCAACATCTCGGCACGCCACCTGCAGGAGCCCGATTTCGCGCAGCGCCTGGCCGAGCTGCTGGCGCGCCACGCACGGCCGCTGGGTCCCAGGCTGGAGCTCGAAGTGCTGGAGACCGCCGCGCTCACCGACATCAGCTTCACCTCGTCGCTGCTCGAGCGCTGCGCCAAGCTGGGCGTGCGCTGGGCGCTGGACGACTTCGGCACCGGCTATTCCACCCTCACCTACCTGAAGCGGCTGCCGGTGCAGGTGCTCAAGATCGACCGTTCCTTCGTGCACAACATGCTGGCCGATGCACAGGACCGTGCCATCGTCGAGGGGGTGATCAGCCTGGCCCGCACCTTCGATTGCGTGGCGGTGGCCGAGGGCGTTGAAACCCCGGCCCAGGCCCGCATGCTGCTGGACATGGGCTGCGAGGTGGGGCAAGGCGCTGGCATCGCGTCGGCGATGCCGGCCGCCGAGGTGGCCACCTGGGTGCGCGAGTGGCGCGGCCTGTTCGCGCTGGCGGCCGCGCCGGTGCCACCCGTTACGCCAGGTCCCGCCGGCACCGTGCCACGCGCACAGTCGGCCGAATGAGGCGCGGCCGGGCCGCATAGACTCCTGGGCGTGCTGCCCCAAGGTTTCATCCAGGATCTGGTTTCCCGCGTCGACATCGTCGAGGTCGTGGGCCGCCACGTCGAACTCAAGAAGGCCGGCATCAACCACAAGGGCCTGTGCCCCTTCCACGGCGAGAAGACACCCAGCTTCATCGTCAGCCCTTCACGCCAGACCTACCACTGCTTCGGCTGCGGCGCGCACGGCGACGCGATCCGCTTCCTCACCGAGCACAGCGGCATCGGCTTCATGGACGCGGTGCGTGACCTGGCCCAGCAGGTGGGCCTGCAGGTGCCGCAGGACAGCGCCAGCCCCGAGGACAGGGCACGCGCCAGCCAAGAGCGCGAGCAGCGCAGCAGCCTCGGCGAGGTGCTGGCGCGCGCAGGCGACCACTACCGCCAGGCCCTGAAGGCCAGCCCGCGGGCGATCGACTACCTCAAGCGCCGCGGCCTCACCGGCGTCATCGCGGCGCGCTTCGGCCTGGGGTACGCCCCGGAAGGCTGGCGCACCTTGGCCAGCGTCTTTCCGAGTTATGACGATCCACGCCTCGTCGAGGCCGGCCTGGTCATCGTGCAGGGCGAGGACGAGGCCGACCAGAAGCGCTACGACCGCTTCCGCGACCGCATCATGTTCCCGATCCGCTCGGTGCGCGGCGATGTCATCGGCTTCGGTGGCCGGGTGCTCGACCAGGGCGAGCCCAAGTACCTGAACTCCCCCGAAACCCCGGTCTTCCACAAGGGCCAGGAACTGTATGGCCTGTTCGAGGCGCGGCAGGCGCTGCGCCAGAAGGGCTACGCCCTGGTGGTCGAGGGCTACATGGACGTGGTGGCGCTGGCGCAATGGGGCTTTGCAAACGCGGTGGCCACGCTGGGCACGGCCTGCACTGCCGAACACGTGGCCAAGCTGTTTCGCTTCACCGACTCGGTGGTCTTCAGCTTCGACGGCGATGCTGCCGGCCGGCGCGCCGCCGGCCGTGCGCTGGAGGCCGCGCTGCCCCACGCCACCGATCTGCGGACGATCCGCTTCCTGTTCCTGCCGCCCGAGCACGACCCGGACTCCTATGTGCGGGAACGGGGCCCCGAGGCCTTCGACCATGCGGTGAGCGAGGCGGTGCCGCTGTCGACCCAGTTGCTGGCCCAGGCAGCGATCGATTGCGACCTGGCCACGCCCGAGGGGCGCTCGAAGATGCTGGGTCAGGCCCGCCCGCTGGTGGAGCAGCTGCCGGACGGCCTGCTGCGGGCCCAGATCGTGACTGAACTGGCGCAGCGCGGTGGCGTGGCACTGGAGGTGCTGGACAGCCACTGGGCACGACAGGGCGCGCGTGCCGCGGCGAGCCGGCGTGCGCGTGAGGACGCGGCGTCACCTGAGCCGCTGACGCGCCCACGGCCGCGCCCCATGAGCGGCGGCCGCACGCCGCCGCAGACCGCGACCCTGCTCGACCGCATGGCGTGGCTGCTGGCGCGCCATGCTGGGGTCTGGCTTGCGCTGTCGGCAGAAGACCACGAGTTCCTGGCCGGACAGCCTGCACCCTATGCCGGCTTCTTTGCCGCACTGGAACGCGTGCTGCACGACCATGGTCCGATGGCCATGCCCGCCCTGCTCGACGAGCTCGAACGCGACCCCGAGGCCGAACCGCTGCAGGCCCTGCTCGGGCGGGTGCGCGGCTACCACGATGTCGAGGATGAGGACCCGATGCCGATGGTGAACTACATCCTGCACAAGCTCCGCGAGCGCGCGGTTCAGGACGAGCTGAGCTGGCTCATCGAGTCAGGCAACGAGTTGTCCGAGGAGGCCATCGCCCGTCGCCGCCAGCTGGTGGAGATGCAGGCCGCCATGAAGAAGGCCTCGCCGGCAGAACGTTGAGCGCCAGGAACTTTGACGAATCGAAGTCTGTCGCCGATAATGCTCAGTTGGTTGCATTGGCAAGAGTGACAGCAGCACCTCCGGCCCCTGGCCACCCGCGACACGGGTCCGCATAGCGATAAGGCCAACCTCCCCCGCAAGGGCTGCACATTCAAGACGTCCACGCGAGCTTGCCGGGCTGAACCGTATCCACCATCGAAGGGGGCCCCCGGGGGCGTTGCCGTTGCGCGAGTTCGCGCCGGCTGCGCAACCTGCGGTTCCACTTCGACAGCGAGAAACGCACCGGCCGCCACCGCCCCGATCACCGCGCAAGGAACTGCATGAACGCCAAGAAGACCGACGCTCCCGCCAAGACCCCTGCACCCGCGCCCGCCGCGGCCCCTGCCCCGGCCAAGGGCAAGGCCGCCAAGGCGTCGGTCGAAGACACCAAGTCGTCGGCCAAGGCGTCCGCCAAGCCGGCACCGGCCGCCAAGGCCCCCGCCGCGAAGGCCGAGACCAAGCCTGCAGCCAAGGCGGCTGGCAAGGCCGCCGAGAAGCCCGCCAAGGGCAAGGGCAAGGCCAAGGAGCCGGTGAAGACCGAGGAAGTGGACCTCGAGGACATCGAGGCCGAGTTCGCGGCCGAGCCTGAGGTCGAGGCGGTCGAGGAAGGCACCCCCGAAGCCAAGGCCAAGCCGCTGCGGATGAAGGTGTCGCGCGCGAAAGAGCGCGCGCTGATGCGTGAGTTCGGCCTCGACGAGACCACGCTCACCGAGGAAGAGGTTGCGAAGCGCCGCCTGGAGCTCAAGACGCTCATCAAGATGGGCAAGACGCGGGGCTTCCTCACACACCAGGAAATCAACGACCACCTGCCCGAAAAGCTGGTGGAGAACGAGATCCTCGAAGCCATCGTGTCGATGCTCAACGACATGGGCATCGCGGTCTACGAACAGGCGCCCGACGCCGCCACGCTGCTGATCGCCGGCGGCACCACCACCACCGCCACCGAGGAAGAGGCCGAGGAAGCCGCCGAGGCCGCGCTGTCCACGGTGGATTCCGAGTTCGGCCGCACCACCGACCCGGTGCGCATGTACATGCGCGAGATGGGCTCGGTCGAGCTGCTCACCCGCGAGGGCGAGATCGAGATCGCCAAGCGCATCGAGGGCGGCCTGCAATCGATGATGCAGGCCATCTCCGCGTCGCCCAAGACCATCGCCGAGATCCTGGCAATGGCCGACAAGATCGCCGCCGGCGACATGCAGATCTCCGAGGTCGTCGACGGCTTCGTCTCGGACGATGAGGCCGACGACTACGTCGCCGAGGAAGACTTCGACGAATTCGACGAGGAAGACGACGACGACGGCCAGGGTGGCAGCAAGGCGCTGACCAAGAAGCTCGAGGAACTGAAGTCGCAGGCACTCGAGAAGTTCGGCACCGTGCGCGCGCACTTCGAGAAGATGCGCAAGGCCTTCGAGAAGGAAGGCTACAACTCGCCGGCGTACAGCAAGGCCCAGCACGTGCTGACCGAGGATCTGATGACGATCCGCTTCACGGTCAAGACCATCGAACGCCTGTGCGACGTGCTGCGCTCGCAGGTGGACGACGTGCGCCGCTTCGAGCGCGAGATCCGCAAGATCGTGGTCGACCGCTGCGGCATGCCGCAGGAACACTTCATCAAGACCTTCCCGCCCAACATCCTGAACCTGAAGTGGGCTGAGAAGGAAATCGCCGCCGGCAAGCCCTACGCCGCGATCATGGGCCGCAACCTGCCCGCGATCCAGGAACTGCAGCAGAAGCTGATCGACCTGCAGAGCCACGCCGTCGTGCCGCTGGACGACCTGAAGGAAATCAACCGCAAGATGAATGCGGGCGAGAAGGCCAGCCGCGACGCCAAGAAGGAAATGATCGAGGCCAACCTGCGCCTGGTGATCTCGATCGCAAAGAAGTACACCAACCGCGGCCTGCAGTTCCTCGACCTGATCCAGGAAGGCAACATCGGCCTGATGAAGGCGGTGGACAAGTTCGAATACCGTCGCGGCTACAAGTTCTCGACCTATGCCACGTGGTGGATCCGCCAGGCCATCACGCGTTCGATCGCCGACCAGGCGCGCACCATCCGCATCCCGGTGCACATGATCGAGACCATCAACAAGATGAACCGGATCAGCCGCCAGCACCTGCAGGAGTTCGGCTACGAGCCGGACGCGCCGACGCTCGCGGAGAAGATGGAGATCCCCGAGGACAAGATCCGCAAGATCATGAAG